>LR782234.1:5225000-6251798 GCA_902825215.1 Pseudomonas fluorescens
ACTTCCCGGCTTTGAAGCGCGGGATTCTGCGCATCACCGGAGGAATACGCAGAACGAGCAGCACGCCACCTATAAAGGCATAGATCGCCCATTCTTCGAGATCAGCACGAACGATCCACAACATATGCAGCAAGCCCAGACCCAGAATCACGTAAACCAAGCGATGCAACTTCTTCCAGCGCACACCCAGACGACGCTGACTGTAGCGATTAGACGTCACCGCCAGTGCCAACAATCCAAGAAAGCCCAATGCCCCGACAATGATGTACGGCCGCTTACGTAACTCGATAGCCAGCTGCGACCAATCGAAACCAAGAATGAATGCGAGGTAGCTACCCAGATGCAAAGCCACATAGGCAAAACACCAAAGCCCCAACTGCCGGCGAACTGCAATCCACCCAGCCCACCCCGTCAGCTTCTGCAGAGGCGTCATGCTCAAGGTGATCAGCAGCAAGATCAACGTGCCCAGCCCCAGTCGATCAACCAGGACTTTGCCGGGATCAGGCCCCAGCGAATCCTGCAAAGCTTGATACACCCACAGCAACGGCCAGATGGCCGCCGCAATGAACACGCCTATACGCCAGTACGGGAATCGCATCAGTAATTCTTCCGCAGATCGAGCCCTGTATATAAAGAAGCGACTTCATCTGCGTAGCCGTTGAACATCTGCGTATCACGCACGTTCGGTTTAAACAGGCTGTTGGGCAAACGCCGCTCGCGTGCTTGCGTCCAGCGCGGATGATCAACGGTCGGGTTCACGTTGGCATAGAAGCCGTACTCATCCGCGGCGATGCTTTGCCAGGTGGTCTTCGGCTGCTCGCTGACCAGACTGATGCGCACGATGGACTTGACGCTTTTGAAGCCATATTTCCATGGCACGACCAAACGCAGGGGGGCACCGTTCTGATTCGGCAACTCGCGCCCATACATGCCCACCGCCAGAATCGCCAAAGGATTCATCGCCTCGTCCAGCCGCAAGCCTTCTACATAAGGCCAGTCGATCAAAGCAAAACCCGAGCGCTGCCCAGGCATGCTTTTGGGATCCTGCAGGGTTTCGAAGCGGATGTATTTGGCCTTGGAGGTCGGCTCGACCTGCTTGAGCAATGCCGAGATCGGAAAGCCGATCCACGGAATGACCATCGACCACGCCTCGACACAGCGCAGCCGATAGATGCGCTCCTCGAGTTGATATGGCTTCATGAAATCTTCCAGTGCATATCGCCCCGGCTTGCCCACCTCCCCGTCTATCACCACGCTCCACGGTTCGGTTTTCAGCGATCCGGCGTTGGACGCCGGATCGCCTTTGCCGGTGCCGAACTCATAAAAGTTGTTGTAGTGAGTGGCGTCTTTATAAGGCGTGATCGCCTCATCCTTGACGTTGACCGCGCCCCACTGAGTCGAAGGAAGTTTTTCAGCAAGCCAGGCCGGCGCGTTGCCGGGCTCGACATCGGAATAACGAGAGACGTCTGCGGCACTCGCCCAACGCGGCAGGCTGCTCACGGCGATACCGGCAGCCGTAGCCCCGAGTAATTGGCGGCGAGAGAGATAGATGGATTCAGGCGTGACATCCGACTCATGGCAGTCGGACGCTTTAGGGACTTTGATCAACATGGTAACTCCGCAGCTTTGGAGGACTGATGCACCCATTGACTGCGGAGTATGCGGGAAATTACATCACTCGGCGTTTTTGTGACGACGAAGACGCAACAGGTACTGCACTGGCCCGGAAGCGGCATAAGCGAGGAACACCAGCAGCAGAATGCGCGGCGGATCGCTGAACACAACGGCGAACACCAATACCACCGCCAGGATCGCCACGAACGGCACGCGTCCTTTCAGATCCAGCTCCTTGAAGCTGTTGTACTTGATGTTGCTGACCATCAGCATGCCGGCCGCCGCGACCATCAGCGCGACCAGAAACGACATCTTCGAGCCCTGTATGCCGTAATCACTGAACGCCCAGACGATACCGGCCACCACGCCGGCAGCCGCAGGACTCGCCAGACCAATGAAGTAGCGCTTGTCCGCGGTACCGACCTGAGTGTTGAAGCGCGCCAGACGTAACGCCGCGCCCGCCACATAGATGAAGGCGACCATCCAGCCGACCTTGCCCATATCACCCAGCGCCCAACCGAACGCCAGCAATGCCGGGGCGACACCGAACGCGACCATGTCCGACAACGAGTCGTACTCGGCGCCGAAGGCGCTTTGCGTGTTGGTCATGCGCGCAACACGCCCGTCGAGGCCATCGAGCACCATGGCGACGAAAATCGCGATCGCGGCGAAGGCGAAATACTTGCTCGCGTTCGCCGAATCCCCGGCGCTCAACGCGGCCTGGGCACTCATCGAGTTGATGATGGAATAAAAGCCTGCAAACAGGTTCGCAGTGGTGAACAGGTTCGGCAGCAGATAGATACCACGATGCCGGACTTTACGACCTTCCGCGTCGTGCCCTTCTTCGATGTGTTCATCGACGGGCAGCAGGCTTTCGGCGTCAGAAGCCTTGTTCGGCTCTTCGGGACGTTCGCTCATGGACATTACCTTGCAACGGTTTGGAGAAATTCGACAGAGGCTTGAGGACGACAGTTCGGCCACAAACGATGCAGCTTTATACCAGAACCACCGCCTCAAACGAAAAAACGCGGCCGAGGCCGCGTCTTTCGTACAAGCAACGACGACTTAGTTTTTGGCTTTGTCGACGATCTTGTTGGCACCGATCCACGGCATCATGGAGCGCAGTTGCTCGCCGATGATTTCGATACCGTGAGCGGCGTTGTTACGACGCTTGGCGGTCATCGAAGGGTAGCCGGTTGCGCCTTCGTTGATGAACATTTTGGCGTATTCGCCGTCCTGAATACGTTTCAGGGCGTTGCGCATGGCCTGACGGGATTCGGCGTTGATCACTTCCGGACCCGTCACGTACTCGCCGTATTCAGCGTTGTTGGAGATCGAGTAGTTCATGTTGGCGATACCGCCTTCGTACATGAGGTCAACGATCAGTTTCAGTTCGTGCAGGCACTCGAAGTAGGCCATTTCCGGCGCGTAGCCAGCTTCAACCAGGGTTTCGAAACCGGCTTTCACCAGTTCAACAGTACCGCCGCACAGAACGGCTTGTTCGCCGAACAGGTCGGTTTCGGTCTCGTCCTTGAAGGTGGTTTCGATGATGCCGGTACGACCGCCACCGACGCCAGCAGCGTAGGACAGTGCAACGTTTTTGGCGTTGCCCGAGGCGTCCTGGTAGATCGCGATCAGGTCAGGGATACCGCCGCCTTTGACGAACTCGGAACGCACGGTGTGGCCCGGAGCCTTCGGCGCGATCATGATCACGTCGAGGTCAGCGCGTGGCACAACCTGGTTGTAGTGAATCGCGAAGCCGTGGGAGAAGGCCAGGGTGGCGCCCTTCTTGATGTTCGGCTCGATTTCGTTCTTGTACAGCGACGACTGGAACTCGTCCGGGGTCAGGATCATGACCAGGTCGGCCGCTGCGACAGCGGAAGCCACGTCGGTCACTTTCAGGCCGTGGGCTTCAGCTTTGGCAACGGTAGCCGAACCTTTACGCAGACCAACGGTAACGTCGACACCGGAGTCTTTCAGGTTGCACGCCTGGGCGTGGCCCTGGGAACCGTAACCGATGATGGCAACTTTCTTGCCCTGGATGATCGACAGGTCGCAGTCTTTATCGTAGAAAACTTTCATGAATTTCCCCTTATATCCGGCCATTCAGGCCATGCGCTAATTTGGTTTAGATGCTGAGTACTTTGTCGCCGCGGGCGATACCGGTCACGCCGCTGCGGACGGTTTCCAGAATCGATGCGGTGCCGATGGACTGAATGAAGCTGTCGAGCTTGTCGCTGGTACCGGTCAATTGAACGGTATACACGCTGGCGCTGACATCGACGATCTGTCCACGGTAAATATCGGTGGTGCGTTTGATCTCGGCGCGCTGGGCGCCAGTGGCCTTGACCTTGACCAGCATCAGCTCGCGCTCGATGTGAGCACTTTCCGACAGGTCCACCAGCTTGACCACTTCGATCAGCTTGTTCAGGTTTTTGGTGATCTGCTCGATCACTTCATCGTGGCCCACAGTGGTCAGCGTCAGACGCGACAAGGTCGGGTCTTCGGTCGGCGCCACGGTCAGGCTTTCAATGTTGTAGTTGCGCTGCGAGAACAGGCCGACTACGCGAGACAGAGCGCCAGGTTCGTTTTCCAGAAGCAAGGAAATAATGTGCCGCATGATTAAGTACGCTCCGTCTTGCTCAACCACATATCGCGCATCGAGCCGTCTTTGATCTGCATCGGATAGACGTGCTCGCTGGTGTCGACCGCAACGTCGATGATCACCAGGCGATCCTTCATGGCGAAAGCTTCGGCCATCTTCGACTTCAAATCTTTCGATTCGGTGATGCGTACGCCAACGTGGCCGTAGGCTTCAGCCAGTTTGATGAAGTCCGGCAGCGATTCCATGTAGGAGTGCGAGTGACGGCTGCCGTAGCTCATGTCCTGCCACTGGCGAACCATGCCCAGCACACCGTTGTTGAGAATGACGATTTTCACCGGCAGGCCGTATTGCAGGCAGGTCGACAGTTCCTGGATGTTCATCTGGATGCTGCCTTCGCCGGTGACGCAGGCAACGTCGTCGTCCGGGAAGCTCAGTTTGATGCCCATCGCCGCCGGCAGACCGAAGCCCATCGTGCCCAGACCACCGGAGTTGATCCAGCGGTTCGGCTTGTTGAACGTGTAGTACTGCGCCGCGAACATCTGGTGCTGACCGACGTCGGAGGTCACAAAGGCATCGCCCTTCGTCACTTCGCACAGGGTTTCGATCACGGTCTGCGGCTTGATTTTGCTGCCGTCGCCCTTTTCGTAAGGGAACAGGCCGCGATCGCCACGCCATTCATCGACCTGCTTCCACCAACTGGCGACGGACTCCTTGTTCGGGGTTTCGCCGATTTCCTTGAGAATCGCGACCATTTCGGTCAGGACGCTCTCGACCGGGCCAACGATTGGCACATCAGCCTTGATGGTCTTGGAGATCGACGCCGGGTCGATGTCGATGTGAATGATCTTGGCGTTCGGGCAGAACTTCGCCGGGCCGTTGATCACGCGGTCGTCGAAACGTGCGCCAACCGCGAGGATCACGTCGGCATGGTGCATCGCCAGGTTGGCGGTGTAGCTGCCGTGCATGCCGAGCATGCCGATGAACTGGCGATCGGTGCCGGGAAAAGCACCCAGGCCCATCAGCGTGTTGGTCACCGGCAGGTTAAGCATTTTTGCCAGTTCGGTCAGCGGTGCGGAACCGTTGCCGAGAATCACCCCGCCGCCGGAGTACAGCACTGGACGCTTGGCCGCCAGGAGCATTTCGGCTGCCTTGCGGATTTGCCCGGAGTGGCCGCGGACGGCCGGGCTGTAGGAACGCAGCTTGGCTTTTTTCGGGAAGACGTATTCGAACTTCTCGGCCGGGTTGGTCATGTCTTTCGGAATATCGACCACGACCGGGCCCGGACGACCGGATTGCGCCAGGTAGAATGCCTTCTTCATGACTTCCGGGATTTCCGAGGCGTGCTTGATCATGAAGCTGTGCTTCACGATCGGCCGGGAGATACCGATCATGTCGGTTTCCTGGAACGCGTCGGTGCCGACCATGGTGCTGGGCACCTGACCGGAAATGATCACCATTGGAATCGAGTCCATATAGGCGGTGGCGATACCGGTGATGGCGTTTGTGGCGCCTGGACCGGAAGTCACCAGTACCACGCCGGCTTTACCGGTGGCACGGGCGTAGCCGTCAGCCATATGAGTTGCCGCTTGCTCGTGACGAACCAGGATGTGAGTCACTTCCGGTTCTTTGAACAGGGCATCGTAAACATGCAGGAGAGCACCACCCGGGTACCCGTAGATATATTTGACGCCTTCGTCACGCAAAAAGCGGACGAGCATCTCACCGCCAGATAAAAGCTCCACGTTGTTCACCTCTAAAACGCCAGAATACCGTCCACAAAAAAGGGGCGGGTCTTAATAGGTTTACTTCTCGGCAGAGCATGAGCGACGGTGGTCGCCGACTACGTCAGCACTGACTGAGCAAGTATTGGGATCGTCCCAAGTGTTGCGGGCCTTTCCCACCCAGCGCGAGGTAACGCGTTGCGGGTGTAACAGGTCGGCGCGGATGTGCGCCTCATGATCTACCGAGTGGGTCTGCTTCTGGCAGTCCCTCTACAGCGGACTTTGGATTCTTCTGTTTCGCCCTCTGCAAGTCAAGTCGTCTGTGAGGTTAATTGTGGGTAAGCACATGAGAACGCAAGAAAAAACCTGAAAAGCGCTACTCTGTTAGCGTCAATTGCGCAATTTTGCCAAGGAATCAGCATGCGAACGCTCCTCCTGACTCTGCTGATCGGCCTCAGCCCGTGGTGCTCGGCCGCTCAGATCTACAAATGGGTCGATGCCCAGGGTGTCACTCACTTCGATGCCCAGCCACCTGCGGGCCAGCCGTCGACCACCGTGAAAACGCCCTCCTCGCCCCCGGCAAAACCATCCGCCATGCCCGGCAGCGGCGTACTTGGTGATCAGAAAGCGATCGACGACAAGGTCAAAAAACAGGTGGCCGAGCAACAGGCGCAGCTCCAGGCGTTTTGCGAGCAGGCACGGACCAACCTTGCGCAGTTGCAAAACAATCCGCGCTTGCGAGAGGAAGTCGAAGGACAGTTGAAGCGACTTGACGATGCGCAGCGTCAGGAGCGCATCGCCGAAGCGCAGAAGCAGATTGAGCAGAACTGCCAGTGATCACTGGCAGTTCCCACGTCAATGCGAGCGTTTGATCAGATCGTCAAAATCCTTGAGCAGCACCTGCAACTGACGATCCTTACCCCCAAGGTTGCGCTGCGCGAAAACCATCTCGGCCATTTCGTGAATACCCGAGACATTCGGCAGGGCCAGATTGTGTTCGAGAATCGCCTTCATACGCGGCAGGAAGATCCATTGCAGCCACTGCTCGAAATCGAGTGTGTCGACGGAAAACGGCTCGACACTGCTCAAGGCTTCGGCCGACGGCTGCACCTCGTCCCACCAGCCCTGGGTGCGCAGCTCACGCTCGATCAGCAGCAACTGATCGGCGATTTGCGGGAAACGGGCATCCATCACAGCGAGACCTTGGCCTTCTGCCGGGCCAGCGTGGCGCCTGCGGAATCGCCTTGTTTCTCACGGGCCTGAGCGATCAACTCCCACAGGCTGGCTTGCAGATCCGGACGACCGTTGGCCATCGTCAGTGCACGACGGGCAAATTGCTCGGCTTGCGGCGCATCGCCCTGGGCCATGCGTACCTGCGCCAGACGATAAAGCACTTGCGGCTCACGCGGTGCAACGCGCTGGGCGCGCTCCAGACTCGACGAGGCACCGTTGAGGTCGCCACCGGCCTGCTGCTGTTGTGCAGTGGTCAGCAAGGCGAGCACCGGGCCGTCCAGTTGCTCATCGGCCGACAGGCCACCGCCGCTGCTCGCCGACGGAATGCCACTCGGCGTCGACGGCACGCTGTAGCTGCCGGAGTTGACCGGCGCCGAGTCGACCGCCGACGGGTTGTATGGGCCCGAGGTGATACCGCCGGATGCCGGACCCGGAACGATTGGCGAGGAGCTGATCGGTGTCGACACGGCCGCGCCGCCGCCCGGCACCATCACCACTACACCGGTATCACCCTGCGGAATGGCCTGAGTCTGGCCCTGCACCGGACGCTTGACCGTGGTCTGGCGGAAACCGCCATTGGCACCGATGCGCTCGCTGTTGGACACCGCTGTGCCGGAGTCGACGACGGGAATCGAACCACGCTGTACGGTAGAGCAGCCGCTGAGCAAAGCCACGGCGGTCACCGCTGGAATCAACCACTTGTTCACTTGAAACCCTCTTTGCTTAATTCATCCAGCCCTTGACCCAATCCATCACCGATTCCGGCGAGGCAGGCGTTTCGCTTGCGCATGCGGCGCCGGGTGGCGGTTCGCTGCCGCGAATATACGGCATCTGTACCGCACCGGGGCAGTTGGCATCGGAGCCTTGCCCGGTGCGCGAATCGACCCAGGCCTGCACGACGTTATCCGGCTGCGGCATGTCCAGCGGCAGCGGATCGGCCTTGCGCATGAAACTGGTCCAGACCTGCAACGCACCGGTCGCCCCGGTGAACGGCGTCTTGCCGTTGTCGTCGCGGCCCAGCCAGACCACGGCCAGCAGGTCCTGACTGAAACCGGCGAACCAGCTGTCGCGCGAATCGTTACTGGTACCGGTCTTGCCGGCCAGCGTCAGGGTCTTGGGCAACACGTTATAAACCGAACTGCCGGTACCTTCACGCATCACGCGCTGCATGGCGTTCTGGATCAGATAGATGGAGGCCGGGTCGAAACGCTGCTGAATCTGGAACGGATAACGTTTGAGCGGCTCGCCTTCTGCGGTCAGTACGCTGCGAATCCCGCGCATCGGCGTGTTGAAACCGCCATTGGCCAGCGTCTGGTACATGGTCGCCACTTCGATCGGGGTCATGCCGCCGGCACCCAGGAGCATCGACGGGAACGCCGGGAACTCGCGGGTTACGCCGAGACGCCCGAGAGTCTTGAGCACGTTCGGCACACCGACTTCCAGACCCAGACGCGAGGTCGACAGGTTGTAGGAATGCGCCAGCCCCTGATAGAGGAACACCGTGCCGTGGGAGCGGCGATCATAATTCTGCGGCTTCCACACCTGCCCGTTTGCGCCTTTGACCGACAACGGTTCATCGGACAGCCAACTGGTCAGCGTGTACTGGCTCGGTTTTTCCAGCGCGGTCAGGTAAACCGCCGGTTTGATCAACGAACCGATCGGCCGCACCGCATCCAGCGCGCGGTTGAAGCCGGCGTAACTGGCCTGACGGCTGCCGATCATCGCCTGGACTTCACCGGTTTCCGGGTTGGTCACGACCATCGCCGCTTCAACGTCATCGGAGCCTTTGCGCCCGGACAGACGTTTAAAGGTGTCGTTGACCGAGGCCTCGGCTTTCATCTGCAGGATCGGGTCGAAGCTGGTGAAGATGCGCAGGCCTTCTTCGGTCAAGTCTTCGTCGCGGTAATCCTCACGCAACTGACGTTTGACCAGATCGATGAAGCCTGGGTACGAGCTGTCGGCAAGCTTGCCGCGGGTGGTCACGCCCAGCGGCATTTTCTTCGCCGCTTCGACCTGCTCCGGCGTGGCTACGCCCTGTTGTGCAAGCACGTCGAGCACCAGGTTACGGCGCTCCAGCGCGCGCTCCGGATTGCGCCGCGGGTTGTAGTAGGACGGGCCTTTGACCATGCCGACCAGCAACGCCACTTGATGCAGCTTCAGCTCGGACAATGGCTGGCCGAAGAAGAACTGGCTGGCCAGACCGAAACCGTGCACCGCGCGCTGACCGTCCTGCCCGACGAAGACTTCGTTGAGGTAGGCCTCGAGGATTTCCTTCTTGTCGTAATGCAGCTCCAGCAACATCGCCATCATCGCTTCGGTGAGCTTGCGGGTCAGGCTGCGTTCGCTGGTCAGGTAGAAGTTCTTCACCAACTGCTGGGTCAGGGTACTGCCGCCTTGGGTCATCTTGCCGCCAGAGGTGTTGACCCAGACCGCACGGGCGATCGACTTCGGCGACACGCCCCAGTGGCTGTAGAAATCGCGGTCTTCGACAGCGACCAGAGTTTCGAGCAGATACGGCGGCACCTGATCGAGCTTGATCAGGATGCGGTCTTCAAGATTCTTCGGATAAATGCCGCCGATCAGCAGCGGTTCCAGACGCACCACCGACAGCTTGGAACCGTTGGTCGCCGACAGCTCGGCAACGTAATCGCCGGAGAAGCGCACGCGCACCGGTTGCGGTTTCTCCAGACCTTCATAGAACTGGAAGCCACGGGTATTGAGGTCAACCGTATTGCCGCTGACGGCAGCAGCGCCGGGGCCATTGCTCACGGCTTCGCGGCGATAGCCGAGGGCATCTAGTTCGGTGAGGAAATCGTCCTTGCTGAGCTTCTGTCCGACGAACAGCTCAAGCGGGCGCGCGTACACCTTGGCCGGGATGGTCCAGCGCTTGCCGGAGAACTTCTCCTGCACCACGGCATCGAGGTAAACGGCGAAGCCGGCCAGCACGACAAGGCCGACCAGACTGAGTTTGATGGCCCAGCTCAGCCACGGGCTCAGGCCCTTGGACGACGGTTTTTTCTTGGTACGGGGGGATCGGGATCGAGTCATGGCGGCGGATTATACGCACTTTATCGATCCTCAACAGGCACCCTCAGAGGTTTGCGTCCGGCGGGCAAGCGGCCATAATGGCGACCTCGAATTTTCCCGTCTCTGAAGGATCGCCCGTGAGCCAGTCCCTGATCGCTGCCCTGCAAAACCCGGCCCTCTACCCGCATCCCGTCGAAGGGTTCCAGGTCATCGAAACCCACATCTCGTGGGTGATTCTCACCGGCCCCTTTGCCTATAAAGTGAAGAAGCCGGTTAATTTCGGCTTCCTCGACTTCACCGGACTGGAATCGCGTGCACATTTCTGCGCTGAAGAACTGCGCCTGAACCAGCGCCTGACCGAGGATTTGTATCTGGAAGTGTTGCCGGTCACCGGCAGCGTCGAGGCACCGCAATTGGGCGGCGAAGGCGCGGCGATCGAATACGTGCTGAAAATGCGTCAGTTCCCGCAGACCGGCCTGCTCAGCACCCTGCAAGCCAACGGTGAGCTGACCACCCAGCACATCGATGCGATGGCCGAGCAGATTGCCCGCTTCCACCTCAGTGCACCAAAAGTCCCGACCGAACACGACGCCGGCACCCCGGACAGCGTAATGGCGCCGGTCGCGCAAAACTTCGAGCAAATCCTGCCGTTCCTCAGCGACAAAAACGATCTGCTGCAACTCGAGGCGCTGAAAGCCTGGGCCGAAAGCAGCTTCGAGCGTCTCAAGCCACTGTTCGCCGAGCGCAAGGCCGCAGGTTTTACCCGTGAATGCCACGGCGACATCCACTTGGGCAACGCCACGGTCATCGACGGCAACGTGGTGATCTTCGATTGCATCGAGTTCAACGAGCCGTTCCGTTTCACTGACGTCTGGGCCGACACCGGTTTCCTCGCGATGGACCTGGAAGACCGCGGCCTGAAATCCCTGGCGCGACGTTTCATCAGCCAGTACCTGGAACTGACCGGCGACTATCAAGGCCTGGAAGTGCTGAACTTCTATAAAGCCTACCGTGCGCTGGTGCGCGCGAAGGTCGCGCTGTTCAGCATGCCGGCGGACGCGACCGCCGTGCAGCGCGCTACCACCCTGCGCCAGTACCGCAACTACGCCAACCTGGCGGAAAGCTACAGCACCATTCCGTCACGCTTCATGGCGATCACCCACGGCGTGTCCGCGGTCGGCAAAAGCCATGTTGCCATGCGCCTGGTCGAGGCACTGGGCGCGATCCGCCTGCGTTCGGATGTCGAGCGCAAGCGCCTGTTCGGCGAGCAGACCGTCGCCAACGACGTACAGGCCGGGATTTACAGCGCCGATGCCAGCACCGCGACTTATGCGCGCCTGCACGAAATCGCCGAAGTGATCCTGCACGCTGGTTTCCCGGTGGTGATCGACGCCACTTACCTGAAACGCGAACAACGTGACAACGCCGCGAAAATCGCCGAAGCCACCGGCACGCCCTTCCTGATTCTCGACTGCAACGCGCCGCAAGCGGTGATCGAGAGCTGGCTGGCGATGCGCCAAGCCGACCAGAAGGACCCGTCCGACGCCACCCTGGCGGTGATCGAAGCGCAACAGGCCAATCGCGAAGCGCTGACGCCGGAAGAGATTCTGCGCAGCAAACGCGTGCAGACCAATGAATCCGGCACGCTCGACACAGTGGTCGCGCAGATTCGTCAGCGCCTGCCAGGCCTGTAAGAAACTATTTCGGCCGTGAAGCCCTCGCTCGCTTCACGGCCGCCAAATAGTGGCACTATACTGGCGTCATAAAACCAACAGGTGATCTGACATGAGCCAGCCGAAACTTCTCGATACGCCGCTGTATGCCTTGCTGCACAAAGACGACATCACTGGTTTCAACAAGGAGCGTCCGCAGGACGGTCCGATCGACATGGTCGGCGGCGATTTCCGCGGTCTCGATCTGCGCGAGTTGAACGCCGATGGCGTGGATTTCCGCGACGCGTATTTCCGTTCCGCCGATTTGCGTGGCATCGATTTCCGTAACGCACAGCTGGAAGGCGCAAGCCTGGCCCACGCACAGATTTCCGGTGCGTACTTCCCGCCGGAGCTGAGTGCTGACGAGATTCTGATGTCGATGAATTTCGGCACGCGGCTGCGCTATCGCACGCGCTGAGATCGCTGTCAGCCCTGGCCCCCCCTTGTGGGAGCGAGCCTGCTCGCGAAGGCATAGTGTCAGTCGATATAGGTAGCGGCTGATCCACCGTCTTCGCGAGCAGGCTCGCTCCCACATTTGTTATGCGCTATGCCCCTTCCCTTCTGCATTCGTAGATCTTTATCCCCTTTCTTAGAAGCATTTGCGTCGAATCCGACCAAACAACCACGCTTTTCCTACTGATGGCTACACTCCTGAGAAGCTCGCCCACGCACCATTCGGCCGTCGCAAGGAGGCTTGATGAATGATGAACTGCAACACCTGAAAAATCTTGGCAAGACGTCGGCGCAATGGCTGCATGCCGTGGGCATCCACAGCGCCTCGGACTTGCGTCGGCTCGGCGCAGTGGACGCCTACCGGGCCGTGCGTACCCGCGGGTTTCGTGCATCGAAGGTGTTGTTGTATGCGATCGAAGGCGCCCTGATGGATGTGCACTGGAACGACATCCCCGCCGAGCGCAAGGACGCCCTGAACAAGCAGCTCGAAGCCATTTCCGCGCGTCACAAGAACTGAACGGCAGCGACCGTCATGTATTTACTGGGCGAACAATCGGCGTATACCGATGCAATGATCAACCGTTTGCAAAGCCTGCCCGTGCAGTGGGTGCGAGATCTCGCTCCTTGCGGGCCGGTTTTGCAGGTGAATGCGACGGATGACTTGCTGCCCCTGTTGCCCGCCGGACAGTTGTTTCTGCTGATTGACGGTGTTATCAACGGCCACATCGGCGCGCGACCGCTGTTTTACTGGCAGGAAGGCGATTTGATCGGGCTGCAGCGCGGCGACGCGTGGGCTGATTGTCGTTGGTACTGCGACGCACCGCTGCGTTTGCAGCCCTACCGCCGTGAAGAGCTGTTCCGGCATCTTTACGCTGACGCAGGCCGCGCGGAGCAGTTCGTTGAATACATGCAAGGTCACATGGCCATCCTGGCCCACGCCGTAGCAGAGCTGAAACCGCGCGAATTTCGCAGCACTAACGGTTTCAAACGGGTCGAGGCTGGCGAAACCCTGATCAGGCAGGGTGACGTTGCCGATCATGTGTTTGTGATCATCGACGGGCATGCCGAAGCGTTTGTTGATGGACACAAGGTCGGCGACGTCGCCAGGGACGAGATTTTCGGCGCCATGGCGATCTTCACCGGTGAACCACGCAACGCCACAGTGATCGCGCGCGTACCGAGCACGGTGATGTTGATTCCGGGTGATCAGTTTTTGAGCATGACTCGGACGAATCCGAAGATCGCTCACAGCCTGATCGAGAGCATGGCGCGGCGCATCGGCCAATTGAACCGGCAGATCGCACCCGCCACCGTCGCTAAAGGCCAACGCTGAAGCCCTTGATTCGCGCGGCATTCCGGCCATTTTCGCGACTGAATCGTAAAAACGGCAAATCAGTGGTTGACGCGGTAATGAGAATCGCTATGATTATCACAACTGGTCGCGAGATCAGTCGATATTCTGAAAAGCCCTTGGTTCGGACTCTCAGATTATCTCCTCATCAGGCTAATCACGGTTATTTGACCCGGTTTTTTACCGGGTCTTTTTTTGCCTGCCAAAAAAGTCATTGGCCGAACTGTTTGCGCATCTGCTCGCAGTAATCCTGCTTTGGCGTGGCAGGCGTGTACCAGACATAATCGGCCATCACCGCAGTCACCTTTTCGCCCTGCTCGGCCAGCATCAGCACTGTGGGGACATCGGCCGCGCCCAAATCGAGAACATGCAGCGGCACGCCGGCATCCTTGCGTGCATGCCAGGCGCCAGCCAGAAGGATTGAGGGCGTGGGCGCCGCGAGCAGGCGCTCAGCCATGCGCCGATCACGCTGTTGCTGAACCGCCAGCATCGCCGGCATTTGCGATTCGGGCAGCAAGCCGCAGTGGGAATCGCTGATTTGTTCCAACAGTGTGTTTTGCACCGATGCCGCGTTGCTGCGCGCACCGCTCAGCGCGGGAGACTCTCGATAGACTGCGCGGATTTCGTTGTTGTCGAGATTGGCCGCCAGTAGCGGATACGCTTGCGAGAGCGCGAAGCGTACGATCGGACCATAAAGCGTCCAGTCCCAGCCGTCCTGCCAGTCCAGCGCTTTGGCAACATCGGCGGATGCCGGCGTCTGCCGCGCGGCAACCACTTTCGGCTGCTGATCGGGCGTGAGCATTTCCAGCAACAGACTGCCCTGCTGGCGCTGCTCGCCGAGCGCCTGCAACAGCCATAACTGCGCAGCGTGGTGATCGGCATTGTCATGCTGCTCGCCGATGATCAGTCGCTCGGGCCTCGCAAGACGCGTCACCAGTTGCTCTGCGGTCAGCACTTCACCGCTGTGCAGGTCGCGAATCTCGCCATTGACCGGCGCAGGGGCAACAGCGTGCTGACACCCTGCAAGCAACACCAGCATCAATAACCACAGTCCTCGCATGTACACACCTCGACAACTCAGTCAGCGGGCGATGATCAGCGGATGCCCGCGCTCCGGGTGCGGCTGCACCAGCACTTGCAGTCCGAACACCGCTTGCAGTGTATCCGGGCGCAGCACCCGCTCGGGCGTATCCAGGGCCACTGGTCGGCCGTTTTCCAGCAGCAGGATGCGGTCGCAATAACGCGCAGCGAGGTTCAGATCATGCAGGATCACCAGCACCGCCACGCCGCGATCGGCAAACTCACGCACCGCCTGCAAAGTGGTGTGCTGATGCAGCGGATCGAGCATTGAAGTCGGCTCGTCGAGCAACAGCGTTTGCCCGGCCTGCCCCGGCCACAACTGCGCCAGCACCCGCGCCAGGTGCACGCGCTGGCGCTCGCCACCGGACAACGCCAGATAACTGCGCCCGTTCAGATGCCCGGCATCGGCCGCCGCCAATGCCGCAGCGATGATCTCCTCGTCACGCATGCGGCCGCTTTGATAAGGCAAGCGGCCCATGCCCACCACTTCTTCGACACGGAAGGCAAAGTCCAGCGTCGAAACCTGCGGCAAGACTGCCAAGCGTTGCGCACGCTGGCTTCGCGCCCAGTCATGCAACGGCTTGCCATCGAGCAACACCTCGCCCGCGCTGGCGGCCAACTCGCCGCACAACGCGCCGAGCAACGTACTTTTGCCCGCACCGTTCGGGCCGAGGACACCGAGTACTTCGCCCGCTTCGAGTTGTAGCGTGACCTCATCGAGCACGGTTTTGCGCCCGCGCTGAATCTGCAGATTGTGCGCACGCAGCATCAGGCCCGCCCTCGCAGCAACAGATAAAGAAAGAATGGCGCGCCAATGAATGCCGTGACGATACCGATCGGCAATTCCGCCGGCGCCAGCGCCAGGCGCGCCACCAGATCGGCGAGCAATAACAGGCTGCCACCGGCCAGCACCGAGGCTGGCAATAGCACGCGATGGTCGGGCCCGGCGAGCAGTCGCACAAGGTGCGGCACCACCAGCCCGACAAAACCGATCATACCCGCCGCCGCCACCGCCGCGCCGACACCCAGTGCGGTGCAGAACACCAGTTCACGCTTGAGCCGCTCGACGTCGATCCCCAGATGCCCGGCCTCCGACTCGCCGAGCAGCAAGGCATTCAAGGCCTTGGCCCGACGCGGCAGCCACAACGCGACAGCGGCGCTGATGATCAGCAACGGCCACAGCCGCGCGTAGCTGGCGCCATTGAGGCTGCCGAGATTCCAGAAGGTCAGCGTGCGCAGGGTCGCGTCATCCGCCAGATAAGTGAACAGGCCGACGGCCGAGCCGGCCAGCGCCGTCAGCGCGATGCCCGCCAGCAACATCGTTGCGACGTGGGTCTGACCGTTACGCCGGCCCAGTCGATAGACCAGCGCCGTTACGCCGAGCCCACCGAGAAACGCGCACACCGACAATAAGTAAGGCGCAAACCCTTCCGGCACTTCGCCAAACATCTCGCCGCCAACAATCGCAATCGCTGCTCCCAGCGCTGCGCCACTGGAAACCCCGACCAATCCCGGATCGGCCAGCGGATTGCGAAACAAGCCCTGCATCGCCACGCCGGACAACGCCAGCACGCCACCCACCGCCAGACCGAGCAAGGTGCGCGGCAGACGAATCTGTCCAAGGATCAGTTCGGCCTGCTCCAGACCGTCCGGCGCCAGCGGCACCCCCAGCAGGCGCAACGCGGCGCGCAAGGTATCGAACAGCGGCAGGCTGACCGGCCCGAGCGCCAGTGACAGCCAAATTGCCAACAGACACAGCAGTGTCAGGCCGATGAACAGGCCACGCGGTTTGACCAGTGTGGTCATTGGCCGCCCTTGGCCGGATAAAAACCGTCAGACAGGGTTTTCAGTGCAGCCGGCAAGCGCGGCCCGAGCCCGCCGACCAGCAGCGTCGGATCCAGCTCCATCACCCGCCCGGCCTTGGCCGCGCGACTGGAACTCAACATCGGATTTTCCTTGAATAGCGCGGTTTTCGCCGCCTCGCCGCTCAGCGCACGATCGGCGAACACCAACACTTCGGGATCGAGGCTGGCGAGCGATTCCACCGAGAACGGTTTGTAACCGCTATGGGTCGCCAGGTTACGCCCGCCTGCCTGTTGCAGCAGCCAATCGGCGGCGGTGCCCTTGCCGGCTATCAGCGGTTTGCCTCCGGCATGCCCGAGCAACAGCAGCACGCCCGGGGCTTTTTGTGCGGTTTGCGCCTGAGCCACCCGCACCTGTTGCGCATCGAGTTGCTGTTGATAAGTTTGCAGCAGTTGCTTCGCCTGCGCTTCTGCGCCCAACAACTGGCCCAGACGACTGACGTTTTGCGCCAACGTCGGCAAATCCGCTTGCGCCGAAAACAGCTCGACGCGGACCTTGGCTGCCTTGACCTGAGCCAGCACCGGCGGCGGGCCCATTTCTTCGGTGCCGATGAGCATGTCCGGGCGCAGGCTGAGAATGCCCTCGGCAGAAAGACTGCGCTGATAACCAATGCTTGGCAGCGCCTTGAGTGATTGCGGATGCTGGCTGGTGGTATCGACGCCGACCAGTTTCGCTTCGCCGCCCAGC
The DNA here is from genome assembly GCA_902825215.1 of Pseudomonas fluorescens. GTDB lineage: Bacteria > Pseudomonadota > Gammaproteobacteria > Pseudomonadales > Pseudomonadaceae > Aquipseudomonas > Aquipseudomonas fluorescens_G. The sequence continues at coordinate 5,242,347 of LR782234.1, forward strand.
GCAACGACCCATTCCGACAGCGCACCACCGGCGCTGACCCAGCGTTGCGGCAGATCAGCCGCGACAGCGTGATGACTGAACAGCCAGCCGACACACAACGCAGCAATGCGGGGACTCAGGCGCATACACAGCTTCCTTGGGTAAGGTTTCCCGGGCATCCGCAGAGCGAGCCAAGTATCCTCGACAGCTGCCAGACTCCCTGTGGGAGAAGGCCGCCATTTGATAATTGTTTGCATTTAAACGTCAAGCTCGGACATATCCAGACACGAGCAGACTCTTGAGGATAGCCATGAAGTTTCTCTGCGCCGGCACTGAGCTGCCCGAAGCCAGCAGCCGCGGCTTCGACATTGACGGCAACAAACTGTTTGCCGTACGCCGTGGCGGGCAGGCTTACGTTTATTTGAATCGCTGTCCGCACCGTGGCGTCGGCCTTGAATGGCAACCTGACCAGTTTCTCGACCCCAGCAACAGCCTGATCCAGTGTGCCACCCATGGCGCACTGTTTCTGATCGAGGACGGTGAATGCGTCGCCGGGCCGTGTGCCGGGCAATCGCTCACGGCGATTGAATGCGCAGAAGACTCGCAAGGCCTGTGGATAAAGGTTTAACCGTTTAGCCGCACCTCGAGTCGGCGGTCGATGACCATTTCCTCATGGTCAAGGCGCACGCCGTAAGCCAGCACTTCCACGCCGCAGGCAACCGCTTCGCGCAGCGCCTCTGCGTAAGCCGAATCGATTTCCTCGGCCGGGCGCACGGCTTCGATGCCGGTCAGGTTTACGCAATACAGCTGCACCGCACGAATGCCGTCGCGCGCCAGATGCGCCAGCTCGCGCAGATGCTTGGCGCCACGCTGGGTCACGGCATCAGGGAACGCCGCCACCGCCGTTTCATCGAAGCCCAGGGTGACGCTTTTCACTTCGACATACGCCGGACCGCTCGGGTATTCGAGGCGAAAATCGATGCGACTTTTTTCCTGCCCGTAGGCGACTTCGCGCTTCAACGCGGTAAAGCCGTTCAGCTCGGTGATAACCCCCGCCTGCAAGGCTTCTTCGACCAACCCATTCGCCCGTGCGGTATTCACACAGAACAAGCGCCCCTGCGGGGTTTCGCCGATCTCCCAGGTGCCGGGCAGCTTGCGCTTGGGGTCGTTCGAGCGGCTGAACCAGACCTGCCCGCCCTCAACCTGACAGTTGAGCATTGAGCCGGTGTTGGGACAGTGAATGGTCAGCAACTCGCCGCTAACGGTTTCAATATCAGCGAGGAAACGTTTGTATCGGCGGATCAGGCGTGCTTCTTCAAGCTCTGGATAAAAGCGCATCAGCCTTGCCAGCTCTTCAAGCCACGGGCGATACGCTCCACCGCTTCCTGTAAGCGATCAAGGTTTTGCGTGTAGGCAAAACGCACATGGTGGCTGGCCTGATAGCGGCCAAAATCCAGGCCCGGGGTGAAGGCAACGTGCTCGGTTTCGAGGAAATGCTGACAGAACGCGAAGGCATCGCCGCCGAACTGGCTGATATCGGCGTACAGATAAAACGCTCCTTCAGGCTCGACGGCAATGTTGAAGCCCAGTTCGCGCAGCGCCGGCAGAAGGAAATCGCGGCGACGGCCGAATTCGGCGCGGCGCTCTTCGAAAATTGCGATCGTCGCCGGCTCGAAACAGGCCAGCGCCGCGTGTTGCGCCATGCTCGGCGCGCTGATGTAGAGGTTTTGCGCCAGCTTTTCCAGCTCGCTCACCGCTGCGTCCGGCGCGACCAGCCAGCCGAGGCGCCAACCGGTCATGCCAAAATACTTGGAGAAGCTGTTGAGCACGAACGCACCGTCATCCACTTGCAGAACGCTGGCGGCATCGGTGCCGTACGTCAGGCCGTGATAGATCTCGTCGACCACCAGATGACCGTGACGCGCCTTGATGGCGGTGGATAACCCGGCCAGTTCATCGCGCGTCAGAATCGTCCCGGTCGGGTTGGCCGGCGACGCGACCAATGCGCCCACGCTGTCGCGATCCCAGTGCCGCGCGACCAGATCGGGGGTCAGTTGATAGCGCACGTCGGGCCCGACCGGCACCAATTGTGCCGCGCCTTCGACCAGCCGCAGGAAATGCCGGTTGCACGGGTAGCCGGGGTCGGCCAGCAACCAGTGCTTGCCGGGATCGACCAGCAACGCACTGGCCAGCAGCAGCGCACCGGAACCGCCCGGGGTGATCAGAATCCTCCGCGGATCAATGTTCAGCCCGTACCGCGATTGATAGAACCCGGCAATCGCCTCGCGCAACTCGGGAATCCCGCGCGCCGCGGTGTAGCGGGTCTTGCCCGCCGTCAGCGCCGCTTGCCCGGCGCGAATGATCGGCTCGGCGGTGGTGAAGTCCGGCTCGCCGATCTCCAGATGGATCACGTCGTGCCCGGCGGCCTGCAATTCATTGGCCCGCGCGAGCAGCGCCATCACATGAAACGGTTCGATCGCACGACTGCGCGCACTGTAGGGGGCCATTGAAATGCCTTCGACGGGAAAAAAGAGACGATTCTACCTGTCTGCCGGAACGAGCGAGAACCCGTGAAGGTCACAGCCTCAAGAACGCTGGACTGTAACGATCTGAACGTACGCTCCAGGATTGACTAAAATCAGTGATTGAACAGGTCTCCATTCCCACAGACACGGCTTGCCAAACATCTGCAAGCGCCACCCGCCGGGGGCTCGACATCCGGGAGTAGCGCAGGCTGATTTGATCTGGTAAGTTCGCCCGCTTGCAGCCGCAGGGCCGGCAGGTGTCGGTGATGGAGCAATCCTGCGCAATGGATTACAAGAGTAGAGGCGGTCTATTTCATGTCCACCCAAGCAAAGCAACAGCAGCAAGCGACGATCAGCGGCTTCGAACCTTACGTTCCGAAGGCGGGTGAAGAGTACATGGGCGCTCCGATGCGCGCGCACTTCACCAAGATCCTGAACAAGTGGAAACAGGACTTGATGCAGGAAGTCGACCGTACGGTTGATCACATGAAAGACGAAGCGGCCAACTTCCCTGACCCGGCCGACCGTGCCAGCCAGGAAGAAGAGTTCGCCCTCGAACTGCGCGCCCGCGACCGCGAGCGCAAGCTGATCAAGAAGATCGACAAGACGCTTGAGCTGATTCAGGACGAAGAATACGGCTGGTGCGAGTCCTGCGGCATCGAGATCGGCGTCAAGCGCCTCGAAGCCCGCCCGACGGCGGATCTGTGCATCGACTGCAAGACCCTGGCGGAAATCAAGGAAAAACAGGTCGGCAAGTGATTGCGACCTGAACGAAAAACGGAGCGTGCGAACGCTCCGTTTTTGTTTCTGACATTTGCCTGCCTAACCTGCTTCTGCCTTTGTGGGAGCGAGCCTGCTCGCGAAAGCGGTGTTCCAGTCAACATTGAATTGTCTGGAAGTGCGCATTCGCGAGCAGGCTCGCTCCCACAGGGATAAGCTGAGTCAACTCTGAATAGCTTTCGTCCCCATGACCGTAAGAACCTCCCCCGCCTACATCGGCCGATTCGCCCCGACCCCCAGTGGCCACTTGCACTTTGGTTCGCTGGTCGCCGCCCTCGCCTCTTACCTCGACGCGCGTGCGGTTGGCGGGCGCTGGCTGGTGCGCATGGAAGATCTCGATCCGCCCCGCGAAGAGCCCGGAGCGCAAGCGGCGATTCTCAAGGCGCTGGAGAGTTACGGTTTCGAATGGGACGGCGAGATGGTGCGTCAGAGCGATCGCCACGACGCCTATGCCGAAGTGCTCAACAGCCTGTTCAATCACGGCCTGGCCTACGCCTGCACGTGTTCGCGCAAACAGCTCGAACCGTACAACGGCATTTATCCGGGCTTTTGTCGCAATGCCGGCCACGATCAACAGGACGCGGCGATCCGCCTGCGCGTGCCGGAGCTGGAGTATCACTTCATCGACCGCGTGCAGGGCGAATACCGCCAGCACCTGGGCCGGGATGTCGGCGATTTCGTAATTCGTCGTCGCGACGGGCTCTACGCCTATCAACTGGCGGTGGTGCTGGATGACGCCTGGCAAGGTATCACCGACATCGTGCGTGGCGCCGATCTGCTCGACTCGACCCCGCGCCAGTTGTATCTGCAGGAACTGCTCGGCCTGCGTCAGCCGCGCTACCTGCATCTGCCGCTGATCACCCAGCCGGACGGCAACAAACTCGGCAAGTCGTACCGCTCGCCGCCGCTTGCGGCCGACCAGGCCACACCGTTACTGCTGCGAGCCCTGCGCGCGCTGGGGCAGAACCCCGGCACTGAACTCGCCCACGCTTCGCCGCGTGAACTGCTCGCCTGGGGCAGCACGCACTGGGATGCTACGAAAATCCCGCGCACACTGACCCTGCCCGAGGCGCAACTGCGATGACGCCCCTTGCAGTCACGCGCCCATCCGTTACCATCGCCGCACGTTTTCGGGCACGCGCATAAAAAAGAGAGGCCGGGATGTACATCTATCGCTTGGTCCTGCTTTTAGTCGTGGGGATCTACCTGTTTTCCCCCGCCATCATGGATTGGTGGATCGACGCGACGGGCGCCTGGTATCGCCCTTATCTGCTCTGGCTGATCCTGATTGTCGTGACCTTCATCCTGCAGAGCCAAAAAGATGCCGATGAGCTTTAGCCTGACCCAGATGATCCTGGTCAGCGCCGCGTACCTGGCGGCGCTGTTTGGCGTTGCCTGGGTCAGCGAACGGGGCATGATCCCGCGCGCGATCATTCGCCACCCGCTGACCTACACCTTGTCGCTGGGAGTCTATGCCAGTGCCTGGGCGTTCTACGGCACGGTCGGCCTTGCCTATCAATATGGCTACGGCTTTCTCTCGAGTTACCTGGGCGTGTCCGGTGCGTTTCTGCTGGCGCCAGTGCTGCTCTATCCGATCCTGAAAATCACCCGCACCTATCAACTGTCGTCGCTGGCGGACCTGTTCGCGTTTCGTTTTCGCAGCACCTGGGCCGGCGCGCTGACGACGATCTTCATGCTGATCGGCGTACTGCCGCTGCTGGCCCTGCAGATTCAGGCCGTCGCCGATTCGATCGGTATCCTCACCGGCGAGCCGATCCAGAGCCGCGTCGCTCTGGCATTTTGCGCGCTGATCATTCTGTTCACGATCTTCTTCGGCTCGCGCCACATCGCCACTCGCGAGAAACACGAAGGGCTGGTGTTTGCGATTGCCTTCGAGTCGGTGATCAAGCTGGTCGCCCTCGGCGGCGTCGGCCTGTATGCGTTGTACGGCGTGTTCGACGGTCCGCAACAACTCGAACTGTGGCTGCTGCAAAACCAGACCGCCCTCGCCGCGTTGCATACGCCGTTGCAGGAAGGGCCGTGGCGCACGCTGCTGCTGGTGTTCTTCGCCTCGGCGATCGTCATGCCGCACATGTACCACATGACCTTTACCGAAAACCTCAACCCGCGCTCGCTGGTCAGCGCCAGTTGGGGTTTGCCGCTGTTTCTGCTGCTGATGAGCCTGGCGGTGCCGCTGATTCTCTGGGCCGGGTTGAAACTCGGCGCCACGACCAACCCGGAATATTTCACCCTTGGCATCGGCATCGCCGCCAACAGCAAACCGCTGGCGTTGCTCGCGTATGTCGGCGGGCTGTCGGCGGCCAGCGGGCTGATCATCGTCACCACGCTGGCGCTGTCGGGCATGGCACTGAATCATCTGGTGCTGCCGCTCTATCAGCCACCGGCCGAAGGCAATATCTACCGCTGGCTGAAGTGGACGCGCCGCGCGCTGATCGTCGCGATCATCATGGCCGGTTTCGGCTTCTACCTGATGCTCGGCGCCGAGCAGGATCTGGCCAACCTCGGCATCGTCGCGTTCGTGGCCACCCTGCAATTCTTGCCGGGAGTGCTGTCGGTGCTGTACTGGCCGACCGCCAATCGACGCGGCTTCATCGCCGGTCTGCTGGCGGGGATTCTGGTGTGGGTGGTGACCATGCTGTTGCCACTGGTCGGCAATCTGCAGGGTTTCTACATTCCGCTGCTGAACATGATCTACGTGCTCGACGACACCAGTTGGCACATGGCGGCCATCGCCTCGCTGGCCGCCAATGTGTTGATGTTCACCTTGATCTCACTGTTCACCAACGCCAGCCCTGAAGAAGCCAGTGCCGCCGAAGCCTGCGCGGTGGATAACGTGCGTCGTCCGCAACGCCGCGAGCTGCACGCCGCCTCGCCGCAGGAATTCGCCACGCAACTGGCGAAACCGCTGGGTGCCAAGGCAGCGCAGAAAGAAGTCGAGCAAGCGCTGCGTGACCTGTATCTGCCGTTCGACGAGCGCCGCCCGTACGCCTTGCGCCGTTTGCGCGACCGCATCGAGGCCAACCTGTCCGGGCTGATGGGCCCGAGCGTCGCCCAGGACATGGTCGAAACCTTCCTGCCGTACAAGGCCGGCGGCGAAAACTACGTCACCGAAGACATCCATTTCATCGAAAGTCGCCTTGAGGATTACCACTCGCGCCTCACAGGACTTGCCGCCGAACTCGATGCGCTGCGCCGCTACCACCGCCAGACCCTGCAGGAACTGCCGATGGGTGTCTGTTCGCTGGCCAAGGATCAGGAGATCCTGATGTGGAACAAGGCCATGGAAGAACTCACCGGGATCGCCGCGCAGCGTGTCGTCGGTTCGCGCTTGAGTACCATTGGCGAGCCGTGGAAAGATCTGTTGCAGGGCTTCATCAATCTGCCCGACGAGCATTTGCATAAACAGCATCTCGCCCTCGATGGCCAGACCCGTTGGCTGAACCTGCACAAGGCGGCGATCGACGAGCCGCTGGCGCCGGGCAACAGTGGCTTGGTGTTGCTGGTGGAGGATCTGACCGAAACGCAGATGCTCGAAGACAAACTGGTGCATTCCGAACGCCTGGCCAGCATCGGCCGGCTGGCGGCGGGCGTGGCCCACGAAATCGGCAACCCGATTACCGGCATCGCCTGTCTGGCGCAGAATCTGCGCGAAGAACGCGAAGACGACGGCGAGCTGACGGAAATCAGCGGGCAGATTCTCGAGCAGACCAAACGCGTCTCACGCATCGTTCAATCGTTGATGAGTTTCGCTCACGCCGGCAGTCATCAGCACAGCGACGAGCCGGTTTGTCTGGCCGAAGTGGCGCAGGACGCGATCGGTCTGCTGGCGCTGAACCGACGCAATTTCGAAGTGCAATTCTACAACCTGTGCGATCCCGATCATTGGGTCGAAGGCGATCCGCAGCGGCTCGCTCAGGTCTTGATCAACCTGCTCTCCAACGCTCGCGACGCCTCGCCGCCGCACAGTGCGGTACGGGTCAAGAGCGAAGCCGGCGAACACACGGTCGATCTGATCGTCGAAGACGAAGGCAGCGGTATTCCATCGAGCATCATGGACCGATTGTTCGAACCTTTTTTCACCACCAAGGATCCGGGTGAAGGCACCGGTCTGGGCCTTGCACTGGTCTATTCCATCGTTGAAGAGCATTATGGACAAATCACCATCGACAGCCCGGCTGATGTCACCAGCCAGCGCGGCACCCGTATCCGGGTGACATTGCCGCGTCATGTCGAAGCGACGTCCGCTGTGAACTGAGACCGTCGAGAGTATCGAATCAATGCCGCACATTTTGATCGTCGAAGACGAAACAATTATCCGCTCCGCCTTGCGCCGCCTGCTGGAACGCAACCAGTACCAGGTCAGCGAAGCCGGTTCAGTGCAGGAAGCACAAGAACGCTTCACCATTCCTACGTTCGATCTGATCGTCAGCGATCTGCGCCTGCCGGGTGCGCCGGGCACCGAGCTGATCAAGCTCGGCCAAGGCACGCCAGTGCTGATCATGACCAGCTACGCCAGCCTGCGCTCGGCGGTCGACTCGATGAAGATGGGCGCGGTCGATTACATCGCCAAGCCTTTCGACCACGATGAAATGCTGCAAGCGGTGGCCCGCATCCTGCGTGATCGTCAGTCGGCACCTGCTGCCGCTGAAACCGCCTCGAGCAAGCCTGCCACTGGCAACGGCAAAGCTTCTGTGGATAACAGCAACGGTGAAATCGGCATCATCGGTTCCTGCCCGCCGATGCAGGATCTGTACAGCAAGATCCGCAAAGTCGCGCCGACCGATTCCAATGTGCTGATCCAGGGCGAGTCCGGTACCGGTAAGGAACTGGTGGCCCGCGCCCTGCACAACCTGTCGAAACGCGCCAAGGCACCGATGATCTCGGTGAACTGCGCGGCCATTCCGGAAAGCCTGATCGAGTCCGAGCTGTTCGGCCACGAGAAAGGCGCGTTCACCGGTGCCAGCGCCGGGCGTGCCGGCCTGGTCGAAGCGGCGGACGGCGGCACGCTGTTTCTCGACGAGATCGGCGAACTGCCGCTGGAAGCCCAGGCGCGTCTGCTGCGTGTTTTGCAGGAAGGTGAAATTCGCCGGGTCGGCTCGGTGCAGTCGCAGAAAGTCGACGTGCGCCTGATCGCCGCGACTCACCGCGATCTCAAGAGTCTGGCGAAAATCGGCCAGTTCCGTGAAGACCTTTATTACCGTCTGCACGTGATCGCCCTGAAACTACCGGCCCTGCGTGAGCGTGGCGCCGACGTCAACGAAATCGCCAATGCCTTCCTCGCCCGCCAAAGCGCGCGCATCAACCGTACCGACCTGAAATTTGCCGCCGATGCCGAACAGGCGATTCGGCATTACTCCTGGCCGGGTAACGTGCGCGAGCTGGAGAACGCTGTCGAGCGCGCGGTGATTCTCAGTGAAAGTCCGGAGATTTCGGCCGACCTGCTGGGCATCGACATCGAGCTGAGCGATCTGGAAGACGACGAGTTCATCGGCCTGCCGCCGCAAACCGGCGGTAACGCCAGCAACAGCAGCCATGAGCCGACCGAGGATCTGTCGCTGGAAGACTACTTCCAGCACTTCGTCCTCGAGCATCAGGACCACATGACCGAGACTGAACTGGCGCGCAAACTGGGCGTGAGTCGCAAATGCCTGTGGGAACGCCGTCAGCGCCTGGGCATTCCGCGGCGTAAAACCGGGGTGGCGAGCGAGAGCTGAACGTTACCTGTCGCGTGCGCGGGTAACGCATGAGATTGTGAAAAAACTGTTACCGCGGTCGATTCACGTAACAGAAGCCGGGGTTATCGGTAACGAAACCCCGGCTTTTTTTCGCCCCTGCAAAACGGTTATATCGACCTAACCCCTTGTTTCACTGGGGCTCGCAAAAGTTGGCACGCACCCTGCTATATGTTTGGTACAAGAACAATAACAAGCAATGTACAAGACAATAAAAATAAGACGAATCGACTCACGCACAATAAAAACAAGACGGCGAGAGGCGCAGCTAACTGATTCTTTTGGAGAGGCGTTGTATTTGGGGCTTGCCCCACGACCAGGCCGAGAACAACAAAAACTGTCCTAAGACAGAGCCTGTACTGGTTGGATCGATAGATCACTGCAATTCAGCGACCAAAGCAATCCGTTTGCTCTTGGCTCCCGATTGGGAGGGTCACGAAGGAAACACTTCGTGGCGAGGGCACTCAACAAAAACAAGAAGCCCGAATCAATAATAAAAAGAGCACGCAACTACTTCTTGGGGAGCTTCGGCTCCCCTTGTAGTTTCTCCCTTCTGTAAAAAATGCTCCGATCACCCCCGCTCCACCCTTGTAGCTTGCGGCTTTCAGCTTGAATCTGCTGTGTCCTACACCATCCCTCGACTAAATGCTAGAATCTGCGCCCATCATGCGGTCATTCTTTGGTATGGCCGAACATTCCTTCAAACAGTGCATCCCATGCTGAAGAAGCTGTTCCAGTCATTCCGAACTCCCGTGCGTCGTACGCAACACATCCGCAGCACCCCTGAAGTGCTCAACAGCGGTCAACACTCGCTGCAGAAAACGCAATTCAGCCGCTATGCGGTGAATATCGTCGAACGCCTGCAAGGTGCCGGTTACCAGGCCTATCTGGTCGGCGGTTGCGTGCGCGACATGCTGCTGGGCATCACGCCCAAGGATTTCGACGTCGCCACCAGCGCCACCCCCGAACAAGTGCGTGCCGAATTCCGCAATGCGCGAATCATCGGCCGCCGCTTCAAGCTGGTACATATCCATTTCGGTCGCGAAATCATTGAAGTCGCGACCTTCCGCGCCAACCATCCGGTCAACGAAGACGAGGAAGACAGCAACCAGTCTTCGCGCAACGAGAGCGGGCGGATTCTGCGCGACAACGTCTATGGCACCCTGGAAGAAGACGCGCAACGCCGCGACTTCACCATCAACGCCCTGTATTACGATCCGGTCAGCGAGCGCATCCTCGACTACGCCAACGGCGTGCACGACATCCGCAATCACCTGATCCGTCTGATCGGCGACCCGAAGCAGCGTTACCAGGAAGACCCGGTGCGCATGCTCCGGGCGGTGCGTTTCGCCGCCAAGCTCAACTTCGGTATCGAGAAGCACACCGTGCAGCCGATCCGCGAACTGGCGCCGATGCTGCGCGAGATTCCTTCGGCGCGGCTGTTCGAAGAAGTGCTCAAGCTGTTCCTCTCGGGCCACGGCGCGATCACCTTCGAAATGCTCGTCGATCTGCAGCTGTTCGCCCCGCTGTTCCCGGCCAGCGCCGACGCGCTGGAATACAACCCGGAATACACCCACACGCTGATCAGCGAAGCCCTGACCAACACCGACCTGCGCATCAAGCAGAACAAACCGGTAACCCCGGCGTTCCTCTTTGCTGCGTTGTTGTGGCCTGCGCTGCCAGCACGGGTGTTGCGCCTGCAGGAGCGCGGCATGCCGCCAATCCCGGCGATGCAGGAAGCCGCCCACGAGCTGATCGCCGAGCAGTGCCAGCGCATCGCCATTCCGAAACGCTTCACCATGCCGATCCGCGAAATCTGGGACATGCAGGAGCGTCTGCCACGGCGCAGCGGCAAACGTGCCGACCTGCTGCTGGACAACCCGCGTTTCCGTGCCGGTTACGACTTCCTGCTGCTGCGTGAAAGCGCTGGCGAGGAAACCGACGGCCTCGGCGAATGGTGGACCGACTACCAGGACGCCAATGACAGCGAACGTCGCGACATGATCCGTGACCTGGGCGGCAAGGGTGACGACGCCAGCGGCGCGCCACGCAAGCGTCGTCGCAGCAGCGGCGCCAAGCGCAAACGCGCCGGCGCACCGAGCGCTACAGGCGAGTAAGGCGATGGAACGCGTCTACATTGGCCTGGGCAGCAATCTGGCTGACCCGGCCGAACAATTGCGCAGCGCCGTCGCGGCGCTGGGGCAAGTGCCGCACACCCGCGTTGTCGGTGTTTCAGCGTTCTATCAAAGCGACTCGCTACTGCCGGGCCAACCGCGTTACACCAACGCCGTTGCCGCGCTCGACACCGACCTCGCGCCATTGACGCTGCTCGACGCATTGCAGGCGATCGAGAACGATCAGGGCCGCGAACGTCTGGAACGTTGGGGCCCGCGCACGCTGGATCTGGATATCCTGTTGTTTGGCGATCGCCTGATCGACGAGCCACGATTGAAGGTTCCGCATTATCAGATGCAGGAACGCGCGTTCGTGCTGTATCCGCTGAACGAACTGGCGCCGCAGGATCTGCGCCTGGCCGACGGCCGCACGTTGACAGACCTGCTGGCCGCCTGCCCGTTCGTCGGTCTGGAACGTCTCCCGACAGATTGATTGCAATCCCCTGTGGGAGCGAGCCTGCTCGCGAAAGCGGTATGTCATTCAACACTAAGTTGACTGATCTGCCGCCTTCGCGAGCAGGCTCGCTCCCACATTGGTTTATTTCAAATCGAGGATTTTGTCAGACAAAAATCCATCGAATCAGCCCCGCCGCGCCGCTGAATCGCATCAGTAACGCCGGTAACACCGTGCGCGTAACAATGCGGTAACACACGCAATTGACTTCCGCTTGGCTCCTCACGACTATAGGCGTCCCGCTGCCGCCAACCCGGCACATACGGGCGCAATCCAGGCCTTATAAGCACGACAAAAGAGCGTGCGCCTGAGTAGATGACGAATCACGCGCGTTACTCGCTGTAGTTTCCAGAGCGCCTGAACGAGGATTTTTTACATGCCAGCCATTACCCTGACCACGCTCCAGAGCCTCAAGCAGAAAGGTGAAAAGATCACCATGCTGACCTGCTATGACGCGACCTTCGCCCATGCCTGCAACCAGGCCGGTGTCGAAGTGCTGCTGGTGGGCGACTCCCTCGGCATGGTCCTGCAAGGTCACGACAGTACTTTGCCGGTGACCACCGCAGAAATGGCCTATCACACCGCCTGCGTCAAACGCGGCAACAGCGACGCGCTGATCCTGGCCGACCTGCCTTTCATGGCCAATGCCACCCTCGAACAGACCTTGAGCAACAGCGCCATGCTGATGCAGGCCGGTGCGCACATGGTCAAGGTCGAAGGCGCACTGTGGCTGGCCGAGTCGATTCGCCTGCTCGCCGAACGCGGTGTGCCGGTGTGTGCGCACATGGGGCTGACCCCGCAAGCGGTGAACATTCTCGGTGGCTATAAAGTGCAGGGTCGCAACGAGAATCAGGCGCGGCAGATGCGCGCCGATGCGATCTCGCTGGAACAGGCCGGTGCAGCGATGCTGCTGCTTGAATGCGTGCCGAGTGAACTGGCCGCGGAGATCAGCCAGGCGGTGAAGATTCCGGTCATTGGTATCGGTGCCGGCAACGCCACGGATGGTCAGGTTCTGGTGCTGCACGACATGCTCGGCCTGTCGATCACCGGTCGCGTGCCGAAGTTCGTCAAGAACTTCATGCACGGCCAGGACAGCATCCAGTCCGCGCTGAAGGCTTACGTCAGCGAAGTCAAAGCCACCACGTTCCCCGGCATCGAACATGGATTCTCCGCATGAACACCGTCAAAACCGTACGTGAACTGCGCGCCGCCGTCGCCCGCGCGCGCAGCGAAGGCAAGCGCATCGGCTTCGTCCCGACCATGGGTAACCTGCACAGCGGTCACGTCGCGCTGGTGACCAAAGCCACGCAACGGGTGGATTTCGTTGTCGCGAGCATTTTCGTCAATCCGCTGCAGTTCGGCGCCGGCGAAGACCTCGACAAATACCCGCGTACGCTGGCGGCCGATCAGGAAAAACTGCTCGAGGCTGGCTGCTCGCTGCTGTTCGCCCCAACCGTTGAAGAGATGTACCCCGACGGCATGGCCGGCCAGACCCGCGTCAGCGTGCCGCAATTGTCCGAAGGCCTGTGTGGCGCCAGCCGTCCCGGGCACTTCGAGGGCGTGGCGACCGTGGTCAGCAAACTGTTCAACATGGTCCAGCCGGACCTGGCGATTTTCGGCCAGAAGGATTATCAGCAACTGGCGGTGATCCGCGCGCTGGTGCACGACCTGAACATGCCGATCCAGATCATCGGCGAGCCGACCGTACGTGCTGCCGACGGCCTGGCGCTGTCTTCGCGCAACGGCTTTTTGACTGAAGAGCAACGTGCGGTGGCACCGGTGGTGTATCGCTCGCTCAGTAGCATTGCCGAATCGATCAAGCAAGGTGAACGGGATTTCCCGGCGCTGATCAGTGCGCAGCTGCAAGCGCTTGAAGCGGCTGGCCTGCGCCCGGATTATCTGGAGATCCGCCACGGTTTGACCCTGCGTCCGGCAACGGCGGAGGATCGTGACCTGGTGATTCTGGTGGCGGCGTTTCTCGGCACCACGCGGTTGATCGACAACCTGCATTTGAATCTCGATACGCCGGTTTAACCAACACCGCAATATCCCTGTGGGAGCGAGCCTGCTCGCGAATGTGCCAGTCAGCTGACAACGATGTCGACTGATCCGACGCTTTCGCGAGCAGGCTCGCTCCCACAGTGTTTTTCAAGGTCCGAAAGATTGCATTCCAAGGCGTATTGCCGCCCCCAAAGCCTTCGGGCACACTGCCCGCCGTTCGATTCCAACCCGGGAAGCCCCCAATGCACGCGATCATGCTCAAGGCCAAACTGCACCGCGCCGAAGTCACCCATGCGGTGCTCGATTACGAAGGTTCGTGCGCCATCGATGGCGAATGGCTGGACCTGTCCGGCATTCGTGAATACGAGCAGATCCAGATTTACAACGTCGACAACGGCGAGCGTTTCACCACTTACGCGATTCGTGGCGAAGAAGGCTCGCGGATGATTTCAGTCAACGGCGCGGCTGCGCATAAGGCCAGCGTCGGTCACCGCGTGATCATCTGCGCCTACGCGCATTACAGCGAAGCCGAACTGGTCAACTTCAAGCCGCGCATGCTCTATATGGCGCCCGGCAACGAGCTGAGCCACACCAGTAACGCCATCCCCGTTCAGCTCGCCTGAATCGCCGCAACGCCCGCTCCTTCTCCGTTTGTCGGCCAAATCCCTGTTCGGATGTTAAAAAAGTACAGGGATCTGGTCAGACAAAGTCAAGACAGATCGCAGCGCGAGGTTTACTGTATTCGCCCTGTGTCCGCAAATCGTGTCGATGCAGTCGATCCCGCGCCTCACCAGCGGCGTGCCGGGTCTGTTCAGTGTTCAAAAGGCCGTTCAAGTAAAAAGGAAAACCGCAGCGATGGCGTACTACCGCACTCCTCATGACGTTACCGCTCTGCCTGCCTGGCAAGCGTTGAAAGATCACCGCCAAGCCATGCAGGATTTCAGCATGCGCGAAGCCTTCAACGCCGATCCGCAGCGCTTCAATCAGTTCACTCTCAGCAGCTGCGGGCTGTTTCTCGATTATTCGAAGAATTTGATCAACGCCGAGACCCGCAATCTGCTGGTGGGTCTGGCCAATGAAGTCGACCTCAAGGGCGCGATCAAAGCGCTGTTCGACGGCGAAATCGTCAACGCCTCCGAAGGCCGCCCGGCGCTGCATACCGCCCTGCGCCGTCCGGTTGGCGACAAGCTGTCGGTCAATGGCGTCAACGTGATGCCGGACGTCCACAAAGTGCTCAACCAGATCACCGATCTGGTCGGCCGCATCCATGACGGTCTGTGGCGCGGTTACACCGAGAAGCCGATCACTGATGTGGTCAACATCGGCATCGGTGGCTCGTTCCTCGGCCCGGAGCTGGTTTCCGAAGCGCTGTTGTCGTACGCGCAGAAAGGCGTGCGCTGCCACTATCTGGCGAACATCGATGGCAGTGAGTTCCACGAGCTGACGCAAAAGCTGCGCGCCGAAACCACGCTGTTCATCGTGTCGTCGAAATCCTTCAACACCCTCGAAACCCTGAAAAACGCCCAGGCCGCACGCGCCTGGTACCTGGCGCAGGGCGGCTCGGAAGCCGAGCTGTATCGTCACTTCATCGCCGTTTCGAGCAACAACGCTGCAGCGGTGGCGTTTGGTATCCGCGAAGAAAACATCTTCCCGATGTGGGACTGGGTCGGCGGCCGCTACTCGCTGTGGTCGGCCATCGGTTTGCCAATCGCTCTGGCCATCGGCATGTCCAACTTCAAGGAACTGCTGTCCGGTGCCTACACCATGGACCAGCATTTCCAGACCGCGCCGTTCGAACAGAACATGCCGGTGCTGCTGGCCCTGCTTGGCGTGTGGTACGGAAACTTCTGGGGTGCGCAAAGCCACGCGATCCTGCCGTACGACCACTACCTGCGCAACATCACCAAGCACTTGCAACAGCTGGACATGGAATCCAACGGCAAGAGCGTGCGCCAGGACGGCACTTCGGTATCGACCGATACCGGCCCGGTGATCTGGGGCGGCGTCGGCTGCAACGGTCAGCACGCCTACCACCAGTTGCTGCACCAGGGCACCCAGTTGATCCCGGCCGACTTCATCGTGCCGATCGTCAGCTTCAACCCGGTCGCCGATCACCACCAGTGGCTGTACGCCAACTGCCTGTCGCAGAGCCAGGCGCTGATGCTCGGCAAGACCCAGCCGGAAGCCGAAGCCGAGCTGCGCGACAAAGGCATGAGCGAAGAAGACGTGCGCAAACTCGCGCCGCACAAGGTGATTCCAGGCAACCGTCCGAGCAACACCTTGGTGGTTGAACGCATCAGCCCGCGTCGCCTCGGCGCGCTGGTGGCGATGTACGAACACAAGGTGTTTGTGCAAAGCGTGGTCTGGGGCATCAACGCCTTCGACCAGTGGGGCGTGGAACTGGGCAAGGAACTGGGCAAAGGCGTTTACAACCGCCTGGTCGGCAGCGACGAAAGCGTGGCTGACGATGCCTCGACTCAAGGCCTGATCAACTATTTCCGCGGCCGTCACCGCGGTTGATATAAGCCTTCAGGCAAGCGCTGTTCCCTGTGGGAGCGAGCCCGCTCGCGAAAGCGGTTGTTCATTCAACATCATTGTTGACTGACATGCCGCCTTCGCGAGCAGGCTCGCTCCCACAGTTGTTTTGTGGATGACTTGAACCTCCGGAGCTCTCGGCGCATCTTTATTCTTGTCGCACCACAAGAATAAGGAACCGTCATGTTCGATATCAGTACGTTCCCCAAAGCCGATGCCGTGCGCCGGGCTGCTCAGTTGAGTCAGGACGATTATCGGCGTCTGTACCGCGAATCCATTGAACACCCCGACACTTTCTGGGCCGAACAGGCCACGCGCTTCCTCGACTGGAGCACGCCGTGGCAGACCGTGCAGCGCTGCGATCTGCAAACCGGTGAAGCCGCCTGGTTTGCCGGCGGCCAACTGAATGTCAGCTACAACTGCATCGACCGCCACCTCGCACAACGCGCTGAACAGACCGCCCTGCTCTGGGAAGGCGACGATCCCGCCGAATCAGCGCAGATCACTTACAAAAAACTTCACCATCACGTTTGCCGACTGGCCAATGTGCTGAAAAGCCGTGGCGTGAAGAAAGGCGACCGGGTGTGCATCTACATGCCGATGATCCCGGAAGCGGCCTACGCCATGCTCGCTTGCGCGCGGATCGGTGCCATCCATTCAGTAGTGTTTGGCGGTTTCTCCCCAGACTCTTTGCGCGACCGTATTCTCGATGCTGATTGCCGCACGGTGATCACTGCCGACGAAGGCGTGCGCGGCGGCAAGTTCGTGCCGTTGAAACACAATGTCGACAAAGCCCTGCAAAGTTGCCCTGACGTCAGCACCGTAGTGGTGGTCGAGCGCACCCAGGGCAAGGTCGATTGGGCCGAGGGCCGCGACCTCTGGTATCACCAGGCCGTGCGCGAAGTCAGCGACGACTGCCCGCCGGAACCGATGGACGCCGAAGACCCGCTGTTCATCCTCTACACCTCCGGCAGCACCGGCAAACCCAAAGGCGTACTGCACACCACCGGCGGCTATCTGCTGCAAGCGGCGATGACCTTCAAATACGTGCTCGACTACCGTGACGGCGAAGTGTTCTGGTGCACCGCCGACGTCGGCTGGGTCACCGGCCACAGTTACATCGTCTACGGCCCGCTGGCCAACGGCGCAACCACGCTGATGTTCGAAGGCGTGCCGAGCTACCCGAGCAGTGCACGATTCTGGCAGGTCATCGATAAACACCAGGTCAACATTTTCTATACCGCGCCGACCGCCCTGCGCGCGTTGATGCGCGAAGGTGCCGGGCCATTGAAGGAAACTTCGCGGCAGAGCCTCAGATTACTCGGCAGCGTCGGTGAGCCGATCAACCCGGAAGCGTGGGAATGGTATTTCAACGTGGTCGGTGAACAGCGTTGCCCGATCGTCGACACCTGGTGGCAGACCGAAACCGGCGGCATCATGCTCAGCCCGCTGGTCAGTGCCCAGCGGATCAAACCGGGCTGCGCCACACAACCGATGTTCGGTGTCCAGCCGGTATTGCTTGATGAACACGGCAAGGAAATCCACGGCGCCGGCAGCGGCGTGCTGGCGATCAAGTCCAGCTGGCCAGCGCAGATCCGCAGCGTTTATGGCGACCCGCAACGCATGGTCGACACCTATTTCAAGCCCTACCCCGGCTATTACTTCAGTGGCGACGGCGCGCGCCGCGATGAAGATGGCGATTACTGGATCACTGGGCGCATTGACGATGTGATCAACGTTTCCGGGCATCGCATCGGCACCGCTGAAATCGAAAGCGCACTGGTGCTGCACGACAGCATCGCCGAGGCAGCCGTGGTGGGTTACCCGCACGACGTCAAGGGCCAGGGCATCTACGCCTTCGTCACGCCCATGGACGGCACCGAAGCGAACGACGATCTGAAAAAGGATTTGCTGGCGCACGTCAGCAAGGAAATCGGCAGCTTCGCCAAACCGGACCTGATCCAGTGGGCGCCAGCCCTGCCGAAGACCCGCTCGGGCAAGATCATGCGGCGGATTTTGCGTAAGATTGCCTGCAATGAGCTCGACAGCCTGGGTGACACCTCGACACTGGCTGATCCGGGTGTGGTGCAGACACTGGTTGATAAACGGCTCAACAACTGAAAGCTGCAAGTTTCGAGCTGCAAGCTGCAAGCTCAAGCGGTCCGCATTGGCTTGTAGCTTGCAGCTCGCCGCTTGGAGCTAGTAGCTGATAGACTTCGCGTTTTTTCAGCAAGGCGCCCGCATGTCTTCCTTGAATCAGGCGCTGCGCGCCGCCCTCGATCAACGTCAGGACTTGCTGTCTGAGCTGCACAGCCAGGGCACCGATTGCTATCGCCTGTTCCATGGCAGCCAGGAAGGCGCGGGCGGGCTGACCATCGACCGCTACGGCCCGCAACTGCTGGTGCAGAGTTTCCACCAGACGTTGGAGCGCGACGACCTGCTGCAACTGCACGCCATGGTCAACCAGACCTTGGGCTTTGAATCCCTGCTGGTCTACAACGACCGTTCCCGAGGCAACTCGCGCATCGATCGCGAAGACCACGTCTATAAGGCTGACGAGGCAGCGCTGGCGGATCTGGTCGGTCACGAATGGGGCCTCAACTATCGCGTGCGCGGGCGCCATGCCGGGCAGGATCCGCTGTTGTTTCTCGATTTGCGCAACACCCGCGGCTGGGTCAGGGATCACGCCAAAGGCAAATCGGTGCTCAACCTGTTCGCCTACACCTGCGGCGTGGGGCTGAGCGCTGCGGCCGGTGGCGCGCGCGAGGTGTGCAACCTGGATTTCGCTGAAGGCAATCTGGCGGTCGGTCGCGAAAACGGCCTGCTCAACCCGCAGCTGCCGGAAATGCAATTCATCCAGTCCGATTATTTCCCGGCGATTCGCCAACTCGCCGGTCTGCCGATCAGCCAGCGGCGCGGGCAGAAACTGCCGGGGTATCAGCGCCTCGAACAGCGCCAATACGATCTGGTACTGCTCGACCCGCCGGCGTGGGCGAAAAGCGCGTTCGGCACCGTCGACCTGCTGCGCGACTATCAAAGCCTGCTCAAACCTGCCCTGCTGACCACCGCCGACAACGGCGTGCTGATCTGCTGCAACAACCTGGCAAAGGTCAGCATGGACGACTGGCGCGAACAGGTCTTGCGCTGCGCGGAAAAGGCCGGGCGGCCAGTGCGCGAGTGGAGCGTGATGACCCCGGGCGCCGATTTCCCCTCGATGGATCAGCACCCGCCGTTGAAGACGCTGATCTTGCAGCTCTGAGCCCTCAAGCCAGCTCCCACAGGGTTATGTGTTGATCGATATTTCTGAACAATCCTGCCCCACATCAAGCACTTCGGAACCAGAATCGCGTGCCATACTCCAAGGCACTCCGATTCAGACAGATGAAGCCGCACATGCCCAAAGGATTGATTCGCGCGATTGGCGCCTTGCTAACCGCTCTGGCGCTCTACAGCCTGCTGGGGTTTCTGATTTTGCCGGGCATTGCGCTGCGGGTAGCCAATCAGCAACTCGCCAACTACGCGACGGTACCTGCACACATCCAGCGTATCGAGCTCAACCCGTTCAGCCTTGAAGTCACACTGTGGGGCCTGGTCATCGGCGAGCCGGGCAAGGAGCAGGTCGGCTTCGAACGCCTGTACGCCGACCTGCAGATCGACAGTCTGTGGACTAAAGCCCTGCATCTGGCGAACATCGAACTGGACAAGCCAAAGACCGAAATCCTCTTCGCCAAGGACGGCAAGCTCAACCTGCTCGGCCTGTTCAATGTGCCGGCCAGCGAACCGACGCCCGCCGACCCCGACGCCAAGCCGTTCCCGCTGCGTATCGACAACATCAAACTGGCCAGCGGCGTGGTGCACTTTCAGGATGTGCGCCCCAGCGAGCCGATCGAATTTCTTTACGATGACCTCAGTTTCGAGCTGAAAAACCTCAGCACCCTGCCCGAAGACAGTGCCGACATGACTCTGGTCGCCATCGGCCCGGCCGGCGGGCGGATCGACTGGAGCGGTAATTTCAGCCTGATTCCGTTCACTTCCGAAGGTACCCTGAAAGTCACCGACGGCCAGATGAAAGCTTTCTGGCCCTATGTGCGCGATGCGGTGCCGCTGGTGCTGGAAAACGGCGTGGTCAGCCTCAGCACCGATTACAAACTCAACCTGTCGAAACAAACCGAACTGCTGCTCAATAACGTCGCGGTGAGCATCGCGCCGTTCGCCATCAAGGCCCCGGACGGCCGCCCACTGGCAAAACTTGAACGTCTCGATGTCAGCGAAACCAGCGTTGACCTCGCCAAACAACAGGTCGTGGTCGGCAAGATCCGCAGCCAGAAACTCGAAACCTGGGCCGCCCTCGAAGCCGACAAGCAACTGGACTGGCAGAAACTGTTTGCCAGCCAACCGTCGAAACCGGCGGCGAAAGCCGCTGCCGAACCGGCCAGTACTCCGGCCGCAGCCGATTCACCGAAGCCTGAACCAGCGGCGCCAAGCAAACCGTGGCAAGTGCTGCTCAAAGATGTGCAGCTGCGCAACTACACCGTGCACCTCGCCGATCGCTCGGCGCAACCGCCGGTGACGCTGGACCTGACCCCGCTGAACGTCGATCTGCAGGATTTCGACAGCCTCAATGGTTCGCCCTTCAAGCTCAAGCTCGACAGCGGCGTCGGCAAGCAGGGCAAGATTTTCGCCGATGGCACACTCAACCTCGCCCCGGTCAACGCGCAACTCAACGTCAAGACCCAGGACATCGACCTGCGCGTCGCCCAGTCGTACATCAATCCGTTCATTCGCCTGGAACTGCGCAGCGGCATGCTCGGCAGCGATCTGAAGGTCAATCTCAAGAGCACCGAACCGCTGGCGCTCAGCGTGACCGGGCGCGCGCAGATCGATCAATTACACACCCTCGACACCCTCAAAACCCGCGACTTCCTCAAGTGGCAGCAAGTGGTCGTCGAAGGCCTGAATTACCAGCACGGTGACAGCCTGTCGATCGACAAGGTCAACCTGTTTCAGCCTTACGCGCGGTTCATGATCAACGATGACCGCAGCACCAACATCGATGACCTGCTGATTCCGCAACCGGCCGACAACGGAACAAAAAGCGCTGCAGCCAAACCGGCGAGCAATGAAAAACCCTTGGGCATCCACATTGGCGCCATCGCGATCAACGATGGCTCGGCCAACTTCGCCGACTTCAGCCTGACGCCAAACTTCGCCACCGCCGTGCAGCAGCTCAACGGTCAGATCGGCACCATCGACAGCCGTCAGGCGAAACCTGCCAGCGTCGATATCAAAGGCAAGGTCGACCGTTATGCACCGGTCACCATCAAAGGCGCAGTCAACCCGTTCGACCCGATGGCCAGCCTCGACATCGCCACCAGTTTCAAACGCGTCGAGCTGACCACGCTGACGCCCTACTCCGGCAAGTTCGCCGGCTATCGAATCCGCAAGGGTCGGCTCAATCTCGATCTGCATTACCTTATTACCAAGGGACAGCTCAAAGCCGAAAACAAAGTGGTGGTCGAGCAATTGCAGCTCGGTGAAAAGGTCGACAGCCCGGATGCGGTCAGCCTGCCTCTGAAACTGGCGATTGCCCTGCTCAAGGACGTCGACGGCAAGATCTCCATTGAATTGCCGGTCACCGGTGACTTGAACAACCCGCAGTTCAGCGTGATGCCGATTGTCTGGCAGACCCTGCGCAACCTGATCGTCAAAGCCGCCGCCGCGCCGTTCAAGATGATTGGCGGACTGGTCAGTGGTGGCGGCTCCGAAGACCTCGGCACCGTGTCCTTCGCGCCGGGCTCCAGCGAGTTGAACAAAGATGCCGAAGCGGCACTGGTCAAGCTGTCTCAGGCGCTCAAGGAGCGCCCGGCTCTGCGTCTGGAAATTGAAGGCACCGCCGCGAAAAGCAGCGATGGTCCGCTACTCGCCGAGCAGCGCCTGGAACGTGAATACCAGTACAACTACTACAAGATGCTCCAGCGCCGTGGCGATAAAGTCCCGGCCCAGGCCTCGCTGCTGCAAGTACCCGACGGCGAGAAAGGTCCGCTGCTGGAGGGCATCTACCGCACCCGTCTGAAAACCCAGCCACCGGCCGAATGGAAGGATCTGGGCAAGGAAGAACGCACCGCGAAAATGCGCGAAGGCGTGATCAAGTTCTGGAGCGGCAGCGATGTGTTGCTGCGTCAGTTGGGCCAGGACCGCGCCAGTACCATCAAGGATTACCTGGTCGACAAGGGCAAGCTTGAGGATGACCGCGTGTATTTCATCGACGCCAACCTCGGCGAGGCTGAAAGCGACGGTCGTGTGGTGACGCAAATGCACCTGGACGCCGAATGATGAGTTGCAAATGGCTGGTCGCAGGGGTGCTGGCGTTTGCCGCCAGCCATGCCAGCGCTTCCGACACGTTGCGCTGCGGCAGCCAGTTGATCAGCCTTGGCGATCGCAGCAGCGAAGTCCTGCAAAAGTGCGGCGAGCCGGTCAGCCGTGACGTGCTCGGCTACAAGCGCAGCGCCAACCGCCGCGAGGAGTTTCAGGTCGAGGAATGGACCTACGGCCCGAGCAACGGCATGTATCAATACCTGCGCTTCGAGGGCAACCGCTTGCGGCAGATCAACAGCAAGCGCGGCCCCTGATCCAACACAAAAACATTGTGGGAGCGAGCCTGCTCGCGAATGCTTACTGTCAGTCGACGAATTCGTCTGCAGACAGACCGCATTCGCGAGCAGGCTCGCTCCCACATGGGTATTTCATAAATGCCCAAATAGAACAGGCCCCGACACAAGTGCCGGGGCCTGTAATGGTCACCTCCGTGTGACCGTTCGCATGAACTCTAAAGGTGCGGCAGACGTATGGCTCGGCCCGTCTGTCGCGTCTTCTCCCGGTCCAGGCGAGAAGCCTTGCCTTACTCGGCTTTCAGGCCGTCAGCGGAGACCGCTTTAACGCCTTTGATTTTCTTGGCGATCGATACGGCTACGTCTTTTTGCGATTCAGTCACCGGAGTGGACGACGACAGGGATACCACACCTTTGTTGGTTTCTACTTTGATGTCGGTGCCTGGAATGCCTTTTTCGGTAACCAGATCAGCTTTGACCTTGGTGGTGATCCAGGTATCGGAAGTGTCCTGCTTCATCTCGGTGACTTCACCGGCAGCCAGAACCATTGGCGACTGGGTAGCCTGAGTGGTCTGGGCGAAAGCGCCGCCAGCCATGGTCAGGGTCAGAGCGGTAGCAGCGGCAGTGATAGCGAACTTCTTCATACGAGTAACTCCTGTTTTTCTGGAAAGTCTGCTGGGATATCTCTTCAGCAGGGTTACCAACGTAGTTGCGAACGCTGTGCCAACTTTTTCGAACCTAATAAATCGTTTAAAAACAGCAGCTTACAGAATTCACTCATTTTCGATTTCATGCAAAATGCATGACTCGCGGTTTATTCGCATGCAAGTTGCGGTTTTTCGAAAAGTTCATAAGCTGCTGAAATTATTGAAGCTTTTTTCAAGCGCTGCGCCATGAAAAATGCCCTGCTGTGCAGGGCATTTTCGACTCTTCCGAGAAATCAGGCACCGCTACCCGGACAACCTCTAGGCGCGTATTCGTTATTGACTGTCGATGCGCATGTCCAAGAGCCTGAGGTGGCTCCAGTTGCCGCACCAGAACGAGTGAGGGTAATCGTTTTACCCAAGACAGGCCCCGGAGCGTTGAGCAGCGTACAGGTAATCGTGCCCGCACCTGTCGCAGCTGTACCTGTAACCGCCAACGTACAGTTGGAGGTGGTTGTCGTGCCGCCATTCACATTGGTTATGTCAGGGGCGGTGCCTTGGTTGATGGTGTCCTCGAACGGCACCTTCAATGCGCTGATCTCCGCCAACCCCGCCGTCACCTTCGACCGCGCCTGATATTTCGAATACTGCGGCAGGGCGATGGTCGCCAGAATGCCGATGATCGCCACCACGATCAGCAGCTCGATCAGGGTAAAACCTTGTTGTTTTTTCATAGACACGCTCCATGCATGAGGGGAAATCTCATGATCTGAAAAAGACCCAGCATAGGCCATGCCACTGCCCCGGAGCCCTGCCTGCCGGGCGCGAACTGCGCACTGCGCCGTTTCCTACAACCTGCAACCGCACTATCTGACACTTTTTGTCACCTCCACCGGCCGTGTTTGGCGCTGTCACTTGACTAGGCTATAAGTCATGAACGGTAAGCACGCGGAATCCCCATGAATGACATCGCTCTGAGCGGTCTGGCCAAGCAATTGGTACAGGCCGAACTGCTGACGGAACAAGGTGCCCAGCAAGCCTGGCAGCAGGCACAGCGCAATCGCGTGTCGCTGGTGAACTACCTGGTGCACAACAAACTGGTGAAGAGCCGGCAGATCGCCGAGATTGCCTCGGAACACTTCGGCATGGCCCTGCTCGATCTCAATTGCCTCGACAAGGAAACCCAGCCCAAGGGCCTGGTCAGCGAAAAACTGGTGCGCCAACACTGCGCCCTGCCGTTGTGGCGGCGCGGTAACAAACTCTTTGTCGGCCTCTCCGACCCGAGCAACCAGCAGGCGATCAGCGATATCCAGTTCAGTACGGGCCTGAGTACCGAAGCGATTCTGGTCGAGGACGACAAGCTCAGCGATGCCATCGACAAGTTCTTCGATACTCACGCGACCGGCCTCGAGGAAATGGCCGACGTCGACCTCGATGGCCTTGACGTCGAATCCGTCAGCGACAGCAAACAGGACGCCATTGGCGGGCTCGATGCCGACGATGCGCCGGTGGTGCGCTTCGTTCACAAGATGCTGCTCGACGCGATCAAAAGCGGCTCCTCCGACCTGCACTTCGAGCCTTATGAGAAGAACTATCGGGTGCGGGTACGCACCGACGGCATGCTGCGTGAAGTCGCCAAACCGCCGATTCAACTGGCCGGGCGCATCGCCGCGCGCCTGAAGGTCATGGCCAGCCTCGATATCTCGGAGCGACGCAAACCGCAGGACGGGCGGATCAAGATGCGCCTGTCGAAAAGCAAGTCGATCGACTTCCGGGTCAATACCCTGCCGACACTATGGGGCGAAAAAGTGGTGATCCGGATTCTCGACCCGTCCAGCGCGCAGATGGGTATCGATGCGCTCGGTTATGAACCGGAACAGAAAGAGTTGTACATGGCCGCGCTGAAACAGCCGCAGGGCATGATTCTGGTGACCGGCCCTACCGGGTCGGGGAAAACCGTGTCGCTGTACACCGGGCTGAATATTCTCAACACCGTCGACATCAACATTTCTACCGCCGAAGACCCGGTAGAGATCAACATGGAAGGCATCAATCAGGTCAACGTCAATCCGCGCCAGGGCCTGGATTTCGCCCAGGCCCTGCGCTCGTTTCTGCGTCAGGACCCGGACGTGATCATGGTCGGCGAGATCCGCGATCTGGAAACCGCCGAGATTGCCATCAAAGCCGCGCAGACCGGCCACCTCGTGCTCTCGACCCTGCATACCAACAGCGCTGCCGAAACGCTCACACGCCTGCACAACATGGGCATTCCCGGGTTCAACATTGCTACCTCGGTCAGCCTGATCATCGCCCAGCGTCTGGCACGCAAACTCTGCAACCACTGCAAGAAACCGATCGAAGTGCCTCGCGAAACCCTGATCAAGGAAGGCTTCCCCGAGGAACGCATCGGCAGTTTCACGATCTACGAGCCGGTCGGTTGCGATCATTGCAACAACGGTTACAAGGGACGCGTGGGGATTTATGAAGTGGTGAAGAACACGCCTGAGCTGCAACGCCTGATCATGGCCGAAGGCAACTCGCTGGAAATCGATATGCAGATGCGCCGCGACGGCTTCGACGATCTGCGCACCGCAGGTCTGCACAAGGCCATGCAAGGCACCACCAGCCTGGAAGAAATCAACCGGGTCACCAAGGATTGAACATGGCGGTCAAGGCAGCGAAAACCAGCACGTACGCTTGGGAAGGTACGGACCGCAAAGGCAGCAAAGTCACCGGTGAGTTGAGCGGGCAGAATGCGGCGCTGATCAAGGCGCAGTTGCGCAAGCAGGGGATCAATCCGGGCAAGGTGCGCAAGAAATCAGCATCGTTGCTGAGTCTCGGCAAACGCATCAAGGCCCAGGACATCGCCCTGTTCACTCGGCAAATGGCAACAATGATGAAGGCCGGCGTGCCGCTGTTGCAGTCGTTCGACATCATCGGCGAAGGCTTCGAAAACCCGGCGATGCGCAAAGTCATCGACGAGGTGAAGCAGGAAGTTGCCGCCGGTAACAGCTTCGCCGCGGCGCTGCGCAAGAAGCCACAGTATTTCGACGAGCTGTATTGCAACCTCGTCGATGCCGGCGAGCAATCCGGCGCGCTCGATACCCTGCTCGAACGGGTCGCCACTTATAAGGAAAAAAGCGAAGCACTCAAGGCCAAGATCAAGAAAGCCATGACCTACCCGAGCGCCGTCCTCCTGGTGGCAGCCGTGGTGACCGGCATTCTGCTGGTAAAAGTGGTGCCGCAGTTTCAGTCGGTGTTTTCCGGGTTTGGCGCCGAGTTGCCAGGGTTCACCTTGATGGTCATCAGCCTGTCTGAATTCATGCAGCAATGGTGGTGGGCGATTCTCGGCGCACTGATCGCGGCATTTTTCGGCACCCGCCATGCACTGAAAAAGTCTCAAGCGTTGCGCGATCGCCGCGACGCCTGGCTGCTCAAATTGCCATTGGTCGGCACGCTGATGTACAAGTCTGCCGTGGCGCGCTTTGCCCGGACCTTGTCGACCACCTTCGCTGCCGGCGTGCCGCTGGTGGAAGCCCTCGACTCGGTAGCGGGCGCTGCGGGCAATGTCGTGTTCAAACGTGCCATCCTGCGGATCCGTCAGGACGTCTCCACCGGCATGCAGCTGAATTTCTCCATGCGCAGCACCGGAGTTTTCCCGACCATGGCCGTGCAGATGACCGCGATCGGCGAAGAGTCCGGGGCATTGGACGATATGCTCGACAAGGTCGCCGGCTTTTACGAAGAGGAAGTGGATAACATGGTCGACAACCTCACCAGCCTGATGGAGCCGTTCATCATGGTCGTGCTCGGGGTCGTCGTCGGCGGTCTGGTGGTGGCCATGTACCTGCCGATCTTCCAGCTCGGCTCAGCGGTCTGACATGCCCCTCGACGAGCTGTTCGCTCTCTATCCGCTGGCGTTTGTCGGCGCCGCGCTGTTGCTCGGGCTGGTGGTTGGCAGCTTCCTCAATGTGCTGGTCTGGCGCCTGCCGAAAATGCTCGAACGCGACTGGCGCCAGCAGGCACACGACGTGCTAGGTCTGCCGATCGAAACGCCACAACCCACTTACAACCTGATGCTGCCGCACTCCGAATGCCCGCATTGTGCGCATCGGATTCGCGCCTGGGAAAACATTCCCGTGCTGAGTTATCTGTGCTTGCGCGGGCGCTGTTCGGCTTGCGCTGCACCGATCAGCAAGCGTTACCCGCTGACCGAATTGACCTGCGGTGTGCTGTCGGCCTTCATTGCCTGGCATTTCGGTTTCGGCTGGCAGGCGGGGCTGCTGATGTTCCTCACCTGGGGCTTGCTGGCGATGAGTCTGATCGACACAGAACATCAATTGCTGCCCGATGTGCTGGTGCTGCCGTTGTTGTGGCTGGGGCTCATCATCAGCAGCTTCGGGCTGTTCGTGCCGTTGCACGATGCATTGTGGGGGGCGGTGGCCGGTTATCTGGCGCTGTGGTCGGTGTTCTGGCTGTTCAAGCTGTTGACCGGCAAGGACGGCATCGGCCACGGTGACTTTAAATTATTGGCGCTGCTGGGCGCGTGGGGCGGCTGGCAGGTTTTGCCGCTGACCATCCTGCTGGCATCGCTGGTGGGCGCCGTGATCGGCGTGATTCTGTTGCGCGTGCGCGAGCAGAAAACCTCGACGCCGATTCCTTTCGGTCCCTATCTGGCCATTGCCGGCTGGATTGCCTTGCTCTGGGGTGGTCAAATAACCGACTTCTATTGGCAGTTTGTCGGTTTGAAATGAATACCCCTGTGGAAAAACCCTGGATTCTCGGCCTCACCGGCGGCATCGGCAGCGGCAAAAGCGCGGCGGCGCAGCACTTCATCGACCTCGGCGTGCATGTCGTCGATGCCGACCATGCGGCGCGCTGGGTGGTCGAGCCCGGGCGGCCGGCGCTGGCGCAGATTGCCGATCATTTCGGCGCGCAGGTGTTGCAAAGCGACGGCACGCTGAACCGCGCAGCCCTGCGCAAGCTTATCTTCGAAGTGCCGGAGCAACGGCGCTGGCTGGAAGCACTGCTGCATCCGTTGATCGCCGAGGAAATCGCCCATCACCTGGCGCTGGCAAAATCGCCTTATGCGATTCTGGTTTCGCCGCTGTTGATCGAGTCCGGGCAATACAGCATGACCCAGCGCATTCTGGTGATCGACGCCCCGCAACCACTGCAGATCGAACGCACCTTGCAACGTGACCAGACCAGCGCCGAGCAGGTTCAGGCGATCCTCAAAGCGCAATTAAGCCGCGAAGACCGCGTAAGCCGCGCCGACGACGTAGTGGTCAACGACCGCGACCTCGCCTGGCTGCACAGCGAGATCGAGCGTCTGCATCACTTTTACCTGACTTTATCCGGAGGCCAAGCATGAGCCAGATCCCAACCGTTGAATGCCCGACCTGTGGCGCCCCCGTGGAATTTACCCCGGAAAACACGTTTCGCCCGTTCTGTTCCGACCGCTGCAAGCTGATCGACCTCGGCGCCTGGGCCTCGGAAGAACACAAGATTCCGGTCGCCCCGGATGCCGAAGACGAACTGTTTTCCGGCGATTTCGATCCGCGTCACTGAGCCCAATCAGGGCCGCATGAAGCCGTAGTCTTGCTGGTCGTCGAGGTTTTCCGCAAGAAAACGCAACTCGTCGGCCAGGTCTTCGGCGTTGCGCACAGCCTTGCTCTGTTGCACCACGGCACTGAGCAAGGCGCGCAAGCTCAACCCCGGGTCAAAGCCGACCTCCTGCGCCATCTCCAGACTCTGCCGGGTTTCCTGCCTCGCCCATTCGTACACACTCATGCCGCTGCTCCTGAAGGGATTTGCGTGAGCATGGAATTTTCCGCCGATGGCGGATTTGATATGGATCAAGGCTTGCGATCGTCGTCGTTCCACGGCGCCGAGAGGTAGCGCGTACGGTTGAATGTCTCCAGCCATTCCGGGCTGAACACCACCAGCGCGCTGACGATCATGCCGTTGATGAAGGCCTCGGGAAAAATGATCAACCACAAATAGCCGATGAAATCTTCCAGCCACTCCGGCATGGCGAACAGGCCGTCGAACCACAGCAGCGTCAAGCTGAAGATCAGGCACAACAGCGCCGACAATGCCGCAGCAAAAAAACCGGAACAGAAGATGTACACAAACGGATTGCGCGGCTGCGCACGCTCGACAAGGATGGCCACGCACTCGGTAACCAGCACCGGCAGCAAAATGAACAAGGCGCCATTGACCCCCAGTGCCGCCAGATCCTGTCGCCCGAGCAGCACCAGGCCGATTTGCGCCACCAGCGCGCCAATGATCGCCAGCGGCCAGTCCAGCAGCAGGGTCACCGCAGTCATGCCGAGAAAGTGATAGGACACGCCGGTATCGAAGTCCCGGCGCATCAGCCAGAGCAGAAACAAGGCGAACACCGTTGCGTACAGCAAATGCTGACGCCGGTTGTCACTGAACAGCTCGACCCACGGCGCGCGCATGATCGCCCACAGCAGCACTGGCAGATAAATCAGCCAGCCGAGCGTCAGACTCGCCGAGGACAGCAGTTCGGCACCGATCATGATTCCCTCACCTTCTCCATGGACATACCGCCTCATCGCAGTCTACACCGCCACCGCATGCGCACCAGTCGATGCAAAGCTATCTGCTTGTCGCATTTGAACGCTAAGCTTGGGCTTATGGATGACTCAGATTACTTACGCCTGCTGACCATCGCGGCCGAGCAAGCCAACGCCTTTCTGTCCAATGCCCGCAAATGGGAGCGTGAGCGTTGGGTTTGCCAACGCCTGCTGCAAGGCCTCAACATCCCCTACCGCGCCGACGAATTCGCGCCGGCCGGTGAGCCGCCGGATGTGCTGTTTCGTGATGCCAACTTCGAAGTATTTTTTGTGCTCGATGAAGGTCGTCGGCTCAACGATGAATGGCGCGATGAACTGCAGCGGCGCCGCAGTGCATTTTCCCTCAGCCAACTGGTGCGCCGCGAAGCCAAGCCCAAGCGGATTCCGGCCAATGAATTTCTCCTGCGGCTGGCCCCGACCCTGCGCAAGAAAGCCCACAACTACAAGGAACGCGGCATGGATCTGGGCGAACTGGACATCATTGCTTTCGCCAGCCTCAAACGCGAAGTGCTCGACCTGAACAGTCATTTCCCGCCACCGACCGAATATTTGCGTCAGGGCTGGCGCTCGCTGTCGCTGGTCGGCCCGACGTTCGCCCGCGTGTTGTTCGCACACCCGGATGCACCGGATTTCCTGCGCAGCAATCTTGGGCGCAGCATCGTGTTTGATGTCGGGATCAGCCTGTGACGCCACTTCAACAATTGATTGCCGATGTGCCGCAAACCGGACGAGTGCGCTGGATCGGCGTGCGTCCCGAATCACGCGGACCGATGCTTGAGCTCGATGCCGTGGAGGCGCGCCTGGAGGCCGGCTTGACCGGCGATCATGCCCGCCCCGGTGTGCGCAACGCGCGCCAGGTGACACTGATTCAGTGGGAGCATCTGGCAGTGATCACCGCTTTGATGGGTCGCTCTGACGATGATCCGATCAAGCCTGAAGACCTGCGGCGCAATCTGGTCATCAGCGGTATCAATCTGTTTAGTCTGAAGGGTCGGCGTTTTCGCATCGGTCAGGCAATATTCGAAACCACTGGCTGGTGCCAACCGTGTGCACGCCTGCAGAACAATCTCGGCCCGGGCACTTTTCAAGCGGTGCGCGGACATGGCGGAATTACCGCACGGGTGTTACAAAGCGGGATCATTCGCCTCGATGACCGGGTCAGCGTCGAACCGGTGCCGGACAGCGGCTATGCTGCGTTCAACCCCGGATAAAAAACCGCTGTAGCGTGTGCCCATTCAGCAACGTCTACCTGACGAGGCCAATATGACCAGCCGCCTGAAACCCGAAGACCAAAAGCATGTCGAAGAGTACCTGCAACTGTCCCAACACCGAGTCGAGCGCCGGCCTTTCCGGCCGTGGATGCTCCTGGTGCTGGTGCTGGCAGTGACCATTGGTCTCGGCCTGTTAAGCCGACTTATCAGTTACCTGACGCTATGAGCAGCCTCGCGCTCGCTTGGGTAACCGCACCGATTTCCTTTAAAAACCTTGCGAGTTATCCCCATGTCCCATCGTATTGTCATTGTCGGCGGCGGCGCCGGCGGTCTGGAGTTGGCTACCCGTCTGGGTAAGACCCTGGGCAAGCGCGGTACCGCCAGCGTGATGCTGGTCGACGCCAACCTCACTCACATCTGGAAACCACTGCTGCACGAAGTGGCTGCCGGGTCGCTGAACTCTTCCGAAGACGAACTCAACTATGTCGCCCAGGCAAAATGGAACCACTTCGAGTTCCAGCTCGGGCGCATGAGCGGCCTTGATCGCGCGCAGAAGAAAATCCAGCTGGCGGCCACTTACGACGAAAACGGCATCGAGCTGGTTCCGGCGCGTGAAGTTGCGTACGACTCGCTGGTGATCAGCGTCGGCAGCACCACCAACGATTTCGGCACTCAGGGCGCGGCGCAGCACTGCCTGTTCCTCGACACCCGCAAACAGGCCGAGCGCTTTCACCAGCAACTGCTCAACCACTACCTGCGCGCCCACGCCGGGCAGACCGATGTGGTCGAGCAGATCAGCGTGGCCATCGTCGGTGCCGGCGCTACCGGCGTCGAACTGGCGGCGGAGCTGCACAACGCTGCGCATGAACTGGCCGCTTACGGACTGGACCGGATCAAACCGGAAAACATGCACATCACCTTGATCGAGGCCGGCCCACGGGTGCTGCCTGCGCTGCCGGAACGCATCAGCGGGCCAGTGCACAAGACCCTGGAAAAACTCGGGGTCAATGTGCTGACCAATGCTTCGGTCAGCGAAGTGACTGCCGACAGCCTGATCACTGCCGACGGCAACCAGATCAAGGCCAGCCTGAAAGTCTGGGCAGCGGGCAT
Organism: Pseudomonas fluorescens; assembly: GCA_902825215.1. Lineage (GTDB taxonomy): Bacteria > Pseudomonadota > Gammaproteobacteria > Pseudomonadales > Pseudomonadaceae > Aquipseudomonas > Aquipseudomonas fluorescens_G. The sequence goes on from LR782234.1 coordinate 5,274,726, forward strand.
TCGCGCGCCGGGGTTCCTCAAGGACATCGACGGTCTGGAAACCAACCGCATCAATCAGCTGCAAGTGCTGCCGACCCTGCAAACCACCCGCGACGAAAACATCTTCGCTTTCGGCGATTGCGCCGCATGCCCGCAACCGGGCAGCGATCGCAACGTACCGCCTCGGGCCCAAGCGGCACACCAACAGGCCTCGCTGCTGGCCAAGTCGCTGAAACTGCGCATCGAAGGCAAGACCCTGCCGGAATACAAATACACCGACTACGGCTCGCTGATCTCGCTGTCGCGTTTTTCGGCGGTGGGTAACCTGATGGGCAACCTGACGGGCAGCGTGATGCTCGAAGGCTGGCTGGCGCGGATGTTTTACGTGTCGCTGTACCGCATGCACCAGATGGCGCTGTACGGGCCGTTTCGCACGGCGATGCTGATGCTCGGCAGCAAGATCGGCCGCGGTACCGAGCCGCGTTTGAAGCTGCATTGATCAAGGCCTGGGAAGGGAAATCCTGACCCAGTACACCCTCTCCTGTGGAAGCCAGCCTGCTGGCTCCCACACTTTTTTGTGCCTGGCTCGGAATCAAAGCTAAACACTACCCTGTGGGAGCGAGCCTGCTCGCGAATGCATTCTGTCAGTCAGCAATGTGGCCGACTGATCTGACGCTTTCGCGAGCAGGCTCGCTCCCACAGGGTTTTGTGTTGAATGGCAGATATGTTTCGCACTGTATCTGCCTGCGCAGATCTCACTTTTTCTTACAAACCCCGCGCGCCACGACACAGTCGCGATACACCGCCGCCGCTTAATGGCCACACCCGAGCGCACCTGCTCAGGGCTTCGTCCTTAACGTGTGGCTGCGCTGTGCAGCCAGGAGAATATCAATGTCGCGTACTTCGACCCTCGGTAAAAAATCCATTGGCCTGTTCGGCGCCGCACTCGCCGGTGGGCTGATGTTGTCCGGTTCGGTGTTTGCTGCCCAGCCCTTGGCACAGGGCTACATGGTCGCCTCCGCGGAAACTTCGGTGAAAGCGCCAGAAGGCAAATGCGGTGAAGGTAAATGCGGTGATGCTTCGATGGCCAAGACCGACAGCGACGGTGACGGCAAAGTCTCCCGCGCGGAATTCATCAAGGTTGCGCCAAAGTCCGACTTCGACAAGATCGACACCAACCACGACGGTTTCATCGACGAGCAAGAGGCCTACAACAACGTGAAGGCCAACTTCGAAGCCAATGGCAAGAAGATGCCCAAAGGCCTGTTCGAGCATCTGAAAGATCAAGACGGCGCCTGATTCAGCAAGCAATCCAGCCGCGCTTTTTTAAGAAAAGCGCGGCTTTTTCATGTCTAGCGCTTACAACTGAAAGCGCCGCACCATGCCTTGCAGGGCGTTGGCCAGTTTCGACAATTCGTGGCTGGAGGCACTGGTCTGATCGGCCCCCGCCGCGGAGCGCACCGACAGATCACGAATGTTGACCAGATTGCGATCCACTTCCCGCGCCACCTGCGCCTGCTCCTCGGCGGCGCTGGCGATGACCAGATTACGCTCGTGGATCTCATGCACCGACGCGGTGATCGTCTGCAACGCCTCACCGGCGCGCGCCGCCATGCTCAGCGTGGTATTCGCACGCGCAGCACTGGCCTGCATCGACTCCAGCGCCAGGCTCGAGCCGTTGCGCATGCCCTGCACCATCTGCTCGATTTCCTGGGTCGATTGCTGCGTACGATGGGCCAGCGCGCGCACCTCATCGGCGACCACGGCAAACCCACGCCCGCTTTCGCCCGCCCGCGCCGCTTCGATTGCCGCATTGAGCGCCAGCAGGTTGGTCTGCTCGGCAATCGCCCGGATCACGTCTAGCACCTTGCCGATGTCCTGGGATTGATTGGCCAGTGATTGCACCAGCTCGCCAGTGTGCTGCACATCAGCGGCCAGCGCATTGATGGCGCTGGCGGTTTCGCTGACCCGCTCCTGCCCCAGTTGCGCCGAATCGCTGGATTGGCGGGTAGCGTCGCTGGTCGACACGGCGTTGCGCGCGACCTCCTCGACCGCCGTGGTCATTTCATTGACGGCGGTGGCCGCCTGCTCGATTTCATTGTTCTGTTGTTGCAAGCCTTGGGTGCTGTCGAGGGTTACTGCATTGAGCTCATCGGCAGCGGAGGCCAATTGCGTGGCCGAGCCGCTGATGCCCTGCAAGGTCTCGCGCAGGTTTTGCTGCATGGTCGCCAGTGCTTTGAGCAAACGGCTGACCTCGTCATTGCCCTGGGTTTCGATAGGACGGGTCAGATCGCCCTTCGCCACGCTTTCAGCGGCGCTGACTGCGCTGCTCAGCGGTCGCACAATGCTGCGTGTCAGCAGCATCGCCAGGGCCACGGTCGCGAGCGCCGCCAGTGCAATGAATACGCTGACGATGGTGCGCGACGTGGCGTAATGCGCGGCCGACTTCTGGCTTTCCAGCGCGACCTGTTTGGCGAACAGATCCGCTAGGTCATTGAGTTGCTTGCCCGAGCCATCGACTACGGTCTTCATATCGACGAGCAGCAATTTGGTCAGCTCGTCGCGCTTGCCCTGTTCGGCCAGGGTGAACGATTGGGCAATCCCGGTACGGTACGCGGCAAAGGTCTGCTTGAACTGGTCATAGAGCTGCTGGCCCTCTGGCGTGGTGACCAGATTGTCGTAGGCGGTGATTTTCTCGCTGAGCTCTTTATCGCGGGTGTCCATCTGGCCGCGGTAAGTCGGGATGTTCTTCGGGTCTTCGTCCAGCGCCATGCGCAAGGAAATGGTACGGATGCGCAGCATCAGCTCGCGAATCTCATCGCCGCCGCGAATGCTCGGCAGCCACTGAGTCTCCACGGCGACTTCACTGTCGCGGATGCTCGACATCTGCCCAAGGGCAAACACGCCGAGCAAGGCCACCAGTACCGCGATCAGGGCAAAGCCCAGTGCCGCCCGCGGAGCAATATTCAACTGACGAAGCAACATGACGAACGCCCTTATTCTTGTATTGGCCAGATTCGAAGGGCGAAGCCATGGCAGTCCCCTCGTGTTAGCGGGCTATCGGCCGGTTGTATGACGACTTGAAGGGATTTGTCTTTTCAGCAGACAAAAAAAATCCCCGTATCTTTCGATACGAGGATTTTCAATATGGTCGGGGTAAGGGGATTCGAACTCCTGACATCCTGCTCCCAAAGCAGGCGCGCTACCGGACTGCGCTATACCCCGGTAAAAAAAAGGCGACCTTTCAAAGATCGCCTTCTTCGATCAGCGCTTTTGGCCTCTGATCTTAAGATTCGATCCCAGCGCTAACTGGTTTCAAAAATGGTGGGTCGTGTGGGATTCGAACCTACGACCAATTGGTTAAAAGCCAACTGCTCTACCAACTGAGCTAACGACCCAAAAATGGTCGGGGTAAGGGGATTCGAACTCCTGACATCCTGCTCCCAAAGCAGGCGCGCTACCGGACTGCGCTATACCCCGGTTTGAAATTGGCTCCGTGACCAGGACTCGAACCTGGGACCCAATGATTAACAGTCATTTGCTCTACCGACTGAGCTATCACGGAACTACATATTTCAATTTACAACGGTGAAACCTGAAGCTTCTCGACACCGTTTTCGCATCGCTGCGTTCGTGTGTCTGAGGCGCGCTATTCTACAACCTAGAACACCTCTGTCAACCCCCTAAATTGCTTTCAAGTTAATGATTTGCAACTTATTTCAGTTTTCAACCCAGTGAGTTGAAACGCTGCCGGTGACTGACTGCGGGGCGCACTTTACAAGCCTTTTCCTTTGAGTTCAACAGCCTAACGAAAAAAAAGGCCCCACAATGTGGGGCCTCGGATTTTTACCTGGCGCGTGGCATCAGTTGAAAACGATTTCCTCGTTCTCGACGGTGCCTGTCGCGGTGTCGCCTGGCATGAAGTGACCGGAAAGGATCAACTGTGCCAACGGGTTTTCGATCCAGCGCTGAATCGCACGTTTCAACGGCCGTGCGCCATACACCGGGTCGTAACCGACGGCAATCAGCTTGTCCATCGCCTCCGGGCTCAATTCCAGCTTCAGCTCGCGCTCGGCCAGACGGCTGCGCAGACGGCCCAGCTGGATCTCGGTAATGCCCGCGATCTGATCACGTGCCAGCGGCTCGAAGATCACCACTTCGTCGACGCGGTTGATGAACTCCGGACGGAAGTGCGACGTCAGCGCGTCCATTACTGCGGCACGCTGTGCCTCACGATCACCGACCAGTTCCTGGATCTGCATCGAGCCGAGGTTCGAGGTCATCACGATCACCGTGTTGCGGAAATCCACCGTACGGCCATGGCTGTCGGTCAGACGCCCATCCTCAAGCACTTGCAGGAGGATGTTGAACACATCCGGATGCGCCTTCTCGACTTCGTCCATCAGGATCACCGAGTAAGGCTTGCGCCGCACTGCTTCGGTCAGGTAACCGCCCTCTTCGTAGCCGACGTAGCCCGGTGGCGCGCCGATCAGACGAGCCACGGAATGTTTCTCCATGAACTCGGACATGTCGATGCGCACCATCGCCTCTTCGGTATCGAAGAGGAATTCGGCCAGAGCCTTGCACAGCTCGGTTTTACCGACACCGGTCGGGCCGAGGAACATGAACGAACCGCTCGGACGATTCGGATCGGACAAGCCGGCGCGCGAACGGCGTACCGCGTTGGCCACTGCCACGACCGCTTCTTCCTGACCAATTACGCGTTTGTGCAGCAGGCTCTCCATCTTCATCAGCTTGTCGCGCTCGCCTTCGAGCATTTTCGACACGGGGATGCCGGTCCATTTCGACACGACTTCGGCGATCTCTTCCTCGGTAACCTTGCTGCGCAGCAACTGGTTTTCGCTCTTGCCGTGCTGGTCGACCATCTGCAGGCTGCGTTCCAGATCCGGGATCACCCCGTACTGCAACTCGGCCATGCGGTTCAGATCGCCTTTGCGCCGCGCCGCTTCCAGTTCCTGACGCGATTGCTCGATCTTCTGCTGGATCTGCGCTGAACCCTGCACCTCGGCTTTTTCCGAGTTCCAGATTTCTTCCAGGTCGGAATACTCACGCTCGTGACGCTCGATTTCTTCCTGGAGCTTTTCCAGACGTTTCTTCGCCGCGTCGTCGCTTTCTTTCTTCAGCGCCTGGGATTCCACTTTCAACTGAATCAGGCGCCGCTCCAGGCGATCGAGCACTTCCGGCTTGGAGTCGATTTCCATGCGGATACGGCTGGCGGCCTCGTCGATCAGGTCGATGGCCTTGTCCGGCAATTGCCGGTCGGTGATGTAGCGATGGCTGAGCTTGGCCGCGGCGATAATCGCGCCGTCGGTGATCGCGACCTTATGGTGGACCTCGTAACGCTCTTTGAGGCCACGCAGAATCGCGATGGTGTCTTCTTCGCTCGGTTCATCGACCAGCACTTTCTGGAAACGCCGCTCCAGCGCCGCATCCTTCTCTATATATTGGCGGTACTCGTTGAGCGTGGTCGCGCCGACGCAGTGCAGCTCGCCACGGGCCAATGCAGGCTTGAGCATGTTGCCGGCATCCATCGAGCCTTCGCCTTTACCAGCGCCGACCATGGTGTGCAGTTCGTCGATGAACAGAATGATCTGCCCTTCCTGCTTCGACAATTCATTGAGCAGGCCTTTCAGGCGCTCCTCGAATTCACCGCGGTACTTGGCACCGGCAATCAGCGCGCCCATGTCCAGCGACAGCAGACGCTTGCCCTTGAGGCCGTCCGGCACTTCGCCGTTGATGATGCGCTGGGCCAGGCCTTCGGCGATGGCGGTTTTACCCACACCAGGTTCACCGATCAGCACCGGGTTGTTCTTGGTGCGGCGTTGCAGGACCTGAATGGTGCGACGGATCTCGTCGTCACGGCCGATCACCGGATCGAGCTTGCCCTCTTCGGCACGCTTGGTCAGGTCAACGGTGTACTTGTCCAGCGCTTGCCGCGACTCCTCGTGATTGGCGTCGTTTACCGCTTCGCCACCACGCAGGTTGTTGATCGCGTTTTCCAGAGCTTTCTTGCTCACACCCTGGCCGAGCAGCAACTTGCCGAGCTTGCTGTTCTCGTCCATGGCGGCGAGCAGCACCAGTTCGCTGGAGATGAACTGATCACCCTTCTGCTGGGCCAGGCGGTCGGCCTGATTGAGCAGGCGCGCCAGATCCTGCGACATGTTCACATCGCCGGTCGGGTTCTGGATTTTCGGTAATTGGTCGAGCTCTTTGGTCAGCTCTTTACGCAAGCTGTTGACGTCGAAGCCTACCTGCATCAGCAGCGGCTTGATCGAACCGCCCTGCTGTTCAAGCATGGCCTGCATCAAGTGCGCCGGCTCGATGGCCGGATGATCGTGGCCGACTGCCAACGACTGGGCGTCGGACAAGGCCAACTGTAATTTGCTGGTTAAACGGTCTATACGCATGGGTCACCTTCCTTTTGAGCAGGCCGGACCTAAGAAACCATCCTGAATAAAGAAACCTGCCAGATACCGCTATAGATGCGGTCGATTCTGCAAGATTCAAGCGTCGGAGAATTGATACAGGTCAGGCAAGTCTAGCTGGCGCCCAGCTTCGCAAATACGATCCTCTTTTGACGAGTGGCTGTTTTCGTCAGGCAAGGCGCCGCGACGAGTCATAGCCCGCTATGGCGAGGAGCGGCAACGCCGCATGACGGAAACAGACGCCGTCAAAAAGGAATCGTATTTGTGAGGCTGGGCGCCTCAAGCCAAACGAGGGAGGCAAAGCGACCGGTGCGCGACGCGCGGCGGTAAGAGAAGAAGCGCGGGTCGGTCACGGTGCAGAAACCGCCACCATAAACAGCGGTAACACCACGTTCGGCCAAGCGCAGGCGCGCCAGTTGATAGATGTCGGCCATGAACTTGCCGGGGTTGACGCTCGGCACGAAGGCTGCAGCCGCCTCCGCCAATTGACCGACGAAGACTTCGCGCACTTCTGCGCCGACTTCAAAAGACTGCGGGCCAATCGCCGGACCGAGCCAGACCAGCACGTCTTCAGGTGCAACATCGAGACTGTCGAGGGTGGCTTCAAGCACACCCGCCGCCAAACCACGCCAACCGGCATGTGCTGCCGCAACACGGGTGCCGGCACGATTGCAGAACAATGCTGGCAGGCAATCGGCGGTCATCGCCGTGCAGGCGATACCGGGTTTGTCTGTCCAACTGGCGTCGGCGGTCGCGACCACATCCGGATCAGCTTGCGTCACGGTAATCCCGTGAACTTGCTGTAACCAGGCAGGTTGTATGGAGAAGTGCTCGGTCAGGCGCCGACGATTCTCGGCGACTGCCTCAGGACAATCATCAACATGATCACCCAGATTCAGGCTATCGAACGGCGCCTCGCTGACACCGCCCTCGCGGGTGGTGACGCAGGCTCTGACGCTGGCCGGCGCTGGCCAGTCCGGCGTCAGCCAGTTCATCCGACGAATGCCTCGCGATCCTGCTTGAGCAGGGTCAGCAGCCAGACGAAATCTTCCGGCAGCGGCGATTCCCAGCTCATCCGTTCACCGCTCGTCGGGTGATCGAGTTCGAGGAAGCGCGCGTGCAAGGCCTGACGCGGGAAGTGCTTGAGCGATTCGACCATGGTCGGGTTCGCCGCGGGCGGAATGCGGAAACGCCCGCCGTACGCCGGGTCGCCGACCAACGGGAAGTTGATGTGCGCCATGTGCACGCGAATCTGGTGCGTACGACCGGTTTCCAGCTTCACCCGCACATGGGTGTGCGAACGGAAACGCTCGAGCACGCGGTAGTGGCTGACGGCAGGCTTGCCGCCTTCCATCACCGCCATGCGCTGACGCTGCTGGCCGTGGCGACCGATCGGCGCGTTGATCTTGCCGCCAGCCGTGACCACACCGATCACGATGCATTCATAGATGCGGCTGACGCTGCGGCTCTGCAATTGCGCAACCAGTTTGGTCTGCGCCTGGATGGTCTTGGCCACCACCATCAAGCCGGTGGTGTCCTTGTCCAGACGATGGACGATGCCGGCCCGCGGAACATTGATGATGTCCGGCACATGGTGCAGCAAGGCATTGAGCAGCGTGCCATCGGCGTGACCGGCAGCCGGATGGACCACCAGGCCCGCAGGCTTGTTGATCACCAGAATGTCGTCATCTTCATAGACGATGTCGAGCTCGATGTCCTGGGCGATCCACTCGCCCTGGGCTTCCTGCTCGGCCGTCAGTTCGAGGACGGCACCGCCATGCACGATGTCGCGCGGGCGGATCACCGCCCCGTCCACAGTCAGGCGACCTTCTTTGATCCAGGCGGAAAGGCGCGAGCGCGAGTGCTCAGCGAAGAGTTGGGCGGCGACTTGATCGAGGCGTTGGCCGCCCAATTCGGACGGCACCTCTGCGCGAAGTTCTATTTTATCGGACATGCTCGGACTGGGCGTCGGCACAGCCTTTGGTTTCGGCTGCGCGCTTGTGGTTAAATACGGCGTCTTTTGCCCCGAGGCTTTTCAACGGGGCGCTCATCATAACAGGACGGCCCCGCCCAAGACAGCGGCCGTCATAGGGACGCAAGCCGCCATGCAAGTGAAACACCTGCTGCTGATCGCCATCCTCGCATTGACCGCTGCTTGCTCATCGAAGGAAGTCGTAGACGAAAACCTCAGCGAAGCCGAGCTGTACCAGCAGGCTCAGACTGATCTGGACAACAACAGCTACACCAGCGCCACAGCCAAGCTGAAGGCCCTGGAGTCGCGTTATCCGTTCGGTCGCTACGCCGATCAGGCTCAGCTGGAGTTGATCTACGCCAACTACAAGAACGCCGAGCCGGAAGCTGCAAAGTCCGCCGCCGAGCGTTTCATTCGTTTGCATCCGCAGCACCCGAACGTGGATTACGCGTACTACCTCAAGGGTCTGACCTCGTTCGACCAGGACGTCGGCCTGCTGGCGCGCTTCCTGCCGCTGGACATGACCAAGCGTGACCCGGGCGCGGCCCGCGACTCGTACAACGAGTTCGCCCAGCTCACCAGCCGCTTCCCGAACAGCCGCTACGCGCCGGACGCCAAGCAGCGCATGATCTACCTGCGCAACCTGCTGGCCGCCTACGAAATCCACGTGGCCGACTACTACCTGACCCGTCAGGCTTATGTAGCCGCGGCCAACCGTGGCAAGTACGTGGTGGAAAACTTCCAGGAAACCCCATCGGTCGGCGACGGCCTGGCGGTGATGACCGAAGCCTATCAGCGTCTGCACCTGGACGATCTGGCGGCCACCAGTCTGGAAACCCTGAAGCTCAACTACCCGGATCACCCAAGCCTGCAGGACGGCCAGTTCGTGCCACGCGTTGCCGAAGCCGACAACCGCTCGTTCCTGAGCAAGGCGACTTTGGGCCTGATCGAGTCGCGTCCTCCGCTGCCGCCGGGCGAAACCCGCGCGAACCAGGACGTGCAGAAGCAGTTCCAGGACGCGAAAGACGCGATCCCGAACGAGCTCAAGCCGAAAGACGAAAACGGCGACGTGATCGAAGAGCCGGAGCCGGAATCCACCGACACCGACCGCTCGTGGTTCAGCTACATGACCTTCGGCGTGTTCGACTGAGCACACCGGCGGTAACAAAAAGGGAGATCTGCGGATCTCCCTTTTTTATTGCGGCGCTTTAATCCGCTGTGCGCTGCTCGGCTCCTTGGCTAAACTGCCGGATCATCAGTCGAAAAGCCGCTCATCATGCTTCGTTTATTGTTCTGGATCGCCGTGATCTTCGCCGCCATCTGGCTCTGGCGTAAATTCAAGGCCCCCGCCGCCTCCAATCAGTCCGAGCGCAATTCTCGCGAGCAAGACGCGGCGCCCATGGTGCGCTGTGCCCATTGCGGCGTGCACCTGCCCCGCGATCGCGCGCTGGGCAATCAGCAACAGTGGTATTGCAGCCAGGCTCATCTCGAGCAAGGCCCGGGCGCCAGTGGTCGCTGAGGCCGCCACCCCCGACAGCAAACAGGCGCAGCGTCTGCTGCGTCTTTATCACCTGTACCGTCTGAGCGTCGGCATCACCTTGGTGTTGCTGATTTCAAGCAACATGGACAACCGCCTGCTGACGTCGGCCAACGACGATTTGCTGCGCGGCGGCAGTTGGCTGTATCTGGTTCTGAATATTCTGCTGGTGGTGTTTCTCGAAAACACCCGTCGGCCCGGGCAATTGTTCAGCCTGGCACTGGTCGACGTGCTGCTTCTGTGCGGTTTGTTCTTCGCTGCGGGCGGCGTTGGCAGTGCGCTGGGCAACTTGCTGATTGTGTCTGTGGCGATCAGCAATACCCTGCTGCGCCGGCGCATCGGCCTGTTGATTGCGGCCATCGCCGCGCTGGGTATTGTCGGCTCGAGTTTCCTGCTCGGCATCAACCACTCACTGAGCGCCAATGAATACTTGCAGGCCGGCACACTCGGCGCTTTGTGTTTTGCCGCATCGCTGTTGGTGCAGGGGCTGGTCCGTCGCCTTGAGGTCAGCGAAACCCTGGCCGAGCAGCGCGCCAGTGAAGTGGTGGGCCTCGAAGCGTTGAATGCTCTGATCCTGCAACGCATGCGCACCGGCATCCTCGTCCTCGATCACGAGCATCGCGTACTGCTGGCCAACCACAGCGCGCAAACCCTGCTCGCCCGATCACAATTGCAGGGCCACTTGATCGATGAGTTTTCGCCGACGCTGGTCGAGCGCCTGCAGCTGTGGATGAACAACCCGACCCTGCGCCCGCAGAGCCTGAAAGTGCCCGGCAATGGCATAGAACTTCAACCGAATTTCATCGCGCTAGAGCAGAGCCCGAATCCGCGCACCCTGGTGTTTCTTGAAGACCTCGCGCAAATCACCCAACAGGCGCAGCAATTGAAGCTCGCCGCGCTCGGGCGATTGACTGCCGGCATTTCTCACGAAATCCGCAATCCGTTGGGGGCGATCAGCCACGCCGCGCAGCTGTTGGCCGAGTCCGAGGAACTCGACAGTGCCGATCGGCGTCTGACGCAGATTATTCAAGATCACTCCCAGCGCATGAACCGAGTCATCGAAAACGTCCTGCAACTGTCCCGCCGCCAGCAGAGTGCCCCGCAACGGCTGGACCTCAAACCGTGGCTGGAGAACTTCGTTGCCGAAAGCCGCGAGCAGGCCAGCGAGCGCCAGCAGATTCATCTGCGAATCAATTCCGGGGACTTCACCACGCTGATGGACCCGAACCAGCTGCGGCAGATCCTCGACAACCTGCTGCGCAACGGCTGGCGTCACAGTGCCCTGCTGCACGATCAGGCCCAGGTCTGGCTGGGGCTGTTCACCGACCCGGACAGCCAGTTGGCGGTACTCGAAGTACAGGACAACGGCCCCGGCGTACCGGCCGAGGAACAGGCGCATCTGTTCGAACCGTTCTTCACCACCACCAGCCAGGGCACCGGCCTTGGGCTTTATCTGTCCCGTGAGCTGTGCGAAAGCAACCAAGCGCGCCTAGACTTTCAATCACGCCAAGGCGGCGGCTGCTTTCGCATCACCTTTGCTCACGGACGGAAACAAAGTTGAATACAAGCCCACGGCAAAAAATCCTCATTGTTGACGACGAACCGGACATCCGCGAACTGCTGGAAATCACCTTGGGGCGGATGAAACTCGACACCTACAGCGCGCGCAATTTGGCCGAAGCGCAAACGCTGTTGCAGCGCGAGGCGTTCGCTCTGTGCCTGACCGATATGCGCCTGCCCGACGGCACGGGGCTGGAACTGGTACAGCACATCCAGCAACGTTATCCACAACTGCCGGTGGCGATGATCACCGCGTATGGCAGCCTGGAAACCGCCATCAACGCCTTGAAGGCCGGCGCGTTCGACTTCCTGACCAAACCAGTCGACCTTACCCGCCTGCGCGAACTGGTCAGCAGCGCCTTGCGCATGCCGGCAGCGGGTGGCCATTGCACACCGATCGATCGGCATTTGCTCGGCGATTCACCGCCGATGCGCAACCTGCGCAAGCAGATCGACAAACTCGCGCGCAGCCAGGCACCGGTGTACATCAGCGGTGAATCAGGCAGCGGCAAGGAACTGGTCGCCCGGCTGATCCATGAACAAGGGCCACGCGCCAGCCAGTCGTTCGTGCCGGTCAACTGCGGGGCGATTCCGTCGGAGTTGATGGAAAGCGAGTTTTTCGGTCATCGCAAAGGCAGTTTCACTGGCGCGGTCGAAGACAAGCCGGGGCTGTTTCAAGCGGCCCATGGCGGCACGCTGTTTCTCGACGAAGTGGCAGACCTGCCGCTGTCGATGCAGGTCAAGCTGTTGCGGGCGATTCAGGAAAAAGCCGTGCGCAGCGTCGGCGGCCAGCAGGAAACCGTGGTCGATGTGCGGATTCTCTGCGCCACGCACAAGGACCTCGATGCCGAGGTCGCCGCTGAGCGCTTTCGTCAGGATCTGTATTACCGCCTGAATGTGATCGAGCTGCGTGTGCCATCTCTGCGCGAGCGGCGCGATGACATCGAAGTGCTAGCGGCGCACATGCTCAAGCGCTTGGCCAACGACACTGGCCAGCCAGCTGCGCATCTACACCCGCAGGCGCTGGAAGCACTGAAGAATTACCGCTTTCCCGGCAATGTGCGGGAACTGGAAAACGTTCTTGAACGGGCGCATACCCTGTGCGAGAACCGTACGATCGAGGCCGATGATTTGCGCCTCAGTGAAGGCAACTGCGCGGCGGACGGCGCGATTGCCGATCTGACGCAAATCGACAATCTCGAAGATTATCTGGAGAACGTCGAGCGCAAGCTGATCTTGCAGGCGCTGGAAGAGACACGCTGGAACCGCACGGCGGCGGCGCAGCGCCTGAGTCTTTCGTTTCGGTCGATGCGTTACCGGCTGAAGAAACTGGGGCTGGATTGAGGGCCCCTTCGCGAGCAGGCTCGCTCCTACACTGGGTCTTTGGTGTGCATGCTTTTTGTGTACAGCAAAGAACATGTAGGAGTGAGCCTGCTCGCGATGACGCCTATCAGACACCGAAGACTTATCAGCTCAAATACGACCCTCAGGTGCATACGGCGCCGGATCAATAATCGGCGCCCGGCCCAACATCACATCGGCAAACAACTGACACGACGCCGGCGCCAGCACCAACCCGTTACGGTAATGCCCGCAATTGAGCCACAAGCCATCGAACCCCGGCACCCGGCCGATGTAAGGAACCCCCTCTGGCGAGCCCGGACGCAACCCGGCCCAATGCCCGACCACTTGCGCATCGGCCAGCGCCGGCAACAGCTCGACCGCCGATGCCTTGAGGCTTTCCAGCGCGACGTCGGTGGGCGTCTTGTCGTAGCCTGCGTGCTCCAGCGTACTGCCGATCAGAATATGCCCGTCGCGACGTGGAATCGCATAACGCCCCTTGGCCAGCACCATGCTCGGCAAAAAATCCGCCGCGCATTTGTAGAGAATCATCTGCCCTTTGACCGGCTCCACCGGCAGCGTCAGGTTCAAGGTCTTGAGCAAGTCGCCGCTCCACGCCCCCGCAGTCAGTACCACCTGATCGCCAGCGATGACGCCACCGGCCGTTTCAACCCCAATCACACGTTCGCCGTCGCGAGCGAAACCGCTGACTTCGCACTGCTCGTGAAAGGTCACGTTGGGCAACGCCTGCAACGCCGCTTTCAGCGATTTGACCAACCGCGGATTGCGCACATTGGCGACATCGGCCATGTAGATCGAGCGCGAAAAACCGCCGCCCAGCACCGGCACCGCCTCATGCGCCGCAGAGATATCCACAGAGCGCAGCGGGCGGTTCTCGCGCTCGGCCCACGCCAGTGCCTCAGCTTCGTCATCCAGATCCAGCCAGTACAGGCCAGTGGTGTGCACTTCTGGATCAACCCCAGTATCGGCAAACAGCCGCGTGCCGAGCTGTGGATAGAAATCCTGCGACCAGTGCGCCAGCGCGGTGACCGCCGGGCTATAGCGCCACGGGTACAGCGGCGACACGATGCCGCCGCCCGCCCAAGAGGATTCCTGGCCCAGGTTCGAACGATCCAGCAGCACCACGCTGCGCACTTCGGAGGCGAGATTGTAGGCGGTGAGCAGGCCTATCACCCCGCCACCGACAATCACCACTTGCTGTTGCCTGGTCATGTTTGATCCAACCGTAAAAAAGACAGTGGGCGCAAAAGGCGCCCGAAAGAAAGCGCCTCAGCGGCCCCAGCAATCCTTGGTGGTCAGCCCGGTGGTCGCGTTGTTCATGCTCCTGACACCGGTGTTGGTCAGGGTGAAATCGCCGCACTTGTCAGTGGCCATCGACGTGCCGCTCTTGCGTGTTGCGGTCAGCACAAAGGTCTGGTCAGTGATCGTCGGCGTGAGGGTATAGAAATCATTGCCGGCACTCAGCCCGGTGACGCCGGTGTAGACATTGTTGCGGGTGTAGAACCGCTCGAGGATCTGCGCCTGTTCCGAGAGCAGCGATACCACCTCGGCGCGACGGCCCTTTTTCAGGTACTCGGTGTAGCTCGGTGCGGCGATGGTGATGACGATCCCGATGATCGCAATCACGATCATAATTTCGATCAGGGTGAAACCTCGGTTGGCTGTGCGCATGCCTCAAATTCTCGCTTACTGGATTTGTCGCCACATGATACGACGGCTGCCGCCACCGCCCTTTTCCTTGATCATCGTAAGTTTGCCACTTGTATCGCCCGCAACCTTATCCTCAGCATTTTGGGAGATAAAATTTAGGGTCGGAATGCCGCCGGTGAATACCACACCACTGGAGATAGTGTCATTACCGTCCACGACCCTATCGTTCGTAGTGTCGAGCACCGCATAGTTGAGCATCTTACCGCTGAACGCATCGAGTTCGATTAGCTTGCCAGTCCCCAAACTCGAACAAGGATCGGTGGTGTCGACGCTGGCAGTAGTAAAGACGACGCGCCCCAGCACAATGCTCGCCTGATTGATGACCCGCTCGCCGGTCAGTACGTTGTTATACACCAGCGGCAAATACCAGCCCTTCTCGCCCGGATACGTCGTCTCATTCTGCGTGGTGGTCACGAACTGCCCGGTGCTGCCGGAGAACGACCCGGTAATCGCCTGCGCCTGCAAGCTGCTGGCGGTAATCTGTCCCGAGCCGCCATCGGCGTCCCATACCGAATAGAACGCTTGCAGATCCTTGTTGCTCTTGTCGGCGGTTTCGTTGAATTTGCCGGTGCCGAAGAACACCTGCTTGCCACCCTGCGGGTTATCCGCCAGCAGCGGTTGCGCGGTGATCGGCTGCGTCGCCCCGCCCGGTGCGGTGAACAACGGTTTGCCGGCAAACGCCACGCCCCAGCTCTCCGGGGCCGTCGTGCTCAAGTCGAATTTCCACATCCGTCCTTTCAAATCACCACCGTAAGCCGCCTGCACCACGTTCGACGAATTGACCCTTAGCTCCACCGAGGACAGGCCATTGGTGGTTTCCGTGTTGTCGATAACGATTTTCCTGATCAACGAGCCATCACGCACATCCAGCACGTACAACGCCGCGACGCCGGAATTGCTGCCGTAGCCATTGGCAATGAACGCGGCCCAGCGACCATCGGCCAAGCGTGCCACTTCCGGGCGTGCGTAGGCATAACCCAGATCATTGAATGCGTTGGCCGTGTTGGCACTGACCGGCGCACTGACTTCCCACAGCGCACGGATCACGTTGCCCGCCGAAGCATCGAACAATTGCAGCCCGTAGAAGGTTTTACCGCCGGCACCGGTGCCGCCAATCGCCAGGGTTTTCCATGTGGTGCCGGACTGCACGTCGAACACTCCGACCTGACCGTCCACGAGAAACTTGTGGCTGACGCCGTTGACGTAGTTGGTGTCGGCGATCAGGCGCAACGACGGCAGCACGCTGGACGGCATGTAGGCATAACGGCGCGTGCCGTTCGCCGGATTGATCACATGGACGAAACCGTCGTTGGCGTTGACCACCAGACTGCTGTTCATGTTGGCCGCTTTGGTCGCCAGGTAAGTGGTGTAACTGGTATCAGCGGACAGATCGGACGCGGTCTTGTCTGCAGAGGATGCGAGTACCAGCGGCGAATTGATGATGTCACCGAGCAACACGCTGCGCACTTTGAGCCCGGCCTTGTTGGTGCCTTTGCTCCACTCCACCAGATCATTGCCGGTGATGCCGGTAGGCAAGCCCTGATTGAGGGTGGTCTGCTGCGCGGGGGAAAAGTTGCCGAAGGCCAGGGATATCGGCGCGTTGCTCACGGTGTTCCACGACTGGAAAGTCGGTGCCGTGGCGGACGGTACGATGGTCGTGTCGGTGGTCCATTGCGCATTCGAGGTGTTCACCGTACCGGTCGAGGTAAAGCCGAACGACTTGATCGTCCCGCGCCAATCCTTGGGATCGTAGGTGGTCTGATAAAAACTGCTGCCGCTGCTCAACGAGCTGCTGCTGGCGACACCGGCACCGCCGGAGCCGGCCTTGGAGGTAATGTCGCTCAATGCCGACGATAAGGCCGCGTTGAGTCCGGAACTGTCGGTGGCTTGGTAATACCGGCCCTGCCCATAACTGGCGGCGTCGGACAGCATGTCGTTATCGGCAGCAAAACCGACGGTGTAGGTGTTCATGTTCTGCCTGGGAAAATCCACCGCGTTCCAGCTTTTGCCTGCCGCATCGGTGCCGGTCGAGCGCATGTCGATGTCGAAGGCAAACTTGGCGATGTCATCCAGATACAGCGTGTCGCCCTCCCCGTCACCGTTGAGGTTGTCGCCGTCATTGTTGACGCCATCCCAGTTCGGCAACCGATTGCCGCCCAAGGGGTCGTTGGTGGGAAAGGTTCGATCGTAGGTCGGCAAGCCGTCGGTAATCACCACGCCGTAGTTTTTCTGACAGCGATATTGAATCGGGCTGGTGTAGGTGCTCGGCGTGCCGTTGTAGAAAGGGGCGATGCCGCGCATGTAGCGGGTGATCTCGTAATAGCTTTCCGCAAGGGGCGTGTTGGCCACCGCGTTCAGACCGTTGATCGAAGAAATCAGCGCGTTGTAGTTGGTATCGGCTTGCGCCTGGGTCACGCCGCCCGTTACCGGCGACAGATCGGTAATCGCGCGAGGGATGAAACCTCCGTTACCGGGGTTGGTGCTGGTGGCCGGGTTGAACGTCGCCAGCCCCATGCGCAAGGAACGGTTGCTGCTGACCAGCGCGGTGGAAACGTTGCGCGCGACATTCATCCGGTAATCGTTGGGAATCGCTCCGGTGGTGAAGTCGCGGGTGCCGGTGCTGATCGCCAGACTGACGATGTAGGAAATGTAATCAGCGGAATAACGGGTGTTCTCGTTACCCACAGGGTCCGGCAGTTTCAGGCACAACGGCGCTGGGCTGTTGTTGTAAAACGCATAGGCGCCGCCGGAGCAACCCGAGTTCGGCAGGCTCGAGAGAAACACTAGGTCGCCGGTGATCTGTGGGGCATTCAGCGCAGAACACAATCCGAGGAAGGTATTGCACTGCCGCGCCGGTGTGCGGTTGACGCTCGGATCAAACCCGGCGGCATAAATGATGCTGTTCATGCTCCCCGAATCGTCGATCAGCAGCATCACGTTCGGCGGCACGGCGGCTGCGCTCAGCAAAGGCGAGTCGGAGGGCGTGAAGGCATAGGCCGGCGAGCTCAGATAAAAACTCAGCAGCATGCCGAGCAGCAACATCCGGCAGCGCTCAAAACTTCGCATACACACTCTCCAGCACACTGCGCGAGCTACCGGCGATACCGACAGCAGTGACCCGGTACAGGGTCGCCGAGGTGTTGCTCGGCACGTTGACGGCGGTCAATGTCGTGCCGATGTTCTGCACGCCATAAAAGCCGTTGCCCGCAGCGATCCAGGTCACTCCCGACGTCGAGTTGAGGCCCGCCGCGCTGACCACCGTCGATTCTGCCGGCGGCGCACATTGAGTGCCGCTGCACACCGCCAGCGAATAACTGTCCAGTTGCACCGCGCTCTCGCCAATCCGCAACGCGGCTTCGGCAGCCTGGAACGACTGGTTGCGCAGGCTGACGCTGCCAGCCATTTTTTCCTGCAGGTTGGCACTCTGCATCGACGACAGGCCAATCAGAGTCAGTAGCAACAGGAACACCAGACTCACCAGCAACACCATGCCGCGTTGCGCCTGCCGCTGATGCAGAGAGATCCTCATGGTCATCCCCTCACTGCAAGCGGTTGCGCAAGGCGGCAACCACGTTGAAGGTTTGACTGGCGACCCGATTGTTCGGGTCGGTGAGGGTCAGGCTCAGGCGCACACTGCGGATGCGCGCGGCATCGCTGGGGTTGGCGCTGTAGGTCGACGCCGCGATATCCGTGGCTGAACTGGCCAGCCCGAACATCACGTTGAACGCGCTGACGTTATTCACCAGTACCTGTTGCGTCGGGTTGCCGCTGCCGGTGCCCATCAGGATCTGGTTGTTGCTGAAGCTGTAGACCAGCCGCCGGATCGGGAACGCAATCTGCCCGCTGGCCGCCGCACGCAAGCCGGTATACGCGACTGCGCTGTTGCGGCAATCGGAGAGAACCGTCCAGGTTGGCGTACCGCCAGCATTGCCGACGTCGGCGGTGACCAGGGTCAGTTTCAGGTTGGCATTGTCCCAACTGATCGGCGCGAGTTGCGCCCCCTTGAAATCGCCGGCACTGCTGGAATCGGTGATGGTGCCAAGACAACCGAACATGCCGACCATGCGGATTTCCTGAATCATTTTGCTCAATACGAAGCGCGCGTCTTCCTGCATCGCGGCGGCGCTGTTCTGGCTGACGTAGGTGTTTTTTGCGGCGATGAAAATCTGCACCACGCCGAGTACCACGATCAAACCCAGCGCCAGGGCGACCAGCAATTCGATCAGGCCGAAACCCTGTTGCTGACGCTTCATGGCGACACCACCGGATCGACCGCCGCGCGGCTGCTGAGGACGAAGCTGCGCGCAGCACTCGCGGTGTTGGCTGCCCGTGCGTCGTTCCAGGTGATGGTGATGGTGTACACGCGCTGATTGCGGGTGATGCTGCCGGTGGCAGTCGGGCCACCGAAATTGGCGATGTTGGTGGTGAAATCGTAGAGGTCCTGATCCCGCGCGACCGAAAGATTGCCCGAGGTCGGCGGCGTGGCGGTGTAATCGGCGGCGGAATTGGCGCGGATGCGGTCCATCATGTCGTAGGCGATGAAACTGGCCTGGCTGGTCATCCGCGAGCTGTCGATGTACTTCAGCGCATTGAGTTGCACTGCCGCCGCGCCAAGCAAGCCGACCGTGAGAATCAGCAACGCGACCAGCACCTCGATCAGCGTCATCCCTCGCTGCGTCCGTTGACTCCCTGCCCTCATCCGCAATTCCCACCCAATTGAATTCGTCCGTTCAGACACACGTTCAGCGTCCTGCTTTGCGTACCCAGCGTGTAACTGATGACCACCGCCGTCGACGGTGCCGCCAGACCGCCGAGATTATTGAAATCCAGTGCGGTCACTCCTGAGGGTAGCGTCAGAGTCGCGCCGCTGCTCATCGCTGGAACAACCCGCAATACATTGGCCGGATTGCCAGTACTGTCGTAGACCGCCAGCTCACCGGTCCAGACGCTACCGCCAGCCGTTGGCCGCAAACGGGTGGTGACACCGCGGTTGATCGCCTCAAGGCGGGCAAAGTTGATCGCTCGTTGCAAGTCACCCATTTCGGTATCGGCTTTGCTGCCCTGGATCGAACGGGTAAAGGCCGGGACCGCCAAAGTGATCAGGACCAGAAACACGGCGATCGCCACGAGCAACTCGATCAGCGTGAAACCTTTTGTACGAAGATCCATCGATGCCCTCCGTTGCCGTCGGCTATACCTGCTTCTACACGCTAGAACATTCAGCCGACCTGTGTCGGTTGATTTGCCCTGCCCGGCGCACGGAGCGCGCCATCCATCACGTTCCACGGAGGGAGTCTTCATGTCTCAACACGGTTTCAGCCTGATCGAATTGCTTATGGGACTGGCGATCGGCGCAATTGTTCTGCTGCTGGTCAGCCCCGCGCTTGCCAGCCTTAAAGAGTCGAGCCACCGCGAGCTGGCGGCGCAATCCTTGTTCGAGGGCATCCGCAACGCCCGCAGCCTGGCCATCACGCGTAATCAGAGTGTGGTGATCCATGGGATCAATGGCGACTGGAGTCAGGGTTGGCGGATCATTCTCGACATCAGTGGCAAGGGCGCCAAAGACGTCAGCAATCCGCTGCTGGTGGAACAGGCAAGTGCCATGCAGGTGCCGATTGTCGGCAATTGGGCGGTGAGTCGTTACGTGCGCTTCAGCAGTCTGGGGCAACCGCTGATGCCCGGGCGGGCCTTTCAGGCAGGGACATTACATGTCTGCTCGGTGCGCGAGCCGGTCAGCCAGCAGCAGATCGTGCTGGCCGCGACCGGTCGCGTGCGCCTGAGCCGCGCAAAGTCGGAACAGGCCTTGTGTCAGCAAGCCGAGCGGGTCAGATCGAACGCACGCGCAACTCTTTAGGCATCGAGAAGGTGATGTTTTCCTCGCGCCCGGCCAGCTCATCGGCACCGGTGGCACCCCAGGTCTGCAACTGCTGAATCACGCCACGCACCAGCACTTCCGGTGCAGAGGCACCGGCGGTGATGCCGATACGCTCGACGCCATCGAACCAGCTCTTTTGCATGTCTTCGGCGCCGTCGATCAGGTAGGCCGGAGTGGCCATGCGTTCGGCGAGCTCGCGCAGACGGTTGGAGTTGGAGCTGTTCGGGCTGCCAACCACCAGCACCACGTCGCATTCGTCAGCCAATTGCTTGACCGCGTCCTGACGGTTTTGCGTGGCGTAGCAGATGTCGTCCTTGCGCGGACCGCCAATTGCTGGAAAACGCGTGCGCAAGGCGTCGATGACGCGACTGGTGTCGTCCATCGACAGGGTCGTCTGAGTGACGAACGCGAGTTTTTCCGGATTGCGCACCTGCAGTTCAGCCACGTCTTTCTCGTCTTCGACGAGGTAGATCGCGCCGCCATTACTGGAATCGTACTGGCCCATGGTGCCTTCGACTTCCGGATGCCCGGCGTGACCGATCAGGATGCACTCACGGCCATCGCGGCTGTATTTGGCGACTTCGATATGCACCTTGGTCACCAGCGGACAGGTGGCGTCGAAGACTTTCAGGCCACGACCGGCGGCTTCATTGCGCACGGCCTGGGAAACGCCATGGGCACTGAATATCACGATGACGTCGTCCGGCACCTGATCGAGCTCTTCGACGAAAATCGCGCCGCGACTGCGCAGGTCCTCGACGACGAACTTGTTGTGCACCACTTCATGACGCACATAGATCGGCGGCCCGAACACTTCGAGGGCGCGGTTGACGATTTCGATTGCCCGGTCCACGCCGGCGCAGAAGCCACGGGGGTTGGCGAGTTTGATTTGCATGCTGTGCCTCGTGTCTTGCGCGCAAAAGCTATGAAAAACCATTGTAGGAGTGAGCCTGCTCGCGATGGCGGTATGTCAGTCAACATCAATGTTGAATGTCAGGCACCCATCGCGAGCAGGCTCACTCCTACATTTCAGATCGCTTTGACTGAAATGATTTCCACGTCAAAGGTCAATGTCTTGCCGGACAGCGGGTGGTTGAAGTCGACAGTCACTTGCGCGTCGTCGAACTCTTTTACCACGCCCGGCAATTCAGTATTGGCCGCATCGTTGAAGATCACCAGCAGACCCGGCGACAGTTCCATGTCGGCGAACTGCGAACGCGGAATGACCTGCACGTTTTGCGGGTTCGGCTGGCCGAAGGCGTTTTCCGGCTCGACGGTCAGCGTGCGCTTGTCGCCAGCCTTGAAGCCGAACAGCGCCGCTTCGAAACCCGGCAGCAGATTGCCGTCGCCGACCTTGAAGGTCGCCGGGGCTTTGTCGAACGTGCTGTCGACGGTGTCGCCGTTTTCCAGGCGCAGTGCGAAATGCAAAGTGACTTCCGTGTTCTGGCCGATGCGTTGCTCAGCCGATACCTGTTCAGTCATGAGCGGTCTCTTCGGTTTTCTTCGGTTTGAACATGTCCAGCGCCAGCATGATCGCGCCAACGGTGATCGCGCTGTCGGCGAAGTTGAACGCCGGGAAGTACCAGCGGTTCTGCCAGTGCACCAGAATGAAGTCGATCACATGGCCCAGGGCGACGCGGTCGTACAGATTGCCCAGCGCGCCGCCCAACACCAGCGCCAGCGCGATGGCCAGCCAGGTGTCGTTGCGGCCCAGGCGTTTGAGCCAGACCACCAGCACACCGCTGACCACGATGGCGATCAGGGCAAACAGCCAGCGCTGCCAGCCGGAGCTGTCAGCCAGGAAGCTGAACGCCGCACCGGTGTTGTAGGCCAGGGTCCAGCTGAACAGATCGGGGATTATCACGATCTGCTGGAACATCTCGAGCCTGCCTTCGAAGTAGAACTTGCTGGCCTGGTCGATGACCAGAACCAGCAGGCTCAACCATAGCCAGCTCAACCGTCCGAAACGGCCAATGGCATCAGGCATAGTGACGAACCTCGCCAGTGCCGCTGATGTTGTCGACGCAACGACCGCAGATTTCCGGATGCTCCGGGTTCACACCAACGTCTTCACGGCAGTGCCAGCAACGGGCGCACTTCGGGAAGGCCGATTTGACGATCTTCAGTTTCAGACCGCTGACTTCGGTCGCGACCGCGTCCGCTGGAGCCTGAACAAACGGCGCAACGCTGGCGGTCGAAGTGATCAACACGAAGCGCAGTTCGTTGCTCAGTTTTTCCAGATCGGCGCTCAGCGCATCTTCGGCGTACAGCGTCACTTCGGCTTGCAGGTTGCCACCGACGGCTTTCGCCGCGCGCTGGATTTCCATTTCCTTGTTGACCGCTGCCTTGACCGCCATCACACGGTCCCAGTATTCGCGGCCCAGCTCGACGTTGTCCGGCAGTTCGGTCAGGCCTTCGTACCAGGTGTTGAGCATGACCGATTCGTTACGCTCGCCCGGCAGGTATTCCCACAGCTCGTCAGCGGTGAAGGCGAGGATCGGCGCGATCCAGCGCACCAGCGCTTCGGAGATGTGGAACAGCGCGGTTTGCGCCGAACGGCGGGCCTTGCTGTTCGCGCCAGTGGTGTACTGACGGTCCTTGATGATGTCGAGGTAGAAACCGCCCAGCTCCTGCACGCAGAAGTTGTGGATCTTCGAGTAGACGTTCCAGAAACGGTATTCGCCGTAGTGCTCTTGCAGCTCGCGTTGCAGCAGCAGGGTACGGTCGACCGCCCAACGGTCCAGCGCGAGCATTTCTTCAGCCGGCAGGATGTCGGTGGCCGGGTTGAAGCCGCTCAGGTTGGAAAGCAGGAAGCGCGCGGTGTTACGAATCCGACGATAGGCGTCGGCGCTGCGTTGCAGGATCTGGTCGGATACCGCCATTTCGCCGGAGTAGTCGGTCGAAGCGACCCACAGACGCATGATGTCGGCGCCGAGGGTGTCGTTGACTTTCTGCGGCGCGATCACGTTGCCCAGCGACTTGGACATCTTGCGCCCGGCTTCGTCGACGGTGAAACCGTGAGTCAGCAGTTCGCGGTACGGCGCGTGATTGTCGATGGCGCAGCCGGTCAGCAGCGACGAGTGGAACCAGCCGCGGTGCTGGTCCGAGCCTTCCAGATACAGGTCGGCACGCGGGCCGCTTTCGTGGCCCATCGGGTGCGAACCGCGCAGGACGTGCCAGTGCGTGGTGCCCGAATCGAACCAGACGTCGAGGGTGTCGCTGATCTTGTCGTACAGCGGCGCTTCATCGCCAAGCAGTTCGGCGGCGTCCATCTTGAACCAGGCTTCGATGCCTTCGACTTCGACGCGCTTGGCCACTTCTTCCATCAGCTCGACGGTGCGCGGGTGCAGCTCGCCGCTTTCCTTGTTGAGGAAGAACGGGATCGGCACACCCCAGTTGCGCTGACGCGAGATGCACCAGTCCGGACGGTTGGCGATCATCGAGTGCAGACGCGCCTGGCCCCAGGCCGGGACAAATGAGGTGTCTTCGATGGCCTTGAGCGAACGCACGCGCAGGGTGTCGCCGCTGGTGGGTTCTTTGTCCATGCCGATGAACCACTGCGCGGTGGCGCGGTAGATCAGCGGGGTCTTGTGGCGCCAGCAGTGCATGTAGCTGTGTTCGATGACCGTGGTGTGCATCAGCGCACCGACTTCGGTCAGCTTGTCGACGATCGCCGGGTTGGCCTTCCAGATGAACTGGCCGCCGAAGAATTCCAGCGACGGCACGTACACGCCGTTGCTCTGCACCGGGTTGAGGATGTCGTCGTTGACCATGCCGTATTTCTTGCAGGTCACGAAGTCGTCCACGCCGTAGGCCGGAGCGGAGTGAACCACGCCGGTGCCCGCGCCCAGTTCGACGTAGTCAGCCAGGTAAACCGGCGACAGGCGATCGTAGAACGGGTGACGGAAGTTGATCAGTTCCAGCTGTTTGCCGGTGGTGGTGGCGATGACCGAGCCTTCGACGCCATAGCGAGTCAGGCAGGCTTCGACCAGTTCTTCAGCCAGTACCAGCAACTTGTCGCCGATATCCACCAGCGCGTAGTTGAATTCCGGGTGAACGTTCAGCGCCTGGTTGGCCGGGATGGTCCACGGGGTGGTGGTCCAGATCACGATCGCCGCAGGCTTGCTCAGCGATGCCAGGCCGAACGCGGCAGCCAGTTTGGCTTCATCAGCGATCGGGAATGCGACGTCGATGGTCGAGGACTTTTTGTTCTCGTATTCGACTTCCGCTTCGGCCAGCGCCGAACCGCAGTCGAAGCACCAGTTCACCGGCTTCAAGCCCTTGAACACGAAACCACCCTTAACGATTTCGGCGAGAGCGCGGATTTCACCGGCCTCGTTCTTGAAATCCATGGTCTTGTACGGGTTGGCCCAATCGCCCAGCACGCCGAGACGGATGAACTCGGACTTCTGCCCTTCGATCTGCTCGGTGGCGTAGGCACGGCACAGCTCGCGGGTCTTGTCCGCGCCCAGGTTCTTGCCGTGGGTCACTTCAACCTTGTGCTCGATCGGCAGGCCGTGGCAGTCCCAGCCCGGAACGTACGGCGCATCGAAACCCGACAGGGTTTTCGAGCGGATGATCATGTCCTTGAGAATCTTGTTCAGAGCGTGACCGATGTGGATCGTGCCGTTGGCGTACGGAGGGCCGTCGTGCAGGACGAACTTCGGACGATCCTTGCCAATCTCGCGCAACTTTCCGTACAGGCCAATACTGTCCCAGCGCTGCAGGATCTGCGGTTCGCGCTGTGGCAGGCCGGCCTTCATTGGGAAGGCGGTGTCCGGAAGGTTTAGCGTGGCTTTATAGTCGGTCATTTAAGGCTCTTCATTAGCGATGGGCGCTAGGTGCGGCTAGTGCACGGGCGGCGGCGACATCCGCGTTGATCGCCGTTTTCAGTGCCTCCAGGGAGGCGAAACGCTGCTCTTCACGCAGCTTCTGGTGGAAAACCACCGTCAAACGCCGGTCATACAGATCGCCGGCAAAATCTAAAAGATGGACTTCGAGGTGGGCCTTGCCATCACCTTGTACCGTGGGCCGCACGCCAATATTGGCGACACCGGGCCAGGTCTTGCCGTCGATATCGACATTCACCAGATACACCCCGGTGAACGGCACGCGACGACGCTTGAGCTGCACATTGGCAGTGGGCGTACCCAGTTGCCGGGCCAGTTTCTGGCCATGCAGCACGCGACCGGCGATCCGGTACGGGCGGCCGAGCAAGCGTTCGGCCAGGGCAAAATCGGCGGCGGCGAGGGCGTTGCGCACTTGCGTGCTGCTGACGCGAATGCCGTCCAGCTCGACCGTTTGCGCGGCTTCAACGCTGAAACCGTGCATCTGCCCGGCCTGCAGCAGAAAATCGAAATCGCCGAGGCGATCACAGCCGAAACGGAAATCGTCACCGACCTCCAGATGCTGCACGCCCAGGCCATCCACCAGGATGGTATCGACGAACTCGCTGGCGCTGAGTTTGCTCAAGCGCTGATTGAAGGCCAGGCACAACACCCGGTCGACGCCTTCGGCAGCCAGCAGTTGCAGCTTGTCACGCAAGCGGGCCAGACGTGCCGGCGCAGTCTCGGGGGCAAAGAATTCCCGTGGCTGCGGCTCGAAAATCACCACGCAGCTGGGTACGCCCAACTCGAGCGCACGCTCACGCAGCCGGGCCAGGATAGCCTGGTGACCACGGTGAACACCGTCAAAGTTGCCAATAGTGGCGACGCAGCCCCGATGCTGGGGGCGCAAGTTGTGGAGGCCTCGAACCAGCTGCATAACGCGCTTCTTGCTCATAAAGTGGTCGATTATAACCACACCCGACGGCCGACGACAGGCAACACCGTAACGCAAAGTGATCGAGCCGACAAAACTGCCGGCCCCCGCCTGTGGATAAAGGCTGAAACCTCAGCTCAGGGCCTTGCGATTGAAGTCGCGCAGACGGAAACCGAGCAGCAGCAACATGCCGAAATAGGCGACCACCCCGGCGACTACCAGCGCGCCAAGACGCAGGAAGCGCTCAAGCATGTGCCCCTCATCCCAAGCGGGCATGAAATGCATGCCCACCAGCAGCACCGCCGACATCACCGTCACCGCCACGACCAGTTTGAAACCGAATTTGCCCCAGCCTGGCTGCGGCTGATACATCTTCTGCTTGCGCAACTGATAGAACAGCAGCCCGGCATTCAGGCAAGCGCCGGCACTGATCGCCAGCGCCAGACCGGCATGGGCCAACGGACCGATCAACGCCAGGTTGAACAACTGCGTGCAGACCAGGGTGAAGATGGCGATCTTCACTGGCGTGCGGATGTTCTGTTGCGCATAAAAGCCCGGCGCCAGCACTTTGATCACGATGATCCCCAGCAAGCCGACCGAATAGGCAATCAATGCGCGCTGAGTCATTTCAGCGTCAAAGCCGCTGAACTGGCCGTACTGAAACAGTGAAACCGTCAGCGGCTCGGCGAGAATGCCCAGCGCCAGCGCGCACGGCAACACCAGCACGAAGCACAGACGCAGGCCCCAATCGAGAATCCGCGAATATTCGTGACGATCCTTGTTGGCGTAGGTCTTTGCCAGCGTCGGCAACAGGATCGTGCCGAGCGCCACGCCGAGCACACCGGACGGCAACTCCATCAAACGGTCGGCGTAATACATCCACGACACGGAGCCGGCGACCAGAAACGAGGCGAAAATCGTGTTGATGATCAGCGAAATCTGGCTGACCGAAACCCCGAGAATCGCCGGCAGCATCTGTTTCATCACCCGCCAGACGCCGGTATCGCGCAGGTTCAGGCGCGGCAGCACGAGCATGCCGATCTTTTTCAAGTGCGGCAGTTGATAAAGCAACTGCGCCAGACCGCCGACCAGCACCGCCCAGCCGAGGGCCATCACCGGTGGATCGAAGTACGGTGTCAGGAACAGCGCGAACACGATCATGCTGACGTTGAGCAGCGTCGGCACGAACGCCGGCACGGAAAAACGGTTCCAGGTATTGAGGATGGCGCCGGCCAGCGAGGACAGCGAGATCAGCAATATATAAGGAAAGGTCACCCGCAGCAGATCGGAGGTGAGCTGGAATTTTTCCGGCGTGTCGGTAAAACCCGGCGCCGTTGCCCAGATCACCCAAGGCGCAGCGAGCATGCCCAGCGCCGTGACCAGTGCCAGCACCAGGGTCAGCAGGCCGGTCACGTAAGCAATGAACGTGCGCGTCGCCTCTTCGCCCTTCTGGCTTTTGTATTCGGCGAGAATCGGCACGAAAGCCTGGGAAAATGCGCCCTCGGCAAAGATCCGCCGCAGCAGGTTGGGCAGCTTGAAGGCAATGAAGAAGGCGTCCGTGGCCATTCCGGCGCCGAATATCCGCGCGATCAATGTGTCCCGTACAAAACCCAGAACCCGGGAAAGCATGGTGATAGAGCTGACCGCGGCCAGCGATTTGAGCAGATTCATTGAGGGAATGGGTGCCTGTCGATAAACAGCAGGCGAACAATGCGCCTACTTGTGCGATACTCCGCGCCGCAACAGCACAGAGCCAAAGCTCGCGAGTTTACAGGTCAAGCGCCGGAAATAAATATCCCGCCTCTTTATACCTACCACTTAGCGGAACGATTCAAGTGCCCTTGACAAGACAAGTCTTCATCGGCATGATTCGCGGCCTATTTTGTTTGCTATTTCCTAAAAAGTCTTTCGAGGAGCTCGACGGTGGCCAACTCACCTTCCGCCAAAAAACGTGCAAAACAGGCTGAGAAGCGTCGCAGCCACAACGCCAGCCTGCGTTCCATGGTTCGCACCTACATCAAGAATGTAGTTAAAGCCATCGACGCAAAAGACGCTGAAAAAGCTCAAGCTGCATACGTTCTGGCTGTGCCAGTTATCGACCGCATGGCCGATAAAGGCATCATCCACAAGAACAAGGCTGCTCGTCATAAGAGCCGTCTGAATGGCCACGTCAAAGCGCTGAAAGAAGCCGCTTAATCGACGTAGTCATTAAAAAACCGACCTCAGGGTCGGTTTTTTATTGCCTGTGATTTGACCAGCCTCGCGAGCGAGACTGCGCCCAACCCAAAAGAGCCAGGCGCCGCTACGCGCCCGACCAACGTCAATCCAGCGGATTGAAAGAACGATTCATCGCCACGACATCGTCATGGCTTGGGTTCGGACCGAGCAACTGGAATTGCCGGGGCAACTCATCGCGCATGGCTGACGCCCGCCCTTTGACCGCCAGCGCCAGAGCCCGGCGCATGGTTTGCGCGTCATAGTCACAGCAATAGCAAGGCGTGCACGGCTGCTGCCGCCAGGACTCGTCAAGCGTACCGCCATCCACCGGATCAAAACCAACCTGATCTACCAAAGACATCACCGTCTCTCTGGCCTTTTGATCATCCCCCGCCACGGCTGCCGCCAGACGACCCTCAGCACCTTGCGCACGACCCAGCTCAGCCAAGGTATAGGCCAGCAGATTGTTGAAAGCCTTGATCACAGGACGGCCGATCTGCCGGGTGACCCAAATGCTTTCCGTCATCCCCTGATCAATTTCCTCAATCTTCGGATCGCGCAAACCAGGGTAGTAATTACTGGTATCGACGATCGGAACGCCCGGCAGCACAGCAGCAAACAGATCAGCAGGTAACACACTCAACGCCGGCAGCGGTATCGACAATACGATCACCTCCGCCCCGTCTACTGCGCCTCGAACATCTACAGGCTCGACGCCAATCTCTTCAGCGAACGCACGCACGCCATCCACACCTCTAGAGTTCGCCACACGAATCTCATGACCGGCAGCCTTAAGCTTGCGCGCGAGAACACCGCCAATATTGCCGGTGCCGATGATGCCGATTTTCATGATTCAAACCCCTCTTCAATGATTAGCTGCACCGATGTTAGGGGGCTGGTGTGATAATGGTAAGTACCGACCAAAAGGTGGGTAACTCACCTGCGAGGAAGAAATGGACCGAGAGTGGAACTGCGAAGACCCGCAAAATCGAAAGATCTGGGCCGAGGCAACGACTGAGACGCTTCGCGTACTGGAAGGGAAATGGAAAATCATCATCCTCTGCCAACTGTTCGCGGCAAAGGGCGCGCTGCGCTTCTCGGATCTGGAGAAGCTGATCGAAGGGATCAACCAGAAGATGCTGATCCAGCAGCTCAAGCAACTGGAAAAGGACGGTATTGTGTTGCGCACGGTGTACCCGCAGGTGCCACCGAAGGTGGAATATCAGCTCACGCCCATCGGCCACGCCCTCGGGCCGTCCATCCAGGCATTGATTGAATGGGCAGAGATGCGGCGCGCTCAGCCCTGAAGCGCTTCAGACTGCAACCGAACAAATCCAAACGCCAGAATGCAGCAAGCCGGCCCACAAAAACTGCCGGGCCGGCTCGCACATCACCTGGATTTGCAGCGCTTACTGTTGGACCGGCACCCACGGCAGGATCGGAATCGCCGTCACGGCATTCTGCGGACTGCCCTCGATCAAGCGATCACTGTAGACCAGGTACACCAGCGTGTTGCGCTTCTTGTCGAGGAAACGCACCACCTGCATGGTCTTGAACACCAGCGAAGTGCGCTCCTTGAACACCTCGTCGCCATCCTTCAGCTCACCCTTGAACTTGATCGGCCCCACCTGCCGGCAAGCGATCGACGCTTCCGCGCGATCCTCGGCCAGACCCAGACCACCCTTCACACCGCCAGTCTTGGCGCGCGACAGGTAGCAGGTCACGCCCTCGACCTTGGGATCATCAAAGGCCTCGACCACAATGCGGTCGTTCGGACCGACGAACTTGAACACCGTCGATACCTGACCGATTTCTTCGGCCGAGGCCAGCAATGGCAGCGCCATCAGCAGACCCAACAATCCTTTTGCTACGCGCATCGAGTTTTCCTTAAACCAGAATCAGGTTGTCACGGTGAACCAGTTCCGGCTCCGCCATGTAACCGAGCAAACCGACAATCGCATCCGACGACTGACCGATGATTTTTTGTGCTTCCAGCGCGCTGTAATTGGCCAGGCCGCGGGCGATCTCGCGACCGTCCGGCGCCACGCAGACCACCATTTCACCGCGGCGGAAGCTGCCCTGCACCAGTTTGACCCCCACCGGCAGCAGACTCTTGTTGCCTTGCGACAGCGCCGACACCGCACCATCGTCCAGCACCAGGGTGCCACGGGTTTGCAGGTGCCCGGCCAGCCACTGCTTGCGCGCCGCGAGCATGCCGCGCTCAGGCGACAGCAAGGTACCGATGCGCTCGCCGGCCTTCAGGCGATCAAGCACTCGCTCCAGGCGCCCACCAACAATGATCGTGTGCGCACCCGAACGCGCCGCCAGACGCGCCGCGCGCAGCTTGGTTTGCATGCCGCCACGCCCCAGCGCACCACCGGTGCCGCCCGCTACCGCGTCGAGGCTCGGATCATCGGCGCGCGCCTCGAAGATCATCTGCGCATCAGGATTGTTGCGCGGATCGGCGTCGAACATGCCATCGCGATCGGTGAGGATCACCAGCAGATCCGCTTCGACCAGGTTGGCCACCAGCGCCGCCAGCGTGTCGTTGTCGCCGAAACGGATTTCGTCAGTGACCACGGTGTCGTTTTCGTTGATCACCGGGATGACTTTCAGCTCGACCAGCGCGCGCAAGGTACTGCGGGCATTTAGATAGCGCTTGCGGTCGGAGAGGTCATCGTGAGTCAGGAGGATCTGCGCGGTGTGCCGGCCATGCTCGGCGAAGCTCGACTCCCACGCCTGTACCAGGCCCATCTGACCGATTGCCGCGGCCGCCTGAAGCTCGTGCATCGCACTGGGTCGCGCAGTCCAGCCCAAACGGCTCATGCCGGCCGCTACCGCCCCGGAGGACACCAGCACCAACTCGACGCCAGCCTCATGCAAGGCCACCATCTGCTCGACCCAGACACTCATTGCCGCACGATCGAGCCCCTTGCCATCCGCTGTCAGCAAAGCGCTGCCGATCTTCACGACCCAACGCTGCGCACCTGTCACCTTGCTCCGCATCATCTTCAACCTTAGCTTGAGGGCAGCACGACCTGACACCACCCATGACGTTAATCGTGGCGATTGCTGACCAACGATCGATTTCCAGATACTAAAACGCCGCTCGATTGAGCGGCGCTTAAGTTTACTGCAACGAATCAGTCACGCACGTAAATGATTTCCGGACCGTCTTCGTCATCCACATCTTCTTCGTCCCAGTCATCGTCGCCGATGTCATGGACCGACTTCACGCCGCTGCGACGCAGGGCACGCTTGTCGTCCAGCGCCTGCAGCTGCGCACGCGCTTCGTCTTCGATGCGCTGATCGAGATCGGCCAGCTCTTCCTTGTAGGCCGGGTCATTGGCCAGGCGATCGGCGCGGTCTTCCATGTAACGCATGATGTCGTGGCACAGACGCTCGGTACCGATCTTGGCGATCGCCGAGATCACGTACACCGGACCGGTCCACTCCAGGCGGTCGACAATTTCCTTGACGCGAGCGTCGTGCTCTTCTTCAAGGATCTGGTCGCACTTGTTCAGCACCAGCCAGCGATCTCGCTCGGCCAGCGACGGGCTGAACTTGATCAGCTCGTTGACGATCACTTCCGCCGCGTCCGGAGCACTGGAGTCATCCAGCGGCGCCATGTCGACGAGGTGCAGCAGCAAACGCGTGCGCGCCAGGTGCTTGAGGAAGCGAATGCCCAGACCGGCACCGTCGGAAGCGCCTTCGATCAGCCCCGGAATGTCGGCAACGACGAAGCTCTTCCAGCGATCGACGCTGACCACACCAAGGTTCGGCACCAGCGTGGTGAACGGGTAATCGGCGACTTTCGGCTTGGCAGCGGAGACCGAACGGATAAAAGTACTTTTACCGGCGTTCGGCAAGCCCAGCAGACCGACGTCGGCCAGTACTTTCATTTCCAGTTTCAGGTCGCGCTGCTCGCCCGGCTTGCCCGGCGTAGTCTGGCGCGGCGCACGGTTGGTACTGGATTTGAAACGGGTGTTGCCCAGACCGTGCCAGCCGCCCTGCACCACCATCAGCTTCTGACCAGCCTTGGTCAGGTCGCCGATGACTTCCTGAGTGGCGGAGTCGATCACCGTGGTGCCGACCGGCACGCGCAGGATCAGGTCTTCGCCCTTCTTGCCGGTGCAGTCGGTGCTGCCGCCGTTGGAGCCACGCTCGGCATCGAAGTGCCGGGTGTAACGGTAGTCGACCAGGGTATTGAGGTTTTCGTCGGCCATCATGTAGATGGAACCGCCATCACCGCCATCACCACCGTTCGGACCACCGTTTTCGATGAATTTTTCCCGACGGAAACTCATGGCGCCATTGCCGCCATCACCAGCCTTTACGCGAATCGATACTTCATCAACAAACTTCATAACCAACGCCTCTCGCCGTACGGACGAGCCGAAAAACAATCAAGACATAAGACTCTTGCAAAAATGAGCGCAGCGACTCCAAGACACGACCTGCATCGCACGCCGACAGCCCATACAAACAGCTTTGCAAGAGACTCACCCCACAAACGAAAAAGCCCCGTCGCAAGACAGGGCTTCTCCAGCGATCTCGCGATTAAGCCGCGATTACGCTCACGTAACGACGACCGAAGGCGCCCTTTACTTCGAACTTGATCACGCCTTCGATTTTAGCGAAGAGAGTGTGATCCTTACCCATGCCAACGCCGTAGCCAGCGTGGAATTGGGTGCCGCGCTGACGCACGATGATGTTGCCGGCCTTGATGACCTGGCCGCCATACATCTTCACGCCAAGGCGTTTGGCTTCTGAGTCGCGACCGTTACGGGTACTACCACCAGCTTTTTTGTGTGCCATGAGTTCAATTCTCCTAGTGAGGAATTAGGCTGTAATTAAGCCTGAATACCGGTGATTTTGATCTCGGTGAACCACTGGCGGTGGCCCATACGCTTCATGTGGTGCTTACGACGACGGAACTTGATGATGCGGACTTTATCGTGACGACCTTGGGAGATCACTTCAGCCTTGACGGTTGCGCCAGCAACAACTGGTGCGCCGATGTTCACGTCGTCGCCGTTGGCGACCAGCAGAACGCGATCAAAAGTCACGGATTCGCCAGTAGCGATTTCCAGTTTTTCGATCTTCAGGTATTCACCTTCAGCGACCTTGTATTGCTTACCGCCGGTAACGATTACTGCGTACATGGTATTTCTCCGATAATCCTGCTCACCCAGCTCTTTATAAGAAGAGGTATTGGCTGGCATGGCTGCATGGGGCTGGAACGGCCCAAGTGCAATTGCGTAAGGCAGGTGCTGCCCAGGAAGTTCAGGGTGCGCGATTGTACGCAAGCCGCAGCAGGCTTGCAAGTAGCCGTCCATCGCGCCTTGACAGGTCTGGACGGGGGTCCTAGCATGCCGCGCAACCCTTCTGGAGCGACTCTCGCTGATGCAACCCCAAGCTTTCTACCGCGCGGTGGCGGACGATTTTAGCGCCGTCGACGGCATCATCAAGAAGCAGCTGACTTCCCGAGTACCGCTGGTATCGAAAATCGGCGACTACATCACCTCGGCTGGCGGCAAGCGTCTGCGTCCTTTATTAGTGTTGCTGTGTGGCAAGGCCCTGGGTCGCGAAGGCGACGACATGCGTCTGCTGGCCGCTACCATCGAATTCCTGCACACCGCGACCCTGCTGCATGACGACGTGGTCGACATGTCCGGCATGCGCCGTGGCCGTTCGACCGCCAACGCCATGTGGGGCAACGCCCCGAGCGTGCTGGTCGGTGATTTCCTGTATTCGCGCTCGTTCGAAATGATGGTCGAACTGGGCTCGATGCCGGTGATGAAGATCCTGTCTCAGGCCACGCGCATCATCGCCGAAGGCGAAGTGTTGCAACTGTCCAAGGTGCGTGACGCCAGCACCACCGAAGAAACCTACATGGAAGTCATCCGCGGCAAGACCGCGATGCTCTTCGAAGCCTCGACCCACAGCGCCGCCGCACTGGCCGGTGCCACCGCCGAGCAGAGCGAAGCCCTGCGTACCTTCGGCGATCACCTGGGCGTGGCCTTCCAACTGGTCGATGACCTGCTCGACTACAAGGGCGACGCCGAAACCCTGGGCAAGAACGTCGGTGACGATCTGGCCGAAGGCAAACCGACCCTGCCGCTGATCTATACCATGCGCGAAGGCACGCCGGAACAGGCTGCACTGGTGCGCCAGGCGATCCAGAAAGGCGGGATCGAAGACCTGGAAAGCATCCGCATCGCCGTGGAAGCTTCCGGTTCGCTGGAGTACACCGCGCAACTGGCCCGTGACTACGTGGCCCGTGCGATCACCTGCCTCGAAGCACTGCCGGCCAGCGAATACCGCGATGCGCTGGTGGAACTGAGCGAGTTTGCGGTCGCCCGCACGCACTGATTTACCCCCCTGTGGGAGCGAGCCTGCTCGCGAAAGCAATCTGCCAGTCGACAGCAATGCTGACTGACAAAACGCTTTCGCGAGCAGGCTCGCTCCCACAGTTGTTTCTGCGTTATCCCCTCCTTCGGCTAAAACCCTATACAATGTGCGCCCTTTTACTCTCCTGATACCCAAGGAACCTTAGTGAGCACGTTGCCACCCTGCCCGAAATGCAATTCCGAATATACCTACGAAGACGGTACGCAACTGGTCTGCCCTGAGTGCGCCCACGAGTGGTCTGCCGGCGGCGAAGCCGAAGTGGCGTCCACGGATGACGTGAAGAAAGATTCGGTCGGCAACGTCCTGCAGGACGGCGACACCATCACCGTGATCAAGGACCTCAAGGTCAAGGGCACCTCCTTGGTGGTCAAGGTCGGCACCAAGGTCAAGAACATCCGCCTGTGCGATGGCGACCACGACATCGACTGCAAGATCGACGGTATCGGCCCGATGAAGCTCAAATCCGAGTTCGTCAGAAAAGTCTGAGCCTTGCGTCATCCATCCCGCGCCAGCCGTGGGATGGAGCTCCACCCTCTGCGCTTCGCCTCAAAGAAACCTGTATTTGCCCCTTCGCGAGCAGGCTCGCTCCCACACAAAGATCATCATCCGCCAATAGGCACTTGCTATTTGACGAATAAGAATTATTCTCAT
Organism: Pseudomonas fluorescens; assembly: GCA_902825215.1. Taxonomy (GTDB): domain Bacteria; phylum Pseudomonadota; class Gammaproteobacteria; order Pseudomonadales; family Pseudomonadaceae; genus Aquipseudomonas; species Aquipseudomonas fluorescens_G. The sequence continues at coordinate 5,310,209 of LR782234.1, forward strand.
TGAAACCTTTCAAGGAGAAACGACCCATGACTTATTTGATCGACGCCTGGCTGGATCGCCCGCACCCCTACCTCAGAATCCTTCATCGGGAAACCGGCGAAGTCTGTGCGGTGCTTGAAGAAGAAGCCTTGCATGAGCTGCAGGATCAAGGCGATCTGGACGTCAGCAGCCTCAATTCCAGCGAGCCACTGGTACTCAAGGAACTGGTGCGCAATCTGTTCCTGTTCTGCTATGCCCGGGCCTTGCGCCCCAGCAGTGAACTGCACAACAAGATCGAAATATGAAACGCGGTAAAAACTGTAGGAGCGAGCCTGCTCGCGATAGCGGTGTGTCAGATAGCCAATCAACTACTGACAGGACGCAATCGCGAGCAGGCTCACTCCTACATTAGTTAGCCCGCCGCGAAGGCAGGCCCGGAATTACAGAACGTCCAGCAGCTCGACGTCGAACACCAGAACGCTGTGCGGCGGGATGCTGCCAACGCCTTGAGCGCCGTAAGCCAGTTCGCTCGGCACGTACAGGCGCCATTTGCTGCCGGCATTCATCAGTTGCAGGGCTTCGGTCCAGCCGGCGATCACGCCGCCGACCGGGAATTCTGCAGGCTGGCCGCGCTCGTAGGAGCTGTCGAACACCGTGCCGTCGATCAGCGTGCCGTGGTAGTGCGTGCGCACCTGGTCTTCACGGGTCGGCTTGGCGCCGTCGCCCTGGGTCAGCACTTCGAACTGCAGGCCGGAAGCCAGCGTGGTGATGCCGTCACGCTTGGCGTTTTCCGCCAGGAAAGCCAGGCCCTCACCAGCAGCCGCTTCAGCCTTGGCAGCCGCTTCGGCCTGCATGATTTCGCGGATCACCTTGAAGCTGGCGGACATCTCTTCCTGACCCACACGGCTTTCCTTGCCGGCGAACGCGTCGGTCAGGCCAGCCAGAATCGCGTCCAGGCTGACGCCCGGTGGCGGGTTGTCGCGCAGCTGGTCACCCAACTGACGGCCAATGCCGTAGCTGACGCGGGTTTCGTCGGTGGACAGATTTACTTCGGACATGACACTGCTCCGCTGTGCGGACGGCCACAAGACTTGCCGTGCGAGCACAGCGCGTCCCGGCGCGCCCGGAACCAAAAGGGCGAGCAGACTAGCACAGATGCCCCGAACGTGGGGCGCCGGGCCTACAGGGCCGAGCGCCAGGCGAGCGGCACCTTCAGACTTTCATTGATGCCACCGCCCATGCCGCACATTTCATCGTGCACCGAGGTATGTACGAGGTTGAACGGCAGCACCGGAAAGGCATGCAGCATGTCCCGCGCGTGCTCCACGGAACGAAGAGTCAGGGTTTTGCCCAGAGGATCATGCAACGGATGAGCGGCCCCACGCATACGCGCTTCCAGCAAATAAATCCCGCCCTCCATGGAAATCAGATTCAACTCATCGACCTTGCCGGCGATGGCAAACGCGTTCAGCTCTTGCAGGTTCATCGAACACCTCAAGCAGTGACAAGCCAGAAGCTACAGGGATAGGCTTGTACAAAGCAAAGCACAAGGTACAAACGAAGCCGCCCGTCTGTTTTACAACAGACGGGCGGCTCTTTTTTGCCTTGATCAATGGTTGATCAGTGCTTGGTGACCTTGTCCAGGTAACCCATGGCGAACGCCGAGATGACGAAGGTCATGTGAATGATCACGTACCACATCAGGTGCTCGGGATCGACGTTCTTGGCATCCATGAAGATGCGCAGCAGATGGATCGAGGAGATCGCCACGATCGACGCCGCGACTTTCATCTTCAGCGATGAAGAGTCCATGGTGCCGAGCCAGCTGAGCTTTTCCTTGCCTTCGTCGATGTCCAGTTGCGAGACGAAGTTCTCGTAGCCGGAAATCATCACCATCACCAGCAGACCGCCGACCAGCGCCATGTCGATCAACGACAGCAGCACCAGGATCAGTTCCGACTCGGCCATGGCGAAGACGTTGGGCAGGATATGCACGATTTCCTGGAAGAACTTCAATGCCAGCGCCAGCAAGCCGAGGGACAGGCCGATGTAGATTGGCGCCAGCAGCCAGCGCGTGGCGTACATTGCATTTTCGATAAAGCGTTCCATTGAATCTCACACAAGGGGCTGGAAATGGCGGCGAGTATACCAGTGCGCTGTGACAGCCAGAAACAGCCCGAAAATCCGCCACCTGCGTGTGTGTGACAAAGTTTTTCTGCTAGTGTCCAAACCATCGACAGCCCAGCGACAGTGGACAGGACGCGTGGAAATGGATGTGCGATTGCCGTTAATGACTGCCGGAATCTGCCTTGCCTTACTGCTGAGCGGTTGCTCGCCCGGCGATGAAAAACGCGTCGTCAACCTCGACGAAAAAACCGCCACCTTCGAACAGTCGCTGGACACGATCAGCGATCCGAAACTCAAGGACGCCATCACCGAACTCGGCGGCTCGCTGCTGTTGCTCGATAGAGCCCGGCTCAAGCTCGATGACCTTGCGCCGCACACCGAGTACGGCGAAGACGCCCTCGCCGTGCTCAAGCACTACCCTACCCCGCAGGCTCTGGTCGATACCTTCATCAACGGCCTGTTCGTGCTGCACAAGGATGCTAGCTCTGATTACCTTACGGACCTGCAGCCGGTATTTCCCTTCAACCTGAACATTCCCGGCGGTTTCCTGTTTCCACATGCCATCGAATGGCGTTCGGTGACGCTGAGCAACCAACGCGTAATCGCCTGGCAGCCGGAATGGTCGGAAACCGATCCTGGCATTCAACTCAGCCCATCCAGCTCCAACGTCACCAACCCCGACGACCTGACCGTGACCTACCCGTTCATCGACGGCCTGAACGTGGACAAGAAAACCCTGCCGCAACCGGTCAGCCTGCAAGGCCAGGTCGAAGTCATCGCGCCACGACGCCTGTACAGTTTCGACCTGACGCAGAAGGATGTCGGCCAGACCCGCAGCAACGACAACCTCAGCGTCAAATTGCTCAAGCTTGAAAAAAACTACGCCGAGGTCGAGGTCAGCAACAGCCTGCCGCTGGCCGCGGAAGTCGCCGAGACTCGCCTCAATCCGCTGATCGTCCAGGCCCGCGACGCCAGTGGGCAATATCTGGTGCGCGCCGGCTCGATCAACGAAAGCCCGGAACAGGTGGCGTTCTACCAAAAACAACTGGCGCAATTGCAGCAGCAGAAGACCTGGAGCGACAGCCTGGAAACACAGCTCAGCGACGACCAGCAAGCGTTCGAGAAGGAGCATCCGCGTCGCTACAACAAGGTGTATTTCCACGGCCCGATCGAAACGCTGGAAGTCAGCGTGCTGGACTTTTCCTCGGCGACGGTCACGCGCAAAGACCTGAACCTGCCGGTTCGAACCTTCAACCCGCACACCACGGCCAAAGCCGTGCAGCCGCTGGATCTGCCGGTGGTGGTTTACGACGATCTGGCCGCCAACTGGCTCAAAGGCGCGACGCTGACCGAGGAGCAACTGAAGGCCGGCGTGCGCATTGATCAATCGGTGGAGGAGCCGAGCGCCGCGCGCATCGAGTTCTCTCATCTGCGCACCTTCAATGATGAATTGCTCGGCGATGAGCTCAATCCCGGCGTCAGCCCGGTCACGTTCTTTACCGGCAAGCGTGGCGGCAAGCTCGACGAACCGATCGAACTGCCACCCGAGGCGTATCAGGTCGACCCGTTGCAAGCGACCATTACCTACGACCTCAACCTGTTTCCAGAGACTCCGGCGATTGCAGTCGGATCTATGCCGCTGTTTCTCGCCACGGTGAACAAGCAGACCTACGACACCAAGTCTTTACCCAAAGGCCTGGAAATCAAAAACAACACGCTGGTGGTGGATCAGAAACTGTTCGCCCCGAATGAATGGCGCTTTTACGTCAAAGACGACAGCGGTCATTACCTCAAGCAGATTCTCTCGGTCAGCCATGACGCGAGTGCAGAGGGCCCGGCACTGTTCGGCGTGCATTATTTCTACGGCCGGCCGACGCACGTGGAGACCTATCAGCGAACCGACCTGAGCACCGTGCAATACGGTTTCGAGGTCAAGCTCGACAAGGCGCCGTTGCCGCCAACCGCGCCTTAACTGTTGAGGCTGCGGCCCCGGCCGCCGTTGATCTGGCGTAGCTGGGCCTGTAAATGCAGGCTCCAGATCTGCGGATCGTCGGCCAGCTCATAACCGTGCAGGGTCAGGCTTTCAACGATCGTGTCGAGAATCGACTCGGCCGCTACCGGGCCGTGAAACGGGCCTTGGGCTTTGATCGCAGAAGGTTGTTCGCCGGCCATGCCGGCGGCGAAGAGCAATGTCCACATGCCGTTATCGCCGGCCAGCGGTTTGACGGCGCATTCGATCCGGGTCACGAGACCCAGGCATTGACGGGTAAGGCAGAGGTTGCGCGACATGGCGGCGACCCTCGGTAAAGCCGGTATTCAGCCCCACGGGAGGACTGGCTCGATCCAGTGATACTGTCGATATCCTTGACCTGAGAATAGAAGAAAAGTGTCCTTCGCAAGCCGAATGAAACCAGTAGGCGCCGAATGGTCATTGTGTGAATATTGGCGCCAGAGTCGTGACACATTTGCCGGAGATCGCTGCAAATTCTAATGCTGAAAAACCACTGTGGGAGCGAGCCTGCTCGCGAATGCGGAGTGTCAGCCGACTCATTGTCGACTGATACAGCGCTTTCGCGAGCAGGCTCGCTCCCACAGGTTTAGCTGTATGTCTCTCAGGCGGGTTTGGCTTCGGCGAGCGCCTCCTGCGCCAGTTCCTTCTCGGCTTCTTTGAGATCCTCTTCGCTGATCATCTCGGCAATGTCGCGCAGACGCTCCACCACCCGCGCATTGATGCTGCCTTCCGGGAATTGCCCATCCTCATTCGGCTCACCGGCCGGTTCGCCGACCAGCAGGCTCAGCGCTTCGTCGGCCTGACGCACCGCGTAAACGTGGAACTGCCCGGCCCGCACCGCCGCGAGGACTTTTTCGTCGAGCATCAGCGTGGCGACGTTGGCCTGCGGAATGATCGCGCCCTGCTCGCCGGTCAGTCCGCGCGCTTCGCAGAGGCGGAAGAAGCCTTCGATTTTCTCGTTGACCCCGCCGACCGCCTGCACTTCGCCGAACTGGTTGATCGAACCAGTGATCGCAAAGCACTGCTTGAGCGGGGTTTTCGACAGCGCCGAAATCAGCGTGCAGGCTTCGCCCAGCGACGCACTGTCGCCATCGACGTAACCGTAGGATTGCTCCAGCGCGATACTCGCGGAAATCGCCAGCGGGAATTCCTGGGCGTAACGGCTACCCAGATAGCCGGTGAGAATCATCACGCCCTTGGAGTGGATCGGCTGACCGAGGTTGACCTCACGCTCGATGTCGACAATGCCGCTGCCGCCCGGGTACACCGTGGCGGAAATCCGCGCCGGCACGCCGAACGCCGAGTCGCCGACTTCAAGCACGGTCAGCCCGTTGCACTTGCCGACCGCCGCGCCATCGGTATCGATGAGGATGATCCCCGCGAGCATGTCGTCGAGAATTCGCGCGGACACGCGGCCAGTGCGGGTGGCCTTGGCTTTCAGGGCTCGCTCGATGTGCCCGGCATCGGTCATTTCATCGCCGGCCAGATGACGGATGAAGTCCGCCTCGCTGACCAGTTGAAACAGATCGCCGATGCGCGCCGACAAACGCCCCTGGTGTTCGGCCAACCGCGCGCTGTAGGTCGCCAGACGTGCCACCGCGTCGGCGGTGAGCGGCGCCATGCCTTCTTCCGAAGTACGGGTTTTCAACAGCTGGGCGAATTGCTCCAGGCTCTCGTCGACCATCGGAATGTCTTCGTCGAAGTCGACCAGCACGCGGAACATTTCCTGGAAGTCCGGATCGAGGTCTTGCAGCGTGTAATAGAGCTGCCGCGCGCCGATGATGATGACTTTGACCTGCAGCGGAATGTGCTGCGGATTCAGGGTCACCGTGGCGAAACGGCCCATCTCGCCCAGCGGCGATTCCATTTTCAGTTTGCGCGATTGCAGGGCGCGCTTGAGCGCATCCCACACGAACGGCTCGCTGAGCATTTTTTCCGCTTCTAGGATCAGGAAACCGCCGTTGGCGCGGTGCAAAGCGCCCGGGCGCAACTGCCGATAGGTGGTGTAGAGCGCGCCCTGATCGGTGGTGTACTCGATACGGCCGAACAGGTTTTCGTAAGTCGGGTGCGGCTCGAACACCACCGGCGCACCGCCGCTGGCCGGATGCCCGACCACCAGGCTCGGTGCGTATTGCTCTTCGAGCAACTTGCGCGCGACGGCGTCGGTCTTGCTGTCGTCGACCAGTTGCTCGACCACGGTTTTCAGCAGGTACACCTGCATCGCTTGCAGGTAACCGCAGACTGCGGCGTTTTCCGCGTACTTCTCCGACAACGGCGCCAGCAACGGCTGCAAGGCCAGGGTGATGGTTTCTTCGTTGAGCTGGCGCAGTTGATTGTTCGATTCGCGCTTCCACTGCGGCAGGCTGGCGAGTTCTTCGTTCAGGCGTTCTTCGAGGCCGGAAATATCGTCGTGGAAGCGCTCGCGCTCGGCTTCCGGCAACTGGGCGAATTCGGCTTCGTCCAGCGCCTTGCCGTCGAGCATTGGCGTGAAGGCGATGTTGCTGCTGTCGCGATACAGGGCGACGTCCTTTTCCAGGGCCAGGCGCTCGATGATGTCGAGGGCTTTGTCGTAGCGCTGGTTGAAGGCGCGGTCGATGGCGCTTTTCTTCTGCTGGTAGGACGGGTGTTCGAACACGGCCGGAAATGTCGCCAGCAGGTTGTCGATCAAACCGTTGATGTCACCGATGAAAGCGCCGGCGGTGCCCGATGGCAACTCCAGCGCACGCGGTTCGCGCGGCTCATCGAAATTGTTGACGTAGACCCAGTCTGCTGGGGTCTGCAGGCGTTTGCCTTCGGCCTTCAGGTAGCGTTTGACGAACGAGAAACGCCCGGTGCCGGGCTCGCCCATGACGAATACGTTGTAACCGGGGCGTGGCATCGCCACACCGAACTGCAAGGCTTCGACCGCGCGTTCCTGGCCGAGCACACCGCGAAAGGGCTCCAGATCATTGGTGGTAGTGAAGCTGAACTGTTCAGCGGAAAACGGACGGGTCAGCGCTTCGGGCGCGAGACGCAAGCTGGCAGCAACAGGATCAGGCATCGGGCTTCCTTAACAATCGGGCGGGGCAGATAGCGGCATTCTGGCGCTGCCCGTGCCCCACTGGCAAGGCGCGCCACATGACAAAGCATAGACAACCGGATAGCCCGGCGGCGCGCCTCGTAAAACCGGGGTTTATTCCAAATATTTTGTAAAAAACCACGGAACCCTCGGAACGTGCCTAAACTCCAAACTGCGCGGCTGGAACTAATACTGGCCCACTGGCTATATTCGGCTCTGTTTCACGCAGCACCGGAAAGTCAGAACCCTGTCCATTGGTATGCACATAAAGAGAAAAAAGCTATGAAACGGATTCTTCTCGGTACTCTCTTCACCGCTGTATCCATCAACGCAATGGCGCAAGCTCCAGGCGGCCCGGATTGCGGTTGGGGCAACATGCTGTTCGAAGGTCAGCGTGGCACCCCGGCTCACTTCCTCGCTTCCACCACCAACGGCACTTCCGGTAACGCTACCTTCGGTATGACCTCCGGTACCAACGGTTGCTCGACCAACGCGTCGCTGACCTACGGCGGCAAATCCTGGTTCGCCATGAATGGCATGATGAACGAGCTGTCCGAAGACATGGCCAAAGGCAACGGCGAAGCGCTGACGACTTACGCTGTGGTACTGGGCGTGGCCCCAGAAGATCGCGCGCACTTTGCCGCTGTCACTCACGAGCACTTCCAGCAGATCTTCAGCAAGGCTGACGTGACCGCAGAAGACGTGCATACCAACACCCTGGCGGTACTGAAATCGGACCCACGTCTGGCCAAGTACGCGACTCAGGCTTAAGCTCGACCCCGCCCGCTTCTTTCGGGAAGCGGGTTTTGTTTTTTTGGCCCGCCCCTCTTTGGGTCTTTTATTTCTTTCCTGTTCAAGTTGCCGACTATGCTCAAACGCCTTGCCTGGCTGGCGCTCTGTGTCTGCGCCCCGCTGTCCGCCGCGCCTCACATCGACCCTCAACGTTTGCAGCAACTGGCCAACGACCGCTTCTGGATTTCCCTCGGTCACTATGAAACCGCAAAACTCGGTGGCTGGCGCAGCTATGTCAGCGACAAGAAATTCTTTCTCGCGCCCGATGGCAACGAACACCCCGACCGTGAACTGGCCGCGACGGTGCAGGCGCTGTATGCGCCGGCCAGCCTTGGCGAGCAGCACGCACAATGTGTGTACCCGGCGCGCACGCGCTGGCTGAAAGCGCAGCTCAACCTCAACGATCTGCCGACGCCGGAGTGCGCCGAGTACAAGCAGTGGTTCAAGGACGTCTCGCCGCACAGCGCGGTGATGATTTTCCCGGCCGCCTACCTCAACAGCCCATCGTCGATGTTCGGCCACACGCTGTTGCGCATCGATCAGGCCGATGTACAGGCCGACAAGACTTCGCTGCTCAGCTACGCGATCAACTTCGGCGCCTATATCGAAGGCTCCGACAACAGCATTCTCTACGCCTGGAAAGGCTTGATGGGCGGCTATCCGGGGCTGTTTGCGCTGGTGCCCTATCAGGAAAAGCTCTCCGAATACCGCAGCCTCGAGAATCGCGATCTGTGGGAATACCGGTTGAACCTGACTCAGGAAGAAACCGCGCGCATGGTCGAGCATGTCTGGGAGCTCAAGCAGATCCAGTTCGACTATTTCTTCTTCGACGAAAACTGCTCCTATCGCTTGCTCGAGTTGCTGCAAGTCGCGCGGCCGAGCCTGCGCCTGACCGAACAATTCCCGCTGACCGCGATCCCCACCGACACCGTGAAAGCGGTCAAGGAAGCCGGGCTGGTCGAGCACATCGAATATCGCCCGTCTCGCGAGCGCGAATTGCTCAGCCGCGCCGAGCCGCTGAGCGATGACGAACAGCAATGGGTGCTGAAAGTCAGTGCCGATCAAAAAGTACTGCAAGAGCCGACATTCAAGGCGCTGCCCCGCGACCGTCAGGCGCTGATCGTCGATGCGGCCTATCGCCTGGAGCGCTACCGCGCCAATGGTCAGGAACGTGATCCGCAACGGGCACAGCGCAGTTTCGAACTGCTGCGGGCGATCAACAAGAATCCGGCTCCGGAGCTGAACATTGCGCAACCGGGGCTGCCCGAAGACGGCCACGAGTCCCGTACCTGGCAGACCGGCCTCGGCACCCGCGGTGATCGTGCGTTCGGCGAATACGGTTTGCGCATGGCCTATCACGATCTCAATGACAACGCCGAAAGCTTCCCGCTCGGCGCGCAGATCGAGATCCTGCAACTGAAGCTGCGCCAGTACGAGGGCAACGACTGGCAACTGCAGCAACTGGATCTGGCAACGATTCGCTCGCTGACGCCACGCAATGAGCTGCTGCAACCGTTGTCATGGCAAGTCACCGGCGGTCTCGAGCGCGTGCCGGGCAAACATGATGACGAGACGCTGGTCAGCCACGTCAACGGCGGCGGCGGTGGTACATGGCAGTTGGGCGAGGATGTGCTGGGCTTTGCCCTCGGCACCGTACGCGTGGAGCACAACAATGACTTCGCCGAGTTCGTGTCCCCGGCTGGCGGTTTCAATACCGGCGTGCTGTGGAAAAACCCGTTGGGCAACCTCAGTCTGGAGGCCAAGGGCGATTTTTTCTTCAACGGTGAAGTGCGCCGCAGTCTGAGCCTGAATCAGCAATGGGAGCTGTCGCGCAACCTGGGTTTGCGCTTGAGTGCGCAGCGTGAATTCAGCCATCTCGCTACACCGGAAACCGAAGTCATGCTCGAAGTGAAGTGGTATCACTACTGACCCCGAACTCTTCACAAAACCAATGTGGGAGCGAGCCTGCTCGCGAAAGCGGTGGGTCAGTCGATATTGATGCCGGCTGACACGACGCCTTCGCGAGCAGGCTCGCTCCCACAGGGATTTCCACCGGTTAATGAATTACTCACATGCCTTTGACCAACGTCCGACAAATCCCCTTCTAGACTTTCCCTATGAGCCGAATATCGGCGCGGGAGAGTGCAATGTGGCGGTGTGCGGGTTTGCTGGGCGTGTTGCTGGTGCTGGGCGGTTGTCAGTCGACCCATGAGGATCTGATTGCCAAGGGTTATCCACCGGCCTTCGCCGACGGTTTCGATGACGGTTGCGTCAGCGGCCGGCAAGCCGCCGGTTCGATCAGCGGCGAGTTCCGCAAGAACGTGCCGCGCTATCTCAAGGACAGGCAGTACGCCGATGGCTGGACCGACGGATTCCGCCAGTGTCAGGCGATGCTGGAGAACAAGAGCCGCGAAGACTATCGCAACGAACATTGGGATGAACGCGAACGCGCCTGGCAGCAACAGAAGGATCAGGACGCCGGGCGGGCCTATCGCTCGCAATAGGTCGCTTTCAGACATCCAGTGAAACCAAATGCCGGCGAGCATGGCCCAAATCCTTTAGAAGGAGGACACCATGAGTCGCGCATTCGTCAACGAGGACAACGCCGCCGCACAAGCCGATCAGCCAGTCGAGCGGCAAGTCAGCACGCAGCCCAATTACGTGACGCCGCAAGGTCTGGCGCAGTTGCAGGCGAAAGTCGCTGAGCTGCAGGCCCTGCATGCAGAACAATCAGGCAAAGGTGAACAGGCCGACAAGCAGCGTCTGGCGGATCTGCAAAGGGATCTGCGTTACTTCAATCAACGCCTGGGCACGGCACAGGTAGCTGTCGCCGCGACGTCCACCGATAAGGTGCAGATCGGCAGCTGGGTGACCTACGCCGACGAGCACGACACCGAACACCGCGTGCAACTGGTCGGTGAAGATCAGGCCGATGCGAGTCAGGGGCTGATCAATTGGGCCTCGCCGCTGGGCCGGGCGCTGCTCGGCGCACGGCTCAACGATGAGGTGCTGTGGCAGCGCCCCGCCGGCGATCAGATCATTGAAGTGATCCGCATCGAACCGGCTTAAACCACGCCTTGGGCCAACATCGCATCGGCGACTTTGACGAAGCCGGCGATGTTCGCGCCTTTGACGTAATTGACCTGGCCGTTGTCCTCGCCGTAATGCACGCAAGCGTGGTGGATCGATTGCATGATCGCGTGCAGCTTGCTGTCCACCTCTCCGGCCGTCCACAGCAGGCGCATGGCGTTCTGCGACATTTCCAGACCGCTTACGGCCACACCACCCGCATTCGAGGCCTTGCCCGGGGCGAACAGAATGCCCGCCTCGATAAAGATATCCACAGCCTCCAGCGTGGTCGGCATGTTCGCGCCCTCAGCCACGCATACACAGCCATTACGCAGCAGCGTACGCGCCGCTTCGGCGTCGAGCTCGTTCTGCGTGGCGCATGGCAGCGCAATGTCGCACGGCAGCGACCATGGCAACTGCCCGACGCGGAACTCCAGACCGAACGCAGCCGCCAGTTCGCTGATGCGCCCGCGTTTGACGTTCTTTAGTTCCAGTAGCGCCAGCCATTGTTCTTCGCTCAGGCCGGCCTCGCAGAACAGCGTGCCTTCGGAGTCGGAGAGGGAAATCACCTTGCCGCCCAGATCCATCACTTTGCGCGCCGCGTATTGCGCGACATTGCCAGAACCGGAGATCGCCACGCGCTTGCCCTCGACACCTTGCCCGCGGCGCTTGAGCATTTCCTCGGCGAAGTACACGCAACCGAAACCGGTGGCTTCCGGGCGAATCAGGCTGCCGCCATACGTCATGCCCTTGCCGGTAAGGACGCTGGTGAACTGGTTGCTCAGGCGTTTGTACTGGCCGAACAGGAAACCGATCTCCCTCGCACCCACGCCAATGTCACCGGCCGGTACGTCCACATCCGCACCGATATGACGATACAACTCGCTCATGAACGCCTGGCAGAAACGCATGACTTCTGCGTCGCTTTTGCCCTTCGGATCGAAGTCCGAACCGCCCTTGCCGCCGCCCATCGGCAACGACGTCAGCGAGTTCTTGAAGGTCTGTTCGAAGGCGAGGAATTTCAGCACGCCCATGTTCACCGACGGATGAAAACGCAGACCGCCCTTGTACGGGCCGATGGCGCTGTTCATCTGGATGCGGAAACCGCGATTGACCCGAACCTTGCCCTGATCGTCGACCCACGATACGCGAAACACCACCGCGCGCTCCGGTTCGCAGATACGCTCGAGAATCCCCGAGGTCAGGTAGCGCGGATTGGCTTCGAGAAATGGCCACAGACTGCGCAGCACTTCTTCGACGGCCTGGTGAAATTCAGGTTGATCGGGGTCGCGTTTTTTCAGGCGCGCGAGGAAGGATTCGACGGATTCGGTCATGGGAAAAAGTCTCGGCAAATTTATTGTCGTTGGAGGAGATTGGGCCGGACTGTAACAAACCGATTGCGCACAGGAACAGAGCAAAATGTCGCAGTTATGAAATTAAATGGTGCACAGGATATAAATAGACCCTGATTTTTGCCCAGTCTTGCACCTGAATGGTGAGATCAGGCTCAGATTACGCACCAGTAGTTACATCGCCATCGCTGGCAAGCCAGCTCCCACAGTTTTAGCGGCGTTCACACAATCTGGACATAACACAATCCCTGTGGGAGCTGGCTTGCCAGCGATGAATCCACCTCGGTCCCGCTGAAAAAACCCAGGCAAAAAAAACGGAGCCCGAAGGCTCCGCTTTGTCATGCAACCAGCCGAATCAGGCCAGTTTCTTGTGGCGTACCCGGTGTGGCTGGGCCGCCGCTTCGCCGAGGCGCTTTTTACGATCGGCTTCGTACTCGGTGTAGTTGCCTTCGAAGAACACCGCTTGCGAGTCGTCTTCGTACGCCAGGATGTGCGTGGCCACACGGTCAAGGAACCACCGATCGTGAGAGATCACAATGGCCGCGCCCGGGAAGTCCAGCAGCGCTTCTTCCAGCGAACGCAAGGTTTCCACGTCGAGGTCGTTGGACGGTTCGTCGAGCAGCAGGACGTTGCCGCCCTCCTTCAGGGTCAGCGCCAGGTGCAGACGACCGCGCTCACCACCGGACAGGTCCTTGACGAACTTCTGTTGGTCGCCGCCCTTGAAGTTGAAGCGACCGACGTAGGTGCGCGACGGGATCTCGTAGTTGCCGATGCGGATCTGGTCGGAACCATCGGAGATCTGCTGGAACACAGTCTTGCTGCCGTCCAGGTCTTCGCGGCTCTGGTCAACGCAGGCCAGTTGCACGGTTTCGCCGACTTCGATGGTGCCCGAATCCGGAGTTTCCTTGCCCATCAGCATGCGGAACAGGGTCGACTTACCGGCACCGTTACCACCGATCACGCCGACAATGGCGCCTTTGGGCATCGAGAACGACAGGTTGTCGATCAGCACGCGATCGCCGTAGCCCTTGGTGACGTTCTTGAATTCGATGACCTTGTCACCCAGGCGCGGACCGGCCGGGATGTAGATCTCGTTGGTTTCGCTGCGCTTCTGGAATTCCTGCGACTGCATTTCTTCGAAGCGTTGCAGACGAGCCTTGGATTTCGACTGGCGGGCTTTCGCGCCTTTGCGCACCCACTCCAGTTCTTCCTTCATGGCTTTTTCGTGCGCCGACTGCTGCTTGGATTCAGCGGCCAGACGATCGGACTTGGCTTCGAGCCAACCCGAATAGTTGCCCTCGTAAGGGATGCCCGCGCCGCGGTCGAGTTCCAGAATCCAGCCGGCGACGTTGTCGAGGAAGTAACGGTCGTGCGTGATCGCGACCACAGTGCCCGGGAAGTCGTGGAGGAAATGCTCCAGCCAGGCCACGGAGTCGGCATCCAGGTGGTTGGTCGGTTCGTCGAGCAGCAGCATGTCCGGCGCGGACAGCAGCAGACGGCACAGGGCCACACGACGTTTTTCACCACCGGACAGGTGTTCGACTTTCGCATCCCAGGCTGGCAGACGCAGCGCATCGGCGGCGACTTCCAGTTGGCGCTCCAGGTTATGACCATCGCTGGCCTGCAGGATCGCTTCAAGCTTGGCCTGCTCGGCGGCCAGTTTGTCGAAATCGGCATCCGGATCGGCGTAAGCGGCGTAGACCTCGTCCAGACGCGCTTGCGCATCCTTGATCACGCTCACCGCTTCTTCGACCACTTCACGCACGGTCTTGGTCGGATCGAGTTGCGGCTCTTGCGGCAGGTAACCGATGTTCAGGTCCGGCATCGGACGGGCTTCGCCTTCGAACTCGGTGTCGACGCCGGCCATGATTTTCAGCAGCGTGGACTTGCCCGAACCGTTGAGGCCGAGCACGCCGATCTTGGCGCCGGGGAAGAAGGACAGCGAAATGTTTTTGAGGATTTCCCGCTTCGGCGGAACAACTTTGCCCAGCCGATGCATGGTGAAGACGTATTGAGCCATGGAGAACCTTGGGTCAGTGACAGATGAATGAGTGGAGCGCAGGCGATGCCTGGCCAGACTGTGCGCGTCGTTCAGTTGATCGCGATCAATGCGTGCGCGCTGGAAAAAGTCTGATTGTAGGGGCTGGAACGCCCCCGGTCTAACCGGCAAAGCTACCTGAATGCTCCCAAGCAGTCCAGCCGCGAGGGGCTGGCACTTCGCCACGAGTCAAGGCATGCTAGCCGCCCTTTGGGCGTCCGGCTTATAGTGCACGTCGCGCCAGTCCAGCCAATCCGCAGGATCACAGCTTGTCCAACGTCACTCCGCCAGCTTCTGTGAGCAGCACCCCAGCGGCGCCCGGCTCGTCCCTGCGCGGCACATTAAAGGGTGCGCTGGCGACGCTCGTGCTTTTATTGCTGGCGTTGCTGTTCTGGCAACTGCTCGACCAACTGCGTGAAACCCAGAAAAACCAGCGCCAGTACACCATCGACTACACCGCCGACCTCGCCGCGCAGGTCAGCCTGAACATGGCGCTGAACGCGCAAATCGCCCTCAATCTGCTACCGATCGTCGAACAACCGCAATCAGCCGACGAACAGCAGGCGTTGCTGCGCAAGCTCCAGCAATCGCTGCCGGATCTGCGCAGCATGGCCTTGCTCAGCCCGTCCGGGCGGATCATCAGCGACAGCGCCGCGAACAGCGACGACGCCGACTACCTCACTGAACTGGTCCGGCGCAGCCGCGCCCAGGCGCATTATTTCAGCAACGCCGACGATGGCTCGGTGGTGCACTTGTTGTTGCACCAGGCCAGCGGCAGCACCCGCGGCTATTGGGCGCTGCGCCTGACCCCGACGTTTTTCGATTCCCTGACCAAACAGGGTGAAGCCGGCCTGCGTCCGTTGTGGCTGGTGGAAAACCGCGTCAACCATCAGATCATCAGCCGCGACAAAGCCCAGCCTTCGGCCAAACCCGGCGTACTGACCCCGGACGATCTGGCCAACACCGTGCTGACCGTGCCGCTGAGCAGCAGCGACTGGCAGTTGCGCGGGCTGTTCGACCGCCAGCGGGTGCTCGAGGAATTGTTGCCGGCGTTCATCGGCAAATGCCTGCTGGGCCTGGCGTTTTCGATGTTGCCGGTGATCGCGTTGCTGAACATGCGGCGGCGCCAGCGCCAGTTGCATGAAGGGCGCCGCCGTTATCAGGACATTTTCGAAGGCACCGGCGTGGCGCTGTGCGTACTCGATCTGTCGGGCCTCAAGCAGGCATTCGACAAGGCGCAGATCCAGAGCAGCGACCAGCTCAAGGCCTGGCTCGATCAGCCGCAGCAACGCCAGCAATTGCTTCAGGAACTGCGTGTCACCGAGGTCAATCAGGTCGCGCTGCAACTGCTCAACGTCAATTCCTGCGAGCAGGCCTGGCAACTGCTGATCGCCGGCCAACCGCATCAACATTGCGTCATCGGCCAGCAAATTCTCGATGCGGTCTTAATGCAACAGGATCAACTGGAACTGGAAATCAAACTGCCGGACGGCAACGGCCGCGACCAACATCTGTGGATGGTGCTGCGCCTGCCCAACGAGCAAGACGATTACAAAGCGGTGATCCTCAGTATCAACGACATCACCAGCCGCAAGCTGATCGAACTGTCGTTGCTCGAGCGCGAGGGCTTCTGGTCGGACGTGGTGCGCACCGTGCCGGATCATCTGTACGTGCAGGACGTGATCAGCCAGCGGATGATTTTCAGCAACCATCACCTCGGCCAGACACTGGGCTACAACCGCAGCGAACTGCACCAGATGGGCGAGTACTTCTGGGAAATCCTCCTGCACCCGGAAGATGCCGACCACTACCATCGCTCGCGGCAGTTGCAGCGCCACGCCGGTTACAGCCAGTTGCTGCAATGCCAGTTGCGTTTCCGCCATCGCGACGGCAAATGGCGGCGCTTCGACATTCGCGAACAGGCGCTGGCGCGGGACAAACACGATCAGGTCACGCGGATCATCGGCGTGGCCAAGGACATCACCGAGCAGATCGAGGCCAGCGAATCCCTGCGCGACAGCGAGCAGCGTTACCGGATGCTCGCCGAAAGCATCAGCGACGTGATTTTCTCCACCGACAGCAAACTCTCGCTGAACTATGTGAGCCCGTCGGTGCAAGCGGTGCTGGGATATAACGCCGAGTGGATTTTCCAGAACGGCTGGCAATCGACCATCGCCAACCCGCAGCAATTGAACGGCATCTACACGCTGATGGATCGCGTCAGCAAAGCCTTGGACAAGCCCGAACAACTGGCGCTGCTGCGCAATCAGGTGCAGACGCAACTGTTCCTGTTCGACTGCCTGCGCGCCGATGGCCGCAAGATCCCCATCGAACTGCGCCTGGTGCTGGTCTGGGACGAGCATGGCGCCTTCGAAGGCGTGCTCGGCGTCGGCCGCGACATCAGCCAGCAGCGCCGCGCCGAAAAGGACCTGCGCATGGCCGCCACGGTATTCGAGCACTCGACCTCGGCGATTCTGATCACCGACCCGGCCGGCTACATTGTCCAGGCCAACGAAGCGTTCAGCCGCGTCAGCGGCTACGCGGTGGGTGAAGTGCTCGACCAGTTGCCGAACATGCTCACCGTCGATGAACAGCAGGACGCGCACCTGCGCTACGTGCTCAAACAACTGCATGAGCACAGCACCTGGGAAGGCGAGGTCTGGATGAAGCGCCGCAACGGCGAGCATTATCCTGCGTGGGTCGGGATTACCGCAGTGCTCGACGACGAGGGCGATCTGGCCAGCTACGTGTGCTTCTTCAGCGACATCAGCGAGCGCAAGGCCAGCGAACAGCGCATTCACCGCCTCGCCTACTACGACGCCCTGACCCACCTGCCCAACCGCACGCTGTTCCAGGATCGCCTGCACACCGCGCTGCAAGCGGCCGAACGGCAGAAGTCGTGGGTGGTGCTGATGTTCCTCGATCTCGACCGGTTCAAGCCGATCAACGACTCCCTCGGCCACGCCGCCGGCGATCGCATGCTCAAGGACATGGCCACGCGCCTGCTGGCCTGCGTCGGTGAAGACGACACCGTGGCGCGCATGGGCGGCGATGAATTTACCCTGCTGCTGCAACATCGTTCCAGCCGCGAACTGGCCTTGAACCGGGCGATTCACGTCGCCGAGCAGATCCTCGGCAGTCTGGTCCGGCCGTTTGTGCTCGAAGGCCGTGAGTTCTTTGTCACCGCGAGTATCGGCATCGCGCTGAGCCCGCAGGACGGCAACGAACTCAGCCAGTTGATGAAGAACGCCGACACCGCGATGTACCACGCCAAGGAGCGCGGCAAGAACAACTTCCAGTTCTACCAGGCTGACATGAACGCCAGTGCGCTGGAGCGTCTGGAGCTGGAAAGCGACTTGCGCCATGCGCTGGAACAGAACGAATTCGTCCTGTATTACCAGCCGCAGTTCAGCGGCGACGGCAAACGTCTGACCGGCGCCGAAGCGCTGTTGCGCTGGCGCCATCCGCGTCGCGGGCTGGTGCCGCCGGGGGATTTCATTCCGGTGCTGGAAGAACTCGGGCTGGTGGTCGACGTGGGCGACTGGGTGATCAGCGAAGCCTGCCGCCAGCTGAAAACCTGGCATCAGCAACGCGTGCGCGTGCCGAAGGTGTCGGTGAACATCTCGGCGCGGCAGTTCTCCGACGGCCAGCTCGGCACGCGCATCGCCACGATCCTGCGCGAAACCGGTCTGCCGCCGGCGTGCCTGGAACTGGAACTGACCGAAAGTATCCTGATGCGCGAAGTCAGCGAGGCGATGCAGATTCTCGCCGGCCTGAAAAACCTTGGCCTGAGCATCGCCGTCGATGACTTCGGCACCGGTTACTCATCGCTGAACTACCTCAAGCAATTCCCGATCGACGTGCTGAAAATCGACCGCACCTTCGTCGATGGCCTGCCCTCCGGCGAACAGGACGCGCAAATCGCCCGGGCGATCATCGCCATGGCCCACAGCTTGAACCTGGCGGTGATCGCCGAGGGCGTGGAAACCCACGAGCAACTGGACTTCCTGCGTGAGCACGGTTGCGACGAGGTGCAGGGTTACCTGTTTGGCCGGCCGATGCCGGCGGGACGGTTCGAGGCGCAGTTCAGCAATGATGCGCTCTTCATGTTCGACTGAAGTCCTGCGGTGCGGCCATCGCTGGCAAGCCAGCTCCCACAGGGATTGGCAATGGATCAGTATTTTGAGGCTGGAACACAGTCATTGTGGGAGCTGGCTTGCCAGCGATAGGGTCGGCACAAACGCCACCTGTCTATGCATGAACGCCACTTGTCTGCGACATGATGCCGTTTCATATGCCATCCAAAAGCGGTTGGGTTAGAATGCCCCCCTTTTCTGCCCCCCCCCGATCCTTGAGGACCGCCATGTTCAGCCGTGATTTGACTATTGCCAAGTACGACGCCGACCTTTTTGCCGCCATGGAGCAAGAAGCTCAGCGTCAGGAAGAACACATTGAGCTGATCGCTTCGGAAAACTACACCAGCCCAGCGGTGATGGAAGCTCAAGGCTCGGTCCTGACCAACAAGTACGCCGAAGGCTACCCGGGCAAGCGCTACTACGGTGGTTGCGAATACGTCGACGTGGTCGAGCAACTGGCCATCGACCGTGCCAAGGAACTGTTCGGCGCCGATTACGCCAACGTTCAACCGCACGCCGGTTCGCAAGCCAACGCCGCGGTCTACCTGGCCCTGCTGTCGGCTGGTGACACCATTCTGGGCATGAGCCTGGCCCACGGCGGTCACCTGACCCACGGCGCCAGCGTTTCCTCCTCGGGCAAGCTGTACAACGCCGTGCAGTACGGCATCGACGCCAACGGCCTGATCGACTACGACGAAGTCGAGCGCCTGGCAGTCGAGCACAAGCCGAAAATGATCGTGGCCGGTTTCTCCGCCTACTCGCAGATCCTCGACTTCCCACGCTTCCGCGCCATCGCGGACAAAGTCGGTGCCTACCTGTTCGTCGACATGGCCCACGTGGCCGGTCTGGTCGCCGCTGGCGTTTACCCGAACCCGGTGCCGTTCGCTGACGTCGTCACCACCACCACGCACAAGACCCTGCGCGGTCCACGTGGCGGTCTGATCCTGGCGCGCGCCAATGCCGACATCGAGAAGAAGCTCAACTCCGCAGTATTCCCGGGCGCCCAGGGTGGCCCACTGGAGCACGTGATCGCTGCCAAGGCGATCTGCTTCAAGGAAGCGCTGCAGCCTGAGTTCAAGGTTTACCAGCAACAGGTGGTGAAAAACGCCCAGGCCATGGCCAGCGTATTCATCGAACGCGGTTTCGACGTGGTCTCGGGCGGTACTGAAAACCACCTGTTCCTGCTGTCGCTGATCAAGCAGGAAATCTCCGGTAAAGACGCCGACGCCGCTCTGGGCAAAGCGTTCATCACCGTGAACAAGAACTCCGTGCCTAACGATCCACGCTCGCCGTTCGTCACCTCCGGCCTGCGTTTCGGTACTCCGGCAGTGACCACTCGCGGCTTCAAAGAGGCTGAGTGCAAAGAGCTGGCCGGCTGGATCTGCGACATCCTGGCAGACCTGAACAACGAAGCGGTAATCGACGCCGTACGTGAGAAAGTCAAAGCCATCTGCAAGAAACTGCCGGTATACGGCGCGTAATCGCGACGTCAAACCTGCAGCAGGAAAAACCGGCCAAGTGATTGGCCGGTTTTTTTTCGCCCGTTTTTTTTCAAACACCTGAACCGCTCAAGCATGGGGCTTGCCGCACAACTGGTCAGACCGGTCATGCCAATTCGTCATTTTTCACTTGCGGCCATGGAAAATCAGCGCCTAGACTGCGCCTGCACTGGACATACCGGTAAGACCACAATAATTAAGTCCTGAATCCGATACGCCAAGCGTGCGGCAGCCAGGACACCGACCCAGGATTCCTCCCATGCTCAGATGGTGCTCGCGTTCAATCTTCCTCCAAGTGGTTCTCGGACTGATGCTCGGCATCGTCTGCGGGCTGACCCTCCCGGAATACTCAGCCCAGCTCAAACCGCTCGGCGACGGTTTCATCAAACTGATCAAGATGCTCATCGGCCTGATCGTGTTCTGCGTAGTGGTCAGCGGCATCAGTGGCGCGGGCGACCTGAAGAAGGTCGGGCGCATCGGCCTCAAGTCGGTGATCTACTTCGAAGTGCTGACCACCATCGCTCTGGTGATCGGCCTGGTGTTCGCCTTCAGCACCGGCATCGGCAGCGGCGCGAATATTCATCTGGAGCAACTGTCCCGCGCCGACATGGGCGACCTCGCCGAGCGCGGGCAGCACATGCACACCACCACGCAATTTCTGATGGACCTGATCCCGACCTCGGTGATCGGTGCCTTCGCCGACAACAACATTCTGCAAGTGCTGCTGTTCTCGGTGCTGTTCGGCAGCGCGCTGAATCTGGTCGGCGAAGCGGCGTCGGGAATTTCGCGGCTGATCAACGAACTGAGCCATGTGATCTTCCGCATCATGGGCATGATCGTGCGTCTGGCGCCGATCGGCGTGTTCGGCGCCATCGCCTTCACTACCAGCAAATATGGCCTGGATTCGCTGCAGCATCTGGGCAGCCTCGTCGGACTGTTCTATCTGACCTGCATTGCATTCGTCAGCGTGATTCTCGGTCTGGTGATGCGTGCTTCCGGCCTGCGCATGTGGCCGCTGCTCAAGTACCTGCGCGAAGAACTGCTGATCGTCATGGGCACCGCCTCCTCTGACGCCGTGCTGCCGCAGATCATGCGCAAGCTTGAACATCTGGGCATCGGCAGTTCGACCGTCGGGCTGGTGATTCCGACCGGGTATTCGTTCAACCTCGACGGTTTTTCGATCTACCTGACCCTGGCCATCGTGTTCATCGCCAACGCCACGGGTACGCCGCTGGCGATGACCGATCTGCTGACGATTTTGCTGGTGTCGCTGATCACCTCCAAAGGTGCCCATGGCATTCCCGGCTCGGCGCTGGTGATTCTCGCGGCAACGTTGACCGCGATTCCGGCGATTCCGGTGGTCGGTCTGGTGCTGGTGCTCGCGGTGGACTGGTTCATGGGCATCGGTCGCGCGCTGACCAACCTGATCGGCAACTGCGTCGCCACCGTTGCCATCGCCCGCTGGGAAAAGGACATCGACGTACAACGGGCCAACAAGGTGCTCAATGGCGAACAGGGCTATAACTTCCAGCCGAGAAAAACCGTTGCGCAAGCGGCGGCCAAAGAATTCTGATTGATCGCCGTGCCTGCTGATCGGCAGGCACGGCGCAGGGAGCCAATACGTGATTACAACTTCAACCGTCGTCAACTCAGTGGTGGAAAAGCTCCGCGCGGCGCTGGCCCGTGGTCAGTGGCGCAGCGGTGAAATGCTGCCGGGCCAGCGTGAACTGGCCGAACAATTGGGCATCAGCCGGCCGAGCCTGCGCGAGGCGGTGATCGTTCTGGAAACCCTTGGCCTGGTGCGTTCGATGCCGGGCAAAGGTGTGGTGGTGCTCGACGCGCAACTCAGTGACAGCCAGAGCCACGACAGCGCAGTCGCCGGGGCCAGCCTGGAAGATGTACTACAACTGCGCTACACCCTTGAGCCGTTCATCGTTGGCCTCGTCGCACAGTCGATCAGCAGCAAGGAAGTCGGCCAGCTGCGCCTGACCCTGATGGACATGCGCGAAGCCCTCGAGGCCGGTGACAGTGAGGCCGGAGTCAGTGCCTACATCGCTTTCCACGAAGAACTGTTCACGCTGACCTCGAACCCGATTTTCCAAAGCGTCGTGCAGCAGACCAGCAACGCGCTCAAGCAAAGCGCCGAAGTGCTGCGCAATTCTCCCGAGCATCTGGCCGAACGTCTGGAAGAAAACGAAGCGGTCGTCCGCGCGATCCGCAGCAAGAACAGCGCCCAGGCCAGCGCGGAGATGCGTCGGCACATTCTGCGAGAAGGCCAGCGCATGGGCGTCGAGCTGAATATCCCGGAAGACAACCTGCCCCACTGAATTACTTTTGGAGACCGGCCATGAACAGTGTCGCCGCAACGCCGCACGCTCACTCTGCAGGCGCCCCACTGCCCTTCACTCACCTGCGCGCCGCGGTGGACGATCTGTATCCGCGCCTGCTCGAGGCGATTCTGGAGCAGCGGATTACCCCGGCCAGCCGTTTTACCGAGGACAGCCTGCAGGCGATGTTCAGCGTGGGCCGCGCCGATGTACGACGGGTGCTGACGCAGTTGTCCCATGAGCAGATCGTAGTATTGCGCGCCAATCATCGACCGCGAGTGGCCGCGCCTGATCGGGATTTGATCCGGCAGACCTTGCATGCGCGACGGCTGGCTGAGAACACGCTGGTCAGATTGGCCTGTCAGAGTCCGCAGCCAGACGATCTGGAATGCTTGCGCACGTTGATAGAGCGCGGGAAGCGCGCCATCGAGCAGGATCGGCGCGGGGCGGCGATTCGGTTGTCGGGGGAGTTTCATTTGCAGTTGGCACGGATGGCGGGGAATGTGCCGCTGACGCATTTTCTGCGCAGTCTGGTGCCGTTGACGTCGTTGGCCATTGCGCGGAATCAATGTTCGACGCGAAGCTGTTGCGCATCGCAAGAGCATTTGGCGTTGGTTGAGGTTGTGGAGCGAGGTGATGCTTCCAAGGCCGGGATGCTGATGAATCGGCATCTGGATCATCTTGAGCAGACACTGCTGGGGACAACCTTTCAACATTGTGTTGTGAGTTAAATCGTCATCGCGGGCAAGCCCGCTCCCACAGGATTATCTGTCGCTCACAGATTGCGGGTACACCAATAAACCTGTGGGAGCGGGCTTGCCCGCGATGACGTCAGCTCTGACACCGAAAAATCATCAGGCAGAAGCTACCCTGGCAAACCCCGCCCGAATCTTCTCCTGCGGCAAATCATCGGCAATAAACACCATCACACTTTCGCGCTTCTCACCCTCGGCCCATTCAGTGTCCCAGTCGAAACCGTAAAGTTTCAGCACCCCCTGAAACACCAGCCGCCGATCCTCGCCCGCAATGTTCAACACACCTTTGTAACGCAGCAATTGCTTGCCGTGTTCTTCCAGCAGTTCGTTCATGAACTCGCTGAGCTGATCGATATCCAGCGGCTGATCAGTGCGCAGCACCAGGCTGGAAATCCGATCGATCGACGGCGCCTTGCCTACCGGACGCAGGCTCAAGCCGCCGCCGAGATCGGTATTCAGATTGAAGCCGCGCACATCCAGCAGCTCGGCCAGATCAATGTTGCCATGCTCGACCACGCGGATTGGCGCACGGCGGTTGATCCGCGTCAGCCGCTCGCTCAGCGCGGTGAAGGTGGCTTCGTCGACCAGATCGGTCTTGCTCACCAGCAGGCGGTCGGCGAAACCGATCTGCGCCTGGGCGATGGTCTGGCTCAGATGCACGTCGGCATGCGCGGCATCGACCAGGGTGATGATGCCGTCGAGCAGATAACGCTCGCGCAGCTCTTCATCGATGAAAAAGGTCTGCGCTACCGGGGCTGGATCGGCAAGGCCGGTGCACTCGATGACCAGACGATCAAAGGCGATCTCGCCGCTGTCCAGCCGTTCGAGCAGCAGGTACAGCGCCTTGGTCAGGTCGGTGTGAATGGTGCAGCAGACGCAGCCGTTGGCCAGGGTCATGACTTGCACTGGCTCGTCGCCGAGCAACTGGGTGTCGATGCCGGCGTCGCTGAATTCGTTTTCGATCACGGCGATTTTCAGGCCGTGCTCGGCTTTCAATAAATGGCGCAGCAACGTGGTCTTGCCAGCGCCGAGGAAACCGCTGAGTACCGTGACCGGGATGGGAGAGGACAAAACTCGATCTCCTTAAAGGAACACAAAACAAATGTGGGAGCCAGCCTGCTGGCGATGAGGGTGTGTCAGTCGAAATTTCCGTCGACTGACACTCCGCCATCGCTGGCAGGCCAGCTCCCACAGGGGATTACCTCAACCTGATACTGTCAGCTCAACAGCACTTCGGCCCACCCTTGCCACCGTAGCGAGCCTCCTGACGTTCACGAAAGAACATCTCGTAGCTCATCACCGGTTTGTCCGGGTGTTTGGTTTGCATATGCTCGACGTAGGTGTCGTAGTCGGGCATGCCGACCATCAGGCGCGCGGCCTGACCGAGGTATTTACCGAGGCGACTCAGGTCATTGAACATGCTGCAATCCTCTGGTTACGCATCCGGCAGGGCCTGGAATGGCGATTCTTTATCCGTACGCTCTTTTTTGCCCCAGGCGGCGATGCCGACCTTGAGCGCATAGAACAGGATGCTGAATACCACGAACAGGAACAGCGCGGTGAGTGTGGCGTTGGTATAGGCGTTGAAGATCACGTGCTGCATCTGCTCGACACTTTTCGCCGGTGCCAGCACCTGACCGTTGGCCAGCGCATCGCTGTACTTCTTGGCCAGCGACAGGAAGCCGATCGCCGGGTTGGCGTCGAACAGCTTGATGAAGCCAGCAGTTGTGGTGCAGATCAACAGCCAGGTGGCCGGCAACAGGGTGACCCAGATGTAGCGCTGGCGCTTCATCTTGATCAGGACCACGGTGCCGAGCATCAGCGCGATACCGGCGAGCATCTGGTTGGAGATGCCGAACAGTGGCCACAGGGTGTTGATGCCGCCCAGTGGATCGATCACGCCCTGATACAGCAACCAGCCCCACATCGCCACACAACCGGCGGTGGCGATCAGGTTGGCGCCCCACGATTCGGTACGTTTCAGCGCCGGGACGAATGAGCCGAGCAGATCCTGCAGCATGAAACGCCCGGCACGGGTGCCGGCGTCGACGGCGGTGAGGATGAACAGCGCTTCGAACAGGATCGCGAAGTGGTACCAGAACGCCATGGTGTTTTCACCCGGCAGGACACTGTGCAGGATCTGCGCGATACCGACCGCCAGGGTCGGCGCACCACCGGCACGGGCCAGGATGGTGGTTTCACCGATATCGTGGGCAACCGCTTGCAGCGCCTCCGGCGTGATTGCGAAGCCCCAACTGGTGACCATCTGCGCCACCGATGCCACATCACCGCCGACCACAGCGGCCGGGCTGTTCATGGCGAAGTACACGCCCGGCTCGATCACCGAAGCGGCAACCATGGCCATGATCGCCACGAACGATTCCATCAGCATGCCGCCGTAACCGATGTAGCGGGCGTTGGTTTCGTTATCCAGCAGCTTCGGCGTGGTGCCCGAGGAGATCAGCGCGTGGAAACCCGATACCGCACCGCAGGCGATGGTGATGAACAGGAACGGGAACAGACCGCCCTTCCAAACCGGCCCGGTGCCGTCGACGAACTGGGTCAGCGCCGGCATTTTCAGCTCGGGCATGGTGATCAGGATGCCGATCGCCAGCGCGACGATGGTGCCGATCTTGAGGAAGGTCGACAGGTAGTCACGCGGCGCGAGGATCAGCCAGACCGGCAGCGACGCGGCGACAAAACCATAACCGACCAGCATCCAGGTAATCTGCACACCGGTGAAGGTGAAGGCTTTGGCCCATACCGGATCGGCAGCAATCTGCCCGCCCAGCCAGATCGAACCGAGCAGCAGCAACACACCGACCACGGAGATTTCGCCGATGCGGCCCGGGCGGATGTAGCGCATGTAGATGCCCATGAACATTGCGATCGGGATGGTCGCCATCACGGTGAAGATGCCCCACGGGCTCTCGGCCAGGGCCTTGACCACAATCAGCGCCAGCACCGCAAGGATGATGATCATGATCAGGAAGCAGCCGAACAGCGCGATGGTCCCGGGAATCCGGCCCATTTCTTCGCGGACCATGTCGCCCAGGGAACGGCCGTTGCGACGGGTCGACATGAACAGGACCATGAAGTCCTGCACCGCGCCCGCCAGCACCACACCGGCAATCAGCCAGAGCGTACCGGGCAGGTAGCCCATCTGCGCCGCCAATACCGGGCCGACCAGCGGCCCCGCGCCAGCGATGGCCGCGAAGTGGTGACCGAAAAGAATGTGTTTGTTGGTCGGCACATAGTCCAGACCGTCGTTGTTGAGCACGGCGGGGGTGGCCCGTCGCGGGTCGAGTTGCATCACGTTGTTGGCGATGAACAGACTGTAGTAACGGTACGCAACCAGATAAATGGCCACGGCAGCGACCACGATCCACAAGGCGTTGATCGCCTCGCCGCGGCGCAATGCCACTACGCCCAGGGCGCACGCTCCTACGATTGCCAGCACTAGCCAGGGTAAGTGGCGTAGCAGGCTATTATTATTTTTCATTTTTTTATTCCAGCCAGGGTGGACAAGAAAGACAGCCACCCCGAGTTTAGCGCTAACGGTGCCAAAGGCCATACCCCGACATAGGTCTATCTGGCCCCGTGCGCGCTGGCGAGGCCGGACAAGGTGGGTCTATAGTCAGCGAACCTTCGGAGGATTGCGCCATGAACGAGCCTTCAGACAACCGTCGTCGCTTCAAACGTATTGCGTTCGATGCCAGAACCGAGCTGAGTCAGGGTGAGTACATCTGGCCGGTCAAACTTCTCGACCTGTCACTCAAGGGTTTGCTGGTCGAACGGCCGGAGCCGTGGCTCGGCGATCGGGAAAAGGAATTTTTCGTCGACATTCATCTGAGCAATGACGTCGACATACAGATGGACGTGCGACTGGCCCATGAGGAAAACGGCCATTTGGGGTTCATTTGTCGGCATATCAGCCTGGAGTCGATCCAGCGCTTGCGGCGGTTGATCGAGCTGAACCTGGCGGACGAGGCCGAGCTTGAGCGCGAATTGGGCGCCCTGATCGAAATCTAGCGTCCTCCACCGATCAACTGTAGGAGTGAACCTGCTCGCGATAGCGGTGTGTCAGCCAGCTGATTTGTCGAATGACACACCGCTATCGCGAGCAGGCTCACTCCTACAGGGGATTGTGGTTATTCAAAGAGTGCGTCAAGCGCCTGTTCGAGGCGGGTGACAGCAATAATCTGCAGCCCTGCCGGCGATTCCTTCGGCGCGTTGCCCTTGGGCACGATCGCGCGTTTGAAACCATGCTTGGCCGCTTCCTTCAAGCGCTCCTGCCCGCTCGGTACCGGGCGCACTTCGCCGGACAGGCCGACCTCGCCGAACACCAGCAGATCGTGCGGCAACGGCCGGTTGCGCAAGCTCGACATGACCGCCGCCATCAGCGCCAGATCGGAAGCCGTTTCCAGCACCTTGACCCCGCCGACCACGTTGAGGAACACGTCCTGATCGTGGGTTGGAATTCCGCCGTGGCGGTGCAGAACCGCGAGTAACATCGCCAAGCGGTTCTGATCCAGCCCCAGCGTCACTCGACGCGGATTGGCCAGATGGCTGTCATCGACCAGCGCCTGCACTTCCACCAGCATCGGCCGGGTGCCTTCCCATGTCGCCATGACCACACTGCCCGGGACTTCTTCCTGGGCGCGCGTAAGAAAAATCGCCGAAGGGTTGGAGACTTCTTTCAAACCCTTGTCGGTCATGCCGAACACGCCCAGCTCGTTGACCGCGCCGAAACGGTTCTTCACCGCGCGCAGCAAGCGCAAGCGCCCATCGGACTCGCCTTCGAAATACAGCACGGTATCGACCATGTGCTCAAGCACGCGCGGGCCAGCCAGTGCGCCCTCCTTGGTGACGTGGCCGACCAGGAAAATCGCTGTCCCGCTCTGCTTGGCGTAGCGCACCAGCAGCGCCGCACTTTCGCGCACCTGAGAAACGCCGCCGGGCGCCGATTGCAGTTGTTCGGTGAAAATCGTCTGGATCGAGTCGATCACCATCACCTTGGGTTTTTCCTGACGGGCGGTGGCGATAATGGTTTCGATGCAGGTTTCGGTCATCACGCGTAGCTGGTCCTGTGGCAAGCCGAGGCGGCGGGCGCGCATGGCGACTTGCTGTTGGGATTCTTCGCCAGTGACGTACAGCGCCGGCATGCTCTTGGCGAGGTTGCACAGGGTTTGCAGCAGAATCGTCGACTTGCCGATGCCCGGATCACCGCCGATCAACACCACCGAACCGTCGACCAGACCGCCGCCTAGCACGCGATCGAGTTCACCGGAGGCGGTGGAAAAACGTGGAATCTCTTCAATGCTGACTTCGGCCAGGGTCTTGATCTGCGCTTGCTGCCCGGCCCAACCGGTGCGCCCGGTGGGTGCCGTGGCGCCGCCGCTTTCAATCATGGTTTCGGTCAGCGTGTTCCACGCGCCGCATTCACCGCACTGGCCGGCCCACTTGGGAAAGGTTGCGCCGCACTCGGTGCAGCCGTACATGCGCTTGGCCTTGGCCATCAGAACCCCCGACAAAAACCGCGATGATAACCTACAGGCTCGCGATCAGCGCGGCGCCGGATTACGGATTTCGCCGCTGGCCAGACGCGCGGCGCTGTTGCCCAGCGGGTCCTCGGCATTCAGGTCAGCGCCCTTGGCCTTGAGCGCATCAAGCAGTTCCAGACGCTTGAACAAGCCGGCATACATCGCCGCTGTCTGCCCGGCGCCGTTACGTTGATCGGGGCTGCAATCGGTGGCCATCAAGCGCCGGGCGATCTGCACTTCGCCTTTGAAAATCGCGCCCATCAGCGCCGTGTTGCCGCGCTGATCCTGGGCGCAGGCGTCGGCGCCGGCCGCAAGCAAGCGCTCCACGGCAGGCGCCTGACCGTGATAAGCGGCGAGGATCAGCGCGGTGTATCCCTTGCTGTCGCGGGTGTCGAGGGAATAGCCCGATTCGATGAACGTCTCGAGCATCGGCACATCACCACGCCGCGCCGCGTCGAAATAGTAATCGCGCAATTGTGCCTGGATCGCCTCGGGACTCTGGTCGACCGGTACCGCCCATACGCTAGGCGACAGGCACGCGGCCACCAGGAAAAGACAGGTTCGCATCAGCAGTCTCCTTCAACGGAACGGGGCCTGCTGCAGGCCCCGCGGGTGTTATGTCGCTATTAGTCGACCAGTTTCGCCGCCAGGGCCTTGACCCGGCTCAGGTCGCCCTTGGCCACTTCCGTCACGCCGGTGCCGTATTCCGGATCGGCCTTGTACAGGAACGACAGGATGATGTGCTTGCTCTCATCGTCGGTGGTGGCCAGCGAGCCACCGAAGCTGTCGATCAGGTCGCGACGCTCTTTCTTGCTGAACGAGCGATACAGATCGCCGGCCTGCTTGAAGTTCTGCTCGCGCTGGATCTTCGCCTGCTGAGTGCTGCCCGACAGCGCCAGTTGGCTGTAACGCGCGCTCGACGTTTCTTCACGCGGTTGCAGACGGCTAGGCTGGTAGTTCACGCCGCTGTTGCTGGCGCCAAAGTTCATTGCACCGTCCTGATTGCCATTGTTCACCGCAACTTTCGGCGCGTTGATTGGCAATTGCAGAGCGTTGGCACCCAGGCGATACATTTGTGTATCGGCGTAGGAGAACACTCGGCCCTGCAATAAACGGTCTTCTGAAGGTTCTATACCCGGAACCACATTAGCCGGCGCCATCGCAACTTGTTCGGTTTCCTGGAAGACATTCGCCGGATTACGGTTCAAGACCATCTGTCCAACTTTCCGTTCAGGAATACCTGGCCAGATCTTGGTGGCATCCAATGGATCAAAATCAAACCTGGACAAATCCTGTGGCTTGAGAACCTGAACGTACAAGTCCCATTTCGGGAAGTTGCCCTTATTGATATTGCTTACCAGATCATTGGTCATATGGCTGTAATCCTGACCCTGAACTTTGGCAACTTGTTTTGGCGTCAGGTTATTAAGACCCTGCAGGCTCTTCCAGTGAAACTTGACGTAATGAACTTCACCTTTGGCGTTGATCAATTTATAAGCATGCACACCATTACCGTCCATTTCCCGATAACTGGCCGGAGTACCCGCGTTCGAATACAACTCGGTCAGCGTACGGGTGGCTTCCGGTACATGGGAGAAGAAGTCGAAACGGCGCGAATCATCGTCGAGGTTGGTTCGCGGATCAGGCTTGAACGCGTGGACCATGTCGGGAAACTTGATCGCAT
Organism: Pseudomonas fluorescens; assembly: GCA_902825215.1. Lineage (GTDB taxonomy): Bacteria > Pseudomonadota > Gammaproteobacteria > Pseudomonadales > Pseudomonadaceae > Aquipseudomonas > Aquipseudomonas fluorescens_G. The sequence goes on from LR782234.1 coordinate 5,340,579, forward strand.
CGCGAATGAAGAAGGTCGGGAAGTTATTGCCCACCAGATCCCAGTTGCCGTCGGCGGTGTAGAACTTGGTGGCGAAACCGCGTGGGTCACGCAAGGTTTCCGGCGAATGATTGCCATGCACCACAGCCGAGAAGCGCACGAATACCGGTGTGGCCTCGCCCGCAGCAAACACCTTGGCCTTGCTCAGGTCGCTGAGGTCGTTGGTCACCGTGAACGTGCCGTGAGCACCGGTACCGCGGGCGTGAACCACGCGCTCGGGAATGCGCTCGCGGTCGAAACGCTGCAGTTTCTGAATCAGTTGCACGTCCTGCAGCAGAACCGGGCCGTTGGCGCCTGCGGTCTGAGAATTCTGGTTATCACCTACGGCTGCGCCGTTGTCACGGGTCAGTGGTGCTGCATTCACGGAAAAACTCAGCAGGCCGGCGGTCAATACGCCGAGCGTGCGGCGGCGGGGAAAAGCCCCCAATCCAAGTGCGGAAGTCATATCAGGATCCTCTGGTTTTTTTGGCGGCGCATCCAGGTGCGCCATCCCAAGGCTAGAGGCCCGCGGCGGGGAACATAAATAGAAAGAACGTAACACCATGATTGAGAAAATTGGCTTCCTGATCAGCGAGTTACACGCTATTTCGCGCGCGATTGCTGGCACTTTGCAAACTAATCGTCTATTGATGTGTCGATAAAAACGGGGATTGTAAGAAGGTGTTTCGCGCAGGACGCGTTTCGCTGATTTACACTGCCTTCACCAAACTCATCTGTAACAAGGAAATAACTATGGGCGTGCTTAACGAGTTCAAGGCCTTCGCGGTCAAAGGCAATGTGGTCGACATGGCCGTCGGTATCATCATCGGTGCAGCGTTCGGCAAGATTGTGTCGTCGTTTGTCGGTGACGTGATCATGCCGCCAATCGGCCTGTTGATCGGCGGGGTGGACTTCAGTGATCTGGCCATCACGCTCAAGGCCGCCGAGGGCAACACGCCTGCAGTGATGCTGGCTTACGGCAAATTCATCCAGACGGTGCTGGACTTCATCATTGTCGCTTTCGCCATCTTCATGGGCGTCAAAGCCATCAACCGCCTCAAGCGCGAAGAAGCCGTAGCGCCGACCGCGCCACCGATCCCGAGCAAGGAAGAACAGCTGCTGGGCGAAATTCGCGATCTGCTCAAGGCGCAGAACGAGCGGCCCTGAGCCATCCGCCTTCAGCAAAACAACGGCACCTGCGGGTGCCGTTTTCGTTACCAGTAGTTTTCCACAGCGACCTGGCCGGGCCGGCGCGTCAGGCTCAGGCGCATGTCCCTGTGTTTCAGCAACGCGCGGGTGTCGTCGATCATCTGCGGGTTGCCGCACAACATGACCCGTGAATGCTCCGCCGACAGCTCCACGCCCGCCGCACGCTCCAGTTCACCGTTTTCAATCAGGGTAGTAATGCGCCCGTGTAGCGCCCCCGGGTGCGCCTCACGCGTCACCGTCGCGATGAACCGCAACTTGTGTGCATATTCGCTGAGGTAGTCGCGTTGATCGAGCCCGGCAATCAGTTCCTGATAAGCCAGCTCGCGCGCCTCGCGCACGCTGTAGACCAGAATGATGCGCTCGAATTTTTCCCACACTTCGAAATCCTGCAGGATCGACAGGAACGGCGCCACCCCCGTGCCCGTCGACAGCAGCCAGAGATCGCGGCCGTCGACGAAGCGATCAAGGGTCAGATAGCCAAACGCCTGGCGCTCGACCAGCAAGGTATCGCCGACCTGCAACCGGCTCAGCTCGCTGGTGAACTCCCCACCCGGCACGACGATGGAGAAAAACTCGAGAAACTCGTCAAACGGTGACGAGACCATCGAGTAGGCGCGCCAGACGATACTGCCATCAGCCTTGGTCACACCGAGGCGGGCAAACTGCCCGGCGCGGAAACGAAACCCGGCGTCACGAGTGGTGCGCAGGGTAAACAGACTTGGGGTCAGCGGTTGGACGTCGAGCAAGGTTTGCCTGGTGTATTTGTCTGCGCTGGCGGTCATGGGTCACTCCACTGAACGGTTGTCGCCAGTTTCGCGCAAATCGACGCGGTTAAACACCGACGGTTCTTAATGGTATTGAACCTGTATCAAACAGAAGATTCATCTGAAAAATTATCGCACCGGTCAACATTCGAGCAATTACTTCAAATGACAACTCCAATGTAATACAAGATTGTATTAAGAACTCTTTATCCATATATCTAACTGTTCAATACCGAAAAAATTTATAGCCCCCTGTGTGAATCGTCCTACACTTCGCTGCGTGCCGGATCTGTTTGGATCCATTCGGCGCCCCCCGTTACGTCATGGAGTGTTTCATTATGGAAACATGGAAGGAATCACAGCTGAAACAACTGACGTTTGCCAAGGGCATCGATGCTGCTTATCCGATTTTGTTGCGATTTGCCGAAAACCTCGGATTCAACTTTTGTGCAATATCGGTTGTCCCCCTTCATCGCGATACGCCGCTCCGCCCCTTGCAGATCAATAATTACCCCAGCGACTGGAACAGCGAATATGAACTGAATAGTTACATTAAAACAGACCCTCTGATATCACACTGCAATCATTCAATGTCTCCCATCGTCTGGAATGAATCGGTATTTGCCGAAACCCGGGATATATGGCAAGGCTTGCAGAAGTATGGCTTGCAACATGGCTGGTCACAGTCGTTCCATCATGCGCCAAGTGGTTTGTGCAGCATTATCAGCCTGGCGCGCCGACATTGTTCGATCAGCCCACTGGAGCTGTATGAGCATTTTGGCTATATGTTCTACGCCAGCAGTCACTTGAGCGAGCTGTTCGCCCGGACCCTGCCAGCGGAATCGCTCAAGCCTCGTCAACCGCATCTGTCCTCACGAGAACTGGAGGTGTTGAAATTGTCCGCCGTCGGCAAGACCGCTTATGAAATCTCGAAGATCCTCAGCCTTAGCGAACGGACCGTGAACTATCACGTACAAAACGTCATCGAGAAACTCCACGTCTGCAACAAGATCTCTGCCGTTATCAAAGCTGCCAGAACCGGGATCATTTGACGCGCGATCAGCCTTGCCTCCCTTTATAAACATGCGGGTAATGACAGCGAAAAAAACGTACCATTCGTAACCTTCCTGAGTGATAACGCCGGTACTGCGCGTTGCCTTGCACTCGGTCGGTTCCGCCGCACATATCAGGGCCGCGGAATATTCGTCGATCACCCTGAGTCCCCGCCCCATGCCTTTGCTCGAAACGCCTTTCGCCCAACTCGACCTGATCCGCCAGCCCGAACAGCCGAACGAACCGCTGCAAGCTTTCGATGCTGCCGACGAATACCTGCTCAACCATCTCGCGGCGCAGCAACCGGCGGCTGACACCCGCGTGCTGGTGCTCAACGACAGCTTCGGCGCGCTGGCGGTCAGTCTGCTCGGCAAGGTCGAAGTCTGCAGCAGCGGCGACTCGTTTCTCGGTTTTCAGGGACTGGAGAAAAATCTGCTGCGCAACGGCCAGGCGTTCGATGCGGTGCGCGGTATCCCGGCGAGCGAGCCCTTGGTCGGGCCGTTCGACCGAGTCCTGATCCGGGTGCCGAAAACCCTCGCGCTGCTGGAAGAACAACTGATCCGCCTGCAAGGGCAACTCGCGCCCGGCGCCGAAGTAATCGCCGCCGCGATGGTCAAGCACCTGCCGCGTGCCGCCGGTGACCTGCTCGAGCGTTACATCGGCCCGGTGCAGGCCTCACTGGCGGTGAAAAAGGCGCGTCTGCTAATTGCCACGCCGCAAGCCAAGGCTGCGGTGGCCGACTCGCCCTACCCGACGCGCTATCGCCTCGACGAGCCGCCGATCGAACTGCTCAACCACGCCAACGTATTTTGCCGCGAAGGGCTGGACATCGGCACCCGGGCGTTCCTCCCGCATTTACCGAAAAATCTCGGTCAGGCCCGAGTCGCGGACCTGGGCTGTGGCAACGGCGTGCTGGCCATCGCCAGCGCTTTGCAGAACCCGGATGCGCATTACACGCTGGTCGATGAATCGTATATGGCGGTGCAATCGGCCCTGGAAAACTGGCGGGGCGCACTGGGCGACCGCGAGGTGATCGTGCGTGCCGCCGATGGCCTGGCCGGACAAGAGGCGCAGTCGCTGGACGTAGTGCTGTGCAATCCACCGTTCCATCAACAGCAGGTGGTTGGCGACTTCCTTGCCTGGCGCATGTTCCAGCAGGCACGCGAAGCGCTGGTGGTTGGCGGTGCGCTGTACATCGTCGGCAACCGCCATCTGGGTTACCACAGCAAACTGGCGCGGTTGTTCCGCGGCGTCGAACAAGTCGCGGCCACGCCGAAATTCGTCATTCTCAAAGCGCGCAAATAAACCCGCAGACAAAAAAACCCTCCGCAAGGAGGGTTGGAAAATCCGTACCCGAAGGCGCCGGGGCGGGATGATTTCAGTGCGTGGTCAGGCCTGCTGCGTTCATGAACATACGCATCAGGCTGGCGGCGATAAACAGCACACCCACGCTACCGACCCAGATCAGGGCCAGCCAGCCGAGCCGCTGCCACAGCGGCTTTTTTTCGGCTTCTTCGATGTCGTGCAGGGAATGTTTACCGGACATGTTTTGATCCTCGGTCAGTGATGGCGTCACAGCTGACGCCATCGCGAGCAGGCTCGCTCCCACAACTTTTTGCTTAGTGATAACCGTCTTCATGGGTCACCTTGCCGCGGAACACGTAGTAGCTCCAGAAGGTGTAACCCAGGATGAACGGAATGATGAACAGCGTGCCCACCAGCATGAAGCCCTGACTTTGCGGTGGTGCTGCGGCGTCCCAGATCGAGATTGATGGCGGCACGATGTTTGGCCACAGGCTGATGCCCAGACCGCTGTAGCCGAGGAAGATCAGCACCAGCGTCAGCAGAAACGGCGTGTAGTTGGCATTACGCGCCACCGCGCGGATCAAGCCATACAGTGTCACCAGCACCAGAATCGGCACCGGCATGAACCAGAACAGATTGGGCATGGTGAACCAGCGCGAAGCGATTTCCGGATGCGCCAACGGCGTCCACAGGCTGACCACACCGATCACCGCCAGCAGCACGAAGGCCAATGGCCGCGCCAGATCGTGCATCTGCTCTTGCAGCTTGCCTTCGGTCTTCATGATCAGCCAGGTGCAGCCGAGCAAGGCATAGGCGACCACCAGGGCGGCGCCGCAGAACAGAGTGAACGGGGTCAGCCAATCCATTGAGCCGCCGGCGAACTGCCGATTGACCACCGGCAAGCCGTCGATGAACGCCCCCAGCGCCACGCCCTGGAAGAATGTCGCCGCGATCGAGCCACCGATGAACGCCTTGTCCCACAAATGACGTTTTTCATCCTTGGCCTTGAAGCGGAACTCGAAGGCTACGCCGCGAAAGATCAGCCCCATCAGCATGAAGATCAGCGGCAGGTACAGCGCTGAGAGCACCACCGAATACGCCAGCGGGAAAGCGCCGAATAATGCGGCGCCGCCGAGTACCAGCCAGGTTTCGTTGCCGTCCCAGACCGGGGCGACGGTGTTCATCATCACGTCACGGTCGGTCTTGCCCGGAACGAACGGGAAAAGAATCCCGATGCCCAGGTCGAAACCGTCCATGACCACGTACATCATGATGCCGAAGATGATGATCACGGCCCAGATCAGCGGAAGATCAATACCCATGGCTCAAATCTCCTTGGTCAAGCGAGTGTTGTCTTCGTGTTCGCCTTCGCCCGGATCGTCGGCAGCGGACAACGGACGCGCCGGAGTGCGCTTCTTGCCCGGACCACCGTCCGGCGTATCGGTGCCTTCGCTGAGCTTCGGACCTTTGCGCACCAGGCGCATCATGTAGCCGAGGCCCGCACCGAACAGGGCGAAATACACCACGACGAACATGATCAGGGTGATGCTCATCTGCAGGAAGCTGTGGTTGGACGACGCATCCGCGGTGCGCATCAGGCCGTAGACCACCCACGGCTGACGGCCGATCTCGGTAGTGAACCAGCCCGCCAGAATCGCGATCAGGCCGGACGGGCCCATCCACAGGGCCAGATGCAGGAACGGCCGCGAGGTATACAGCGAGTCACGCTTGCGCAGCCACAAACTCCACAGACCGGTGAAGATCATCAGGAAACCGAGGCCCACCATGACCCGGAACGACCAGAACACGATGGTCGAATTCGGCCGGTCTTCTGGCGCAAACTCCTTGAGTGCCGGTACTTGCTTGTCCAGCGAGTGCGTCAGGATCAGGCTGCCGAGGTAGGGAATCTCTACGGCGAATTTAGTGCGTTCTTCTTTCATGTCCGGCCAGCCGAACAGAATCAGCGGCGTCGCTTCGTCACCGTGGTTTTCCCAGTGCCCTTCAATGGCAGCGATTTTCGCCGGCTGATGCTTGAGCGTATTCAGACCATGGAAGTCACCAATGACCGCCTGGATCGGCGCAACGATCAGCGCCATCCACATGGCCATCGAGAGCATGGTGCGAATCGCCGGATTATCCCGGCCGCGCAGCAAATGCCAGGCCGCTGACGAGCCGACGAAGAACGCCGTAGCGATGAACGCCGCGGTCGCCATGTGCAGCAGGCGATACGGGAACGAAGGGTTGAAGACGATGGCCAGCCAGTCGGTGGGGATCACCTGACCATTGACGATCTCGAAGCCCTGCGGGGTTTGCATCCAGCTGTTGGAGGCGAGAATCCAGAACGTCGAGATCAGCGTGCCGATCGCTACCATCACCGTGGAGAAAAAGTGCAGCCCGCGCCCGACCTTGTTCCAGCCAAACAACATGACGCCGAGGAAACCGGCCTCGAGGAAGAACGCCGTGAGCACTTCATAGGTCAGCAACGGCCCGGTGACGGCGCCGGCGAAATCCGAGAAGCGACTCCAGTTGGTGCCGAACTGGTAGGCCATGACCAGACCGGAGACCACGCCCATGCCGAAATTGACGGCAAAGATCTTCGACCAGAAGTGGTAAAGGTCACGGTAAGTGTCGTTTCGAGTCTTCAGCCACAGACCTTCGAGCACCGCCAGGTAACTCGCCAGGCCAATGGTGATGGCCGGGAACAGAATGTGGAACGAGATGGTGAACGCGAACTGAATTCGGGCGAGATCGAGAGCCTCTAAACCGAACATATGGCTTCCTCTGTCAGGTAATACGGGTGGCAGACCCGGGGGCCTGCACCACTGCCCCCACGGATATGGAGTGCGGCGAATTCGGATTCGTTCTTTTTTACAGCCATCGCTACGCAGGGAGTCTGGCCAACTGGCCGTCAGATCAAACCCTCGTGAGGTGTTGATCTGGATCAAGCAACGTTAAAAGAGTAGTCCCATTTTCGCCGTTGAACGGCGTGGTCGTTTGCCGCGTGACAAGTTGCCTCAGCGCGTTGGCAGGGCATTTGCCCAGTGGCTTTGCAGGCAGGCGGGGCAATTCGATGTCTGGCTAAGTAAATTTTTCGCAGGTAGCAACTTCCTGTTACAGACTGGTGATAATCTCGCCTTTCCCCTCGAGCCAGACCTGCCTTCAGATGCCCAGCCAAGAGCCCCTGCTGTTACGTCACCATCGTCCGTTTCTCGCTTTCTGGTTCGCGCGGATTTTCACCGCCAGCGGTTTTCAGATGCTCACCGTGGCAATCGGCTGGAATCTTTATCAGTTGACCGGCAACGTCCTCGACCTGGGTCTGGTCGGTCTGGTCGAGTTCGCCCCGCGCGTGCTGTTCATGCTGCACACCGGGCATGTCGCCGATCGCTATGACCGGCGCAAGGTCGCAGCGCTTTGTCAGTCGCTGCAGGCGATGATCGCCCTCGCGCTGGCGATCGGCAGCGCCACCGATCACGTCACCCGCGAAATGATCTTCATCCTCGCCTTCCTCCTCGGCGCGGCGCGTTCGTTCGAGATGCCAACCACCCAGGCATTGTTGCCGAGCATCGTGCCCAGCGCGCTGTTTCCTCGGGCCGTGGCGGCCGCGCAGTCGGCGCAGCAATCGGCGACGATCATCGCACCAGCCCTCGGTGGCTTGCTCTACGCGTTCGGCAGCGTCTGGGTGTATGGCCCGACCGTGCTGCTCTACGTGATTGCCTGCACGCTGATGCTGAACCTGCCGGCGCGGCAAACACCGCTGAACAAAGGCAAAGCCACCCTGGATTCGTTGCTCGCGGGGATTCGCTTCATTCGCAGCCGCCAGGACATTCTCGGGGCGATTTCGCTTGATCTGTTCGCAGTGTTGCTCGGCGGCGCCACGGCGCTGTTGCCGGTATTCGCCAAAGACATCCTTCTCACCGGCCCGTGGGGCCTCGGCCTGCTGCGCTCGGCACCGGCGGTCGGCGCACTGGCAATGTCGCTGTACCTCGCGCGGTTTGCCGTGGAACGCAAGGTCGGCCGCGTGATGTTCACCGCAGTCGGCGTGTTCGGCGTCGCGACCATCGCCTTCGGCCTGTCGACCTCGTTCTGGTTCTCGCTGGCGGTGCTGGTGGTGCTCGGCGCGGCGGACATGATCAGCATGGTCATCCGCGCCTCCTTCGTACAACTGGAAACCCCCGACGAAATGCGCGGCCGGGTCAGCGCGGTCAACGGCCTGTTCATCGGCGCCTCGAACCAGCTGGGCGAATTCGAATCCGGCCTCACCGCCCACTGGTTCGGCACCGTCCCGGCGGTGGTCATGGGCGGGATCGGCACGCTGGTGGTGACAGGAACGTGGATCAAACTGTTCCCGACCTTGGCGAATCGAGACCGGATGCATGTGCCGGTGGAAGAGACGAAGGTCTGACGTTACTCAGGCTTGAAGCTCTGCAGCCACTTTCGCCCGCAACCCCTTACCGCCAAGCTGCTCGACCAGCATTAATGCAAAACCCAATGCGGCGCCGGAACCCTGCGCGGTGATGCAGTTGCCGTCGACCACGACCGGTTGGTCAACGAAGGTACAACCCGACAACTGATGGCTGGCGCCGGGCAGACAGGTCATGCGGCGTTGGCGCAGCACACCGAAGGCTTGCAGGGCGACGGCCGGGGATTCGCCAATGGCGGCGAACAGGCGTCCGGCGCTGGCCTGATCCTTGAGCAATTGTTGCAAGGGTTGATGCGCTGCCAGGTGCCGGGAGCCAACGGCGCCGCCGGGCAGAACGATCAGATCAAAGGTTTGCGCCAGCACATCGACCAGCATGCCGTCGGCGGTCAGGCGCGTACCGCGAGCACACGTGAGCATGCGCCGGCCTTCGATACTGGCTGCGACCACTTCGATTTCGGCGCGACGCAGCACATCGATCAGGGTCACGCTTTGCAGATCATCGATGCCCTCGGCGAGGGTAATCAGCACTCTTGAAGTCATGGGCGTTATCCACAGGGTGATCCTTCAAGCGTAGTCAGCTTCCCTCGGATCGCGCAGTGCCAGCCGTTACTTGATGTAAAGCTCGGTCGACATCTTGTTGCGCGGGGCGTTGATCGAGGTGTTGCTGAAGCTGAAGGTGCCTTCCTGCTTGCCGGCCAGATCGAAGGTATACAGCGAACCGACGGTTTTGCGCCCGGGTGTGCACTCGGTCAGATTGCCGTTATCGAACGCACATACCGGAGCACGGCTGCCGTTGACTTCGAAACCGTCCAGCGTGGCGTGCGGCTGGTTCTGGCCGTAACCGACTTCCAGCACGTAGACCTTGATGCTCGGCCCACTGTGGTTGCATTGAGTCTGCGGCTGGTTATCGGCGATGTCCTCCAGACCACAGCTCGGCGATTGCACCTTGATGACTTTTACCTGCGTCAACGCCGCCGCCGAAGCGGCCCACGTCATCGGAGCCACAGCCATCAGCACCGCCATCAAGCCCCAACCTTCCACCCAGCCCTTGCTCATGCGTCGCTCACCCGGAAAAATTCAGCGCGCAGTATGGCGCAGTTGTTTGCTGCGCAAAACTTCGCCGACGATCGACACCAACATCCGCCAAATTCCTCACGCGGCTGGTATGATGCGCGGCTTTTTCCGGCCCAGCAGAATTTTCCAGGCGCTTGCGACGGTCTGTGCTTTGCTGTTGAGGTCGATACATTCACGGCGCCACGCGCGCCACGGGGAGCAGACATGCTGGAAAGGCTGTTTCAACTCAAGGCACACAACACCAACGTGCGCACCGAGATTCTCGCGGGCATCACCACGTTTCTGGCCATGGCCTACATTCTGTTCGTCAACCCGAGCATTCTCGGCGAGACCGGCATGGACAAGGGGGCGGTGTTCGTTGCCACCTGTCTGGCGGCCGCCATCGGCTCGACGGTCATGGGCCTGATCGCCAACTACCCGATCGCCCTCGCACCGGGCATGGGCCTGAACGCCTTCTTCACTTACACCGTGGTCCTGCACATGGGCCACACCTGGCAAGTGGCACTGGGCGCGGTGTTCATCTCCGCCGTGCTGTTTTTCCTGCTGTCGATCTTTCGCATCCGTGAGTGGATCATCAACAGCATCCCGCTGCCATTGCGCTCGGCGATTGCGGCCGGTATCGGCCTGTTCCTCGCGCTGATCGCCCTGCACAACGCCGGCATCGTCGTCAGCAATCCGGCGACCATGGTCGGCCTCGGTGACCTGAAAGCCCCGGCACCGATCCTCGCCACCCTCGGCTTCGCGCTGATCGTCGGGCTCGAAGCACTGAAAGTGCGTGGCGCGGTGCTGATCGGCATTCTCGCGGTGACCATCGTGTCGATCGCCATGGGCTTCACGCCGTTCGGCGGCGTCACCTCGATGCCACCCTCGCTGGCCCCGACCTTCCTGCAACTGGACATCAAAGGCGCACTGGACATCGGTCTGGTCAGCGTGATCTTCGCCTTCCTGTTCGTCGACCTGTTCGACAATTCCGGCACCTTGATCGGCGTCGCCAAGCGCGCCGGCCTCATGGGCAAGGACGGCCACATGCCGAAAATGGGCCGTGCGCTGATCGCCGACAGCACCGCGGCCATGGCCGGTTCGCTGCTGGGCACCTCGACCACCACCAGCTACATCGAATCCGCCGCTGGCGTGAGTGCCGGTGGCCGCACAGGTCTGACCGCCATTGTCGTCGCGATCCTGTTTCTGCTGGCGCTGTTCTTCTCGCCGCTGGCGGCCAGCGTTCCGGCATTCGCCACCGCACCGGCGCTGCTGTTCGTCGCTGTGCTGATGACTTCTGGCCTGGCGGAAATAGACTGGGACGACATCACCGTCGCCGCGCCGGTCGTGGTCACCGCGCTGGCCATGCCGTTCACTTACTCGATCGCCAATGGCATCGCGTTCGGCTTCATTTCCTGGACCGTGATCAAACTGCTGTCGGGCCGCGCTCGCGAGCTGAACCCGGCACTGGTGATCCTGTCGATTCTGTTCGTGATCAAGTTGGGTTGGTTCAACGCATGACTTTCGATTCCCAGGCTTACGCCGAACAACTCCAAGCCAAGGTCACGCGTTTGCGTGATCTGCTGGCACCGTTCGATGCTCCCGAGCCGGCGGTATTCGATTCGCCGCTGCAGAACTTCCGTCTGCGCGCCGAATTCCGTCTGTGGCGCGAGGCCGGTGAGCGGCACTACGCGATGTTTTCCCAGGACGACAAACGCACACCGATCCTCATCGAAGCGTTTCCGATCGCCAGCCTGCGCATCAACCAATTGATGCCGCAACTGAAGGCTGCGTGGCAGGCCAGTTCAGCGCTGAGCCACAAGCTGTTCCAGGTGGAATTCCTCACCACGCTGTCTGGCGATGCGATGATCACCCTGTGCTATCACCGCCCGCTGGATGAGCACTGGCATGCCGCAGCAACGCAGCTGTCGGCGGATCTGGGCGTCAGCATCATCGGTCGTTCGAAGGGCAAACGCGAAGTGCTGGGCCTCGATTATGTGGTCGAGAAACTCGACGTCGGCGGCCGCACCTTCAGCTACCGTCAGCCGGAAGGCGCATTCACCCAGCCCAACGGCACGGTGAACCAGAAGATGCTCAACTGGGCGTACGAAGCGCTGGGCGATCGCCCTGACGATCTGCTGGAGTTGTACTGCGGCAACGGCAACTTCACCCTGCCGCTAGCCACCCGTGTGCGCAAAGTATTGGCCACCGAAATCAGCAAGACCTCGGTCAACGCCGCGTTGAGCAACCTCAGCGAAAACGCTGTGGATAACGTCACCCTGGTGCGCCTGTCCGCCGAGGAACTGACCGAAGCCCTCAACGAAGTGCGCCCGTTCCGCCGCCTGCATGGCATCGACCTGAAAAGCTACGAGTTCGGCAGCGTCTTCGTCGACCCGCCACGCGCCGGCATGGACCCGGACACCTGCGAACTGACCCGGCGCTTCGACAACATCCTGTACATCTCCTGCAACCCGGAAACCCTGGCCGCCAACATCGCCCAGTTGCACGACACGCACCGCATTACCAAGTGCGCGATGTTTGACCAGTTCCCGTGGACCCATCACATGGAGTCGGGTGTATTGCTGACCCGCCGGTGATGCTGATGCCGGATACGAAAAAGCCGTCGTGATTGACGGCTTTTTTGTGCGTGCTGTTTTGTTTGTGCGATCACCGAACACATAACGCCAAGGTCTTTTTTGTTCAATTGACCATGGTAACCATCTAGTACATTTTATCTCCACAGGCCGAAACCCTCGGCCAAAGCCAAAAACAATAAGTGGAGTCTGCCCCCATGTCCCCTATCGTTCTGGTGCTCAACGGCCCGAACCTGAACCTGCTCGGCACCCGTGAGCCGGCGACTTATGGCCATGAAACCCTGGCCGACATTTCTGCGCTGTGCGGGCGTGCCGCCGAGGAATTCGGCCTGACGGTGGAGTTTCGCCAGACCAATCACGAAGGCGAATTGCTCGACTGGATTCACGCTGCCCGTGGCCGTTGCGCCGGGATCGTGATCAACCCGGCCGCGTGGACGCACACGTCGGTGGCGATTCGTGATGCGCTGGTGGCCAGTGAGTTGCCAGTGATCGAAGTGCACCTGTCCAACGTGCATGCTCGTGAACCGTTCCGCCATCACTCGTTCGTCTCGGCGATTGCCACGGCGGTGCTCTGCGGTTTCGGCAGCCATGGTTACCGCTTGGCGCTGGAGCATTTCAGCCAGCGGTTGCAAGGGGCGAAACATGGCGCGCGCTAACGCGGTACTCGCCGGGCTGATCGGTGCCGGCATTCAAGCTTCGCGTACGCCGGCACTGCATGAGCACGAAGGTGATGCACAGGGTTTGCGTTACCTGTACCGGTTGATCGATCTCGATGAACTGCACCTCGACAGCAACGCCCTGCCCGACCTGCTGCTCGCTGCCGAGCGCATGAACTACACCGGCCTGAACATCACCTTCCCGTGTAAACAGGCCATTATTCCGCTGCTCGATGAACTGTCGCCGGAAGCGCGCGGAATCGGCGCGGTGAATACGGTGGTGTTGAAGGACGGCAAACGTGTCGGTCACAACACCGACTGCCTTGGTTTTGCCGAAGGCTTTCGCCGGGGCCTGAAAGACGCGCCGCGTGAGCGTGTGGTGCAGATGGGGGCTGGCGGGGCGGGCGCAGCGGTGGCCCACGCGCTATTGAGCGAAGGCGTACAGCAACTGAGCATTTTCGACGTTGACGTTGAGCGCGCCGAGAGCCTGGCACACAACCTCAATCAGCATTTCGGCGCCGGTCGCGCGGTGGCCGGGCGTGATCTGCCGAGCGCCATGAGTCTGGCCGACGGCCTGGTCAACACCACGCCGATGGGCATGGCCAAACTGCCGGGCATGCCGGTACCGCTCGAGCTGCTGCGCGCGGACCTGTGGGTGGCGGAGATTGTGTACTTCCCACTGGAAACCGAACTGCTGCGCAACGCCCGCGCCCTCGGTTGCCGCACGCTGGACGGCGGCAACATGGCGGTGTTTCAGGCAGTGAAAGCGTTTGAACTGTTCAGCGGCGTGGCGGCGGATGCGCAGCGCATGCTGGCGCATTTTCAGAGCATGAATGGCTGAACCCTGCGCCCCCTTGGAGTGAGCCTGCTCGCGATAGCGGTATGTCAGCTAAAAGTTTATTGACTGATACACCGCTATCGCGAGCAGGCTCACTCACAGGGGGAGCGTCAGGCCTGCAGATAACGCAACACCGACTCGCAAATCATCTCGCGGTGGCGCTGTTTGATCTGCGGATCGGGCAAGTCGATCTGGAAAATTTCGCCCAGCGTATGGCGGTTCGAGACGCGATAGAAGCAGAACGAACTGATCAGCAGATGCACATCCAGCGCATTGATCCCGCGGCGGAACAGCCCTTCGTCAGCGCCGCGCTGCAAGATCGCGCCGAGGGTATCGAGGATCGTATTGTTCAACGCCTTGATCGCATCGGAGCGTTTCACGTATTCGGCGTTGTGGATATTTTCGATGCTGACGATGCGCACGAAATCGACGTTGTGATCATGGTGATCGAAAGTGAATTCCACCAATCGGCGGATCGCCATTTCCGGCGGCAGCTCGTCCAGGTGCAGGCGGTTTTCGGTGCTGCGAATGTCGCCGTAGAGCTTTTCCAGCACCTCGACGTACAACTGCTCCTTGCTGCCGAAGTAGTAATAGATCATGCGCTTGGACGTGTGGATGCGTTCGGCGATCGCGTCGACGCGCGCACCGGACAAGCCTTGCTGGACGAACTCGACGATCGCCTCCTGCAAAATGTTTTCGCGGGTCTTTTCCGGATTGTTCTTGCGGCCCTTGCGCGGCTCTGCGGCGGCTGCGTCCGGGGCGACGGACAGTTCTGAATTCACGGTCATTGCGGGCTCACGGCCATCACTGCACAAGCGCCGATTATGGGCCGCGCGACACAGTGAAGGAAGCCGCGCAGCCTGCGTTTAACACCGCGTTTACGAATTTCCTACAACTTCGCCTGGCGCACCGCGCCGCTGCGTGACTTAGCCATCGCCGCCAGACGCACGGCGACGTTGGCTGCGCCATAACCGGCATAACCGTTCTTGCGCTGGATGATCTCGAAGAAGAACCGTCCCTCGAACGGTTCGGTGTAGACGTGAAACAGTTCGCCGCCCTGTGCATCGCGGTCATACAGCACATTGAAGTACGCCAGCTCGCTGAGAAACTCGTCATCGAAATCGAAACGCGCGGCGAGGTCGTCGTAATAGTTGAGCGGAATGTCCAGCAACGGCACGCCCGCCTCTTTGGCGCGACTGACTTCGGCGAAGATGTCATCACAATCGAAGGCAATGTGATGTACGCCAGAACCGCGATAACTCGACAGCGCATGGGAGATCGCGGTGTTTCGGTTCTCGGAAATGTTCAGCGGCAAGCGGATCGAACTGTCGCGGCTGCGCAAGGCGCGGCTCTTCACCAGGCCGTAAGGGTCAGGCAAGACCACTTCGTCATCGGCCTCGAAGTCCAGCAGGCTTTTATAGAACAGCACCCAGCTGTCGAGGCTGTCGGCGGGAAGCGCCATGGCCATGTGATCGATGCGCTTGAGACCGCCACGGGCCTGCGCGTCGGGGAGCAGATTGAAATCGGTGCCGTAGACGTCCGCTTCCTCATCCACCAGATAAATCAGGCTGCCATCCGGCGCACGCACCGCCGCCAGTTCCAGTTCGTTGGGGCCGACCAGTCCGCGATAGGGCTGGCCTTTATAGGCAACGGCCCGGGCCAAGGCGCTGGCACTGTCCTTGACCCGTACCGCCGTGGCGCACAGCGACGGGCCGTGGGCTTCAAAAAAGCTGTGGGCGAAGGAATACGGTTCGGAGTTGAGAATCAGGTTGATATCGCCCTGACGCAGCAGGCTGACGCTCTTGGAACGATGCTGCCCGGCCTTGACGAAACCGAGGCGCTCCAGCCAATGGCTGAGCTTGGCGCCCAGCGCCTCGTCGACGGCAAACTCCAGAAACTCGATGCCGTTGTATTCGCTGGCCTTGGGCGTTTTGAACAGGATCTCGCGATTGGCCACGGGTTCGGCTTGCTGCTCAAGACGCTGGCGGGTCTTCTCTTCCAGATACAGCAGCGAGCGCAGCCCGTCGGCGGCATTGGCCCGTGGCGGTGCGGCGCGGAAGCCGTCATTGAAGATTTCCAGCGACAGTGGCCCGCTGTAGCCGCTCTGGATGATCGGTGCGAGGAAGCCCGGCAGATCGAATTCGCCCTGCCCCGGGAAGCAGCGGAAATGCCGGCTCCACTCCAGCACGTCCATCTGCAGGATCGGCGCGTCGGCCATTTGCACGAAGAAAATCTTGTCGCCGGGAATGTCGGCGATCGCCGCTGGATCGCCCTTGAGCGACAAGGTGTGGAAGCTGTCGAGCAGCACGCCCAGGCTCGGGTGATCGGCCTGACGCACGATGTCCCAGACCTGTTGATAAGTGTTGACGTGGCGGCCCCAGGCCAGCGCTTCGTAACCGATGCGCAAACCCCGCGCGCCGGCCCGTTCGGCCAGCAGGCGCAGGTCATCGACAAGGATCTGCTGATCACCGACGCTGTCGGCCGCGGCGTTGCTGCACACCAGCACCAGATCGGTACCGAGTTCCTGCATCAGGTCGAACTTGCGCTCGGCGCGTTCCAGATTGCGCGCCAGCCGGTCACGGCGGCAGCCTTCGAAATCACGAAACGGCTGAAACAGTGTGATGGCGATGCCGAGGTCAGCACACATCTGCTTGATTTCACGCGGGCTGCCGTCGTAGTACAGGAGGTCGTTTTCGAAAATCTCCACCCCGTCGAACCCGGCGGCGGCGATGGCTTCGAGTTTTTCTGGCAGGGTGCCGCTCAAGGAAACGGTGGCAATGGAACGCTGCATGTTTGAACTCCCGTTGGAAACGGCGGCTGCGTGAGCCGCGCCGCTTTTATAGGATGAGCAAATTATTGGCTGCATCGTTTCCGGCAGCAATTTAAAGTGTACTACCCGGTTAGTTTTGCGTGCGATTATCGAACACAATGGCGGTTTGGCGAATTGACGATTTTTTGTCCACTGCCCAACATCGACCGCACATTGAGTCCGGACCTGAACCGCCGGTCGCAGCGTGCAAGCAAAAGCACACCAAATAACAAATCCAAAAACGGGTGGAACACATGATTCCTTCACAGACTTCCCGCATGGCCCCGGCCATGAGCACTGCCACGGGTGGCATCGGCGACAAGATCCGCGGCGCCATGGCCGTCGGCAAGACCCGCTGGGGCATGCTGGCGCTGGTGTTTTTCGCCACCACCCTGAACTACATCGACCGCGCCGCCCTCGGTGTCATGCAGCCGATCCTTGCCAAGGAGATGAGCTGGACGGCGATGGATTACGCCAACATCAACTTCTGGTTCCAGGTCGGCTACGCGATCGGTTTCGTCCTGCAAGGTCGCTTGATCGACCGCGTTGGCGTCAAGCGCGTGTTCTTCTGCGCGGTGCTGCTGTGGAGCCTGGCCACCGGCGCCCACGGCCTGGCGACGTCGGCGGTCGGCTTCATGGTCTGCCGGTTCATCCTCGGCCTGACCGAAGCGGCGAACTACCCGGCCTGCGTGAAAACCACACGCCTGTGGTTCCCGGCCGGCGAGCGCGCAGTCGCTACCGGCATCTTCAACGCCGGCACCAACGTCGGCGCGATGTTCACGCCGATGCTGCTGCCGCTGGTGCTGCACGTCTGGGGCTGGCAGGCGGCGTTCCTGTGCATGGCGGCACTGGGCGGAATCTGGCTGCTGTTCTGGGGTTTGAAGTATTTCAACCCGGAAGATCACCCGAGCGTTAAACAGTCCGAGCTGGACTACATCCAGCAGGAAGTCGAACCGGAACAGGCCCGCGTGCCGTTCTCGAAAATCCTGCGGATGCGCGGCACCTGGGCCTTCGCCCTCGCCTACTCGCTGACCGCACCGGTGTTCTGGTTCTACCTGTACTGGCTGCCGCCGTTTCTTAATCAGCAATACAACCTGGGCATCAACGTCACACAGATGGGCATTCCGCTGATCATCATCTACGTCACGGCCGACTTCGGCAGTGTCGGCGGCGGCATTCTCTCGTCGTTCCTGATCGGTCGCGGGATGAACTCGATCAAGGCGCGGCTGCTGTCGATGCTGCTGTTTGCCTGCTGCATCATCGGTGTGATCATGGCTGCCGGTTCGGCCAATCTTTGGGTAGCAGTGGCGGCGATCTCGCTGGCGATCGGTGCGCACCAGGCCTGGACCGCGAACATCTGGAGCCTGGTGATGGACTACACACCCAAGCACATGATGAGCACGGTATTCGGTTTCGGCGGCATGTGCGCGGCCATCGGCGGCATGTTCATGACACAGATCGTCGGGCACATCCTCACCGTCACCAACAACAACTACACCGTGTTGTTCACCCTGATTCCGGCGATGTATTTCCTTGCGCTGACGTGGATGTATTTCATGGCACCGCGCAAAATCCCGACTGTCACCGAGTAATCCTGCCGGCACAAATCCCACTGTGCAAACCCCTTCTGTGGGAGCGAGCCTGCTCGCGAATGCGGACTTTCATTCAGCATCAATGTTGACTGACTCACCGTCTTCGCGAGCAGGCTCGCTCCCACAAGGGTATGTCGGTTTCTTCAGCGGCGGCTCTGCTGCCACGCCGCCGCCAGCCCGCTGCAACAGATCACCGCGATGCCAACGATCGTCAGCAAACTCGGCGTGTGACTGAACAGCAACCAGCCCAGCAACCCGGCAAACACGATCTGGCAATAACCGAACGGTGCCAGCAGCGCCGGTGCGGCATGCCGGAATGCCTGGGTGAGAAACAGGTGCGCAGTCATCCCGCAACTGCCCAGCGCCAGCATCAGCGCGGCATGCGTCAGCGTCGGCACCTGCCAGAAGAACGGCACCAGCGCACTCATCACCAGGGTATTGCACAACCCGGCGAAAAAGTTGCTGGTGGTCGGGCTGTCGACTTCGGCGAGCTTGCGCGTCAGCAACTGATAGAAGCAAAAGAACAGCGCCGAGCAGAACGGCAACAAGATCGCTGGAGTGAACAATTCACCGCCGGGATGGACGATGATCAGCACGCCGATGAAACCGCAGATCACCGCGATCCACTGCCCGCGCGTGACCCGTTCTTTGAGCAGTGGCACCGACAACGCCGTGACCAATACCGGTGCAAGAAAGTTGACTGCCGTGGCTTCCGCCAACGGGATGTAAAGCAGCGCCGTGGTGAAAAACAGACTGGTGCCGAGCAGGCACAGCGCGCGTGCCAGTTGCCATAGCGGCTTTTTGGTACGCAGCACGCGCAACCCGGATTGCGGCAGAAAAATCCCTGCCATCAATAAGGTGTGTACGACATAACGCGCCCACACCACCATCACGATCGGATAGAAACCGGAGAGATATTTCGACAACGCGTCGTGGCTGGAAAACAGAAACGTCGCCACGACAATCAGCAGGATCCCCTTGAAGGGCTGGTTGACGCCGGAGAGCGGAGTGCTGACGGTCATTGGCAATCTCTGAAAACAATACGGTGGCGATCGGCTTCGGCAATCATAGCTGGCCGAGCTTTCAGCAAGCCGAACCGAGCCAGAAAAATCCACGCCGGGAATCCGCCGTTGAGCAAAAGTGTGAGGCAAGATTCCGGCCATGTCGGCTACAGCGGGCCCGCCCCATCACAGACTGCTGTCTACAGTGCCAGTTCACGAAAATGCCCGGAGAAATTCTGCAGTGGATTGAATTTGCGGACCTGCCGACCGTCAATAACAAGCCGCCCGACGCAGGCGCTTGTGAATGGACGGACGACCGGACTGGCGCCACACTCACACAGCGGCAACACTCATCACCATCTGATTCATCACCCGTAAAGAGGATTCCCACATGCTATGGAAAAAAGGCCGACGCAGTGACAACGTCGTCGATGCCCGGGGTGATGACTCAGGCGGTGGCGGCGGTATGCGTTTTGGCGGCGGCAAAGGCCTGAGCCTGGGGGCGATCCTGTTGATCGTCGGCATCGGCTGGATCACCGGCCAGGACCCGTTGCAGATTCTCGGCCAGTTGACCGGGCAAATGGAGCAGTCGGCGCCCACCTCGCAGACCCGTCAGGCACCGCCGGCCAACGATGAGCAAGCCGAATTCGTCGGTTCGATCCTTGGCGACACCGAAGACACCTGGGGCGCGATTTTCCAGCAGGCCGGTCGGCAGTACAAAGACCCGACCCTGGTGCTGTTCAGCAATCGAGTGAACTCCGCCTGCGGCATGGCGACTTCGGCCAGCGGCCCGTTTTATTGCCCCGCCGACCAGAAAGTCTATCTGGACATGGCGTTTTTCCAGGAAATGTCGCAACGCTTCAAAGCTGCCGGCGACTTCGCCCAGGCCTACGTGATCGCGCACGAAGTTGGCCACCACGTGCAGACGCTGCTCGGCGTCTCGGCGAAAATGCAGACCGCGCGCCAGCAAGGTCGGCAAATGGAAGGTGATGGCGGCCTGCTGGTGCGGCAGGAACTGCAGGCCGACTGCCTCGCCGGTGTCTGGGCCTACAGCGCGCAGAAACGCCTCAACTGGCTGGAACCCGGCGACATTGAAGAGGCCTTGAACGCGGCCAATGCGATCGGTGATGATCGCCTGCAACAACAGGGTCAGGGCCGTGTGGTGCCAGACTCGTTTACCCACGGCACGTCGGCGCAAAGGGTGCGCTGGTTCAAAACCGGATTCGCGCAGGGCCAGGTCGGCCAGTGCGACACCTTCGCGGCGAAAAACCTGTAAATGCATAAATGGCTTTTGGCGTTACTGATCGTTGCTGGCACTGCGCAAGCAGCGGGTGTCGACGCGATCAGCCCCGGTCGCTTGCAATTCAAGGCCGGGGAAATGGCGGTGGGCATCGGCCCGGCGCCGGAGAAAATCGAGCGCGTGGTCATCGTTGTCCACGGTCGTTTGCGTAACGCCGAGACCTACCGCAAGAGCGCCGAAAGCGCCACCGAACTGGCCGGGCAAAGCAGCCACACGCTGGTGATCGCGCCGCAGTTTCTCAATGAAAGCGACGTTGCCCTGTACTCGCTGCCCGAGACACTACTGCGCTGGCAGGGTAACGACTGGATGGGCGGCGGCTTGTCGATCGGGCCGAATCCGTTGAGTTCGTACGCGGCCCTCGATGAAATCGTCGCGCGCGTCAGCGATCGCAAGCAGTTTCCCGATGTGAAGCAGGTGGTGATCTTCGGCCACTCCGGCGGCGCTCAGGTGGTGCAGCGTTACGCCTTGCTCGCCAAGGATCAGCCGGCGCTGAAAACCAACGGCATCCGCTTGCGTTACGTCGTCGCCAATCCGTCCTCCTACGCCTATTTCAACGAGCAGCGCCCGGTGGCGTTCGATCACGCTGCGTGTCCGGGCTTCAATCGCTGGAAATACGGCCTGGCCGACATGCCGGTGTACGCCGGCGGGCAAACGCCGTTACAGGTGGAAAGCCGATACGTCAAACGCGAGGTGATTTATCTGCTCGGGCAGCAGGACACTGACCCCGAGCACCCGGCACTGGACAAGAGCTGCGCCGCCGAGGCGCAAGGCGCTTATCGGTTGATGCGTGGAAAATTGTATTTCGGTTACCTGCTGCGCCGGCATCCGGAGGGCGTTAACCAGCGGCTGGTTGAAGTGCCTGGGGTCGGGCATAACGGTGATGAGATGCTGACCTCGGCGGAGGGGCAGAAGGCGTTGTTCGATCAGTGAGTTTTTGCTGAAAGGGCCGCCCCCTTCGCGAGCAGGCTCGCTCCCACAGGGGAATGCATTTCAACTGTGGGAGCGAGCCTGCTCGCGAAAGCGCCCAGTCAGGTAATGGAGGGCTCAGGCCTGAAGCATCCGCCGCAACTCAACGCAATCGCGTGCATGCCAGTCGGTCAACTCCGGCCACGGGTTATCCGGCAGATTGACCAGCACCGTGCGCGCTCCCGCCGCTCGTCCGCAATCGAGATCGAAGCGGTAATCACCGACCATGACCATTTCACTGGCCGGCACATCCCAGGCCTGCGCCAGTTTCAGCAAGCCACCGGGGTGCGGTTTTGGCGGCGCTTCATCGCGGCCCAAGACATCCTCGACCTTGAAGCAGTCGGCCAGACCGATCGCCTCCAGCGTTACATGCGCCAGCTCCCGTGCGTTGCGGGTGAGGATGCCGAGGCGATAGCCGCGTGCGTGCAGCTCACGCACCAGTTCCACCGCGCCGGTGGCCGGGGTCGAGCCCAGCGCCAGATCGCGCTCATGCTCGAGCAGCCACGCATGTTTAGCCGCGGCTTCAGCAGCCGGCAACGCGGCGAGGTGAGTGAGGATGTCGTCTTCCGGCGGGATCGCCAGCGCCACGCGAATGGCCGCGAAGTCATGCACGGCCACGGTCAGGGTGCCGTCCATGTCGAACACCCAATGACGCACCTCGGCCAGGCTCATGCCCAATCCTGGCGATGGCGGATCAGGCCTTCCTGCGTCACCGAGGCCACCAGTTGCCCGGCACGGTTGTACACGCTGCCGCGAGAGAATCCGCGGGAGTTGCCGGCCCATGGGCTGTCCATGGCGTAGAGCAACCAGTCATCGGCGCGCAGGTCGTTGTGGAACCACAGCGCGTGATCGAGGCTGGCGACTTGCATGTCCTTCTGCCACACCGATTTGCCGTGGGGCAGCATCGAGGTGGTCAGCAGGCCGAAGTCCGAGGCGTAGGCCAGCAGGTATTTGTGCAGTGCGGGAATGTCGGCCAGGGCGCCATCGGCACGGAACCAGACATATTTGACCGGATCGGCCGGTTGCGGGTTGTACGGGTCTTTTTCGGTGACCGGGCGCACTTCGATCGGTTTCGGGCAGAGCAGTTTTTCACGCATGTGCTCGGGGATCAGGTGCGCGCGTTGCTGGGTCAGTTCCAGCTCCGAGGGCAGGTTCTCCGGGCCGACCACCACGGGCATCTGGCTCTGGTGCTCGAAGCCTTTTTCGTCGTACTGGAACGAAGCGCTGCAGGTGAAAATCGGGTGGCCCTTCTGGATCGCCGTGACGCGGCGCGTGCTGAAACTGCCGCCATCGCGCACGCGATCGACCGAGTACACCACCGGCAACTTGGCGTCGCCGGGGCGCAGGAAATAGCCGTGCATCGAATGCACATGCCGCGCTTCTTCAACGGTCTGACTGGCCGCCGACAGCGACTGGCCGAGCACCTGACCACCGAACAACTGACGGAAACCCAGATCCTGGCTGCGGCCACGGAAAAGGTTTTCTTCGATCGGTTCCAGGGTCAGCAAGTCGACCAGATCTTCCAACACTTGGCTCATTCAGACTCTCCTCACACAAAGCAGTGCCGCGCAGTCTTGGCTGCGGCGGCCGATTCAGATTCTGGCGCGGGCCAATGATTTGGCGGCCATTGTAAACGTCCGTGTCGGCTTATTCATGCAAGGTTTGCAACCATTGTTCGCGGCTGATGCGGTACAGCACATGCCGACGCAACGGATGGTCGGCGGCAAGCTTGGGGTGATCGAAGTCATCCTGCGGATCGTGGTGCATGCCGATCGCCTGCATGACCTTCTCCGAGGGCAGATTGCTTTGCGCAGTGAACGAGACGATTTCTTCCAGCTTCAGTTGGTCGAAACCGGCACGCAACGCGGTCCACGCCGCTTCACTGGCATAACCCAGGCCCCAATGTTCCTTGGCCAGGCGCCAGCCGATTTCCACGGCCGGGGTGAACGGCGCGTCAAAGCCGACCACCCCAAGCCCGGTGAAACCGATGAATTCGCCGGTATCCTTGCGCTCCAGCGCCCACAACCCAAAGCCATGTTCGGAAAAATGCCCGCGTATGCGCCCGATCACCGCCGCGCTTTCCAGCCGGGTCAAGGGTGCCGGAAAGTAGCGCATCACCTGCGGATCAGCACACATCGCCGCGAACGCCGGCAAATCCTCGTCCTGCCACTGTCGCATCAGCAAGCGTGCGCTTTGCAGTTCCAGTATTGGCTCCATCGTCTTCTCCATTTCCATGCCGCCAGTCTACATCGCTGGTAGGATCGTCAGCGCTGCGCCGAATTCCCGAATGACCCGCCAATATCAGACATCACCATGCCTTTGCCGCTGATCTACCACGAAGACTACAGCCCCGAGTTCCCGGCGGATCACCGCTTCCCGATGGACAAGTTCCGTCTGCTGCGCGATCACCTGGTCGACACAGGCCTGACCCGCGACGCCGATCTGCTGCGACCGCAGATCTGCCCTAACGACATCCTCGCCCTCGCCCATGACCGCAGCTATATCGAACGCTACATGAGCGGCGAGTTGTCCCGCGAAGACCAACGGCGTCTCGGCCTGCCGTGGAACGAAGCCCTGGCGCGGCGCACGGTGCGCGCGGTCGGCGGTTCGATCCTCACGGCGGAAAAAGCTTTGGAGCATGGCCTGGCCTGCCATCTGGCGGGCGGCACCCATCACGCGCATTACGATTATCCGGCGGGTTTCTGCATCTTTAATGACCTGGCGATCATCAGCCAGTACCTGCTGCAAAGCGGCCGGGTCAATCGGGTGCTGATCTTCGATTGCGACGTGCATCAGGGCGATGGCACGGCGCGAATTCTTCATGACACACCGGAGGCGATTACCGTTTCCCTGCACTGCGAGAAGAATTTTCCTGCACGCAAGGCCGACAGCGACTGGGACATTCCGCTGCCCAAGGGCATGGGCGATGCCGATTATCTGCAGGTGGTCGATGACACGCTCAATTACCTGTTGCCGTTGTATCAACCGGACCTGGTGCTCTACGACGCCGGTGTCGATGTGCACAAGGACGACGCCCTCGGCTATCTGCAACTGACCGACGAAGGCGTTGCCGCCCGTGATGAGAGCGTGATGCGCCATTGCCTGGGCCGCGACATACCGGTGGTGGGTGTGATCGGCGGCGGCTACAGCAAGGACCGCCACGCCCTCGCCCGCCGCCACGGCATCCTCCACCACAGCGCACAACGGGTGTGGGATTCACACGGTTGTCACTGAGGTGTGCTGCGTTACCCACAATCGCTGTGGAACTGCCTGTGGATAACCTGAGTGAAAGGGACTGCAGGCCATATGGGGCGTGGCGTACAGCGCACTGTTTGTTTTTTGATCAGCCTGGAATTCACCACTGAACCTGTGGGAGCGAGCCTGCTCGCGAAAGCGTCCGCACATCCAACATCAAATTGACTGACCCACCGCCTTCGCGAGCAGGCTCGCTCCCACATGGGCTCTACCACAAGGAGCGGCGCTGCTAGAATGCGCGCCTCATCCCGCCATACCGCAGCGCACCGCCCATGACCCAGAACTCCGCCCCGATTACTGCTCACGTCGCCATCATCGGCGGTGGCCCCGCCGGCCTGATGGCCGCCGAAGTGCTGAGCCAGGCCGGCATCCGCGTGGATTTGTATGACGGCATGCCCTCGGTGGGGCGTAAATTCCTGCTGGCCGGGGTCGGCGGCATGAACATCACCCACTCCGAACCTTACCCGGCCTTCCTCTCGCGCTACGCCGAACGCGCACCGCACATCGCCCCGCTGCTGCGCGGTTTTGACGCTGATGCGTTGTGCCAGTGGATTCATGCGCTGGGCATCGAAACCTTCATCGGCAGCTCCGGCCGCGTATTTCCCACCGACATGAAAGCCGCCCCGCTGCTGCGCGCCTGGCTCAAGCGGCTGCGCGACAGCGGTGTGGTTATCCACACCCGTCACCGCTGGCTCGGCTGGGATGAACACGGCGCCTTGCGCATCGACAGCCCGGACGGCGAAATCCGCGTCAGCCCCGACGCTACCTTGCTGGCCCTCGGCGGCGGCAGTTGGTCGCGCCTGGGCTCGGATGGCGCCTGGATGTTGTCGCTGGAGCAGCGCGGCGTGGATCTGGCGCCGTTGCAGCCGAGTAATTGCGGCTTCGAGGTACAGGCCTGGAGCGAATTGATGGTGAGCAAATTCGCCGGTGCGCCGCTGAAGAACGTCGCTATCGGCCTGGACGACGATGTGCCGCGCTTGGGCGAATGCGTGATCACCGCAACCGGCATCGAAGGCAGCCTGATCTATGCCCTGTCGGCGCCGATCCGTGAGGCAATCAATCGCTATGGCGCAGCGGTTATCCACATCGATCTGCTGCCCGGTCGCCCTGTGGATAAATTGCAGGCGGCGTTGAGCAAACCGCGTGGTTCGCGCTCGATGGCCAAGCATCTGCACAGTCAGGTCGGGATTGATGGGGTGAAAGCGGCGTTGTTGCGTGAGTTGACCGATGCCGAGACGTTCGCCGATCCAGCGCTGTTGGCCCGGGCGATCAAAGCACTGCCGCTGCCCTTGGTAAAAACCCGGCCGCTGGACGAAGCGATCAGCAGCGCCGGCGGGGTGACATTCGAGGCGATGGATGAGCGCTTGATGCTCAAGGCGCTGCCGGGGGTGTTTTGCGCCGGTGAAATGCTTGATTGGGAAGCGCCGACCGGAGGGTATTTGCTGACCGGGTGCTTTGCCAGTGGACGGGCGGCCGGGTTGGGAATGCTGCAATGGCTTAAAAGCAGCGGCAAGCTTTGAGCCGCAAGCTGCAAGCTGCAAGCTGCAAGCCAAAGCAAAGCGCTTCTAACTTGCAGCTTGCAGCTTGCCACTCGAAGCTGCTTTTAAGGCTTACGCTTGCGCGGCCCGGTATTGAACACCGGCACCTTGCGCACTGGCTTGATCGACGGCTCCGGCGCTTGCGTATCACCGCTGTCCACCCACTTGCCCAGATTGCGTTTACCACCGCCACCGCCCGACGCTTTTGGCTTTTTCGGTTTCTTCGGCTTCTTGATCACCTGACCGCTGGCATCGGTGTCCGGTACGCGGTGCTCCGGCTCAAAATCCGGTTCGTTCTGGCGCTTCAAGGTCTGGCGCGTGAGCATTTCGATGGCCGAGAGCATGTTCACTTCGTCGGCACACACCAGCGAGATCGCCTCACCGGTAGCACCTGCGCGGCCAGTCCGGCCGATGCGGTGAATGTAATCCTCGGCGACGATCGGCAGATCGAAGTTCACCACCAGCGGCAAATCCTCAATGTCCAGACCACGGGCAGCGACGTCGGTCGCGACCAGAATCTGCACTTCGCTGAGCTTGAACCGGTCCAGCGCACGCTGGCGGGTCGCCTGTGGTTTGTCGCCATGGATACCGTCGGCGTTGACGCCCAGGCCCTGGAGTTTTTCCACCAGCGCATCGACACCGTTGCGGGTCTTGGCGAACACCAGCACTTGCTTCCACTTGTTCTTGCGCATCAGGTGCACGAACAGTTCGGCCTTGCGCTTCTTGTCCACCGTGACGATCCATTGCTTGACCGTGTTGGCCGCCACGTTGCGCGGGCTGACTTCGACGGTTAGCGGATCGTTGAGCATCTGCCCGGCCAGCAGGCGGATGTCATCGGAGAAGGTTGCGGAGAACAGCAGGGTCTGGCGCTTTTTCGGCAGCATGCGGTAGATGTTCGCCAGTTCTTCAGAGAAGCCCAGGTCGAGCATACGGTCGGCTTCATCCAGCACCAGCGTTTGCAGCTGATTGAGCTTCAGCGCGTTCTGGCGGAACAGGTCGATCAAGCGACCGGGCGTGGCGACCAGCACATCGACGCCGCCGCGCAGCTTCATCATCTGCGGGTTGATGCTGACACCGCCGTACACCGCATAAGTGCGCAGCGGCAGGTTTTCCGCGTACTGGCGCACGGCTTCGTGGACCTGTTCGGCCAGCTCGCGGGTCGGCACCAGAATCAGCGCACGCGCCGAGTTGGCGGTGACTTTCGGCCCTTCCATGGCCAGCAACTGCAGCAGTGGCAAGGCGAAACCGGCGGTTTTGCCGGTGCCGGTCTGGGCCGCCGCCATCAGGTCGCGACCGGCCAGCACGGCCGGAATGGCTTGCGCCTGCACCGGCGTCGGGGTCTGGTAGCCGAGCGTCTCGAGGGAGCGCAGCAAGGGTTCGATCAGGCCAAGGGAGGCGAAAGTCATGGGAGTACCGTAGGAAAAAATGACGCGGGGATGCAATGCCGCGCAGTTTACCCTAATTCGTCCGCGCTTCCGTCGGATCGGCTTGCGCCTCCTCGACCGGTACTTGTTTCGGCCGACGCCACTGCGGCAGGCTGATCAGCAATACGGCGCTGATGATCACCAGCATCGCCAGCGCTTCTTCGATACCAATGGTCTCGCCGACAAACACGATCCCCAGCAACACGGCTACCGCCGGGTTGACGTAGGCATAACTGGTCGCCGCCGCCGGGCGCACATGCTTGAGCAGGTACATGTAGGAATTGAAGGCGATGATCGAGCCGAAGAAAATCAGGTAGGCCAGCGCCAGCCAGCCTTCGACCGGCGGCAGCGCTTGCAGGTGTTCACCGCTCACCGCGCTGCCGATCAGCAGCACGACACCGCCGACCAGCATTTCCACCGCGCTGGCCATGGCCCCCTGCGGCAACGGCAGATATTTACTCCACACCGAACCGAACGCCCAGGTCGCCGCAGCGAAAATCAACAATGCGGCGCCCAGCGGGCTGGATTGCAGGTTGGAGCCCATGTTGAGCATGGCGATGCCGATAATCCCCAACGCTACCCCGGCCCACTCGAGACGGGTGTTGCGCGCGCCCCAGAAATAGCCGAACAACAAGGTGAACAGCGGCACCGTCGCCACCGCCAGCGCCGCCACGCCGGAAGCCACACCGGTGTGCTCGGCCACGCTCACCGCGCCGTTACCGAAACTGAGCAGCAAAATCCCGATCAGCCCCGCCGCCTTCCACTGCGCCCAGGTCGGCGCCGGCGCACCGCGCCAGCGCAGAAAGGCGTACATCAACGTGCCGGCAATCACGAAGCGCACCCCACCCAGCATCAGCGGCGGCCAGTATTCAACGCCGATGCGGATCACCAGATAGGTCGATCCCCAGATCACATACAACGCAAAAAATGCGGCGATCAAAGGCAAGGAAAAACGGCGCAGGGCAGGCATGGGCAGCTCGACGGTCAGTGTCAGGAAATTGAGTATTCTAGAAAGGCGCGCCAGTAAAAATAAGTTACAAAACCTGTTTATCGCGCCGGTACACTTTTGCATGAAAGCAGCTGAGCACCATGAGGCTCGCTCCCATGGAATTGGATCGTTCCCACGCGCAGCAAAGGAATGCCTCAACGGACGCTCCGCGTTCGGCTTTGAAAGGGACGCGGAGCGTCCCGGGCTGCATTCCCACGCAGAGCGTGGGAACGATCAGTGGTTGTGCCCCGGATCAGCGGTAGCGCAGCAAGTGTTCGTTGACCTTGGCAGCGGGGACTTTCTGCAATTTGCACAGCAGGTCATGGTTCAGCTCGCGCACGCCGTGCTTGTGCCGCAACTCGTCGGCCAGATGCGCCATCAGGTTGGCCGCCATTTCGGCGTCGGCCATGGCCCGGTGAGCCTGGCCAGTGTGTGGCAAGCTGGCGAAGGTGGTGAGGGTGCCGAGTTTGTGATTGGGTGCTGCCGGCATCAAGCGCCGTGCCAGCAACAAGGAGCAGGCAAAATTCTGCAAACGGGTGCGTTTGATCCGTCCCAGTTCAAAGTCCCAGAACTTCTGATCGAACGAGGCGTTGTGCGCCAGCAGTGGCGTGCAACCGACGAATTCGTTGACCTCTTCCATCACCCGCTCGGCGGGCGGCGCACTGCGTAGCATGGCGTTGCTGATGCCGGTCAGTTGTTCGATAAACGCCGGGACGCGTACGCCAGCGTTCATCAAGCTTTGATAACGCTCGACGATGCGGCCGTTTTCCAGCATGACCACAGCGATTTCCGTGGCACGGCAGTTGCTGTTCGGCGCCAGGCCCGTGGTTTCAAAGTCGATGACTGCAATGCGTTCCAAACCGGGTTCAACTCCGTTCAATCAATGCTTGAGCTTAATTCTTCAGCAGCAACGCGCCTTCGATCGGCACGTAGCGGCTGGCGGCGCGGATCAGCGAGTTGGCGGTCAGGCCGGGTACGCCGTAAGCCACCGCTTGCACGCCGTGTTTGCTGATGATGCGTTCGAGCAGCATGTCGAAATCGCCGTCACCGGAGGCTAGCACCACTTCATCGACGTGATCGGCGGCGTCCATGATGTCGAGGGTGATGCCCACGTCCCAGTCGCCCTTGGCCGAGCCGTCGCTGCGCTGGATGTAGGGCTTGAGTTTCACGGTGAAACCGAGGTTGCGCAGGATCTGCTGAAATTGCTGCTGCTTGCTGTCGCCGCGATCGATTGCGTAGGCGTAGGCCTCGACGATCTGCCCGTCCTTGCTGATATCGGCCCACAACGCGGCGTAGTTGAAATGGCAACCATAGGCCTGACGCACGGTGTAGTAGAGGTTCTGCACGTCGGCGAACACTGCGATTTTTTTCACCGGAGTTCCTGTGGGTGCGCACGCGCACGAAGCGGGATCAGGCGATCAGGCCCGAAAAAGGCGCTCAGTATGCCAGCCTGAAGGAGGGTTCCGCGAATAATCGGCCCGAAGCCCCGCAGGGCTCCGGACGAATGGTGAATCAGACGAAGGAGTCGTCGTCATCGAAGAATGACGAATTGTCACTGCTGTAATCGGCGTCGCTGAAACCGCCCTGGTCATTGCCCGAGTAACCGTTGTCCGCCACGCGCTGGTCATCGCCCCAGCCGTTGTTGCTCTGGTCGGCGACCTGCGCCGGCTCTTCCTTGATCACCTCAACGATTTCTTCC
This sequence comes from Pseudomonas fluorescens, assembly GCA_902825215.1. Lineage (GTDB taxonomy): Bacteria > Pseudomonadota > Gammaproteobacteria > Pseudomonadales > Pseudomonadaceae > Aquipseudomonas > Aquipseudomonas fluorescens_G. Next base: position 5,371,061 of record LR782234.1, read on the forward strand.
GGTTGCTGGTTATGGTGGAACAGGCTGCTGATGCCCTGCGCCAGCATCACACCGCCGGCCACACCGGCCGCGGTTTTCAAAGCGCCGCCGAGGAAGCTGCTACCTGCCGCAGGCGCCGCTTGTTGCGCGTAGTTGGGCGGCGCGGTGCCGAAGTTCTGCTGGGGCGCTGGAGCCTGGAAGCTCTGCTGCGGCGCCGGCTCGCGCCAGCCACCCGTGGATGCCGGAGCGGTACCTTGCGTCGGCGCCGGGCGCGAACTGCCGCCGCCAAAGATGCTCGACAGGAAGCCACCGCCAGCGCTCGCTGCGGGTGCGGCACCTTGCGCCTTGGCTGACTGCAACTCGGCCTGCAAGCGCTGCACCTGCTGAGTCAGTTGCTGGTTCTGTTCATTGAGGCTCTTGAGCGCCGCCTCTTGCACCAGAATCGCCTGGGTCATGAAATAGCCTGCCGCCGGCTGGCGCGTCAGGTGTTCCTTGATCCGCGCCTCGGCCTGGGCGTCACGCGGGGCTGCCTCCGTTTCGGCCTGTTGCAGCCGGGAAAACAGTCCATCGATCAGGGTTTGCTCTTCGCTGTTCATGGCGACCTCGTAGATTGCCGGTAATAACATGCCCTCGCCCACTCTGGGCGTGGTGCTCTCCTGTAATGGAGACAGTGACAAAACGTTTCAATGACCTTTACCGAATGTTTACGTTTGTGTCGCCCCGCGTTGCATCGGTTAAAGTGAGCCACTGTTTTCGACCTGCGATACCGACTGATGAATGCCCTCGAAGTACTGCGCGACTCTTTGTATTTTTTCAAACGCCATCTGGGCAGCATCGTGCAGTTGTGCCTGCCGCTGGTGATCGTCGAGGCTTTCTTGCAGCAGGCGGTCGATCACGCCAGCGGGCCGGACACCTTCGCCGGGGTCAGCATCATCGTCGGTCTGCTGGTTTACCCGTTGTACACCGCGGCACTGATCCTGTTTCTCGATGCCCGCAGCCGTGGCGAGTCGCCGCGCAACCGCGACCTGCTGGCGATGGCGGCGACCCTTTGGCCGCGCTTCGCCCTGCTGACCGCACTCAACACCTTGCTGATTCTGCTTGGCCTGTCGTTGTACTTCCTGCCGGGCCTGATGCTGATGGTCATGCTCGCGTTCGGCGAGTATCTGCTGGTGCTGCGCGGTCTGGGCCCGTTGCAGGCGATGAAGGAAAGCCTGCGCCTGACGCGTGGGCATTTCTGGCGAATCCTGCTGTGCATTCTTTGCGTGATGACCCCGCTGTGGCTGCTCAAAGGCGCAACGCTGGCGGTTTATCCCGAGCCGCAAAATCCGCTGATCGCGGTGCTGATCGACAGCGCTCACAGCTTCCTGCAACTGTTCACCAGTGTCGTCCTGTTCCGCCTGTTCATGCTGATCAGCGAATTGCCTGACAAGCGTGACGGAACGATCTGACCGCGCAGCGCTTGGGCTTCGCGCCGCCCGTCAGGTATGCTCGGGGCCACTTTCTGTAACGCTATAAGCCGAGCCATGACCCGTCTACTGCGCTACTCGTTGTTGTTCGTTGTACTGGCCATCGTGGTGATCGGCGCGCTGATCTTCAGCCTGACCTGGCGCCCCGACGCCCGCGAAACCCTGCCGGTCAGTTGCACCGCAACGGCCCCGACACTGGTGCCGGGCCAGGCGCTGAAGGTCATGATCTGGAACGTGCAATACCTGGCCGGCAAACGTTATGTGTTCTGGAACGACCTGGCCCAAGGCAACGACGAAGCACCGACTGCCGAAGACATGGCGTTCAGCCTCGATGAAGTGGCGCGGGTGATCCGCGATGAGCAGCCCGACGTGGTATTGCTCCAGGAACTCGACGACGGTGCCAAGGCCAGCGACTACCAGAACCAGCTCAAGCTGTTGCAGGAACGGGTCGCCGATCTGTATCCGTGCAGCGTCAGCGCGTTCGACTGGAAAGCCGACTTCGTCCCCGAGCCGCAGATTTTCGGCAGCGTTGGCCGACAATTGGCGACCCTCAGCCGCTATCGCATCGAACACGCCGAACGCCTGCAGTTGCCGGTCGCCGACGCCAATCTCATCAGCCGCCAGTTCCAGCCCAGGGATGCCTTGCTGGTCAGCAAACTGCCGCTGAGCGATGGCGGGCAATTGACCGTCTTCAATACGCATCTGGAACACGCCAGCCAACCGGACGCGACCTTGCAGGCGCAAGTGAGCGCGGTGGCCAAGGTGCTCGACAAGTACGAAAGCCAGGGCTTGCCGTGGCTGATTGGCGGCGACTTCAATCTGCTGCCGCTGGGCCAGTACCGACGCCTCCCAACCGAGCAGCGCACGCCCTACTCGGCCGACAGCGAGTTGCATCTGCTGTGGGACAAGTACCCGATGATTCCCACCAACAATGAAGCTGGCGGCATCGACCGCGCCAAGTGGCTGACCCATTATCCCAACGATCCCGGCCTGAACGGCCCGGACCGTACCGTCGACTACCTGTTCTACAGCCCGAAGATCAAACGGCTCGAAGCGCGGGTGCGCCAGGACGATACGTTGCGCATTTCCGATCATTTGCCGGTGATCGCGCGCTTCCTGTTACCCGCCGCGCCTTAGTTGCACGGCTAACGACCGGTGTAGTCGACGCCCCCCGATTCACGACATGGAAAGCCATGAAAATCTTATTGGTATGCAAGGATATTGGCGGTTACGCGCGCAAGCTGGCAGATCATTTACGGGCCGAGAACGCTGTGTGCTTCATCGATACGGCGTTGATGGCCGATGCGTTCAACCGGGCGCCGAAAATTCTGCGCCGCCCGCTCAGACGCTGGGCCAAATTACGCCAGTTCAAAAAGGCAGTAGAGGCACACGGGCCGTTTGACGTTGCCCTCGTTATCAACCCGGCACAAATAGACCCAGAGCATTTGGCTATCGGCCTGGACGCATCCTCGCGCAAGATCGCCTACCTCTATGACAGTTTCAGCCGATGGCCGATGACCCGGGAACAACTTGCCGGGTACGACGAGGTGTTCTCGTTCGATCCGCAGAACGCGCAGCAATACGGCCTGAAAAAACTGCACAATTTCATTTACGACGACTACGACGCGGACGCTGACGACGGCGACTACAGCGCCTTCGTGGTCATGGCTGGCAAAGACCGCGTTCCGGCGCTTGAAGGCCTCGCGCGGGCGTTTGATCGGCTTGGCGTCAGCGACTACAAGTTTCTGGTGCAGTGCAAACCGATCCCGGGCGCGCACCCGGGGATCACGTTTTTCGAGCAACGTCTGCCACTGGATACGGTCGGTGCGCTTGTCAAGCGCTCGCGGATCATTCTCGACATCGCCAAACCAGGTCAGGCCGGGTTGAGCTTCCGTTTTTTCGAAGCCATGGCCGCGCGCAAGAAGGTCATCACCACCAACCCCGGCGTGGTCGACTATGACTTCTACAACCCGGCGAACATTCTGGTGATCGACGAGGCCGATCCACAGATTCCGCAAAGCTTCATCAGCGAGCCGTATGTCGATGTGCCCGAGCACGTCTACCGCAAGTACACGTTGCAGGGCTGGGTCGAGACGGTTTTTGCATCGGGCTGAACGTATTTTTGCCCTCTGGGTGGGAGCGAGCCTGCTCGCGAAAGCGTCCTGTCTGTCAGCGCACCCACCATATGACAAAAAGTCTTCGCGAGCAGGCTCGCTCCCACAGGTACGGTGTGTCATTCGGCTCGGTGCACTTCTTCCAGATCATCGTGCAGCAGGCCGAAGATCTGCCGTTTCATGTCGATGAACGAGCGCTCCATGACCATGTCCAGCGAGCGCGGGCGATCGATCGGTACGTCGAGAATCTGCTTGATCCGCCCGGGTTTCGCGCCCATGACATAGACGCGGTCACCGAGCAGGATCGCTTCGTCGATATCGTGGGTGACGAACAGCACGGTTTTCTTGCTGTGGCCCCAGACCCGCAGCAACAGCTGCTGCATCTGCAAACGCGTCTGGCTGTCGAGCGCGCCGAAGGGTTCGTCCATCAGCAGGATCTGCGGGTCGTTGGCCAGCGCCCGAGCGATCGCCACCCGCTGCATCATTCCGCCCGACAGCTGTTTGGCGTAGTTGTCGGCGAACCCGCTCAGCCCCACTTCATTGACGTAGTAGTCGACGATTTCCTTGCGCCGCGCCGCCGGCATGCCGCGACGCTTGAGGCCGAACTCGACGTTCTGGCGCACGGTCAGCCACGGAAACAGCGTGTAGCTCTGAAAGACCATGCCGCGATCAGCCCCAGGCCCCTGCACTTGCTGGCCGCCGACGTAGATTTCGCCGGAGGTCGGCTCGGCCAGGCCCGCGGTCAGGTACAACAGGCTCGATTTGCCGCAACCCGACGGCCCGACCAGCACGGCGAACTGCTGGTCCGGCACTTCGAACGAGACTGCTTCCAGCGCGGTGAAGATACCGCCGTCAGGCTTTTCATAGCGCAGGCTGACCTTGTCGACCTGCAACCTTGGAGCCGCTTGCGCGGTGGCCGCAACGGGTTCGATGAAACGATGATTGGCAGCAGTCACTGAGCCCATGCGGCAACCCTCAAACGGAGAAAGCGAAACAGTTGATCGGTAACCAGCCCGAGCAGGCCGATGATCGCGATGGCGAGGAAAATCACATCGACCTGAAAACCGCGCATGGCTTTCAGGCTCAGATAACCCAGACCGCTGGACGCGGCGACCAGCTCAGCCACGACCAGATAGGTCCAGGCCCAGCCCATGGTGACGCGCAAGGTGTCGAGCACGCCCGGCACCGAGGCCGGGGCTATCACATGCAATACCGCGTCGCGGCGGCTCGAGCCCAAGGTGTACGAGGCGTTGATCAGGTCTTTGGAAATGCCTTTCGAGACGTCAGCGATCATCACCAGTTGCTGGAAGAACACGCCGAAAATGATCACCGACACGCGCTGCTCCAGACCGATGCCGATCCACAAAATGAACAGCGGCACGAACGAAGTCACCGGCAGGTAGCGAATGAAGTTCACCAGCGGTTCGAGAAACGCCTGAACGATGCGAAAGCTGCCCATCAGCAAGCCCAGCGGCACTGCTACCAGCGACGACAGAATGAAACCGACCATCACCACTTCGACGCTGGCCCAGACATGCTGGCCCAGGGTGCCGTCGCGGCTCAGGCGTACGGCGGCTTCGACTACCGCTCCGGGTGTCGGCAGAAACATGCCCGGCACGATGCCGCCGTAGGACAACCCTGCCCACAGGCCAACCAACAAGACCCAGGCCAGGCCGCTGGCGCTCCACACCAGTTGCACCGGCAAGGCGGTTTTCGGCGTCAGGCAGCGGCTCAGCCACGATTTGCGCTTGAACATGACAGCACCTCCTAGCGCGGGCTGACGAAGCGGTTGTCGATCAGGTCGTCGTTGCTGACGTTGTAGGGTTTGCCCTGCAATTCACTGGCAGTCTCGTTGGCCAGTTTGATCAGCGCCGCGCTGTCGCCCGGTTGGCCCGGCGCGCCGAACAATTGCTCACTCATGGCCTGATCGTAGAACCGCACGCCTTGCGCGGCGGCGGCCAGTTCCTTTGGATCGGAGAGGTAACCGCCAACGCCTTTGGCCATGATCCTGTAGGCGTCTTCGGGATGATCCTTGGTGTACTGCACCGCTTTGTACAAACCGGCGACTAACGCCTTGACGTCTTCCGGCTGCTTCTCGATCACCGTGCAGTTGAGCGCCACCACATCGACGATCACCCCGGGCGTGCTGCTGCTGTCGATCAACACCTTGCCCTGCTGCTTGTTACGCACCATCGACAGGTGCGGCTCCCAGGTCACCGCAGCCGGCACGCGACCGGCGATGAACGCGGTGGCGGCGTCGTCGGCGGTCATGTTCTGCACGGTGATGTCGCTCATGCTCATGCCGTTTTTCTTCAGCAGATATGAGAGCCAGAATTGCGAAGTCGAGCCTTCGTTGACCGCCACGGACTTACCCTTGAGTTCCTGCAAGCTGTTGACGTCCTTGCCAACCAGCACGCCGTCGCCGCCGTGACTGTCGTCCAATGCCGCGACCGCCTTGAAGCAGAACTGCGGACGGTACTTGAGCACTTCATCGATGGTCGAGGCCGAGCCGGACAGTTGCCCGGACGCTTGCGCGGCCATGTACATCGAAGCCTCTTCGACCACCGGCAGCTCGACGGTCAGGCCGTTTTCCTTGAAGTAGCCGAGGTCCCGCGCCAGATACAGCGTGCCGTAACCGACCCACGTGGTGTGGCCGATCGACAGCGTGCCGGCCTGCGCGCCGCTCGCGACTGAAGCCGCGAGGGCGGTGATTGCCAGAGGATGAGAAAGACGAATACACAAGGACTTGATCATGGAGCACTCCCGACGCTGTTGATTTAGTTTTGTCATGGGCAGTACGCGCGCCGGCCGTTGGGCAGTTGCTGCCATTGGTCTCTGACGGACACTTGGGCGGGCAACTTCGGCCGGGCAAGATCGATGGTGGCCCATGTGCGCGATGAGGAAAATCAGGAAATTGTTGGCTGCAAATGATGAAAAAACTGGGTAGTGCGCACTGCTAAAGGGCGGGGATGGCGGGGATGCGCAAGGTGGGTGCAGATCGGGAATTTTCAGTGCTGGCTGGATTGTCTTGGCTGGCAGGCCAGCTCCCACAAGAGTCTGCGTCGCACCCATTTGGTGTGAACACCACTGAAACCTGTGGGAGCTGGCTTGCCAGCGATGGCGGTGGGTCAGTCAGATTTCTCCAACTGACACAGCGCTTTCGCGAGCAAGCTCGCTCCCACAGTGGCCCATGTAATACCGAATATCCCTGTGCGAGCCTGCTCGCGAAAGGGGCCGACGCGGTATCAGCGCAATTGAAACCAGGTGGTTTTCAGTTGGGTGTATTTGTCGAACGAATGCAGCGACAGGTCGCGGCCGAAACCCGACTGTTTGCCGCCGCCGAACGGCACGGTCACATCCAGCGCGTCGACGGTGTTGACCGACACCGTACCGGCGCGCAATTGCCGTGCGACGCGATGCGCCCGATTGAGGTCATCGGTCCACAGCGACGCGGCCAGTGCATAGTCGCTGTCGTTGGCCAGCCGAATCGCCTCGGCCTCGTCATCGAACGGCAACACCGCCAGCACCGGGCCGAAGACCTCCTCGCGAAACAGCGGCATGTTGGCCGTGACTGCGGTGAAAATCGTTGGCTCGATGAAATTGTCCGAGCCGTTGATCCGCCGCTGCCGGCCGCCACACATCCGCGTCGCCCCGGCCTGTTCGGCATCGCCAATGCTGCGCAGGATGCTGGCGGTCTGCCGATCATCGACGATTGCGCCGGCACGGCTCTGCGGGTCGAGCGGATCACCCGGCAGCCATTGCTCGGCCTGGGCCTTGAGGCGCGCGACGAACTCGTCATGAATCGAGCGCTGCACCAGCAACCGCGAGTTGGCCGAGCACACTTCGCCCTGATTGAAGAAAATGCCGAAGGCGGCTTTCTCCGCCGCCAGATCCAGATCCTGACAATCGGCGAATACCAGATTGGCACTCTTGCCACCGCACTCCAGCCACACCTGCTTGAGGTTCGATTGTGCAGCGTACTGCATGAAATATTTGCCGACCTGCGTCGAACCGGTGAACACCAGGCAATCGACATCATTGTGCAAACCCAAGGCCTTGCCGGCCTGCTCGCCAAGCCCCGGCAGCACGTTGAGCACACCTGGCGGCAACCCCGCCTCCAGCGCCAGTGCGGCCAGGCGCAACGCCGAAAACGGTGACTGCTCGGCCGGTTTGAGAATCACCGAGTTACCCGCCGCCAGCGCCGGCGCCAGCTTCCACGCGGCCATGTCCAACGGGAAATTCCACGGCACCACGGCCGCCACCACGCCGAGCGCTTCGCGGGTGATGGTCGCCAGCACGTTGGGCGCACTCGGGGCGATCTGGTCGTACAGTTTGTCGAGGCTTTCGGCGTACCAGCGAAACACGCCGGCGGCGCCCGGCACGTCGATGTTGTAGGCGTCCATCACCGGTTTGCCCATGTTCAGCGAGTCGAGCAGGGCCAGTTCTTCACGGTGCTCAAGCAGCAGATCGGCCAGGCGCAGCAACACCTGCTTGCGCTCTGTCGGCGGCCGTTGCGACCAGACGCCGGCGTTGAACACCTGCCGCGCATTGCGCACCGCCGTGTCGACATCCGCCTCGCCACAGGCGGCGACATTGGCTAGACACTCACCGGTCGCCGGGTTGATCGCAGCAAACGTCTGCCCCGACCGGGCCGGGCAAGGTCGGCCGTCGATCACGGCCTGATCGGGAAATTTCAATGCAACGGCGCGGCGCTGCCACTGTGCGAGTTCGAACACGACGCAGACTCCTTGAGCGGGATTTGCCTCGATGGTCGCGCAGGCCCGCGCGGGCTAAAACCAGTAAAAATATCTTCGCAGGCAATAAAAACGCTGGGCAATCACTTCGCCCAAATGAACCGCGAGCGGCTATGGTTGAAGCACAAGAACATCGTCGCGCAACGGACGTGGCGGCGCACAAATTGCTTGGAAGTCGAGTCCGCTCGTTCAGAGGTTTGTTGTGGCCGCTTACAATCTGCGTCAGTTGAAATACTTCATCACCACCGTCGAATGCGGCAGCGTCGCCGAGGCTTCGCGCAAGCTGTACATCGCCCAGCCGGCGATTTCCACCGCAATCAAGGCACTGGAAGACAGCTTCGCCGTACAACTGCTGATCCGTCATCACGCGCAAGGGGTTTCCCTCACGCCGAGTGGCGCACGCTTTCTGCGCAAGGCTCAGGAACTGCTGCGCATGGCCAAGGAGTTCGAACAGAACGCCCTCGCCGACAACGACATAGTCGCCGGGCAGATCGACATCGGCTGTTTCGAAACGGTAGCGCCGCTGTACCTGCCGCAACTGATCGCCGGGTTCTCGGCGCTGTATCCGGGGGTGAAAATCCGCATCCGCGACGGCGAGCAACAGGAACTGGTACAGGGCCTGACCTCGGGCGCGTTCGATCTGGTAATCCTCTACGAACACGAACTCGACGCGACCATTCAGACCGAACCGCTGATGCCGGCACAACGGCCCTATGCACTGTTGCCGGCCGACCATCGTTTCGCCCAGTACAAGCAGGTTTCACTGCGCGACCTGTGCCTCGACCCGATGATCCTGCTCGACGTGCAACCGAGCCGCACCTACTTCGTCAGCCTGTTCGAAGAACTCGGCCTGACCCCGCGCATCGAATTCAGCTCGCCGTCGATCGAGATGGTGCGCGGCATGGTCGGCCAGGGTTTCGGCTTCTCGATCCTGGTGACCAAGCCCCATTCGGAATGCACCTACGACGGCAAGAAAGTCGCGTGCGTGGACATTGTCGAAGACGTCACCGGTTCAGGTCTGGTTGCCGCCTGGCTCAAGCGGGGGCAACTGACCAAACCGGCGCAGTTGTTTGCCGACTATTGCCGCGAACAGCTGACCGCGAAGACCGCTCACATTCCGGGTGGAATATAACCGGGGACATACCTGACATTGGTGCACTTGCCATGCAGGATCCGTCCATCTTCGATCAGAAACTGCGCGATCTTCTTTTGTTGGTTGATCTTCGCTTGCAATTTGCAATCGGAACTGTGGCCGACCTGTTGATAGTGTTCGGTGTACACCATGCCATTACCGGTATGGGTCATTGAGGTCCCGGCCGCTTCGGTGGTGGTCCAGCTCGCCGACTTGTACCAGGTCAGCACGGCCAAGGGTTCGCCGTTCGGGCCGATCTCCTTTTGCATTGAATCGGGCGTGCCGAACAGATCCAGTGCCTCCTTAAGATCGCGCCCTTCCCAACGGCTTTGCGCAATGGTCGAACAGCCGGTCAAGAACAATCCCGCCAACAGCGCTGTCAGCAATAAGCGTGTGCAAGTCATGTGAAGTCCCGGCTTATTTTTTCAGTTCAAGGAGGCTGTCGATGTTGTCCATCATCTGGCTCTTTTGCTGAATCGGCGCGAGCTTGAAGAACATCTGCTGGAGCATCTCGATCATCTGCAGGTATTCCATCTTGCCCACGGCAGCCATGTCGTTTTTAGCGCGACTGCCCGGCTCGCAGGCAAACTTCAGCGCTTGCTGAACCCAGAACTCTTTCGGGGTCTGCCATTGATTGGCGACCTTCAGATGACGCAGGGTGTAAGCGAGACGCTCGATGGACTGGCCGTTGATAAAACGTACCTTGCCCGTAGAGCACTGCGCTTCGAGGTTGTAGACGTCGATCATCGGTTTGCCGGGCTCTTCGTAGACCAGGGTCACCGCGACCATGGTCGCGCCTTTGGTTTTTTCCGAAGGCACCACCGACGTCGCGTCCGCCACGTACATGATGTTTTTTTGGGCAACGCCGTTGCCGTAAATGATCCACCAGTCGCCAATCGCATTAGGCTCTTCGGCCATTACCGAACTGGAGGCGGCCAGCAGCGCAGCCGACAAGAAGAACAACTTCTTGAACTTGAAGAAAGATGACATGGGCAGTTCCGTTCCTTGGGCACAAGTTGCCAGGCAGCAACACTTGTTATTGTTCAGGCCGCGATTTTGCGAGCCTGCACAAACAAGGGCAATTAGCACGGATGGGCTAATGGCGCGCTGCCATCCCGGGTCAAGTGCCCCGAGGTTTTGCCCGCGCCGTGGCTTCGGCGACCAAGGGGTCGTCCGGCCAATAATGTTTCGGATAGCGGCCCTTCAGATCCTTTTTCACCTCGGCATAAGTACTGCGCCAGAAGTTGGCCAGATCCTGAGTGACCTGCACCGGGCGCCGCGCCGGCGACAGCAGATGCAGCTTGACCACTTGCCGCCCGCCGGCAATTCGCGGTGTATCGGCGAGGCCGAACAGCTCTTGCAAGCGCACCGCGAGAATCGGCGGAGACTCGCTGTAATCCAGGCGAATCGACGAGCCCGACGGCACGCTCAAATGGTGCGGCGCCAGCTCGTCGAGCTTTTGCGGCAGCGGCCACGGCAGCAGATTGCGCACGATGCTCGACAGGTCGAGGTTGGCAAAATGGCTGAGTCGCGAGACTTTGCCCAGATACGGCATCAGCCAGTCTTCCAGAGTGTCGAGCAGCGTTGCGTCACTGACATCCGGCCACTGGCTGTCGTCCTGATGATTTAGATCGAGCTGGCGCAGCAGCGCCACCCGTGCCTGCCACTGGCGCAGTTCCGGGGTCCACGGCAACAGCTCGAGACCTTTGCGTCGGACCAGATTGACCAGCGCCTGACTGCGCGCATTTTCATCCAGACCGGTTAGCGGTTCGCGGCTGAGGATCAGCTCGCCGACCTTGCGCTGACGCTCGGCACGCAGCACGCCTTCGCGCTCGTCCCAGTCCAGTTGATCGACACTGTGCACCTGCTCGGCGAGCACCGAGTCGAACAGCGCCGGATCAAAATCCGCCGCCAGATAAATCCGCTCCTCGCGCTGGCCCTGGCGGCTACCAAGGTCAGCGATGACGATCCACGGCTGTTTCATCAGGCTGTCGGCTTCGGCGAACAGCGCGGCGCGACCATTGGCCAGACGATATTCCGCGCCACCGGCACGCCGTTGCTGGGCGACGCGATCCGGGTAGGCCAACGCCAGCAACCCACCGAGCCAGCGCGGGTGCTCGGGATCGCTGACCGGCGTGCTGGCCTTGCCGCGCAGGTAACTGCGATATTGCCGCGCCAGTTGCCGTGCCCGCTGCACCCCGCCCTGCGCACCACGCGCCGCGCGTTCTTCACCCGAAAGCAAGGCCAGACGACTGTGCAAGTCCGCGCCGGCGCCGCGCAAGATGTCGCGCTCGCCAAGCAGCGCTGCGACATCGCAAGCCATGTTCGCCAGGCCCAACGCCTGACCGCGCAACAGCAAATGGCCGATACGCGGATGTGCCGGCAGTTCGGCCATGGCCTGGCCATGCGGGGTCAGCGCTTCGCCTTCCAGCGCACCGAGGCGCTGCAACAAATCCTGTGCCTGGGCATACGCCGCCGCGGGCGGCACATCCAGCCACACCAGTTCAGCCGGCGTTACGCCCCAACGGCCCAGTTGCAGGGCGAGGCTGGCGAGATCCGCCGAGAGAATTTCGGCACTGCCGTAAGCGGCAAGTTGTTCGTGCTGATCCTGCGACCACAAGCGGTAGCAAACGCCCGGTTCGAGTCGCCCGGCGCGGCCGGCACGCTGGGTGGCGCTGGCCTTGGAAATGCGTTGGGTGTCGAGGCGGGTCATGCCGCTGCCGGGATCGAAACGCGGCACCCGCGCCAGCCCGGCATCGATCACCACGCGTACGCCATTGATGGTCAGGCTGGTCTCGGCGATGTTGGTTGCCAGCACCACTTTGCGCTGACCGGGCGGCGCCGGGTCGATCGCTGCACGCTGGGCATTGAGGTCAAGTTCGCCGTGCAGCGGGCAGAGCAACACATCGCTGCGCGAACCGATGGCGTCGGCCAATTGCTGATGCACGCGACGGATTTCCGCCTGCCCCGGCAGGAACACCAGCAGGCTGCCGGTTTCATCGTTGAGCGCTTCGAGCACGGTTTGCGTGACGCGCTGATCGATGTACTCGCCAGGCTGAAACGGCCGGCCCCAGCGCATCGTCACCGGATACATGCGCCCTTCGCTACGCAAGATCGGCGCGTCATCAAGCAACCCGGCCAGACGCTCGCCTTCGAGGGTGGCCGACATCAGCAGAATCTTCAGCGGCTGTTCAGCGCGAAACAGCTCGCGACCGTTCAGACTCAGGGCCAGCGCCAGATCGGCGTCGAGGCTGCGTTCGTGAAACTCATCGAAAATCAGCAGACCCACGCCTTCCAGCGCCGGGTCATCCTGCAGACGGCGGGTGAGAATGCCTTCGGTGACCACTTCGATGCGCGTCTTCGGGCCGACCTTGCTGTCCAGACGAATGCGGTAACCGACGGTTTCCCCGACCTGCTCGCCCAGCTCGCTGGCCAGACGTTCTGCAGCGGCACGCGCAGCCAGTCGCCGCGGTTCAAGCATCAGAATGGTCTGCCCGGCGAGCCACGCTTCATTGAGCAAGGCCAGCGGCACGCGAGTGGTTTTACCGGCGCCGGGCGGCGCTTCGAGCACGGCTTCGTGGCGTGACGCGAGGGCTTCACGCAGGGCGGGTAAAACATCGTCGATCGGCAAAGAAATCATGCTGGCTCCCAAACAGATCGGCGAGTATAACGGCGAACTGTTTGGCGTAGTCTGAACTCAAAACAGTAGCCGTTATTGTTCAGCTCTCAGGAGACATTTCCATGCGCTTACCTTTTCGCCTGATCGGCGGTGTTCTGGTCGCCACCCTGCTCACGCAGATCACTGCGTGCGGGTCGATTTTCTACCCGGACCGTCGCGGCCAGATCGACGGCAAGATCGACCCGGCAATTGCCGCGCTCGACGCTGTCGGCCTGCTGTTCTACATCATTCCCGGGCTGATCGCGTTTGCCGTCGACTTCGCTACCGGCGCGATCTATTTCGAACCGGGCCACACCGCGCAGATCGATCCGGCCAGGCTCAAGCCAGCCATCGGCGCGGACGGTCAGGTCGACAAGCACAAGTTGCAGGCGATTCTCGAAAGCGAGTTGGGCAGAGACTTTCCTCTCGACGACCCGCGCCTGATCCAGCACAAGGGCAGCACCCAGCAACTGGCGATGTTCGGCCTGCAACCTGCGGCATAAAAAGGAAGATCGATGACCTCCAGCCCCGAACACGCCCGCCTGCTGCGGCTGGCGACCCGCGCCTCGGTGGCGGTGGCGTGCACGCTGATCATCGCCAAAGCCATCGCCTGGTGGCTCAGCGGTTCGGTGAGCATGCTCGCCGGCCTCACCGACTCGGCGCTGGATGGCGTCACCTCGATGCTCAATCTGCTCGCGGTGCACTACGCGCTGCGCCCGGCGGATGACGACCACCGTTACGGCCACGGCAAAGCGGAATCGCTGGCGGGCATGGCGCAAGCGTTGTTCATCGGCGGCAGTGCGCTGCTGATCGCGTTTCAGGCCTACGAACGCTTGCAGACGCCGCAGCCACTCGGTGCGCCCTGGCTGAGCATCGGCGTGATCGTGTTTTCGCTGCTGCTGACTGCAGCCTTGCTGGTGTTGCAGCACCGAGTGATCAAGCAGACCGGCTCCAACGCCGTGCGCGCCGACTCGCTGCACTATCGCTCGGACATGCTGCTCAACGGCAGCATCCTGCTGGCGCTGGTGCTGGCCGGGTTTGGCTTCGAGCAACTGGATGCGTGGTTCGGCCTGGGCATTGCCGCGTACATCCTGTGGAGCGCGATTCAGATCGCCCGCGAGAGTTTTTCCGTGTTGATGGACGAGGAACTGCCGACCGACGTCAGCCAGCACATGCTCGAACTGGCGTGCAGCGTGCCGGGCGTGCTGGGCGCGCATGACTTGCGCACGCGCATTTCCGGCAACCACTGGTTCGTGCAGTTGCATCTGGAGTTGCCGGGAGAGTTGACGCTGTCAGTCGCTCACGGCATCAGCGATCAAGCCGCCGACGCCATTCACAAAGCCTACCCACGGGCCGAAGTGCTGGTGCACGCAGATCCCGTAAAAGCAGCTATAAGCTATTAGCCTCAAGCCTCAAGCCTCAAGCCTCAAGCCTCAAGCTTGCAGCTGAAAACTTGAAGCTTGCAGCTGCTTCTATCTGACTTGGTAGCCGCGACTGCTCAGGCAGTTGCCCTGGGCCTGCCGATACGCCTGAACCACTTCGGGCGCCGGTTGGTAGGTCGCGGTGCGCGGGTCGAAGCCGCTTTGCTGCACCGCATATTGGTAGCACTGGTAGCCGTCCTGCTGGACCTGCTCCGGCGATTGGCCATTCGCTGGGTAAGCTTCGACGTCATAGCCTTGAGCTTGTGGCTGCAGCGGTTGCTGCACCGGCGGCTCGACCACGACGTAATCCTGCGTCGCTTGCTGATAGGCGTAGTAAGAGCCGGCGGCGAGGAACAGCAGCGAGCCGCCAATCCATACTTCACGGGCGTAATCCGGCAAATACTGGATGCGAATGCCGCGCGGCGGCTGCACGACGATGTAGCGTGGCCCTTGCGGGCGATACCAGTAACCACCGGAATAGAAATAATCCTGACCCCGATACGGCACGCGGTAATCGCGGTCCGGGAAGCGATCGATTACATGCCCCGGGCGATATTGCGGCCCCGGCCCCCAACCGTTGCCATGACCATTCGGACGCCCCGGCCAGCGGTTGTCGTTGGGCCGGTTGTCGGTCTGCCATTGCTGATTGTGGTAACCGTTTTGCGGGCGTTCGTCGCGGTAGTAACCCTGACGCGGTTCCTGGGTCTGGCGCACGGTGTCGGGACGTGGCTGGATCGGCAGATTATTGCCCGGTTGCCGAGGCGGTTCTGGCCGGTCATCGGGGCGATTGTGGTTCTGCCATTGACCGTCATTGTTGTGAGGCTGGCCGTTGTGCTCGAACTGGCGACTGTTGTCGCCACGAATGATTTCGTTGTTCTGCGGCCGCGCCTGGTTCTGCGGCGCATTGCCCGGCCCGCGTTGATCACCGCCACGACCCTGGCCGTTGCCCTGATGCTGCTGGCCACGACCGTCGCCATCGGGCCCACGATTCTGTGGCTCGTCGGCAAGCGCTTGCGCACTGACACTCACACACAGCAAACCAACACCGGCCAAACGCCAGATGCGCGAATTCATGTTGTTCCTCACTGTGGGGAGCCTGTCATTGGGAGGGCCTGTTGCTAAGACTCGCAACAGGCGCACCGGGTTCTGCGACAGGTTATCAGTCGCGCGACTTATTTATTGAGGCGGCAAGATGAAATCGCCAGCAAGAAAAAAGGGAGACCCGTCGGCCTCCCTTTTAGAGAACTGCGTCCTGGCTCGACGCTTTTGACGTCGGCTCACCTCACGCCGTCTTCTGGACAGTGTGCAGCTCGGGGGCCGACACAACCCCGGTGGGGGTGGCGGCCGCGGCGGGCCGGATTGGGCGGGCCGCGTGGACTGTGTTACCGAGCAGTGATTCTGGTGATAAGAATAGGCCGGACACCGCGACAGAGGATTGCGAAGATTGCTCAAATAAACACCACTTGCGCAATTTTTAACCCTGGATAGATAATCCGCCGCAATAGTTACAGCCAAGGACAGATTGATGAGCAAACTCGACCGTTACGACCTGAGCATTTTGGCGGAATTGCAACGCGACGCCCGCATCTCCAACCAGGAACTGGCCGAGCGCATCGGTCTGTCGCCCTCGCCTTGCTCGCGTCGGGTCAAGCAACTGGAAGACGACGGCTACATCTCGCGCCAGGTTGCGCTGCTCGATCGCAAGATGCTCGGGCTGAGCCTGACGGCCTATGTGCTGATCGGCATGGACCGGCACACACCGGAGCGTTTCGAGAATTTCGAAGCGGCGATTCGCACGCTGCCGCAAGTGCTGGAGTGCAGTCTGGTGACCGGCGTGGATGCGGATTACCAGTTGAAGGTGGTGGTGCCGGATATGGATCACTATCAGAAGCTGTTGCTGGGACACCTGACCCGCATCGAGGGGGTTACAAGTGTGCGGTCGAGTTTTGTGCTGAATCAGGTCTTGAACAGCACGGAACTGCCGCTGACGCATTTGCGTAGTTGAAATCGCTTTCGCGAGCAGGCTCGCGAAGAGGCCAGTATCAACAACACTGATCGAGGCACACGACCCAGATCAGTGCCACCCCACCCACCATGCCGTATACTCCCCGCCGCCCTTTCAGCCTGCCCCGCGCCGGAGATTGCCAATGGATCCAGCACTGTTAGAAGAATGGATGATGACCGGTCTGGTCAGCATCCTGATCATTTTCATGGGTTTCATCGTCTGGGATCTGGCGAAGAAGTCCAAGGCCGGGCGCTTTGGCTCGTTCATTCTGTTTTTCGTGCTGGGCCTGGGCGTGGCCGCGTTCATCATCAAGAGTGTGGTGATCGGCCTGATCGAATCCGGCGCCCTATAAGCGCGCCGGCACTTCTTTCCACTGGCCCTGATCGAGCCCATCGAGCGTCCAGTCACCAATCCTCACGCGTACCAGACGCAACGTCGGCAAGCCGACCGCAGCGGTCATGCGCCGTACCTGACGATTGCGCCCTTCGCGAATCACCAGTTCCAGCCACGAAGTCGGCACGGTCATGCGAAAGCGTACCGGCGGATTACGCGGCCACAGGTCCGGCTCGTCCAGCTGCCGGGCTTCGGCGGGCAAGGTCATGCCGTCGTTCAACTCGACACCGTCACGCAAACGCTGCAACTGCTCGGCAGTCGGCACGCCTTCGACCTGCACCCAATAAGTCTTCGTCAGTTTGTGTTTCGGATCGGCAATGCGCGCCTGCAACTGGCCGTCATTGGTCAGCAGCAACAAACCTTCGCTGTCACGATCCAGGCGTCCAACTGGGTAGATGCCGGGCACATCGATGTAATCCTTGAGCGTCGCCCGCCCCTCACCGTCGCTGAACTGCGTCAGCACATCGAACGGTTTGTTGAACAGGATCAGTTTCGGCTCGGCCGGTGGTGCCTTGGCAACACGGCGCGGCGAGGACGATTGAGGCTTCACGCCAGGGCGGCGGGAAGGTGGTCGAGTAGGACGGGACATAAGAAGAGAAAAACATTTAGCGATCAGGGCTGACAATGCTAGTGCCCCGACCGCCAAATGACCACGACTAACCGTTAACGGAACGGCGGCTCGTCGAAGCTGCGCAGTTTGCGCGAGTGCAGCGAGTTGAGTTCGGTGCGCAGCAGATCCACCGCTTCGATGCCGATCTTCAAGTGCTGGCTGACCGCGCGCTCATAGAAGGCGTTGGCCGAACCCGGCAGCTTGATTTCGCTGTGCAGCGGTTTGTCCGAGACGCAGAGCAACGTGCCGTACGGCACCCGCAACCGGTAACCCTGCGCGGCGATGGTGCCGCTTTCCATGTCCACGGCAACCGCGCGGGACAGGTTGATCAACGGCCGTTCCTGCGCCCAGCGCAGTTCCCAGTTGCGGTCGTCGTAGGTCAGCACGGTGCCGGTGCGCAGGCGTTTTTTCAGGTCGTCGCCTTTCTCGCCGGTGACGTTCGCTGCTGCCTGCTGCAGCGCCAACTGCACTTCGGCCAGTGCCGGGATCGGGATATTCGGCGGCACCACGCGGTCGAGAATGCCGTCGCGACGCATATACGCGTGGGCCAGCACGTAATCGCCGATGGTCTGCGACTGACGCAGGCCGCCGCAGTGGCCGATCATCAGCCAGCAATGCGGACGCAGCACGGCGAGGTGGTCGGTGATGTTCTTGGCGTTGGACGGGCCGACGCCGATGTTGACCAGCGTCACGCCGTGGCCATCGTTGGCAATCAGGTGATAGGCCGGCATCTGATAACGGTGCCAGACCACACCGGCAGCGATGGCCGAGGCTTCGCCGTGGTCCATGCCCTTCTCGATGATCACGTTGCCCGGCAGAACCATGCGCACGAAACGCGGATCGTTGCGCAGTTGCTCCAGGCCATGAACGATGAACTGGTCAACGTAGCGGTGATAGTTGGTCAGCAGGATCCACGGCTGCACATGGCGCCAGTCACTGCCGGTGTAATGAACCAGACGGCGCAGCGAGAAATCCACGCGCGCGGCGTCGAACAGCGCCAGCGGCAGCGGATCGGTGTTTTCCCAATCGTAGAGACCGTCGGCGATGCCATCGGTGGCCGCGGACAGGTCGGTACTCGGAAACACCCGCGCCAGTACCGCAGCGGTAACGCCGGAACCGGCCAGCTCATCGCCCTGCTCGACCACGTACGGGTACGGAATGTTCTGCTGGCTGACGCCGACTTCGACGGTCACGGTGAAGTCGTGCATCAACGGCGTCAGCTGTTCGAGCAGGTATTTGCGAAATGCCGCCGGGTGAGTGACGGTGACGCTGTACGTGCCGGGCAACTGCACCTTGGCGTAGGCGCGAGTGGTCTGCGGGACTTCACCCTGGCAGTGATAGGTCAGACGCAGTTCGGGATAACGAAACAGGGCACGCTGTGCGGCGTCAGGTTCGACGCGGTCCTTGAGGTAACGCTTGAGCGCCGAATTCAGCGCAGTGGTGGCCCGCTCATGCAGCTCGGCCAGACGATCCACGGCTTGTTCGGCGGTTTGAACGACAATAAACGCTTCGGTCACGATCAGCTTCCTGTGTTCTGACTTGCAGAGCTTCATCTTGCCTGCATCGTCGCGTCACGGGAACAGTGGCGTTGTGGGTGCAGCCAATTCTTTCAGGCGAAGCGAATCCCTGTGGGAGCTGGCTTGCCAGCGATGAGGCCGTCACATTCAACATCGATGTTGACTGACAGACCGCCATCGCTGGCAAGCCAGCTCCCACAGGGTTTTGTGGTGTCGGCAAAATTGAGGTCAGAAAAGCTGCGGGGTCGAGCGCGCGACGATCGCCTCGACATCCAGCCCACGCGGCAACGCGCCGTAGGCTCGGCCGCCGCTGCCCAAACGGCTGGCAATGAACGCATCGCTGACCGCCGAGTTGCCAGCCTCAAGCAACAATTTCGCCTGTAAACCGAGGGCGATATCTTCAGTCAACTGCCGCGCCCGATACTGAATGTCACTGGTGTCCTTGAACTGCGCCTGCAACTGCTGGATATGCGCGGCCAGACGCTTGTCGCCATGACCATCGCCGAGTTCGCTGAACAACACATCCAGCACACCCGGCTCTTTTGACAATGCGCGCAACACGTCGAGGCACTGCACGTTGCCCGAGCCCTCCCACGTCGAATTCACCGGCGCTTCACGGTACAACCGCGGCAGAATGCTGTCCTCGATATAACCGGCACCGCCCATGCATTCGGCGGCTTCGTTGATCATTCCCGGCGCGCGCTTGCAGATCCAGTATTTGCCCACCGCCGTGACCAGCCGCGCAAACTGCGCTTCGTGGCGATCATCGAGATGATCGAGCGCCTTGCCCATACGCAAACTGAGCGCCAGCGCGGCTTCACTTTCCAGCGCCAGATCGGCCAACACGTTCTGCATCAACGGCTGTTCGCTGAGCAGCTTGCCGCCGACCTTGCGGTGCGCGCAGTGATGGCTGGCCTGGGTCAGCGCCTGGCGCATCAGCGAGCTGGAACCGACCATGCAATCGAAACGGGTCATCGCCACCATCTCGATGATGGTCGGCACGCCGCGCCCTTCTTCGCCGATCATCCACGCCAGCGCACCACGAAATTCGACTTCGCTGGAGGCATTGGACTGGTTGCCGAGTTTGTTTTTCAGACGCTGGATGTAGAACTGATTGCGCGTGTCGTCGGGGCGATGACGCGGCAGCAGAAAGCAGCTCAAGCCCTTGTCGGTCTGCGCCAGGGTGAGAAAGGCATCGCACATCGGTGCCGAGCAGAACCACTTGTGCCCGACCAGTTCATACGCCTGGCCCGGGCCGCTGGCGCCGACCGGATAAGCCTTGGTGGTGTTGGCGCGCACGTCGGTGCCGCCCTGCTTCTCGGTCATCGCCATGCCGATGGTCACGCCGGCCTTGTGCGCCATGCCGACGTTGCGTGGGTCGTATTCGGTAGCGAGGACCTTCGGCAGCCATTGCTCGGCCAGGTCCGGCTGCAAACGCAGGGCTGGCACGCTGGCAAAGGTCATGGTCAACGGGCAACCGCTGCCAGCCTCGGCCTGGCTGTGCAGATAAGTCATCGAAGCGCGCGCGACGTGGGCACCGTCCTGCGGATGAGCCCAAGGTAATGAGGTAAGACCGTGTTCGATCGCACTGCGCATCAACTGGTGATACGCCGGATGAAACTCCACCAGATCGATGCGATGGCCATAGCGGTCATGGCTGGCAAATACCGGTTTGTTCTGGTTGGCGAGGAAGCCGGCCTCCATCAGCGGGCCACCGGCGAGCGCCCCGTAGGCATCGATCCGCGACTCGGCCCAGCCGGCGCCAAACCGGCGCGACCATTCCTGCAATGGCAGGTCGATGCGGTACAGATTGGTGCCGTCCAGCGACGGTGGCTGATTGGTGACTTCGTGGGTTTCGGCGAACTGGTGCAGGTTCATCGCGGTGGCTCCTTGATTCGGCAGAAGGTCAGTTAAGCACCGCCCCCATGCCGATCAAAGTGGCATATCCGCCGAATTTGCGGCGCTTTTACCCTGCTCTCAGCACAGCACGCGACGCTCCAGCGCGGACTGCAACTCTTCGAATTTCACCGGTTTGTTCAGGTAATCGACGGCCACGCCGGTAGCGCACAGGTCGCGCTCGGCCTGCAGCGCAAGCAGGAACACCGGCAGGTGCGCGCAGCCTGGCAAGGCGTGAATCTGGCAGCACAGCGAGGCGCCGTCATGGGCCGGCAACTGGCAGTCGATCAGCACGGCGTCGACGCTCTCGCGCTGCAAACAGGCCAGTGCCGCCGCCGCGTTGTCGGCAGTGCGCACGCGAAAGCCGAGCTTGAGCAACATGCCGCGCATCACCAACTGATTGACGCTGTTGTCGTCCACCAGCAACACCGTGCAGTCCTGCGGCAAACGAATCCGCTCTTGGGTGAAAGCGAAATCCGGCGCCGGTTCGACCACCGGCAACTCGAACTCGACGTCCAGTTGAAAGCGGCTGCCGCGCCCCGGCTCGGAGCGGTGAGTCAGCTTGCCGCCGAGCAATTCGACCAGTTGCCGACAGATCGCCAGACCTACACCGAGGCCGCCATATTCGCGAGTCATCGAGCCGTCGAGCTGAAAGAAGCGCTGATACATGGTCGCCTCGCCCAGATCGCTAAAGCCGATACCGGTGTCGATCACCGCAAACGACAGCGCCAGGCGGTTATCCGTCGAGGGTTTGCCGGTCACGCGCAGGGCCAGACCACCGACGCGAGTGAACTTGATCGCGTTGTCCAGCAGGCATTCCAGGCATTGCGCAAGTTTGCTGCTGTCACCGTGCAGGCGATCCGGCAGGGTCGGCAGCACATCGACCTTGAAGTCCAGCGACTTGCTCGCCGCGTTGCCCTCGAATTGCACGCGCAGTGCCTCGATCACCGCGCGCAGGCTGAAGGAGCCCGAGGACGCCTTGAGCTTGCCCGCCTGCAATTCGGTCAGCGTGAGGATGCCGTTGACCATGCGCATCATGTCGCGTGCGGACCCGGCGGCCGTCTGCTGATATTGCTCGAGTTCCGGGTCCATCTCGACGGTCTGCATCAGTTCCAGCGAGCCGATCACACCGTTCATGGGCGTGCGCAGTTCGTGGGTCAGGGTGGCGAGGAATTCGTCCTTGAGCTGGTTGCTGTGGGCCAATTGCTGGTTGAGCACTTCGAGCTTCTGCCCGGCGTCGTACAGCGTCTGCGCCTGCTGCTCACGCATGGCGTTGATGCGGTCGGCCAGCGCCAGCGACAGCAGCGCCACTTCGATGGCCGAACCGATCTGGCTGGCGTACATGGTCAGGAACACATTCGGCAGCAGACCCAGCACCATCAGCGTATTGACGATGCCGCCGAGCAGGAACGCCGACCAGGCAATGATGAAATAACGCGCCACGCGCAGGCCGCGCCACCAGGCGAGAATCCCCGCGGCGAAAATCACCACGGTGAAGGTCAGCGCCAGTGTCGTCGCCAGACGCAGAGCCAAGGCGTAACTGGTCATCAGCGACAGGCCGATCACCACGGCACTGAAAACGATCAAACCGATCAGCAAGCGATCGAGCCAGCGGCTGTGGGTGTGGGTCTGCAGAAAGCTGCGGGCGAACTGGCTGCCGAACAGGCCGGCGCAGCCGATGAAAAACGGCGTGGCAGCATTGGCCCACCATGGATTGTCCGGCCAGAAATACTCGACCGCCGCGCCATTCACCGACAACTGATAAAGGCCGAACGAGCCGATATAGAAGATGTAATAGAGGTAACTGGTGTCGCGCACGCTCAGGTAGATGAACAGGTTGTAGACCAGCATCCCCAACAGCACGCCATAAATGATGCCGAGTACGTACAGCCGCACGGGCTGGTCTTCGAGATAAGCAGTGCTCGACCACAACGTTACCGGGGCCTGGATCGAGCCTTCACTGGCCAGTCGCAAGTACAGCGTCTGTTGCTGATCGGGCTTGAAAGGCAAGTCGAACAGGTAGTTGTTCTGACGGATCTCGCGGCTGGCGAAGGGCAAGGCATCGCCGGTCTGCCGCACCAGGCGATAATCGCCAGCAGCATCGGGCAAGTACAAATCCAGATGATCGAGCGGTGGATAGGCCAGCTCCAGCAGCCAGGTGCGCTGGGCGGCGGGATTGCTCGGACGATAATGCAGGTCGATCTTCAGCCAGAACGCCGAACGCGAATAACCGGCGTTGAGCGTGGCTTTGTCGTGCGTCTTGAACTGGCCGGCGGCAGCCTGTGCGCGGACGTCGGCGAGGCTCGCCTGACCACTCGGGTCTTCGAACACTTGCAGCGACTGGCCCAGCGGCAGGCTTTGGGTGTATTCGTCGAATTCGACAGCGCTCGCCATGAAGGGCAAGCAGAACAGCAACATCAGCAAATAGCGCATTGAAGCCCCAGCGTGGCTCGTCCGGTTGTGTCAGGAAGCCCCCCATTCCCTTTGAGTAGACGTAAAACCGGTATTACCTGTTATTGGTTTGGATCCAGCCTAGCATAGCCGTTGATGGCCATTAAGCACCATCGAAACTTTTCCTACAAAGGCTCTAGAACGGGCGTTTCAGAGCAAAGCTGCGGACTAGAGCTGTTGAGTCGGTCAAGTTGTGACAATGCGCTCGGTTTCTCTGGCCAGGATATCGGCCAGACGCAACGGCACTGAACCCGCAAATCAGCTTTGGTGGTAAGCTCGCGCACCATGAATATCTACAGCTCCCGCCCCGTTGTCCTCTGTCTCTCCGGCCACGACCCCAGTGGTGGCGCCGGCCTGCAGGCAGATATCGAAGCCCTGCTTGCGCAAGGTTGTCATGCGGCCCCGGCCGTCACCGCCCTGACCGTGCAAGACACGGTCAACGTCACTGACTTTCGCGTCCTCGACCGTGAGTGGGTACTGGCCCAGGCCAATGCCGTGCTCAACGATTCCGAAGTCGCGGCAGTGAAGCTGGGCATGCTCGGTTCGCTGGAAATGGTCGACACCGTTGTCGAACTGCTCTCGGCGCACTCGCATTTGCCGGTGGTCTGCGACCCGGTGCTGCGCGCCGGCGGGGGCGGACGCCTGGGCAAGGATGAAGTCGGTTATGCGATGCGCGAGCGGCTGCTGCCGCTGTCGATCATTGCCACGCCCAACCTTCCCGAAGCGCGCATCCTCGCCGAACTGCCTGATGGCACCGCCGACGAGTGCGCTGAAAAACTCCTGCCATTCGTCAAGAACCTGCTGATCACCGGCGGCCATGGCGACGAAACTGAAATCCACAACCGCGTGTACAGCCGCGACGGTCTGCGTGAAACCTTCATTTGCCAGCGTCTGCCGGGCAGCTATCACGGTTCTGGTTGCACCCTGGCCAGCGCCCTCGCCGGTCGCCTGGCCCAGGGCGAACACCTGGCCAGCGCTGTGCGCAGCGCACTGGATTACACTTGGCGCACCCTGCGCGATGCCGAACAACTGGGCAAAGGCCAGTTCGTCCCGCGTCGCCTGCCGCTGGATTTCTGCTCGTAACGTCGTGAGGTCTGCCCGATGAAACTACGTGGCCTGTATGCCATTACCGACAGCACACTGCTGGCCGGCAAGTTTCTGTCTTACGTGGAGGCGGCGCTGGAAGGCGGCGTCACCCTGCTGCAATACCGCGACAAAAGCAGCGACGAGGCCCGTCGCTTGCGCGAGGCCGAAGCGCTGCGCAATTTGTGCGAGCGCTACAAGACCCAGTTGATCATCAACGATGACGCCGAACTGGCCGCGCGCCTCAACGTCGGCGTGCACCTGGGCCAGACCGACGGCCCGCTGTCGCCGACCCGCGCCCTGCTCGGTTCGAAAGCGATCATCGGTTCGACCTGCCACGGCCAGCTTGCCCTGGCCGAGCAAGCTGCCAAAGAAGGCGCGAGTTACGTCGCCTTCGGCCGCTTTTTCAATTCCAGCACCAAGCCCGGCGCGCCGAGTTGCAGCCTCGACTTGCTCGACGAAGCCAAACGCACGCTGCACCTGCCGGTTTGCGCGATTGGCGGCATCACCCTCGACAACGCCGCACCACTGGTGGCCCATGGGGTTGACCTGCTGGCGGTGGTCCACGGTTTGTTCGGTGCCGAAAATACCGCCGAAGTGACCCGCCGCGCCCGCGCGTTCAATGAATTGTTCAAAGCCTGAAGATTGAGAGCCCGATCATGTCTCGTTCCGAAACCCTGTTTGCCAATGCCCAGAAACACATCCCCGGCGGCGTCAACTCGCCGGTTCGCGCGTTCAAAAGCGTCGGCGGTACGCCGCTGTTCTTCAAACACGCCGAAGGCGCTTACGTCACCGATGAAGACGACAAGCGTTATGTCGATTACGTCGGTTCGTGGGGTCCGATGATCCTTGGCCACAGCCATCCGGACGTACTTGATGCAGTGCGTAATCAGCTGCAACACGGTTTGTCCTACGGCGCGCCGACGGCAATGGAAACCGAGATGGCCGATCTGGTCTGCTCGCTGGTGCCGTCGATGGACATGGTGCGCATGGTCAGCTCCGGCACCGAAGCGACCATGAGCGCGATCCGCCTGGCCCGTGGTTACACCGGTCGCGACAGCATCATCAAATTCGAAGGCTGCTACCACGGCCACTCCGACAGCTTGCTGGTCAAAGCCGGTTCCGGCGCGCTGACCCAAGGCGTACCGAGCTCGGCCGGCGTACCGGCGGCGTTCGCCAAACACACCCTGACCCTGCCGTTCAACGACATCGAAGCGGTTGAGCAGATGCTGGCCGAAGTTGGCGAGGATGTGGCCTGCATCATCGTCGAGCCCGTGGCCGGCAACATGAACTGCGTGCCACCGGCGCCGGGTTTCCTCGAAGGCCTGCGTTCGCTGTGCGACAAGCACGGCGTGGTGCTGATTTTCGACGAAGTGATGACTGGTTTCCGCGTTGCCCTCGGCGGTGCTCAGGCCTACTACGGCGTCACCCCGGACCTGACCACGTTCGGCAAGATCATCGGTGGCGGCATGCCGGTCGGCTGCTTTGGCGGCAAGCGCGCAATCATGGAACGTATCGCGCCATTGGGCCCGGTGTACCAGGCCGGTACGCTGTCGGGTAACCCGTTGGCGATGGCCGCCGGCCTGACCACCCTGCGCCTGATCAGCCGTCCGGGTTTCCATGCCGAGTTGACCGACTACACCACGCGCCTGCTCGACGGTCTGCAACAACGCGCCGATGCTGCGGGTATTCCTTTCGTGACGACACAGGCCGGCGGCATGTTCGGTCTGTATTTCAGCGGCGCCGACGACATCGTCACCTTTGACGACGTGATGGCCAGCGACGCGGCACTGTTCGGACGCTTCTTCCACCTGATGCTCGAAGGTGGCGTGTACCTCGCTCCGAGCGCCTTCGAAGCCGGTTTCACCTCGATCGCCCACGGCGAAGCCGAGTTGCAACTGACGCTGGACGCCGCCGAGCGTGCCTTCGCCGCGTTGAAATAATCGCTGTACCGCTGACGTTGGCTATCGCCAGCGTCAGCTTTCACCTACACCCCAGCCGTTTTTCCCACGCCGCTGCTAAAAATCTTGTAGAAAGTGGGCGATATATCCCCCACGCAGCAGAAAAACGAGTAAAGACTTTGTAAGGTTGGCCCTGCTTATTTCATAATGCGCGCTTATTGGATCCCCCGACGGGTCCGCGCGCCCTTCAGAGGTAAGTCGATTCCCATGAACCGCACCGGCCGCACCCTTGCATTGGGCTGCCTGTTGCTCCTTCAGCCCCTGCTCGCGCATGCACAAGCAGGCGGCAACTCGTTGTTGATCCCGGCGATGGGTCGTTGCACCCTCAATACTCAGCCGCAAGACGTCACGCAGGCACTGGCCGCCTGCCAGAAAGCGGCGGACGAAGGGGATGCGCAAGCACAATACGAGTTGGGTGAGTTCTACTACGACGGCAAGAACGCGCCGCGCGACCTCAATCAAGCCCTGAGCTATTTCGAAAAGGCCTCGCTGCAAGGTCACGCTCAGGCACAGTTCAAGCTCGGCACCATGTTCTTCCACGGCGAAGGCGTGCAGGCCAATAATATCCAGGCCTACATCGTGCTGAAGATGGCGGCGGTCAATGGCGCCGAAGAGGCGCTGGACACGGCCGATGAAGTCTCGGAAAAAATGTCCCGCGAAGACCTCGAAACCGCGACTCAGGTACTCGGGCAGATCTTCCGCAAATACCTGATGGAATTGCAGAGCGCCGATGGGCGCACGCCGTTTTCACCACTGCCCTGATTCTTGGGTTGTTCTGACTGGCCCCTTCGCGAGCAGGCTCGCTCCCACATTTGGATATGTATTTCCTGTGGGAGCGAGCCTGCTCGCGAAGGGCGCGCCTCGGTCTTGAGTCTTACTTCTCAGGCATCGGCATCGGAAACGGCATGACATTGCCGACCGCGCCGCGGGCTTCGCTGATTTTCGGTGTACCCAGGCGCTCTACTTCGTCGATGCGTACGATCGAATGCATCGGCACAAAGCTGCGCACCACGCCTTCGAACTGCGCCTTGAGCTTTTCTTCGCTCGGGTCGACGACCACTTGCGTGCGCTCGCCAAAGACGAACTCTTCCACTTCCAGAAAACCCCACAGATCACTTTGATAGATCTGCTTGGCGTACATTTCGAACACCTGGCCCTGGTTGAGGAAAATCACCTTGTAGATTGGAGCTTCGCGTTTGGTCATGGCGGGCGGATAACATCGGGGTAAAAATGGGGGCGCGAACTATAGCATAGCCACCGGACGCACAGCGGTAGGAACCTGACGGCTTGTTCCCTATAATGCGCGGTTCTTCGAATCACGTGACGACACTAATCCATGGCCAAGAAGCTTTACATCGAAACCCACGGTTGCCAGATGAACGAGTACGACAGCTCGCGCATGGTCGATCTGCTGGGCGAACATCAGGCCCTGGAAGTCACCGCTCGCGCGGAAGACGCCGACGTGATTCTGCTCAACACCTGCTCAATCCGCGAGCGCGCCCAGGACCGGGTGTACTCGCAGCTCGGGCGCTGGCGCGAACTGAAGCTGGCCAACCCGGACATGGTGATTGCGGTCGGCGGTTGCGTCGCCAGCCAGGAAGGCGCGGCGATCCGTGACCGCGCACCGTATGTCGACGTGGTCTTCGGCCCGCAGACTCTGCACCGTCTGCCGGAAATGATCGACGCCGCGCGCAGCAGCAAGCTGCCGCAGGTCGATGTGTCGTTCCCGGAAATCGAAAAATTCGACCACCTGCCTGAGCCGCGCATTGATGGCCCGAGCGCTTACGTGTCGGTGATGGAAGGTTGCAGCAAGTACTGCACGTTCTGCGTGGTGCCTTACACCCGTGGCGAAGAAGTCAGCCGGCCGTTCGACGACGTGATCGCCGAGATCATTCACCTGGCCGAGAACGGCGTGCGTGAAGTGACCCTGCTGGGCCAGAACGTCAACGGCTACCGCGGCGCTACCCATGACGGGCGCATGGCCGATCTGGCCGAGCTGATCCGCGTGGTCGCGGCCGTCGATGGCATCGACCGCATTCGCTATACCACGTCGCACCCGCTGGAGTTTTCCGACAGCCTGATCCAGGCCCACGCCGAGGTGCCGGAGCTGGTCAAACACCTGCATTTGCCGGTGCAGTCAGGTTCCGACCGGATTCTCGCGGCGATGAAGCGCAACCACACCGCGCTGGAATACAAATCCAAACTGCGCAAACTGCGCGCGGCGGTGCCGGGAATCTGCATCAGCTCGGACTTTATCGTGGGCTTCCCCGGCGAGACCGAGAAAGACTTCGAGCAGACCATGAAGCTGATCGCCGATGTCGGCTTCGACTTCTCCTACTCGTTCGTTTACAGCCAGCGCCCCGGCACCCCGGCGGCAGACCTGGCCGACGACACGCCGGAAGAATTGAAGAAAGAGCGCCTGAATGCGCTGCAACATCGCCTGAACCAGCAAGGCTTCGAAATCAGCCGACAGATGGTCGGTTCGATCCAGCGCATTCTGGTCACCGATTATTCGAAGAAAGACCCCGGCGAGCTGCAGGGGCGCACGGAAAATAACCGTATCGTCAACTTCCGCTGCGACAATCCAACCTTGATCGGCCAGTTCGCTGACGTGCACATCGACGCGGCGCAACCGCACTCGTTGCGTGGCTCTTTGGTTCAGTAACACTGCATCTCCCCTGTGGGAGCGAGCCTGCTCGCGAAGGCGGTCTGTCAGACACATCAATGTTGAATGTGTCGCCGCCTTCGCGAGCAGGCTCGCTCCCACAGGTGCAGCGCAGCGGCGCTTATCGGCGGAGCTGATTTAAGAGCTTTCGCCCCCACGTCTCTGGCGTTATCCTTGATTTCACCTCAATTGCCCCAGGGCGGCTAAATACGACCTTGAACGCACCCATCGAACCACATCGCTTCATTCTCGAGCCCTTCGAGGCTCGCCGCTTCGCCAATCTGTGCGGGCAATTCGACGAGCATCTGCGCTTGATCGAACAGCGCCTCGCCATCGAGATCCGCAACCGCGGCAATCAATTCGAACTGATCGGCGACCCCAAGCTCACCACGTCTGCGGAAAACCTGCTGCGTCGGCTGTACCGGGAAACCAAGGCGACCGAATTGTCGCCGGACATGGTTCACCTGTTCCTGCAGGAATCGGCGGTCGAGCAACTGGACAATCACGCCCCTGCCGAACCGTCCGTCGCCCTGCGCACCAAAAAAGGCATGATTCGCCCACGCGGCTTGAATCAGCAGCGCTACGTGAAGGAAATCCTCGGCAACGACATCAACTTCGGCATCGGCCCGGCCGGTACCGGCAAGACATATCTGGCTGTGGCCTGTGCCGTCGACGCGCTGGAACGCGAGCAGATCCGCCGCATCCTGCTGGTGCGTCCGGCAGTTGAAGCGGGTGAAAAACTCGGCTTCCTGCCCGGCGACCTGTCACAGAAGATCGACCCGTACCTGCGCCCGCTTTATGACGCGCTGTACGAAATGCTCGGTTTCGAATACGTGGCCAAGCTGATCGAACGTCAGGTGATCGAAGTGGCACCGCTGGCTTACATGCGCGGTCGCACGCTGAACAACAGCTTCATCATTCTCGACGAAAGCCAGAACACCACCGTCGAACAGATGAAGATGTTCCTGACGCGGATCGGTTTCGGTTCCACTGCGGTCATCACCGGTGACATCACTCAGGTCGACCTGCCGCGTGGCACCAAGTCCGGTCTGCATCATGTGATCGAAGTGCTCAAAGACGTGCCGGGCATCAGCTTCACGCACTTCCAGCCCAAGGACGTGGTGCGCCATCCTTTGGTGCAGCGGATCGTCGAAGCCTACGAGCGCTTCGAAAGCCGCGCCGATGCCCCCAAGGAAGCCGCGCGCGATGCTTGAGCTCGATCTGCAAATCGCCACCGAAGCGTCGGCGCCGAGTGAAGCCCAATTCCGCCAATGGTGCGAACTGGCCCTGCGCCAGCGCACCGCCGACTCGGAGATGACCATTCGTCTGGTCGACGAGGAAGAAGGTCGCGGGCTCAATCACACCTGGCGGCACAAGGACTACGCAACCAACGTCCTGTCGTTCCCCGCGGATGTCCCGGACGAGCTGCTGGATATCCCGCTGCTCGGCGATCTGGTGATCTGCGTCGCCGTCGTTGAACGCGAAGCCGCCGAACAGGGCAAGGAACTTAACGCCCACTGGGCACATCTGGTCATTCACGGCTGCTTGCATCTGCTCGGTTACGACCATATAGAAGATGACGAAGCCGAAGAAATGGAAGCACTGGAACGCGAGTTGCTTGCTGAACTCGGCTTTCCCGATCCGTATGCGGACGACGAAACCGAACCATCCCCTACTGTTACAACAAAGGATTCAGAGTAATCGCTATGAGCGAAGATCGATCGAGCAACGGGCAGAAGTCATGGCTGGGTAAGCTCACCCAGGCTTTTGCCCACGAGCCGAAGAACCGTCAGGAGCTCCTTGAGCTGCTGCGTGATGCACATCAGAACAAATTGCTGGACAGCGAAGCGCTGGCCATCGTCGAGGGCGCCATTCAGGTGGCTGACTTGCAAGTACGCGACATCATGGTCCCGCGCTCGCAGATGATCAGCATCAAGGCGACCCAGACACCTCGCGAATTTCTCCCTGCCGTGGTCGACTCGGCCCACTCGCGCTATCCGGTCATCGGCGAAAGCCATGACGACGTGATGGGCGTGCTGCTGGCCAAGGATCTGCTGCCGCTGATCCTCAAGGAGAACGGCGACAGCTTCAACATCAAGGACCTGCTGCGCCCGGCCACCTTCGTGCCGGAGTCCAAGCGCCTGAACGTGTTGCTGCGTGAATTCCGCGCCAACCACAACCACATGGCCATCGTCATCGACGAATACGGCGGTGTGGCCGGTCTGGTGACGATCGAAGACGTGCTGGAACAGATCGTCGGCGACATCGAAGACGAACACGACGTCGAAGAAGACAGCTACATCAAGCCGCTGCCCAGCGGTGACTTCCTGATCAAGGCGCTGACGCCGATCGAGAACTTCAACGAGTTCTTCGACAGCGAATTCTCCGATGACGAGTTCGACACGGTCGGCGGTCTGGTGATGAGCGCGTTCGGCCACTTGCCTAAACGCAACGAAATCACTGAAATCGGCGCCTATCGTTTCCGCATCCTGAACGCCGACAGCCGTCGGATTCATTTGCTGCGTCTGACGCCCATTGCTCGTTAATTCTAAGGACTGAAATGCGCTGGACTACCCGCCCCGGCTGGCCCGGTAACCTGCTGGCCGTGGCGGCCGGTGCAATCACTACATTCGCGCTTGCGCCGTTCAACATCTGGCCGCTGGCTTTGCTGGCGGTCGGCTTGTTCTATGCCGGTTTGCGCGAGCTGAGCCCGCGGCAGGCGCTGGGTCGTGGCTGGTGCTTCGGTTTCGGCCTGTTCGGCGCCGGCACCAGTTGGATCTATTACAGCATTCACCATTTCGGCGGCGCGTCAGTGCTGCTCGCCGGATTCCTGATGCTGCTGTTCACCGCAGCGATTGCCTGGTTCTTCGCCCTGCCCGCCTGGCTCTGGGCGCGCTGGTTGCGCCGCAATGAGGCACCAGTGGCCGATGCCCTGGCATTTGCTGCGCTTTGGGTCGGGCAGGAAGCGTTTCGTGGCTGGTTCCTCACCGGTTTCCCGTGGCTTTACTCCGGTTACAGTCAGCTCGACGGGCCTTTGGCCGGGCTCGCGCCTGTAGGCGGCATGTGGCTGGTGTCGTTCGTTCTGGCGCTGACCGCCGCGCTGATCTACAACGCACGGCGCTTGCTGCAGACTCGTCGCAAAGCTTTTATGGTCGCTGGATTGTTGTTGCTGGTCGGGCCGTGGGTGGCCGGTATTGCGCTCAAGGGCCATGCCTGGACCAGTCCATCGGGCGCGCCGTTGAGCGTCGCCGCGATACAAGGCAACGTTGCCCAAAGCATGAAATGGGACCCGGCCGAACTCAACGCACAATTGGCGCTGTACCGGGATTTGAGCTTTCGCTCGAAACCGGTCGATCTGCTGATCTGGCCGGAAACCGCTGTGCCGGTGCTCAAGGAATCCGCCGAGGGTTACCTGAACATGATGGGTAACTTCGCCGCCGAGCGTAAATCGGCGCTGATTACCGGCGTGCCAATCCGCCAGACCGTGCACAAGGAAAGACGTTTCTTCAACGGCATCACCGTGGTTGGTGAGGGCGATGGCACTTACCTGAAGCAGAAACTGGTGCCGTTCGGCGAATACGTCCCGTTGCAGGACATCCTGCGCGGGCTGATTGCGTTCTTCGACTTGCCGATGTCCGACTTTGCCCGTGGCCCGTCCGATCAGGCGCTGCTGCAAGCCAAGGGTTACCAGATCGCCCCATTCATCTGTTACGAAGTGGTGTACCCGGAGTTCGCTGCCGGGCTGTCGGCACGCAGCGATCTGCTGCTGACGATCAGCAACGACACCTGGTTCGGCACCTCCATCGGTCCGCTGCAGCATCTGCAGATGGCGCAGATGCGCGCGCTTGAGGCGGGGCGCTGGATGATTCGCGCTACCAACAATGGCGTGACAGGGCTGATCAACCCGTTCGGCCAGATCACCGCGCAGATCCCGCAGTTCGAACAGGGTGTGCTGTACGGTGATGTGGTGCCGATGCATGACCTGACGCCGTATCTGCAATGGCGCTCATGGCCGTTGATTGCGCTGTGCCTGCTGCTGTTCGGCTGGGCGCTGATGGCTAACCGGATGTCCAAGACGCTTTAAAAGCTTCGCGAGCAGGCTCGCTCCCACAATTGAATGCATTTCAAGGTGGGAGCGAGCCTGCTCGCGAAGAGGACATCAGCAGCAGCCAATCAATCGGGACTGACATCACCTCGGTAAAACAACGAATACCCCACCTGCCCCACCGCCTCGTTCAACAACTGCCCGCTCTGCCAGATCGATTTGAACTCCGGCAGCCAGCCGCCAAACGGTCGGGCGTTATCGGTACCCAGGAAGCCGACCGGCGCCGGCACCACCTCCAATCCCGCCTGCTTGAAGCTCCACACCGCCCGCGGCATATGCCAGGCCTGCGTGACGACAACCACGCGTTTGATCCCTTGCGGCAACAGAATGTCAGCGCTGAATCTGGCGTTTTCCCAAGTGGTGCGGCTTTCACCTTCTTGCCAACGCACCGTCACCGCGAAATCGTCACGCAGCGAATCCGCCATCAACTTCGCCTCGGTCGGCGGCGTACCGTAGTGCAAGCCGCCGCTGGTCAGGATCGGCAAACCGGAGGCTTTGGCCAGACGCGCCGCATAGCGCTGACGCTCGAGTCCGACACCGGTCGGTTGATCCTCGCCCCACGCCAGATCGCCCCGCTCGCGACCGGAACCGAGTACGACAATCGCATCGGCCCGCTGCGCCAGGGTCGCCCACGCCTCGCGGGCCAGCGGCGGCTCGCGCTCCAGCGCCTTCGCGCCCCACTGCACCACCACCGGCAGGCTCATCAGCCACAGGCCGCCCAGGCCAACCGCGAAACACACGCCAGCAAGGCGCGGCCGCGAACGGCGCAGCCACCAGGCGGCCAGCAACAGCAGCAAGAGAATGCCGGGCGGCAACAGTAATTGTTTGATCAGATAACGAAATGGCATCGGGCATCTCCACAGATGCCCGAAGCCTAAGAGTGTTGCTGATGCGTTACAACCAATAGGCTGGATCCCGTTGAAAAAGATCCGTTTCCTGACCTGCCATGCGTTTACCTGGCCCGCGAAGTGCGAACCTTGACGGTGTCTTTGCCGGGCGCCCGGTCCTTGAGCCAGATGACCTTGGCCGAGTGTGCTGCATCGAGCTGCTTGACTGCCTGAGACAGGCAACCCTGCATTTCCCGCTCGCTGCGATCCAGATAAGCCTTGACCAGTTTGAACTCGGCGGGACTCAAGCCACGCAATTCCAGTTCCAGGGGGCGCTCGTCGCGCAGCCGGTCAGCGGTTTTTACAGCGTCCAGGGCCATGCCCAGACGATCGATCAACCTTTCGTACAACTCGGGTTTCGTCACGTTTTTCTGCCGTTGCTCCACCATCCCTCACCTCATTGAAGATAAGACTCACTCCCCACTTAGAGCTTAGCTTCGCTGCACAAACCGGCGGCACGCCGCGACAAACGGCCCTCGCCCCGAACCGGGCGGGCCAAACTGCTGAATCAGGGTTTCCCTAGGCCAAGCGCGGTCATGTATGCTACGGCGCTTCCTGTCATTCCACTTCCAGCGCATCCGGGCCATCCCGACTGCCGCCGTCGAAGAGGATTAGGCCACCCCTATCCAGTACAAAAGTAGCCATGCACGAACAATATCAACCCCGTGAGATCGAAGCCGCCGCCCAGTCGTTCTGGGACGAGCAAAAGTCCTTTGAAGTCAGTGAACAGCCAGGCAAGGAAACCTACTACTGCCTGTCGATGTTCCCTTACCCCAGCGGCAAGCTACACATGGGGCACGTGCGCAACTACACCATCGGCGACGTGATCTCCCGCTACCAGCGCATGCTTGGCAAGAATGTCCTGCAACCGATGGGCTGGGACGCGTTCGGCATGCCGGCGGAAAACGCCGCGATGAAGAACAACGTCGCACCGGCCAAGTGGACCTACGAAAACATCGCCTACATGAAAACCCAGCTGCGCAGCCTGGGTCTGGCGGTCGACTGGTCGCGTGAAGTCACCACCTGCAAGCCTGACTACTACCGCTGGGAACAATGGCTGTTCACGCGCCTGTTCGAAAAAGGCGTGATCTACCGCAAGAACGGCACCGTCAACTGGGACCCGATCGACCAGACTGTACTCGCCAACGAGCAGGTGATTGACGGGCGCGGCTGGCGCTCCGGCGCGCTGATCGAAAAGCGCGAAATCCCGATGTACTACTTCAAGATCACCGCTTACGCCGATGAGCTGCTCGAAAGCCTGGATGAACTGGATGGCTGGCCGGAACAGGTCAAGACCATGCAGCGCAACTGGATCGGCAAGTCGCGCGGGATGGAAGTGCAGTTTCCGTACAACGTCGATTCGATCGGCGAAGCCGGTACCCTGAAAGTCTTCACTACCCGTCCGGACACCCTGATGGGCGCGACCTACGTCGCCGTTGCTGCCGAGCATCCGCTGGCCACCCTGGCGGCGAAAAACAATCCTGAGCTGCAAGCGTTCATTGCTGAATGCAAGGGCGGCAGCGTCGCCGAAGCCGACGTTGCCACTCAGGAGAAAAAAGGCCTGCCGACCGGCCTGTTCGTCGAGCACCCGCTGACCGGCGAAAAACTCCCGGTGTGGGTCGCCAACTATGTGCTCATGCACTACGGCGACGGCGCGGTCATGGCCGTACCGGCACACGACGAGCGCGATTTCGAATTTGCCCACAAGTACAACCTGCCAGTGAAATCGGTGGTGCGCACCAGTTCCGGCGAAAGCAACCCGGCCCCGTGGCAAGACGCCTACGGCGAGCACGGCACGCTGATCAACTCCGGAGAATTCGACGGCCTCGATTTCGCCGGCGCGTTCGACGCCATGGAAGTCGCTCTGATCAAGAAACAACTGGGCGCCTCGCGCACCCAGTTCCGCCTGCGCGACTGGGGCATCAGCCGCCAGCGCTACTGGGGCTGCCCGATCCCGATCATCCACTGCGAAACCTGCGGTGACGTGCCGGTGCCGGAAGATCAACTGCCGGTGGTCCTGCCAGAAGACGTGGTGCCGGACGGCGCCGGTTCGCCACTGGCGCGCATGCCCGAGTTTTACGAATGCAGCTGCCCGAAATGCGGCCAGCCTGCCAAGCGTGAAACCGACACCATGGACACCTTCGTCGAGTCGTCGTGGTACTACGCCCGTTATGCCTCGCCGCACTTCACCGGCGGGCTGGTGGAAAAATCCGCGGCGGATCACTGGCTGCCGGTCGATCAGTACATCGGCGGTATCGAACACGCGATTCTGCACCTGCTCTACGCGCGCTTCTTCCACAAGCTGATGCGTGACGAGGGTCTGGTCAGTTCCAACGAGCCGTTCAAGAACCTGCTGACCCAGGGCATGGTGATCGCCGAAACCTACTACCGTCGCGAAGCCAACGGTGCCTACACCTGGTTCAACCCGGCGGATGTCGAACTGGAGCGTGACAGCAAAGCCAAGGTCATCAGCGCCAGACTGAAATCCGACGGCTTGCCGGTGGAAATCGGTGGCACCGAGAAAATGGCCAAGTCGAAGAACAACGGCGTTGACCCACAGTCGATGATCGACCAGTTCGGTGCCGACACCTGCCGCCTGTTCATGATGTTCGCCTCGCCGCCTGACATGAGCGCCGAATGGTCCGACTCCGGCGTGGAAGGCTCGCACCGTTTCCTCAAGCGCGTCTGGCGCCTGGCGCAGGCCCATGTCACTCAGGGCCTGCCGGGCAAACTGGACCTCGCCAGCCTGAACGACGAGCAGAAAGCCGTGCGCCGCGCGATTCACCTCGCGATCAAGCAGGCCAGCCATGACGTCGGCCAGAACCACAAATTCAACACCGCCATCGCTCAGGTGATGACGCTGATGAACGTGCTGGAAAAAGCCGCGCAGGCCACCGAGCAGGATCGCGCGTTGATCCACGAAGGACTCGAAGCCGTCACGTTGCTGCTGGCGCCGATCACTCCGCACATCAGCCACGAGCTGTGGAATCGGCTCGGTCACGCGGGTGCGGTGATCGACGCGGGGTGGCCGGCCGTGGATGAATCCGCACTGGTGCAGGACAGCCTGACCCTGGTGATCCAGGTCAACGGCAAATTGCGCGGGCAGATCGAAATGCCGGCCAGCGCAACCCGCGAAGAAGTCGAAGCAGCCGCGCGTGCCAACGAAAACGTGCTGCGCTTCGTCGATGGCCTGACGATTCGCAAAGTGATCGTGGTACCGGGGAAACTGGTCAATATCGTCGCCAGCTAATTGGATTGAGCGTCAGGTTCGCCTGACGCCGGATAAAACCTTTCGGGCCGCACGGTCGGCCCACCTGGTTTCAAGGGGAGCAACACAATGATCAAACGCAATCTGCTGGTGATGGGCCTCGCCGTTCTGTTGAGCGCCTGTGGCTTCCAGCTGCGCGGCACCGGCACCAATGAACTGTCGATCAAGGAACTCGACCTGAGCGCCCGTAACAGCTACGGCGAAACCGTGACGCAACTGCGTCAGGTGCTCGAGTCGAGCGACGTCAAGGTTTACAGCGGTGCGCCGTACAAGCTGTTCCTGGCTGACGAGCAGGAAAGCCAGCGCATTCTCAGCTATGCCGGTGCAGGCCGGACCGGTGAATATCAGGTCAGCACGATCCTGAGCTACGAAATCCGTGGCGATAAGAACCTGCAATTGCTGAGCGACAAGCTGGAAGTGCAAAAGGTGTTCATTCACGACGGCAACAACCTCGTCGGTTCCGATCAGGAAGCCAACGACGCCCGTCGCGAAACCCGCCGCGAGCTGGTGCAACGCATGATGCTGCGTCTGCAGCAATTGACGCCGGGCCAGTTGCAACAACTGCAGCAAGCCGCCAACGACCGCGCCAAGGCTGAAGCCGATGCGCTGGAAGCGGCGCAGAAGGCTGAAGCGGAAACCCCGCGTCAGTCGCCGCTCGAAATACCGCAGCAGTAAGCTGTTCGGGGCGCTCAGGCGCCCCGATCAACTTTTCTTATGAAGCTCGCTCCCGCTCAACTCGGCAAACACCTGCAAGGCGCACTCGCGCCGGTCTACATCATCAGCGGCGATGACCCGCTGCTGTGCCAGGAAGCTGCCGACGCCATTCGCAGTGCTGCGCGCCAGCAAGGTTTCGACGAACGCCAGGTGTTCGCCGCCGACGCCAATTTCGATTGGGGCACGCTGCTGCAGGCTGGCGCGAGCATGTCGCTGTTCGCCGAAAAGCGCCTGCTGGAACTGCGTCTGCCTTCGGGCAAGCCCGGTGACAAGGGTGCTGCTGCGCTCATCGAGTATTGCTCACGCCCGGCTGAAGACACCGTGCTGCTGATCAGCCTGCCCAAGCTTGACGGCAGTGCGCAGAAGACCAAGTGGGGCAAGGCCCTGGTTGAAGGCCAGCAGACCCAGTTCATCCAGATCTGGCCGGTGGACGCCAATCAGTTGCCGAGCTGGATTCGCCAGCGTCTGTCCCAGGCCGGCTTATCGGCCAGCCAGGACGCTGTCGAACTGATCGCTGCGCGCGTCGAGGGCAACCTGCTCGCCGCCGCGCAGGAAATCGAAAAGCTCAAGCTGATGGCCGAAGGTGGCCAGATCACCGTCGAAACCGTGCAGGCTGCGGTGGCGGACAGCGCCCGCTTCGACGTTTTCGGTCTGACCGATGCGGTACTCAATGGCGAGCCGGCCCATGCGCTGCGCATGCTTGAGGGTTTGCGTGGCGAAGGCGTCGAACCGCCAGTGATCCTCTGGGCCCTGGCCCGTGAGTTGCGACTGCTGGCCAACATTGCCTTGCAATACAGCCAGGGCACCCCGCTGGACAAATGCTTCAGTCAGTCGAAACCGCCGGTCTGGGACAAACGCAAGCCTTTGGTCAGCAAAGCCCTGCAACGCTACTCGGCGCAACGCTGGGCGCAACTGCTGCTCGAGGCCCAGCGTATCGATGCGCAGATCAAGGGCCAGGCTGCGGGTTCGCCGTGGATGAGCCTGAGTCGTCTGGCGTTGTTGATGGCCGGGCAGCGGCTGTCACTCCCCGCCGAGTAAGGCCTTCAACCGCATAGCCCCCATTTGCGAGCAGGCTCGCTCCCACAGGTGATCCTGTCCACTGTGGGAACGAGCCTGCTCGCGAAAGCGCTTTCACATTTGCACACAAGCGGTACTGGACAGACGCACAACATCGGCAGATTATTTCCCCGCAAAACCCACCTCACCGAGAGATCCTCATGAGCAAAAAGCCAGCAAAGCATGGCCCCAACAAGGCCAAATCCATTGTCGCCCAGCCCTTGTTCCGCAGTCGTCAGGAACGACCTTCCAAGGGCAAAGGCAGCTACCGCCGCGAAGCCTTCCAGTCTGACAGCTGGGAGGCTTCTTACTTTCTGGCCGCCTGAAGCGCAGTACCCCTCGGTCATGTTAAGGTCTGCACCTGATTCGTATTTCCTGGAACCGTGCATGCCCTTCAGTCTTTCCAATCGTTGGCCTGTCCGCCAACTGATCGCTGCCTCCAGCTTCATTCTGCTTGTTGCCTGCGCGGAAAAACCCACCGCCGCCGACGCACAACCCCTGCAAGCCGCACCTGTCGCCACAGCCCCAGCGATCATCCCGCCGGTAGTGCCGTCCGCTGACCCTCTCGATCTGCAACCCACCCAGACCTTCGCCGAGTGGCAAGCAGGGTTCCGCAAGGATGCCCTGGCCGCCGGGATTCGCCCCGACCTGTTCGATCGTGCGTTTGCCGATGTCAGCTTCGATGCCAGCGTGATTCGTGCCGACCGCAGTCAGCCGGAATTCTCCCGGCCGGTGTGGGAATACCTCGACGGCGCACTGTCGCCGCTGCGCGTGCGCAAAGGCCAGACGCTGGTCAATCAATATGCCGACATCCTGCGTGACATAGAACAACGCTATGGCGTTGATCGCCAGGCGCTGGTTTCGGTGTGGGGCATGGAAAGCAACTTCGGCCAGTTCCAGGGCAGCAAGTCGGTGATCAATTCGCTGGCCACCCTCGCCTACGAAGGACGCCGCCCGGGCTTTGCTCATGCGCAACTGATCGCCGCCCTGCAAATCCTGCAACAGGGCGATATCACTCCGGAGAAAATGCTCGGTTCCTGGGCCGGCGCCATGGGTCAGACCCAATTCATTCCGACCACCTACAACACCCACGCCGTGGACTTTGACGGCGATGGCCGTCGCGACATCTGGGGCAGCCCCGCCGATGCGCTGGCCTCGACCGCTCACTATCTGCAGAGCTCGGGCTGGCAGCGCGGTCAGCCATGGGGTTTTGAAGTGCAGTTGCCGAGCGCCTTCGATTACACCCTGGCCGACGGTGCAATTCGCAAAAGCGTCGCCGAATGGCGTCAATTGGGCGTGAGCCTGCCGAACGGTGCGCAAGTGCCGGTCGGCTCCGAGCAACTGTCCGCTGCCCTGCTGCTGCCCGCCGGTTATCGCGGGCCGGCGTTCCTGATCCTCGACAACTTCCGGGCGATCCTCAAGTACAACAACTCCTCGTCCTACGCCCTGGCGGTGAGCCTGCTGTCGGAGCGGTTCAACGGTGGCGGCTTGATCAACGGAACA
Source organism: Pseudomonas fluorescens (assembly GCA_902825215.1). GTDB lineage: Bacteria > Pseudomonadota > Gammaproteobacteria > Pseudomonadales > Pseudomonadaceae > Aquipseudomonas > Aquipseudomonas fluorescens_G. The sequence continues at coordinate 5,411,699 of LR782234.1, forward strand.
TGGCCGAAAGACGACCTGCCGTTGAGCCGCACCGAGCGGATGGAATTGCAGACGTTGCTGAGTGCGCGCAACTTCGATGCCGGTACGGCGGACGGGATCATCGGCGCCAACACGCGCAAGGCAATTCGCAGCGCGCAGCAGTCACTGGGCTGGCCGGCGGATGGTTATCCGACGCACAAGTTGCTGGAAAGCCTGCGCGCCCAGTAGTGGGCAGGTTGTATGGCTGATGGCGCCTTCGCGAGCAGGCTCGCTCCCACAATGGTTATGTGCGCGCCACCGATCAAATGTGGGCGCGAGCCTGTTCGCGAAGACTTACCGTCAAGCGACCGGTTTCTAAACCTTGATCACCACATCCTGCTCCAGCATCAGCTCCTGCTTTCCCGCATCCAGGCGCACCAGCGCGCCCATCGGCAGTGTCAGGTTCGGGTCGCAATGCCCGCTACGCCAGCCTGACAATACTGGAATCCGCAGCGGCTCGAACGTATGCTTGAGCAAGCGGTTCAGTGCCTGAATATCGACCCCCGCCACATCGCCCACCAACACCCCACGCAATTTCGCCAACTTGCCGGCCAGACGCATCTGCGTCAGCAAGCGGTCGATGCGATACAACGGCTCGTTGATGTCCTCGATCAGCAGGATCACGCCTTCAACATCGATTTCATAAGGCGTACCCAGCGTTGCGGCGATCATTGCCAGGTTGCCGCCCAGCAGACGCCCGTGAGCGATGCCCGGCTCGACAGTGGTCAACGGATACGCCACTGGGTGGCTGAGCACACTTCCCGCCTTCGACTGCCCGCGCAACATGGCAAAGAACGAAGTGACGGTCGGCGGCTCCTTGTCGCCCAGCAGATCGGCATTGAGCAACGGCCCGTGAAAGGTCACGAAGCCGGCATAGCGACTGATCGCCAGGTGCAGCGCGGTGATGTCGCTGTAGCCGACGAAGGGCTTGGCGTGGCGGCTGAGCAGGTCATAGTCGATCCGGTCGAGCAACCGCGGCGTGCCGTAACCGCCGCGCAGGCAGATGATCGCGTCGACTTGCGGGTCAGCGAACGCCGCGTGCAGATCGCGCAGGCGCACGTCATCGCTGCCGGCCAGATAGCCGTCGTTCTCGTAAACGCCAGGAAACACCTTCAGCCCATAGCCGCGGGCGCGCATCCATTGCAGCGCCTTTTCGGTGTCCAGCGTGCCTGGGCCGGCAGGCGCGATGACGCCGATGAGTCCTTCTGCCGGCAGCGCGGGCACGGCTCGGTGCGGGCAGAGCGTGTGGGTCGGTCGAATGGTCATCCTTGGATCTCTCTGTGAAGTCATGCACACACAGTAGTCAGGAACGCGGGCAAACAGAAGAGGGTCTGCCCCGTCGCAAGTTGCAGGAAAAGTCGGCATCGGATGTGAGACGGGCAAAAAAATGCCCGCCGGGCATAACCTCGGCGGGCAATTTTCAGGTCAACGCTGGATCAGGAACCCAGCAGCTCGGCCTTGACCAGCTTCGCCTGCTCGTCGGCGTGGTACGAGGAGCGTACCAGCGGGCCCGAGGCCACGTTCTTGAAGCCCATCTTGTAACCTTCCTCGGCGAACCAGGCGAAGGTGTCCGGGTGCACGAAACGCTGCACCGGCAAGTGGCTGCGCGACGGTTGCAGGTACTGACCGAGGGTCAGCATGTCGATGTCGTGTTCGCGCATGCGCTTCATGACTTCGATGACTTCTTCGTCGGTTTCGCCAAGACCCAGCATCAGACCGGACTTGGTCGGAATGTGCGGCATCATCTGCTTGAAGCGCTGCAGCAAGGTCAGCGACCACTGGTAATCCGAACCCGGACGCGCGGCCTTGTACAGACGCGGTACGGTTTCCAGGTTGTGGTTGAACACATCCGGCGGCTCGGCAGCGGTGATTTCCAGGGCGATATCCATGCGGCCACGGTAGTCCGGGACCAGGGTCTCGAGCTGCACATTCGGCGACAGCTTGCGGATTTCGCGGATGCAGTCGGCGAAGTGCTGGGCACCGCCGTCACGCAGGTCGTCGCGGTCTACCGAGGTGATCACCACATACTTGAGCTTGAGGTCGGCGATGGCGATGGCCAGGCTTTCCGGCTCGTTGACGTCCAAAGGCTTCGGACGACCGTGGCCAACGTCGCAGAACGGGCAGCGACGGGTGCAGATGTCGCCCATGATCATGAACGTGGCGGTGCCGCCGGAGAAGCATTCACCGAGGTTCGGGCAGGAGGCTTCTTCGCAGACACTGTGCAGCTTGTGCTTGCGCAGCAGGCTCTTGATCCGGTCGACTTCCGGCGACACCGGAATGCGCACGCGAATCCAGTCAGGCTTTTTCGGCAGTTCGGTGGTCGGAATGATCTTCACCGGGATGCGTGCAACCTTCTCGGCGCCGCGCAGCTTGACGCCGGCTTCGACCTTGGGACGCGGGGCCGGGCGCTCGGTCACGTCGAGCGTCGGGATCATGGTTTGCACTGCATCAGTAGTCATATCAGTCGATTCCGCCCGTGAGGGTCGTCTGCTCAGCATAGTCGAGGTGTTTGACGAGCTGCGCACGCAGCCGGGCACTTACCTCGGCAAATTCAATCGATCCTGCGTGATCGCTCAGCTGGGTCATCGCCAGCCCGGCGTAGCCGCAGGGATTAATCCGTCGAAACGGCTCCAGGTCCATATCCACGTTCAGGGCCAGGCCATGAAAGGAACAACCGTGGCGAATGCGCAAACCCAGAGACGCGATTTTCGCGCCCTCGACGTAAACGCCGGGAGCATCCGGCTTGGCCGCTGCGGTCACGCCGTAGCTGGCCAACAGATCGATCAGGCACTGTTCCATGCGCGAGACCAGATCACGTACGCCGAAACCCAGCTTGCGTACGTCCAGCAGCAGGTAGGCCACCAGTTGGCCGGGACCATGATAAGTCACTTGCCCGCCGCGATCGACCTGCACCACCGGGATATCTCCCGGCAGCAGCAGGTGTTCGGCCTTGCCGGCCTGGCCCTGAGTGAACACCGGCGGGTGCTCGACGAGCCAGATTTCGTCGGCGGCAGCGCTGCCGCGTTCGTTGGTGAAGCGCTGCATGGCATGCCAGACCGGCTCGTAAGCCATCCGGCCAAGTTCGCGAAAGCCCAGCGTGCCCGGCATCACAACACCATGTGCACGAAGCCGGTCGCCCGCAGTTCGCTGTTGATGTTGTACAGCTGGTCCTGATCGGTGGCGACGATGTGCAGCTGGATGGTGGTGTATTTGCCGGTGCTGCTTTGACGCTCGTCGATGCGCTCATCGTTGATGGTCGCGTGTTTCTTGACGATTTCAATGATCTGGTCTTTGCGACCGACGCCCGTATCGCTGATCACCTTGATCGGGTAATCAGTCTGGGGAAATTCGATTTTTGGCGCCTGTACTTCGGTATCGGTCATGGCGTAACGGCCTCTTAAGCCGTGGTAACGCACATGGCCCCGCACCGGATCGGGGCGGGGCCATGCAGGTCAACACTAAATCAGTTGAACAAGCCGTAGAAGAATAGACGGATGCTATCCCACATGCGGCGGAAGATACCACCCTCTTCGACGCCGTCCAGAGCGATCAGGTCAGCGCTGTGCACGACCTTGTCTTCCAGTTTGACTTCGACTTTACCGATCACGTCGCCCTTGGCGATAGGCGCGGTCAGTTGCGGGTTCATGGTCATGCTGGCAGCGAGCTTCTTCAGCTGGCCTTTTGGCAAGGTCATGGTCAGGTCTTCAGCCAGGCCGGCCTTGACTTGATTGGTGGTGCCTTTCCACACCGGCGCCTGAGCCAGTTCGGTGCCCTTCTGATAGAAGGTCTGGGTTTCGAAGAAGCGGAAGCCGTAAGTCAGCAGTTTCTGCGTTTCAGCGGCACGGGCCACTTCGCTGTTGGTGCCGAACACCACGGCGATCAGACGCTGACCGTCACGTACCGCCGAGGACACCATGCAGTAGCCGGCTTCGTCGGTGTGACCGGTTTTCAGGCCGTCGACGGTCTTGTCGCGCCACAGCAGCAGGTTGCGGTTAGGCTGCTTGATGCCGTTCCAGAAGAACTCTTTCTGCGAGTAGATCGCATAGTGAGCCGGGTCTTCGTGGATGATCGCGCGGGCCAGAATCGCCATGTCGTGCGCCGAGGAGTAGTGCTCAGGGTTCGGCAGACCGGTCGGGTTCATGAAGTGGGTATTGGTCATGCCCAGTTCGGTGACGGTCTTGTTCATCAGGTCGGCGAACGCGTCTTCGCTGCCGGCGATGTGCTCGGCCAGCGCCACGCTGGCGTCGTTGCCGGACTGGATGATGATGCCGTGCAGCAGGTCGCTGACCGTGACCTGCGAGCCGACCTTGATGAACATCCGCGAACCGCCGGTACGCCAGGCGTTTTCGCTGACGGTCACCGGATCGTTTTCACCGATCTGGCCGCGACGGATTTCCAGGGTCGCGATGTACGCGGTCATCAGCTTGGTCAAGCTGGCCGGTGGCAGACGCTGGTCGCCGTTGTTTTCGACCAGCACATTGCCGCTGCTGGCATCCATCAGAACGTAGGCTTTGGCGGCCAGTTGTGGTGGCGACGGCATCATCTCGGCCGCGAAAGCGGCTGGCGAGAGGAGCAGCGGGACTAGCAGACACAGGCGTTTGGCAAAGGTGGTGATGTTCATCCGTCTCTCGAAATCGCTAATGGAAACTTGCCCGAAGGCAAAACTTGTTCAGACAGCCTTCTAACGGGCCATCGCGTGTTCAGTTGCTCACTCAAGTCACCCTTGCCGGGCTTTTGTTCTTCGACGAGCCAACAACCTGGTTCACCCCCCGAATACTGCAAGTGAACCGTCAATCAAGGTCTACGTTTTACTCGGTGACCACACTGGGCGAACCCAGGTTGGCCAGGCGCACGCTGTTCTGCACCTGGGCAATTTCACCCGGCGAGCCGATCGGCCCCAGGCGAACCCGGTGCAGCGTCTGCTGATTGCGCACGATCGAGCTGATGAACACCGGAGCGCTCACCATCCCGCTGAGCTTCGACCTCAGCAGTTCGGCAGCGTCCGGGTTGGCGAACGCGCCCACCTGCAGATACTGGCCAGACGCTGTTGCAGAAGCGTTTTTTTTTGCGTCGATCTGCACCGGCACGACGGCCGCGGCGTGTTGCTGTGGCGGCGGGGTCCATTGCTCGACGGTGCCGGCCGAAGCCGTGATCACCGGAGCGCTGGTCTGCGCCACTTGCGGCTCGTTGAGCATCAGCGGCGCCGGACGGCCTTTGGCGGCCCACCATTGCTGCGGATCGATGCCTTCGACCTTGACCCGCGCGGTGCCGGTTTCGGCGTAACCGAGTTTCTTCGCCGCCGCGTAGGACAGATCGATGATGCGATCGGAATAGAACGGGCCGCGGTCGTTGACGCGCAGGATCACGGTCTTGTTGTTGTCCAGGTTGGTCACCCGAACGTAACTTGGCAGCGGTAAGGTCTTGTGTGCGGCACTCATGCCGTACAGGTCATAGACCTCGCCGTTGGCGGTGTTCTGCCCGTGAAACTTGGTGCCGTACCAGGACGCCGTGCCGGAAGCAACGTAGGTCTTGGATTCCTGCAGCGGAAAGTAGGTCTTGCCCAGCACGGTATAAGGGTTGGCCTTGTACGGCCCGGTGTGCAGGGTCGGCGTCGCATCCGGAATGCGCGAGACATCGACATCCCACCACGGCGCGCCGTCTTTATGTGCGCGGTTGATGTCCAGGCCCGGCTGGGCGCGGACAGCAGTGGACGGTGTTTTCTGCGTCGGAGTGCGGCTGGTCGTGCAACTGGCGACCAGAACTGCCAACGCAGCGAAAGCCACCAGCTTCAGGGGTTTATGATTAGGCAATGCCTGCATTACTTGACGCCCCGTGCTTGTACCAGCTGTTCAGACAGTTGATGTACGGCCATGGCGTACATCACGCTGCGGTTATAACGCGTGATTGCGTAGAAATTCTTCAGGCCCATCCAGTATTCCGGGCCGTTGTCGCCTTCGAGGCGAAATGCGGTAACCGGCATATCATCGCGCAGCGCATCATGACTTGACCAGCCCAGCGCCCGCAACTCTGCGACCGTTTTCGTCGGCTCGATGCCGCTGGTCAGGCCTTCATCGACGTGCTCGCCGTCCACATCGGCGCGGCTGACCACCGGCTCGCCGGCGACCCAGCCGTGACGCTTGAAATAACTGGCAACGCTGCCGATCGCATCGTCCGGGTTGTTCCAGATATTGATGTGGCCGTCACCGTCGAAATCCACCGCATAGGCGCGAAAGCTGCTCGGCATGAATTGCGGCAGGCCCATGGCCCCGGCGTAGGAGCCTTTGAGGGTCAATGGATCGACCTGTTCTTCACGGGCCAGCAGCAAGAACTCGCGCAGTTCCTTGCGGAAAAATTCGGCACGGGGAGGATAGTCGAAACCGAGCGTCGACAACGCATCGATCACCCGGTAATTACCGGTATTACGTCCGAAAAAGGTTTCAACGCCGATGATCGACACGATGACCTGTGCCGGTACGCCGTATTCCTGCTCGGCACGCGCCAGGGTTGCCTCGTGCTGACGCCAGAAGTCGACACCGCGGGCGATGCGCGCGTCGGTGATGAACATCGGGCGGTATTCGTTCCACTGCTTGACCCGCTCGGCTGGCCTGGAAATGGCATCGAGAATCGCCTGTTTGCGCTGCGCCTCGCGCAATACCGCCATCAGTTGCTCGCCGGCGAAACCGTAGTCGCGGGTCATTTCACCAACGAATTCGGCCACCTGCGGCGAGCCTTCGTATTCGCCGGCCAGCGCTTCCTGCACGCTGCCCAGCAGGCCCATCAGGCCAACCAGCGGCGCGCATCGAGTCGCCCAGCCACGCATGACTTGCATTGAACTGTTCACCTTATTCAAACCTGTGCGATCCACTTGCGATGGGTATGGATCGACATCAAAACCCCAAACGCTGACAGCAGTGTCACCAGCGAAGTTCCTCCGTAGCTAATGAATGGCAACGGCACCCCTACGACCGGCAACAGGCCACTGACCATACCGATGTTGACGAAAACGTAAACAAAAAATGTCATGGTCAACGCCCCGGCGAGCAATTTGCCGAACAGGGTCTGCGCCTGAGCGGTGATCACCAGCCCGCGGCCGATCAGCAGCAGATAGATCAGCAGCAGCGCGCAAATGCCCACCAGGCCGAATTCTTCGCCGAGTACGGCAATGATGAAGTCGGTGTGGCTTTCCGGCAGGAAGTCCAGGTGTGACTGGGTGCCGAGCAGCCAGCCCTTGCCGAACACACCACCGGAACCGATCGCAGCTTTCGACTGGATGATGTTCCAGCCAGTCCCCAGCGGATCGCTTTCCGGATCGAGAAAGGTCAGCACGCGCTGCTTCTGGTAGTCGTGCATGACGAAAAACCACATCGCCACCGACACCGGCACCGCCGCCGCCAGCACGCTGAGGATCCAGCGCCAGCGCAACCCGCCCATGAACAGCACGAACGCGCCACCGGCCAGAATCAGCAGCGAAGTGCCGAGGTCGGGCTGTCGCACGATCAGCGCGAACGGCACGCCGATCAGCATCAGGCTGATGCCGACGTGCTTGAGTTGCGGCGGCAAGGTGCGTTTGGACAAGTACCAGGCGATGGTTGCCGGCATGAGGATTTTCATGAATTCAGAGGGCTGGAAGCGGATTACCCCGGGAATGTTGATCCAGCGCGTGGCGCCCATGGCGTTGTGGCCCATGATGTCCACCACCAACAGCAAGACCACGCCGATCACGTAACCGAGCGGCACCCAACGGGCCATGAAGCGCGGTTCGAACTGGGCGATAACAATCATCGCCACCAGACCGATGCCGAACGACGTCGCCTGTTTGCCCAGCAGATCCCAGCTCTTGCCGCTGGCTGAATACAGCACGAACAGGCTGCCGGCGGCGAGAATCAGCAACAGGATCAGCAGCGGGCCATCAATGTGCAGCCTTTGCAGCAACGTCGCGCGGCGACGCATCACATCCTCGCTGGAGAGCATGCGATCGAAGTTATTCATCACGGGCCGTGGCCTCCGCAGTGATTGGGCTGGCGTACTCGGCCTTCAAATGTCCGTCCTTGTCGAGCAGCCAGGCGTCCATCACCTGGCGCACTACCGGTGCCGCAACACCAGAACCGGACTCACCGTTCTCAACCATCACCGAGACGACGATCTTCGGGTCATCGGCCGGAGCAAACCCGACGAACAGGGCGTGGTCGCGGTGGCGCTCCTGGACCTTGGAGCGGTCGTACTTCTCGCCCTGCTTGATCGCCACGACCTGGGCGGTGCCCGACTTGCCAGCAATGCGGTACTGCGCGCCGATCGCCGCTTTGCGCGCGGTGCCGCGGGCGCCGTGCATCACTTGCTGCATGCCATGGTTGACCTTGTTCCAGTCGGACGGATCGCGCAGCACAATGTTCGGCATCGGGTTGTCATCCACCGGCTTCACCCCGTCGAGGGATTTGGCCAGGTGCGGACGGTTCCAGATGCCTTTGTTGGCCACCAATGCCGTGGCCTGGGCCAGTTGCAACGGTGTCGATTGCATGTAGCCCTGGCCGATCCCGAGAATCAGGGTTTCGCCGGGGAACCATGCCTGTTTGCGTGTCGCCCGCTTCCATTCACGCGATGGCATCAGGCCGGGGGATTCTTCGAACATGTCCAGCGAGACCTTCTGGCCGATACCGAACTTGTTCATATACGCCGACAGCCGATCGATGCCGAGCTTGTGCGCCAGGTCATAGAAGTAGGTGTCGTTGGAGCGCATGATCGCCGTGTCGAGGTCGACGAAGCCGTCCCCGGTGCGGTTCCAGTTGCGGTACTTGTGGTCGTAGTTGGGCAGCATGTAATAGCCCGGGTCGAACACCCGGCTCGACGCCGTGACTACGCCGGCATCGAGACCGGCAATCGCCACCGCCGGCTTGATCGTCGAGCCCGGCGGGTAGAGACCGCGCAACACGCGGTTGAACAGCGGCCGGTCAATGGAATCGCGCAATTCGGCGTAAGCCTTGAAGCTGATCCCGGTGACGAACAGGTTGGGGTCGAAACTCGGCTGACTGACCATCGCCAGCACTTCACCGGTCTTCGGATCAAGCGCGACCACCGCGCCACGCCGCCCGCCGAGTGCGGCTTCGGCGGCTTCCTGCAGCTTGATGTCCAGACTCAGGACGATGTCCTTGCCGGGAATCGGATCGGTGCGTTTGAGCACGCGCAATACGCGGCCCCGGGCGTTGGTCTCGACTTCCTCGTAACCGACCTGACCGTGCAATTCCGGCTCGTAGAAACGCTCGATGCCGGTCTTGCCGATGTGGTGGGTGCCGCTGTAGTTGACCGGATCGAGGCTTTTCAGCTCTTTCTCGTTGATCCGCCCCATGTAGCCCACCGAGTGCGCAAAATGCGCGCCCTGCGGGTAATGACGAACCAGTTGCGCGACGACCTCGACGCCCGGCAGGCGGAACTGGTTTACGGCGATGCGGGCAATCTGCTCTTCACTGAGCTCGAACAGGATCGGCACCGGTTCGAACGGCCGACGCCCCTGACGCATGCGTTTCTCGAAGATCACCCGGTCCTCGGGCGTCAACTCGAGCACCTCGACAATAACGTCGAGCACCTGCTGCCAGTCGCCGGAGCGCTCGCGGGTCATGCTCAGGCTGAAGCTTGGGCGGTTGTCCGCGACCACTACGCCGTTGCGGTCGAAGATCAGCCCGCGCGTGGGCGGAATCGGCTGCACATGGACGCGGTTGTTCTCCGACAGGGTCGAGTGGTACTCGTACTGAATCACTTGCAGGAAATACAGCCGCGCGATCAGTACGCCAATCAGCAACATGACCGCAATGGCCCCGAACACGACGCGGCTGCGCACCAGACGGGCGTCCTTTTCGTGGTCCTTGATGCGGATCGGCTGAGACATGAGGGCAGGCTTACTTGTGGTAAGGGTGACCGGACAATACGGTCCAGGCACGATACAACTGTTCGCCGATGAGGATGCGCACCAGCGGATGCGGCAATGTCAGCGGCGACAAGGACCAGCGCTGATCGGCACGGGCACAGACTTCCGGCGCCAGCCCCTCGGGGCCACCGACCATGAAATTGACCGTGCGCGAATCCAGCCGCCAGCGATCGAGTTCGACCGCCAGTTGCTCGGTGCTCCAGGGTTTGCCATGGACTTCCAGCGTGACGATCCGCTCGTTCTGCCCGACCTTGGCCAGCATGGCTTCGCCTTCCTGGCGGATGAATCGGGCCACGTCGGCATTCTTGCCACGGGTATTGAGCGGTATTTCCACCAGTTCCAGCGCCAGCTCGGACGGAAGACGCTTGGCATATTCATGCCAGCCTTCTTCCACCCACTTGGGCATGCGTGAACCGACGGCGATCAGGCGCAGTCGCACAGCAATCCCTTACAGCTGGTCTTTGTTGAGCTTGGTGAAATGCTCGTGGGTGTTTTCCGGGCTGTGGTGCTTGGCGTCGGCCGCACGGCTCTGCTCGGCACCGGCCCACAGGCGTTCCAGGTCGTAGAACTGACGTGCCGAGGCCGTCATCATGTGCACGATCACCAGGTCGAGGTCGAGCAGCACCCAGTCGCTGTCGCCCTTGCCTTCTTCGCCCAGCGGCTTGGCGCCCTGCTTTTTGACTTCTTCGCGAACCTTGTCGAGCATCGCGTTGATCTGGCGGTTGGAGGTACCGGTGGCGATGATCATGTAGTCAGTGATGCTCTGCTTTTCGCGCACATCGATGACCTGGATATCCTGGGCCTTGACGTCTTCCAGTGCGGCGACGGCCAGCTTGACCAGTTCATCGCCCTTGAGCGGCTCGTTGGTGCTGGCGACTTCCGGCAGCGGCGCGCTCTTGAACGTGCCTTTGCGCTTTACTTTCGGTAGATCTTTGTCAGTCATATAAAACTCGTTTTGCTCATGTATTCGGCGGCTTGGCGATACGGTGATTCGTATCCGTGAAGCACGCCTTGTTCAGTTCGACGCACGGTACAGACCGTGCGCATCGATGTAGGCCAGGACCGCGTCGGGCACCAGGAAACGTACCGACTTACCGCTGGCCAGCAGTTGACGGATCTGGGTGGCGGAAACCGCGAGCGGTGTCTGCCAGACGAATGCAATCTGTCCGCTCGGCCCGTTCAGGGCCAGCGGGTCGCTCACCGAACGCGCTGCCAGCAGGTTGCGCAAGGCATCCGGCGGTTCGCTGTCGGCGTCCGGGCGCTGTAGCACCAGGATGTGGCAATGCTGGAGCAACTCTTCCCAGCGGTGCCAAGTGGGCAGGCCGCAAAATGCGTCCCAGCCCAAAAGCAGAAAAACCTGGGTCTCGGCGGGCATTTCGGCGCGCAGCGACTCCAGGGTATCAATGGTCCATGACGGCTTGTCCCGCTGCAATTCGCGGGCATCCACCATCAGCGGCGGCAAACCGGCCACCGCACACTCGACCATGGCCAGCCGATCCTGCGCCGACACCTGCGGCGTACCGCGATGCGGCGGACGTGCGCTGGGCAGCATGCGCAGCTCATCGAGCGCCAGCGCTTCGGCGACTTCCAGCCCGCCGCGCAAATGGCCAATGTGCACCGGGTCGAACGTACCGCCCAGAACGCCGATGCGTCGTGGGCGCGACTCGCTGCCGGTGTGCGGCGCTGTCAGGTCGAGGTCGGTCAAGTCAGACCGTCGCCTGGCCGCGCAACTGGCCATCACCGACCACAATGTACTTCTCGCAGGTCAGACCTTCGAGGCCCACCGGGCCGCGGGCGTGCAGCTTATCAGTAGAAATGCCGATCTCGGCACCCAATCCGTATTCAAATCCATCGGCGAAGCAGGTCGGCGTGTTGATCATCACCGAGGCCGAGTCGACTTCCGCCACGAAGCGCCGGGTGTTGGCGAGGTTTTCGCTGACGATCGAGTCGGTGTGGTGAGAGCCGTAATGGTTGATGTGTTCGATGGCCTGATCCAGCCCGTCGACCACGCGGATCGACAGAATCGGCGCCAGATACTCGCTGCTCCAGTCGTCCTCGGTGGCCGCGACCGCCTCGATGATCGCTCGGGTGCGCTCGCAGCCACGCAACTCGACGCCTTTTTCGCGAAATTGCGCGGCCATCGCCGGGAGAAAATCCTGCGCAACCGTCTGATCGACCAACAACGTTTCCATCGCCCCGCAGATGCCATAACGATAAGTCTTGGCGTTGAAGGCAATGCGCTGGGCTTTGCCCAGATCGGCGTGCTCGCTGACATAAACGTGGCAGATGCCGTCCAGGTGCTTGATCACCGGTACGCGGGCATCGCGGCTGATGCGTTCGATCAGGCCACGGCCACCGCGCGGCACGATCACGTCGACGTATTCGGGCATGCTGATCATCGCGCCGACGGCGGCACGGTCGGTGGTTTCCACCACTTGCACCACGGCGGCGGGCAATTCGGCCTCGGCCAGACCGCGTTGAATGCACGCGGCAATCGCCCGGTTGGAATGTATCGCTTCGGAGCCACCGCGCAGAATTGTCGCATTGCCCGATTTCAGGCACAGGCTGGCGGCATCGATCGTCACGTTGGGCCGGGATTCGTAGATGATCCCGATTACGCCCAGCGGCACGCGCATCTTGCCGACCTGAATCCCCGACGGACGGAAGCTCATGTCACGGATCGCGCCGACCGGATCCGGCAGCGCAGCGACCTGACGCAAACCGACGATCATGCCGTCGATGCGTGCCGGGGTCAGTTCCAGACGCTCCAGCAAGGCCGGCTCCAGACCATTGGCGCGACCGGCGGCCAGATCCTGTTCATTGGCGGCAGCCAGCTCGGCACGTGCGGCGTCCAGAGCATTGGCGGTGGCCTGCAGGGCGCGGTTTTTCTGCGCGGTGCTGGCACGGCCGATGACCCGGGAAGCGCTGCGGGCGGCGCGACCCAATCGGGTCATGTAGTCAAGAACGGACTCAGTCATGGTCTGCTGGGGTCTTGGCAAAGAGGAAAGCGGCAGATTATAGCTGTCACGTCCCGGGACTAACAGCGGTGACGGGCGGATGGTCAAAATGAGCTGCGAATGGCCTTCATTCAGACGTAATTAAGCTCAGCGTTGTTATCATCACGACCTCTTGAGCCTGGATCAGCCTTGCCCATCATGACCAAAGAGCCCCAACGCCCCGAACCCGCACGCCTGCCCGTGGGCCTGCCGGACAGTTTTTTCGAGCGTGACGCCCAAGTGCTGGCGCAGGATCTGCTCGGCAAAGTCATCCGCCATCGCGTCGGCAATCTATGGCTGAGCGCGCGAATCATCGAAACCGAAGCCTATTACTGCGCCGAAAAAGGCAGCCATGCCTCACTCGGTTACACGGAAAAGCGTAAGGCTTTGTTTCTGGATGGCGGGCACATCTATATGTATTACGCCCGGGGCGGCGATTCGCTGAATTTCAGCGCGCAGGGTCCGGGCAATGCGGTGCTGATCAAATCGGCCTATCCATGGGTCGATGAAGTCAGCGGGCCGGCGAGCATGGCGCAAATGCTTCTGAACAACCCCGACGCTCAAGGCCGCGCGCGCCCCGCGCACAAGCTCTGCGCCGGGCAGACATTGCTGTGCAAGGCACTCGGGCTGAAAGTACCGATGTGGGACGCCAAGCGCTTCGACCATGAACTGTTATTGGTTGAGGACACCGGTCCCGCGCCCTCACACATTATTCAAACGACTCGTCTGGGCATTCCGCTCGGACGGGACGAGCACCTGATGTACCGCTTCGTCGATGCAGCCTACGCACAATGGTGCACGCGGAACCCGCTGCGCCGGGGTCAGGTCGAAGGCCGGGATTATTTTCTGCTGCCCGGCACGGATACCGTATCCGCAAATAACTGATTTCCCTCTGTGGGAGCAGTAATCCCCTGAAAATCAATTGCAGCTTTGATGGAGTTTTTCTGTATGGGCCCATGGCTCGATAGCGTGACCGGCTGGCTGGCGGCCAATCCACAGTGGCTGGCGGCTGCGGTGTTCGTTGTGGCGCTGGTGGAATGCCTGGCGATCGCCGGACTGATTGTGCCGGGCACCGTTCTGCTGTTCGCGGTTGCGGTTCTGGCCGGCAGCGGCGCGCTGTCACTGAGCGAAACCCTGTTGTTGGGTTTTCTCGGCGGCATCCTCGGTGACTTGATTTCGTATTTCCTTGGCCGGTATTTCCATCAAAACATCCGTCGCCTGCCGGGGCTACGCAGCCATCCGCAGTGGATGGCGGGTGCCGAGTCGTATTTCCAGCGTTACGGCATCGCCAGCCTGCTGGTCGGTCGCTTCATCGGCCCGCTACGCCCCATGCTGCCGATGGTGGCGGGCATGTGCGACATGCCGTTCCCGCGCTTCATCGCGGTCAGCCTGCTCGCCGCGGCAGGCTGGAGCCTTGCGTACCTGCTGCCGGGTTGGGCTACGGGCGCGGCGTTCCGCCTGCCCTTGCCCGAGGGTTTCTGGCTCGAAGCGGGGATTGTCGCCGCCAGCATCGCGGTGATGGTCGGCCTGAGCGTCAACAGCAGCGTTCGTCGCCATCGTCGCGCGACGATCTGGATCGGCGGCATGAGCCTGTTGATCCTGATCGGCCTGTTCATCGGCTACCCGTATCTGACGGCGCTGGACAACGGCGTGATGACTCTGGTGCAGGAACATCGCCAGCCAGCGCTGGACGAAATTGCCGTCACGCTGACGCTGATCGGCGAATTCCGCAACATGCTGCTGTTCAGTGCCCTGCTGGTCGTGCTGTTGCTGTTGTGCAAGCAGTGGCGCCAGGCGATGTTCGCCGGTGCCACCATGCTGATCACCGCGATGGCCAATACCGGCACCAAATACTTCTTCGCCCGGGTGCGCCCCGAAGTACTCAGTGATCCATTGACCACCTACAGCATGCCCAGCGGCCATGCTTCTGGCGCGTTTGCCTTGTTCCTGACACTGGGCGTGCTGGCCGGTCGCGGCCAGCCGCCACGCATGCGCCTGACCTGGCTGCTGATCGCTTGCATCCCGGCGCTCTCTATCGCCTTGTCGCGGGTCTATCTGGGAGCGCACTGGCCGACCGACATCCTTGCCGGCGCCATGCTCGCCAGTTGCGTTTGCGCCGCGATGCTATGGCTGAGCCAGCGCCAGACTTCCCTCAGCCCGCTGCCGTTCAAGATCTGGTGGTTGATCCTGCCATCGATGATTGCCTTGTTCGGATTCTTCGTGCTGCGCCATCTTCCGCATACGCTGTTGCGTTACGCTTATTGACTGGAACTGCACAAGCGTTATTTTCTCGCACTGTTCTTTTCGGAAGTTTCCGACGGGAGCAGTGCTATTAAACTGACTCATAAAACGCCTGCGCGAGTAAGTTTTCTCGCAGGCGAATATCAACTTTCGCACCAGGACAGCCAATAAAAAACCGGGTTACATAATCGCTACTGAAACCGCACGATAAAGAACTTCACACCGCGCAAAAAGCATTAGATTGGCTCATCCAGTTCAATAACTTTCGATATTCAAAACAACCACTCACTGTCACTTTCAAACAGTTCGGGTTTTGTTTATCTATTGATACGAGTCATTCATGAGTCCTAAAACACCGCGCAAACCAACGCCCGCCAACCGTCCACCGGAGCCGCCGCCCTTTACGCCAGCGATCACGCCAGGATTACCTTCAACATGGCGCCTGCCCGGCTTGCAGGACCCCGCCAATCCAGCGCGCAGCGCCGACACCGGGGCCGATATCGTCCCTCCTCCCGCCGTTGTCATCAGCACCGTGGCGACGCAAAATCTTCCATTGGCCCACCCTGCGTCCTCATTGGAACGCTACTGGCTCAAGCAGGATTTCCTGCACGGCATGCAGCCTGCGGACGAAGACGGTTTTCGCTGGATCGTCGGCCGGCGCTTCGTCGACGTCGAATATGCCGGCGGACTCGAGACCACTCACGTCGGCACCGATGATTCAGGCGCCTGGTACGGCAAGCTGCTGACCGAGCGCAATCCTTCCGGCCCCAGGTTGTACAAGAATGCAGACCGGCCGACCTGGCGGCTGAGCGAACATGAGCCCGCGAGTCCTGCTGCCGACGCTGAACGGCTGACACTCGAGCCGCTTGCACCAAAGCGCCCCGCGCTTGCCGACACCGAGTCGACTGTCGCCAAACAGCCACGACCGGCCGATCCCCCGATCTATATCGACCAGTCACGTTACCGCCCCACTTCTCGCTCGCCGGATACCCAGGGTTATTACGAATTCATGCCCCAACTGAGCGCCAAACCAACCGACATCCAGTTTGCCTTCATGGACCGGTTCGGCAACGCCGTGCGGGTCACTGCGCCAGCGGCCGGATTTGGCGCCGAACCTGCGCAGCTCAAGCACTGGACCGATCGCGAGATCTGGCTGCTGTACGGCATCGACGGCGCGGACATCGTCAGATTTCGCGCCGAAGCCGCTATCAGCGGCAAGCCGCCCGCCTGGGTCGAAGGCCGCGATACAGCCAACCCGCACAATGATTTGTTGAACAACGCCCTGCGCTGGCTGCACCCGACCCTGACGCGTGCGCAAAGCGCGACCTTTCTGCAGTCCTACAACCTGTTGCCGAGTCAATTGACGCGCCTGCGCCAAGAGCTGAAAACCACCCTGGCGATGCCGCAATGGGCCGAGGCGCACAAGCGCTTGACCGAGGACGTCGGCAATCCACAACGCCTTGAGCAGCTGAGTCGCGACGCCGCCGAAGAACTCCACCTCAAGCGCGATGCCCGGCACGACTGGTACGCCCCGGAAAACAGCCTGACCCGCGAGGTGCGTGAAGCCCTGCTGGGCAAACTCGGATACCTGCGCAACAAGAACAACTGCCTGTACCGCACCGACGTTCCGGCGCTGTTCCGCGGCGATGAACGCACCCCGTTTGAACTGGCAAACGACGGCACGCTGCTGCCGCGCTACCACCATGAACCGGGCGCAACCACGCACAAACCGTTGAGCGCGACGTTCAGCCTCAACGAAGGGCTGATGTACGCCAGCAGACCCGACCCGGAATACCTGCGTTACGAGCGCCAGACCAGTAAACACCCGGGGCGCGCGGCCGATGAATCGTCCTCCGATGGCGATACCAGTGATAGCGAAAGTACAAGTTCCTCCGACTGGTCGAATCCGGCCAGTCCGATCGCCTGGGATCATGACCGGCATTACCGCAGCAGTCGGGAAAAACAGAAAGAAATGTTTCTCTATGTCCTCGACACACGAAATCTGGAAGTGGTCCCGCATGAGGAAAACATGATGTTCAATTCAGCGGCCCGCGATACGCCACCGACCTGGTTCCCCTCCGACGACTTCGAGGGGCTGATTTCGGTCACGCGCAGCGGGTTGCCGGCCGAGCGCATCTGGTTGCTCGACTCATCGCGAACCAAAGCCGCCCGGGTCGACCACATCAAGACCCAGGCGGGCGATGACGCCGAGCGCATCGAAGCCGCTACGCATGCCGGACACACCAATGGCTTCGAATACGACCGTTTGATTGACGGCGTCGAAGCAGCCGGCCGGCCAATCCTCAGACTTTCCGGCAACCGCAACGAATTCGCCCATGACATCAGCTGGCCGTGAGCACTCTGACGTTCCAGGCAACGTAGAGCTGATGAACACACCCGGTACGGATACCGGCTAACGCCACTTATTAAAGGACTAATCGTGTCAACACTTATCACACCCAGCGTCGCCGCCCTTGAGGCCCGCGCAATCGGCGTGCAGCAGATCGCTGCCTCGGCCAACCCTTATGGACAGCAGCCGGCTCACATCGAGCCATCGAACAGTGCCAGCCCGGCGGACCCGAGCGCCCCTTTCCGGCGCACGCTGGCCTCCCTTGATGAACATTTTGGCCCGTTGCGCATCGGCGAGGTCACGACCACCCGGGTCGAACTCCAGGCGTTCGGGGCCACGGTTCACGGTCAACCCATCAACCCGACGAACGCCGGCATGCGCAGCGTCGATCAGGCATTTCTCGACGGGCTCAATTTCGATGCGGACAAGGCCCAGGCACGGTTGAAAGCCATCGATGCCGCCGACATCGACGGCCCCGGTCTGCTGTTTTTTGAAATTTCCAGCCAGCGTTCGGCCGATGCGGGAAAACTGTTCGTCAGCGCCAGCGACATCAAGCCAGGCAGTTTGATGGGACGCCTCAATCATTTCTGCGAGGCGGCGCAGAAGCTTGATGTGCAATCTGTCGACGCCCTGGAAAACTCGCCCGGGTGGGTCAACAAAGGCAAAAGCTATTTGATGAGCGGCGCCGGTGTCGGCATGCAGGCATTCGGTATCTACAGCGGCTACCGGGCCATGCTCGATGCGATCCAGCATGGCGAGACGGGAGAGGCCTGGTTTCAGGGTGGCTCGATTGCCGCCGAACTGGGCTCGCTGATCCTTGAGCAAGGGTTCAGCAAGGGCGGCCAGGCCATGCTCACTGAGGGCGGCAAGGTGTTCCGCTACTTTCCGCGCACCTCGTTCGGCAAATACCTGGGACGCGGCGCCGGTGTGTTCGCCAGCATCCTGACCTTGCCGTTCGACATCACCGATGCGGTGAAGTCGTTCAACGCAGCGGCAGCCTCCAGCGGCAAGGAAGCCCAGGACCATTACGTCAGTGCCGGGTTCAGCATTGCCGGCGCGGGCATCAGCCTGGCCCTGGGGGTGGCCGCGCTGGCCGGTTTTGGCAGCGTCGCCGGTCCGCTCGGCCTGGCCGCCGCCGGTCTGCTGATCGCCGGCTCGATGATTTACCAGGCCGCGCGCGTGGTCGATGACATCGACGATTACATCGAACTGACGTTCCACGAACGCCTGCGCTCCGGCTGGTTCGCCTTCACCCGTCAGGAGATGGACAAGGACGTCATGGACCGCTTCAAGCTGTCCAAGGGTTATCGCGACCATGAAGGCCAACTGCAATTGTCCGCTCGGCAGATGCTCGACGGCGCTTACAAACATTCCCTCGAACACATCGTCAACGGCGCTTTCAGTGTGCAACTCAAGCCCGTGGAAATCTGGCAGTACCAATGGGACGAAGCCGCGGGTGAAAAATCGTTCAAACTCGACAGCTACGCGGCGATCGTGGAAGGCGACGACGTGATTGATGCCGGCGAAGGCCTGCCAGCGGATCTCAAAGGCAAGGTCTCGGGCACCGCCGGGGATGGCAAAGGCGTGTTCTGGCGCCTTGGCGACGGCAATGATCGAGTGGTCGGCGTAGCGGACCAGGCCAATCTCTTTACCTACCGCAACGATCACAAAGCCTTGACCGGCGGCGCCAAAAGCGATGCGTTCTATCAGGAAGTCAGCGAAGCCGAACTCAACCGCACGAGCAAACCGGCGCACCTCAGCGTGCTGGATGGCGGCGCCGGCTCCGACACCCTGGCGTTCGAAGGCAGTCGCCCACTGGACGACACCCGCCATATCGGCCACGACGTCGACCTGCAAAGCGGCAAGGTCAGCCTGCGCGGTCTCGACCCCGATGCCGGAGCGGTGCACGTTGCGCAACTGACGTCGATCGAAAACGTCTCGACGCTGCGCAAGGGCACCAGCCGTGTCACCGGCAGCGATGAGGCCAACCGGATCGCCGCCAACGGTAATGACCGGGTCATTGCCGGCGGCGGCGACGACACCGTTGCCATCGCCGGCTTCGATTGCCGGGTGGACGGCGGCAGCGGAAAGGACCGCTATTACATCGCCGACACCTGCGCGCGCACAACGATTATCGAAGACGGCGAGCATGCCAGCCTGATCGAGTTTGGCTGGCCCCGGGAAATCATCCAGCATTGGGAAATCAACGACACTGCCTTGGTGATCCGCTCCCTGCGTGGCGTCGACGGCAGCGATCCCGAGCATGTCCTGAGCATCGAAAACGTTTACCAACGGGTCGACGGTGAGCGCCAGCTGAAAAACAGCAAACTGGTGTTCAAGACGCAGGATGACTATGAATTGCTGGCGCTGCTGCCGAGCAAACCGGGCGCGACTTCGATCGAGCGTGTCGATGTGGCGGTAACCGTCATTGGCAAACCGAGCCCTGCGGCGGAAATCGTCAATGCCGGGACCGTGGAAATCAATGACCTTGGGCGCAAACGGCACTTCGTATCGCGCCTGCCTGGCGCAATCGAATTCGTCGGCAAACGCCATGCGCCACGGACCTCTCGCTCGGTGCACCTGGATTTCAAAAGCACCGAGATCAAGGACGTCGTGGTCAATTATGCCGTCGAAGTCCGCAAGGGGGTCTCCGGCAATACTCACCTGACCTACAAAGACATCCACCTGTCGCTGCACTTGCCGGAGAAGGTCGTGACTTTCAAAGGGGTCATTCAGCCTATCGCGGCGGCCACCGGTTACAGCGGCAGAAACAGCTTGAAAGTCACCACGCCGCTGCTTGCACAGGACATTGTCCTGATTCTCCAGGATGAGGTGTCGTACCGTCTGCAAGTGCCCGATCTGAATTACGAAGACGATGTCCGCCACCCCGGTCCCCGCAGCCAGAGTACCCGCAGCTGCCTGAAACGACGCACCGGCAATTACCTGTTCACCCGGCCGCTCGCCGGCGAAAAGCTGGCACTGCCAGCACAACCGAGCAAAGTCACGATTCCCGCAGGACCGCATACCGGCATCCATGTGCTCCACGGGCAAAGTTCCACTTACGACGTATACCTGGCCAGCGATTGCATCGTGCGCCTGTCGACACCGGGCGCTGCCGCGAAAACCGCCAACGCATCGCTCTGGAACTTCTTTACCAGCGCCCTGACGGAAACGGTCAAGCGCGATGACATTCAGCTGCAGGCCAACCGCTTGCGCATCGGCAGTGCGATAGTCGAGTTGCCGAAGATCGATGATGACGCGCCCCTCGAATCAGTCAGCGTCGTGACGTCCACCGGCAATATCTATGACGTGTCGCTGCTGTTCGAAGTTTTCCAACTGTATGTGATCGACGCGCGCGGTTACGCCAGTGTCGATGCGCTTGTCGCGGATATCGAAGCGCACCGTCAGCGCAAAGAACTGGCGGTGAGCGTGCATGTCACCCACATCAGTGCCAAGGGGAAAACCGGCAAGGTGGTCTACCGCTCGACTCGGCAACACTGGGGCCTGGAAGCCGACCCGCAGGCGCGCATCGAGCCTGAAGATCTGCTGATCTCGACAGACCGCAAAGCCTGAGCGTTTCTGCCTGAATCCAGCGCGCCGATGTGGCTCCGACTGCCGCATCAGCGCGCGTAACACGCAGCCAATGGACAGGCTGTTTTTTTCACAAGGAGATTGAACCATGCGACCAAAAGCGGGCACGCGCCCGAAAACACCTCCCATTGAAACAGGCACCTCTGCGCGGTCTTCACGAGAAGGTGCAGACCCAAATCCAGCCGGGCCAT
The DNA here is from genome assembly GCA_902825215.1 of Pseudomonas fluorescens. GTDB lineage: Bacteria > Pseudomonadota > Gammaproteobacteria > Pseudomonadales > Pseudomonadaceae > Aquipseudomonas > Aquipseudomonas fluorescens_G. Next base: position 5,433,002 of record LR782234.1, read on the forward strand.
CATCGGGCCGCGTCTCGAACTATTTTCCGGAACGTTTGCCGTTTGACCTTACCTTGGAAACCACCGCACTCTCGCGGCCAACTCCCGCAGCGGTTGACGTCAGCATCATGCGCGGCAGCTCCGCGGACAGCCACTCGAGCGCGAAGTATTCGCTGGAGGATTTCACACACCCGTACGTCGTCGAAATGCCGCCTCCGGATGCGACCGGCATCAGACATCAGCGCATGCGTGAATGGGTAGACGTGCAACTCCCCGGTGAGGAGCAACGGGCTCACGTTCAGGTGCGTTACGATCAGGGCATAGGTGAATATCGAGCGGTCATGGCCAGTCTTCAGGCATTTGGCCCACCGATTTATCGCACCACGCAAAACAACCTGTGGAGCCTGGATCGGCATCTCACGTTTCTGGCCGCTAACGCCTACGTGTTTTCCGCAACCCCGGACAGCGACGGGTTGCATCAGTTTCGGGCTGCAGCGTCCGCCAGCGACGCGCCCGTCCTCGGCCATGCGCTCAAGGACCACAATCATCGCTGGGTCTACATCGACCCGACGCAGATAAAAGACAAGCCGCTGCCCAAAGTGAAACTGGCCCATTGGTCAGATGAAGAAATACTCAATATGTATGTCGTGGATGAAACCCGGATTAGCGAATTCCGGGAGCAGGCACAAGCATTCGGCAAGCCCCCACAAACGGTTCTTCGGACCGTCGCCTGGAACGACTATATCCATGTCACCGGCACATTGAAGTGGTTGTATCCGCACCTGTCATCCAGCGAGCGTGGCGACCTGTTGTGCAGCTACAATCTGACGCAAACCCAATTGGCCAGGCTGCGCACAGATCTCAGGGATGGCCATGCAGAACAAATGCCGGAATGGGCCGAACAGCATAAAAGCCTGACGCTCGATACAACCAATGCACAACGATTCAAGCTGATCGCCGAGGAGTTTCAAGGCTTTACTGCGCGTTTTCGCGCCGGCAACGAGCGTTTGGAATCTGGCTATTACAGCCCGGACTTTCTGGCGGACTACGCCGCCCATCTGGGTTATCTGCGTAACAAGCACAACATCCTGTACCGCACGGATATCGCCGCGATGTTCAGGGGCGAAACGCGGCTGCCGTTCGAGTTGGCCAGAGACGGGAGGATGATTCATCGCAAGGGCAACCCTACCGGCTCCACCACCAAGAGAGCGTTCAGCGCGACGTTCGGCCTGTACAAAGCTACGGATTATGCAGTTGACCACGGCGGTTACTACAACGCATTGAAGTACAACACTCAGGCCAATCGCTACCCCGGCATAATGCCCCCGGACGGGCACCGGGAAAGACACTGGAGCAACGGCACAGACGAAGGCTCGCAAGGAAGGCGCTTCGGTGAAGAGTCCGACTCGGAAAGTTCGTTCGTCTTTGACGAGACTCAGGGCTACGAAGCGAAACGCACCCACCAGCGTCAGAGTTTCGTCTACGCCATCGACACACGAGGTGTCGAAGTTGTCCCGATCGCTGAGAACAATGTTCTTAACGGCACTGCCTACGTTGATTCTTACGATTCCATGGAAGGTCATATATCGATGCCCACCCGGGGTATCAGTGCAGAGCGGATCTGGCTGGTGCACTCTGATCTGAGCAAGGCTGCGAGAGTTCAGGATGTCCTGACCATGGCGGGTGATCGCGCCGAAGCTATCGAGAAGGCCACCTGGGACGGGACGGTCTCGCAGAGTTACGACATCTATTCCGGCACCAGCGTCTATGACCGGCTGATTGACGAAATCGCCGAGTCTGACGGCGTGATCCTGACCCTGCCCAAAGGCAACAGAACGTTCGCCGACGATGTCGTCTGGCCGGTTCCCGAACATGACAGGCCTTGATTTTTTATGTTGTCGATCACACGAACAGTTGAAAATGTTTTTCTACAGGCCGGTGACAGCGTCGAAGCTATCGAGAAAGCCACTTGGTCAGGGACAAATGATTATGATCGATACGGCAATAATCCCTATGACGGACTGATGGATAAAATTGCCCGCACTGGTGGTGTCGTATTGAAGCTGCCAACGGTGAAGATTCTCGTTCCAATGACATAACCTGGCCAATGGCCGAACATTACCGAACCTGACAAAACGCGCCATTCATTCGATGATGAATGGCGCGCTTTATTGGCTATGAAACCTGAAGCGATCAAATAACCTTGATAACAAACGTTGCCGGCTTGTTATTGAACGCGTTGTGCCGGGTCTGATTGGGATCCTCGTCCACAAAGGTGACCATGCCGTCGCTTGCATAGCGGTACAACGGCTTGCTTTTCGAGTTCCTGTCATCCGCTTTTCTGCTTAATTCAACATGGGCCGGGCCCGCTTCGATATTAGCCGGCGAAATTTTCGGGACACCGAACGTACGCAGAGAAAAGCGTTGCGCGACGGCACTGGTGCTGGCTAAAAGGTTATGCGTTACAGGCTCTATGAACACGCGCGCATTGGCGAATGCTCCGGTCTGCACGAGGGTGATTTCATAATCATCACCTTGGGGTACGAACTTCAGCAGCTGCGGATCGTCATCCTCATGATCGGCCAGCGTGATGAAACTGGCGATGCGCGAATCCGCCAGCCCAACCTCGGCTTCCAATCGCTCGCCCTTGGTAATCCGCGGTTGGCCAAGGGCCTTTTGCAGACGCTGTTGATTGAGCACCACCGGCCGGCCATCCAGATAAAGATGGGCGTTGAAGCTTTTGCTGTTTATTTTGGTTATGGACATGAATTGCACCTGTAAGCGTCCGGCCGTTGGCAATACCAACGGCAGGCATACATTGAAAAAAAGCAAAGGATTCAGATAGTGGCGGCTGCCACCAAGGTCGAGGCGGTCGCGGACATTCGTGGAATATCGCCCACCGGAACTTTTGCGGATTTTCGCTTACGTCGCGCAATTACCATGAGATCTGCATACGTGGATGCAGCGTCAATGACATTTTTTACGTTATGGTCAGTCTCGGCATGTTTCAAAATATACTTGCCGGCAATGTCATCCCAAAATGCCCATTCATCTTCATATACAGTCATGACTTCTTCCTTATTCTTGTTCAAGTTGCTCGCGTCCTGCGAGCAACTTGAAAGTAAGGTAAAGCCATCAGCGCGGCAATGCTGGCAAACGCGAGCAGTTGATTCAAAGTGCAACCAGGCAACAACTAAGCGAACAACTCGCCTTGTAACTCATCGAGCAAGGCCTGAATCGCGTCCAGCCGCTGCTGGGGATCATCGAGTTGCAGCAGGTCGATCTTGTCTTCTTCAGCGAACGGCAACAGATAGGCCAGTTGATTGGCCAGCGATTGCTGGCCGACAGCCTCGGCGCCCATGTCCAGCGCTTCGACCATCGGGTGTTCGGCCAACGCCTTGAGCAACGCGACCAGATCAGCGTCTTCGTCCTGCAAGGGTTGCTCGGGCTCATCATCGAGCCATTCGACGTCGGCGAGGATCAACTGATCGCGCTGTACTTCGGTGCGCAATACCGTGAAACGACGGCCGCCCTGCACACGAATACCGAGCAGGCCGTTTTCCTGTTGCTGGAAATCGGTAATCCGCGCCTCGCAACCAACCAGGGCAAACCCTTCAGGTGCCACGCCAACTTCGCTGCCTTCCAGAATGCACACCACGCCGAAACCGACGCCCTGTTTCATGCAGCGACCGATCATGTCGAGGTAGCGTGCCTCGAAAATCTGCAAATCGAGGTTGCAGCCGGGGAACAGCACCGTGTTCAGCGGGAAAAGCGGCAGATTCATAGACATTTCCTTACACCACCATCGACACCGCCAACGGCAGGAACACCGCCGTGGCCACGCCCATCAGACTCATCGCCAGCGCCGCGAAGGCGCCGCATTCATCACTCTCCTGCAACGCCACCGACGTGCCGACCGCATGGGCGGTCATACCCAGCGCCATGCCGCGCGCCTCCGGGCTGTGCACGCCAAGACGGGTCAGCAGTGCCGGGCCGAAGATCGCCCCGATCACCCCGGTGATCAGTACGAACACCGCCGCCAGCGCCGCGACGCCACCGATCTGCTCGGCCACCAGCATGGCAATCGGCGAGGTCACCGACTTCGGCGCCATGGTCATCAGAATCATGTGCTCGGCGCCGAACCACCAGCCCAGCGCCACGCCCATTCCGGTTGCCACCACCCCGCCTATCACCAGCGTAGTAAATATCGGCCAGAACAATTGCCGAATGCGCCGCAGATTCAGATACAGCGGCACCGCCAGCGCTACCGTCGCCGGGCCGAGCAGGATGCTCAGGATTTCCGTGCTCTTGCGGTACTCGGCGTATGTCACGCCACAACCGACCAGCACGCCGATCACCAGCAACATGGAGACCAGCACCGGCTGCAGAAAGATCCAGCGGGTTTTCTCGAACGCTGCCAGCACCAGTTGATAGGCACCGAGGGTGATGCCGATGCCGAACAGCGGATGATGAATGACCGACGCCCAGGCACCTTGCCAATCGAACAGCATCAGGACTCCTCCGCCGGCGGTGCGTGGCGTTTGACCAGACGCTGCATCAGCGCACCGGCAAAGGCCATCGACAGGATCAGCGACAGCACCAGCGCGCCGACAATCGCCCAGAAATCCGCCGCAATCGCCGCGGCATAAACCATCACACCCACCGCTGGCGGCACCAGCAGCAACGGCAGGTAACGCAGCAGGCTGCCAGCGGCAAGGTTCAGCGGCTCACCGACTTCACCGCGAATGATCAGGAATCCCAGCAACAGCAGCAGACCGATGATCGGCCCCGGCAGCACCGGCAACAGCAAATGATTGAGGGCGGTGCCGAGCAATTGAAACAGCACCAGCAGGGTCAGGCCACGTAGCAACATCAGACATCTCTCCGCGCAAGTCGCCTGCATTATAAGCACGCCTGCGCTATGGATCGGCATTCGCCAAAAGCATGGTCGGTTGACCGCAGCAAATCGCCGTGATGATCTACAGTGGTTCGCAGGGCGGTCAAATCCTGCACCCTGAAAAACTATAAAACCGATGAACCCAAGGAGAGTCTCAATGCCCTATGTTCCCGTTGCAGAGCTCAAAGATCATGTCGGCAAGGAACTCGGACGTTCCGAATGGCTCACCATCGATCAGGAGCGCATCAACCTGTTCGCCGAAGCCACTGGTGATTATCAGTTCATCCACGTCGACCCGGTCAAAGCCGCGCAAACGCCGTTTGGCAGCACCATCGCCCACGGTTTCCTGTCGCTGTCGCTGATGCCGAAACTGATGGAAGACATTCTGGTGCTGCCCGAAGGCGTGAAGATGGTGGTCAACTATGGCCTGGACAGCGTGCGTTTCATTCAGCCGGTGAAGGTCGACTCGAAAGTCCGCTTGAAGGTCGATCTGGTTGAAGTCACCGAGAAAAAGCCCGGTCAATGGTTGCTCAAAGCTATCGCGACCCTCGAGATAGAGGGCTCGGAGAAACCGGCCTATATTGCCGAACCGCTGTCGCTCTGCTTCGTCTGATCGCTGCGGATGCGAAGCAGCGCACGCTGTTTCGCGTCACCTCTCTATATATGCGACGCATAGCTGCGGCATACTCGGTCGCCTAATTGCCCGGATCCCGCTATGCGCTCACTTGCTTGTCTTGCACCCCTTGCCTTGACCCTGATGCTCACCGCTTGCGGCGACGGCGAATCGCTGTTGCCGCCGGATGCGCGCCTGCCGGACGGCGGACGCTATCGCGGTGAACTGGTCGACGGCTTGCTGCAAGGCCAGGGCCGCGTCGACTACCCCAACGGCAGCTGGTACGCCGGGCAGTTCGACAAGGGCCAGTGGCATGGTCAGGGCGAATGGCACGGCAGCAACGGCGAGGTTTATCGCGGCCAGTTCGTGCAAGGCCTGTTCGACGGTCAGGGCAGCCTGACCACCAATGCCAGCAGTTACACCGGCGGCTTCAAGCAGGGCCGGCGCGACGGCGAAGGCACGCTGAAAGAAAACGGCATGACCTACCGTGGCGAATTTCGCACCGATCAGTATTCCGGGCTCGGCCGTCTGGAAATGGAGGACGGCAGCTCCTATCAGGGCCAGTTCGCCCACGGCAAACCCAACGGTGAAGGCCAGCGCGGCGATGCCAGCGGCAACTCGTTCACCGGGCATTTCGTCAACGGCCAGCTCGAAGGCAACGGCACCTTCAACAGCGCCGATGGCGACATCTATGTCGGCGGGTTCAAGAACAATCAATTGCACGGCAAGGGCCGCTACGAAAACGCCGACGGCGACGTCTGGCTCGGCCAGTTCAAGGAAGGCGCGCTGACCGGCAAAGGCGAACTGATCGGCGCCGACGGCAGCCATTACATCGGCGTATTCAATGACTGGCGCTTCACCGGCCAGGGCCGCTTGAACCTGTCTGACGGCAGCTTCTACATCGGCGGTTTCGACAACGACAGCTATTCCGGGCGCGGCACCCTGGTGCTGACCGATGGCAGCGTGCTCAGCGGCACCTGGATCAATGGCCAGCGCGTGCGCGACGCCGACGGCAAACTGCTGCCCGATACCCTCGAACTGGGTTTGCTCGCCCAAGGTCGTTTGCTCGACGAAGCATTGACGGCAATTCCCGCCTCGACTCCGGCGGTGGAGCTGTACACCCTGACCCTCGGCGGCGATGGCAAGCAGAGCGTGTTTCTGCGCGAGTCAGACTTTGTCGCCAACATGCTCAACACGCGTTTCGGTGCCTTCGGCCAGATTCGTCTGGTCAACCATCGCGACCACCTCGGCGACCGGCCGATGGCCACCCGCGAAAACCTGCGCCGCGCCGCGCAAGCCCTGGCCGAACGCAGTGGCCCGGAAGACTTGTTGTTCATTTACCTGACCAGCCACGGCACCGCCGAGCATGAACTGGTGCTCGATCAGCCACGCATGGAGCTGGCCGACCTGCCCGCCGACGAACTCGCTGCGGTGCTGGCGCCACTGAAACACCGTGACAAGATCATCGTGATTTCGTCGTGCTATTCCGGCGGTTTCATTCCAGCGCTGAAGGACGAACGCACGCTGATCATGACCGCCTCGCGCGCGGATCGGGTGTCGTTCGGCTGTTCTGAAGAAGCCAATTTCACCTACTTTGGCGACGCGTTGTTTGCCCAGGCGCTGAACCAGACCGATGATCTGGAGCAGGCTTTCAAACTGGCCAAGGCCACCGTCGCCGAGCGCGAGCTGGCGGATGGTTTCGAGGCTTCGGAGCCGCAGATCTGGGCGCCAAAAACCGTGTTGTCGCACTGGCAACTGCTGCGCAAACAGCAGGCCCGTAAAGCGTTGCAAAGTGCTGCGTTGAACGACGGGGCGACAAAAGGCAACTAAGCTGAACAGTATCAAGGGAGAGACACTATGTACTTGACGCCTCAGCACGTATTGCTTGCCGGAGCCACCGGACTGACCGGTGAACATCTACTCGATCGCCTGCTCAACGAGCCGACGATTTCTCGCGTGCTCGCCCCTTCGCGTCGACCCTTGGCGGAACATCCGCACCTGGAAAACCCGGTGGGCGACCCGCAGACGTTTCTGCCGCAACTGAGCGGGCGCGTCGATATCGCCTATTGCTGCCTCGGCACCACGATCAAGCAGGCGGGCTCGGAAGAAGCCTTTCGCGCGGTGGATCTGGACATGGTCGTGGCGTTCGCCAAGCGCGCGCGGGAAATGGGCGCGCGGCATCTGATCGTCATCAGCGCGATCGGTGCCGATCCGAAATCCTCGGTGTTCTACAACCGGGTCAAAGGCGAAATGGAGCAGGCACTGCGCGCGCAGGACTGGCCACAACTGACCATCTGCCGGCCTTCGCTGCTGCTCGGTGAGCGGGTCGAGCCGCGTCTGGCCGAGCAACTGGCCGGGCCGCTGTCGAAGCTGATTCCAGGCAAGTATCGCGGCATCGAAGCCTGCCAACTGGCGCGGGCGATGTGGCGGCTGGCGCTGGAAGAGCAGGATGGGGTGCGGGTGATCGAGTCGGATGAGTTGCGCAAGCTCGGCAAATAATCTCCGGCGATCTCAGGAACGCCTTCGCGAGCAGGCTCGCTCCCACAGGGGCGAGCGCAAGCTTCAAAATGTGGGAGCCAGCCTGCTGGCGATGGAGTGCGCAGCACTCCCCTACAATCCGCCTGTTGCCTGAAATCCAACGCCAATCACAGTCAGCAGCGACAACGGCAACAACAGCGTATCGAGCAGAGCACTGGCCGGCAGGTCCACCCCGGGATAGCTCGGTGCCTCGGCACCGAAGCGATCTTTCGCACAACAACCGCCATTGAGCGCATACCAATCCAGTCGCGTTCCGGAATACACCACCGGCGCACCCGGCTTGGCCGCATCCAGGGTGCGCGCCGTCGCGCAGCCGGTCAGTTGCAAGGCCAGCACCAGCGCCAGCAGCTTATTCATCGCTGCTCAAGTGATGCTCGCCCCAACGCGGCAGCATGTCTTGCGGGATGCCGAGCAGATTGAGAATCCGCGCCACGACAAAATCGATCAGGTCATCGATGGTCTGCGGCTGGTGATAGAAACCCGGCGACGCCGGCAGAATCGTCACGCCCATATTCGACAGCTTGAGCATGTGCTCCAGATGAATGCTCGAATAGGGCGCCTCGCGCGGCACCAGAATCAACTGGCGGCGCTCTTTCAAGGTGACGTCGGCGGCGCGCTCGATCAGATTGTTGCAGGCGCCCGTCGCAATGGCCGACAGCGTGCCGGTCGAACATGGCACCACGACCATCGCCGCTGGCGCACCGGAGCCGGAGGCCACCGGCGACATCCAGTCTTCCTTGCCGTAGACGCGAATCTGCCCGGCGGCCGCTCCGGTGTATTCGGTAAGAAACGCCTGCATCATCTGCGGTTTGGCCGGCAGCGACACGTCGGTCTCGGTGGCCATCACCAGTTGCGCAGCCTTGGAGATCAGGAAGTGCACCTCGCGATCTTCACGCACCAGACAATCGAGCAGGCGCAAGCCGTACTGCGCGCCGGACGCGCCGGTCATCGCCAGGGTGATGCGCTCCGGGCCACCGTTCCGGGAAAAACCGTTCATTGCAGCGCCTCGGCGAGTTTGCCGTGCAGACCGCCGAAGCCGCCGTTGCTCATGATCACCACATGCGTGCCGGGCTGCGCCTGGCTCTTCACGCGCTCGATGATGCCCTCCAGCGAATCGCTGACAATCGACGGCACCGTGCACAGCGTGGCGGTCGCGGCCAGGTTCCAGCCAAGGTTGGCCGGGGCGTACCAGATCACCTGATCGGCGTCGACCACGCTGTCCGGCAAACCGTCACGGTGCGCGCCGAGCTTCATCGAATTGGAGCGCGGCTCGATGATCGCGATCAGCGGCGCGTCGCCGATGCGCTTGCGCAGGCCATCGAGGGTGGTGGCGATGGCGGTCGGGTGGTGGGCAAAGTCGTCATAAATGGTGATGCCGCGAACTTCCGCGACCTTCTCCATGCGGCGTTTGACGTTTTTGAACGCGCTCAGACCGGCAATGCCCATCGACGGCACCACACCGACATGCCGCGCGGCTGCCAGCGCCGCCAGGGCGTTGGCGACGTTGTGTTGGCCGGTCAGCTCCCATTCGACGGTGCCTTGGGACACGCCTTCGAACATCACCTCGAATGCCGAGCCGTCTTCGCTGAGCAGTTTGACCTGCCACTGACCGCCGGCACCTGTGGTCTGCACCGGAGTCCAGCAACCCATCTCGATTACCCGCTGCAACGCCGGTTCGGTGCTCGGATGAATAACCAGACCTTCGCTCGGGATGGTGCGTACCAAGTGATGGAATTGCCGCTCGATCGCCGGAAGATCCGGGAAGATGTCGGCGTGATCGAACTCAAGGTTGTTGAGGATTGCGGTGCGTGGGCGGTAATGAACGAACTTCGAACGCTTGTCGAAGAACGCGCTGTCGTATTCATCGGCCTCGATCACGAAAAACGGCGTACTGCCCAGCCGCGCCGACACGGAGAAATTCTGCGGGACGCCGCCAATCAGGAAACCCGGGCTCATGCCCGCATGTTCCAGCACCCAGGCGAGCATGCTGCTGGTAGTGGTCTTGCCGTGGGTACCGGCGACTGCCAGTACCCAACGACCTTGCAGTACATGATCGGCCAGCCACTGCGGGCCGGAGACGTACGGCAGGCCTTTGTTCAACACGTATTCCACGGCCGGGTTGCCACGGGACATGGCATTGCCGATCACCACCAGATCCGGCGCCGGATCAAGCTGCGCCGGGTCGTAACCCTGGGTCAGCTGAATGCCCTGGGCCTCAAGCTGCGTGCTCATCGGTGGATAGACGTTGGCGTCGGAGCCGGTCACATGATGGCCCAGCTCTTTGGCCAACACCGCCATCGAGCCCATGAAAGTCCCGCAGATACCCAGAATATGAATGTGCATAGTCGACCTCGTAAAACATGGCCGCAGGTTAGCGTAGGGAGGGGGAAATGGCACTCTTTAGCTGAAGTCTGCGCACGCGCAGGCTGCCACATCTCGGGTTCTTGATCGTTCCCACGCGCAGCAAAGGAATGCAGCTCGGGACGCTCTGCGTCCCAAAGCGGACGCAGAGCGTCCGGGGAGGCGTTACCACGCAGAGCGTGGAAACGATCAAGTTTGGCTCGATTATTCAGGTCCACGTAAATCGCCAGAACACCTCGATCAGTCCCCTCTCCCTCCGGGAGAGGGCCAGGGTGAGGGCTTTCAGCTGACACTCCGCTCAATCCCATGCTTGCGCAGCTTTCTATAAAGCGTATTTCGACTCACGCCCAATTGTTCAGCGGTACGGGTCATGTGCCAGCGGGTCTGCTCTAACGCATTAAGCAACGCAGAACGTTCAGCATCTTCCAGCGGTCGCTCGCAAGACTCCATCGCCACAACCACCGGCCGCACCTGCCGAATCATCCCCGGCAAATCCTCAATCCCGACCCGCCCCTCATCACACAGCGCCGCTAACGTGCGCAGCACATTGCGCAACTGCCGGACATTGCCCGGCCAGTCGAACGCCAGCAACGCCTGACGCGCCGGCTCTTCAATCACAATCGCCTCACCGCCTGCTTCTTCGGCCAGCAGAAAATCCAGCAACTGCGCCTTGTCACTGCGCTCACGCAACGCCGGCAGCGCCACTTCCAACCCATTCAAGCGGTAATACAAATCCTCGCGAAAACTGCCGTCCTCGACCCGCTCGAGCAAATTGCGGTGGGTGGCGCTGATGATTCGCACATTGACCGTCTCCGGTTCGCCGCCGAGCGGCACTACTTGGCGATCTTCCAGCACCCGCAGCAATCGGGTCTGCAGAGCCAGCGGCATGTCGCCGATTTCATCAAGGAACAAAGTGCCGCCATCGGCCTGCTGCAACTTGCCGCGCATGCCGTCCTTGCGTGCGCCGGTGAAGCTGCCGCCGCGATAGCCGAACAGTTCGCTTTCGATCAGGCTTTCCGGGATCGCCGCGCAATTGAGCGCGACGAAGGCATTGTTCGCACGCTGGCTGGCCTGATGCACAGCCTTGGCAAAGGCTTCCTTGCCGCTGCCGGTCTCGCCGTTGATCAGCAGCGGCACGTCGCGCTCGAACACGCGCAGGGCTTTGCGGAAACTGGCTTGCAGCGCCTCGTCACCGAGGCAGATGCCGGGCAGGCGCGGCGCTTCGACGATTTTCGCCGGGGCCGGGATCGGCAGCGGTTTGCGTGATTCGCCGCGCAGCACGGCAAACAGATGCCGGCCGTCTCGGGTGCGCAGCGGCCAACTGGCGCTGGCATTGGCGCTGGCACGAGCGAGCAGTTCATCCAGTGAGCAATCGAAAAACGCTTCGACCGGTTGGCCCAGCAAGCCGCCGCGAATATGCCCAAGCAGATTCAGTGCACTCTGGTTGACTGCGCTGATCCGCCCTTCCCCGTCAAACGCCAGCAAGCCTTCGCTGAACAGCCCGACCGACTCGGCCTGCAGATGAAAACGCAGCAACCATTGGTTATCGAAGCAGCGCAGGAAGTAGCAACTCTCGATCATCTTCGCCGACAGATTGACCAGCGCCATGGTGTGGAACTGGCTCTGGCGCGAAACGTCATGGCGCGCCGAAGACACATCAAGCACGGCGAGCAGTTCGCCGTGCGGGTCGAACACCGGGCTCGCCGAGCAGGTCAGCCCGGTGTGGCGGCCGCGAAAGTGTTCGTCTTGATGAATGGTCAGCGCCTGGCGCTCGACCAGGCAGGTGCCGATACCGTTGGTGCCTTCGCAGGCTTCGCTCCAGTCGGCGCCGAGCCAGAGCCCGGCGCGTTCGAAAATCTTGCGCTCGGCCGGCGCGGTGACGCAGTTGAGGATCACCCCGCGCGCATCGGTCAGCAGCACCGCGTGGCCGGCGCCGGACAGCTGTTGATGCAGGCTGCTCATTTCCGTGCCGGCGATTTGCAGCACTTGCTGCAGACGTTCGCGGCTTTCCAGCACCCGGCCATGCTCGAGCACGGTCGGCGCCATGGTCACAGAAGGATCGAGGTGATAGTCCTCAAGGCAACGCAGCCACGAACGGGCGATCGACGGGTCGGCACCGGGGCCATGCAAATGCGGCTTGCCCTGGGTGGCGGTGAGGACCTGGCGGGCATGGCGACTCAAATGGTTGTCGTGCATTTCTTATTGTTCTCCCCGAGGCGCGGCGGCCCAATGCTGAGGTGACGCCCAGCATCCTCCAGGCACCGGCGCATTGCAATGCTGGCAAGACCGCCCGGTCACGGGCTGTGCCAGAAACGGTACAAATTGTCACCGCAGCTGTACCGAAACCCTCACAGCAGCGCCCCGCTCGTCCGAGACAAACGGCGCAAGGCCTTGATTTGTCTGCCCTGCACGGCAATGGCCCGGCCCTTGCTCTACGCTTATAGCAAGCGCACTTGCGCGTTTCTCTAATAAGTACAAAGCCAAGGAGAACATCATCATGCGTTACGCTCATCCCGGTACTGACGGCGCCAAAGTCTCGTTCAAGAGCAAGTACGGTAACTACATCGGCGGCGAGTTCGTCGCGCCGGTCAAAGGTCAGTACTTCACTAATACCTCGCCAGTGAATGGCCAGCCGATTGCCGAATTCCCCCGCTCCACCGCCGAAGACATCGACAAGGCGCTGGACGCCGCTCACGCCGCCGCCGATGCGTGGGGCGCGACCTCAGTGCAGGCGCGCTCGCTGATTCTGCTGAAAATCGCCGACCGCATCGAAGCCAACCTTGAACTGCTGGCGATCACCGAAACCTGGGACAACGGCAAAGCCATCCGCGAAACGCTCAACGCCGACATTCCGCTGGCCGCCGACCACTTCCGCTACTTCGCCGGTTGCCTGCGCGCACAGGAAGGCAGCGCTGCGGAAATCGACGGCAACACCGTGGCTTACCACATTCATGAACCGCTGGGCGTGGTCGGCCAGATCATCCCGTGGAACTTCCCGCTGCTGATGGCCGCGTGGAAACTGGCGCCTGCGCTGGCCGCCGGTAACTGTGTGGTGCTCAAGCCCGCCGAGCAAACGCCGCTGGGCATCTGCGTGCTGATGGAACTGATCGGCGACCTGCTGCCGCCGGGCGTGCTCAACGTCGTGCAAGGCTTCGGCAAAGAGGCCGGCGAAGCGCTGGCGACCAGCAAGCGCATCGCCAAGATTGCCTTCACCGGCTCGACCCCGGTCGGTTCGCACATCATGAAATGCGCGGCGGAAAACATCATCCCGTCCACCGTGGAACTGGGCGGCAAGTCGCCGAACATCTTCTTCGAAGACATCATGCAGGCCGAACCGAGCTTCATCGAAAAAGCCGCTGAAGGTCTGGTACTGGCGTTCTTCAACCAGGGCGAAGTGTGCACTTGCCCGTCCCGCGCGCTGGTACAGGAATCGATCTACGACGAATTCATGCAGGCCGTGATGAAGAAAGTCAGCCAGATCAAACGTGGCGACCCGCTCGACACCGACACCATGGTTGGCGCTCAGGCATCCGAGCAGCAATTCGACAAGATCCTCTCGTACCTGGAAATCGCCAAAGGCGAAGGCGCCGAGCTGCTGACTGGCGGCAAAGTGGAAAAACTCGAAGGCAGCCTGGCCACCGGTTACTACATCCAGCCGACCCTGCTCAAGGGCACCAACAAGATGCGTGTGTTCCAGGAAGAAATCTTCGGCCCGGTGGTGAGCATCACCACGTTCAAGGACGAAGCCGAAGCCCTGGCGATCGCCAACGACACCGAGTTCGGCCTCGGCGCCGGTCTGTGGACTCGCGATATCAACCGCGCCTACCGCATGGGCCGGGCGATCAAGGCCGGGCGCGTGTGGACCAACTGCTATCACCTGTACCCGGCGCATGCCGCGTTTGGTGGTTACAAGAAGTCCGGCGTTGGGCGTGAGACGCACAAGATGATGCTCGACCATTACCAGCAGACCAAGAACCTGCTGGTGAGCTACGACATCAATCCGTTGGGCTTTTTCTAAGCGGGTGGGCGAGGCAGTGATCACTGCATCGCCCCTTGTAATTTTCGCGAGCAGGCTCGCTCCCACAGGGCATTGCGTGCAACCACAAATCCACTGTGGGAGCGAGCCTGCTCGCGAAGGCGGCGGCACATCCAGCAAAGTTTCAGCTGACTTACCGCTTCATCAGCACGCCCGCCTACACCGGGCCAAAAACAATAAAAACAGGTAACTGCTAATGCCAAGCGATCATGCAAATCCGCAACCGGCGACCTCCTCCGTCGACTTCGAAAAAGTCGGCACTGACTACTTCCAACAACGCGAATTGAAAAAAGGCGCCGCCGGCTGGGTCCTGCTGGTGGGCCTGGGCGTTGCGTACGTGATCTCCGGCGACTACGCCGGCTGGAACTTCGGCCTCGCCCAGGGTGGCTGGGGCGGCATGTTTCTCGCCACGCTGCTGATGGCGACCATGTACCTGTGCATGTGCTTCTCCCTTGCCGAACTGTCTTCGATGATCCCCACCGCCGGTGGCGGTTACGGCTTTGCCCGCAGCGCGTTCGGGCCGTGGGGCGGATTTCTCACCGGCACCGCGATTCTCATCGAATATGCGATCGCGCCCGCCGCCATTGCGGTGTTCATCGGCGCCTACTGCGAGTCGCTGTTCGGTATCGGTGGCTGGGTGATCTATCTGGCCTTCTACATCATCTTTATCGCCATCCACATATTTGGTGTCGGCGAAGCGCTCAAGCTGATGTTCATCATCACCGCCGTCGCCGCGCTGGCATTGGGCGTGTTTCTAGTGGCGATGGTGCCGCATTTCGATGTCGCCAACCTGCTCGACATTCCGGTCACCACCGCTGCCGGCGCCAGCCCCTTCCTGCCGTTCGGCTACGTCGGCGTGTGGGCGGCGATTCCCTATGCGATCTGGTTTTTCCTCGCCGTCGAAGGCGTGCCACTGGCGGCAGAAGAAACCAAGAATCCCAAACGCGACCTGCCGCGTGGCCTGATCGGTGCGATGCTGGTGTTGCTGATGTTTGCCCTGCTGATCCTGATCGTCGGCCCCGGCGGTGCGGGCGCCAACTCGCTGCTGACCTCTGGCAACCCGCTGGTCGAAGCACTGAGCAAAGCCTATGGCGGCTCGACCTGGATGGGCAGTTTCGTCAACCTTGTCGGCCTGGCCGGGCTGATCGCCAGTTTCTTCTCGATCATCTACGCCTACTCGCGGCAGATCTTCGCGCTGTCACGGGCCGGTTACCTGCCGCGCAAACTGTCGCAGACCAACAAAAGCAAGGCGCCGGTCCTGGCGCTGGTGATTCCCGGGATTATCGGCTTCGGGCTGTCATTGACTGGTCAAGGCGACCTGCTGATTCTGGTGGCGGTGTTCGGCGCGACCATTTCCTATGTGCTGATGATGGCCGCGCACATTACCTTGCGCATCCGCCGCCCCAAAATGGACCGGCCGTATCGCACGCCGGGCGGGATTTTCACTTCGGGCGTGGCGCTGGTCCTGGCGTGCATCGCCGTGGTGGCGGGCTTCCTCGTCGATCCACGGGTGGTGATCGGCGCGGCGATCATCTATGGAGTGTTAATTGCTTACTTTGCTTTCTACAGTCGGCATCACTTGGTAGCAGGCACGCCGGAAGAAGAATTCGCGGCGATTCAGAAAGCTGAACAAGCCTTGCACTGAATGTCGAAAACCACGGCACAGAGTGTTCTGCGCCGTCACGGAGAACGCTGAATGGCCAGTTTTGCTCATACGGTCGGCGCGCAGACCTACCGCTTCGACAGCCTCAAAGACCTCATGGCCAAGGCCAGCCCGGCACGCTCGGGGGATTTTCTTGCCGAAATCGCCGCGCTCAATGACGGCGAGCGCGTCGCCGCACAAATGGCCCTGGCTGACACCCCGCTCACGCATTTCCTGCAGGAAGCACTGATTCCGTACGAAGCCGATGAAGTCACCCGCCTGATCATCGACACCCACGACAAGCAGGCCTTCGCGGTCGTCAGCCATCTTACCGTCGGTGGCTTTCGCGACTGGCTGCTCAGCGACGCCGCCGACGAAACCAGTCTGCGCCTGCTGGCCCCCGGCCTGACGCCGGAAATGGTCGCGGCGGTCTCGAAGATCATGCGCGTGCAGGATCTGGTACTGGTGGCGCAAAAAATCCGCGTGGTGACGAAATTCCGCGGCACCCTCGGCTTGAAGGGCCGCCTGTCGACCCGCCTGCAACCCAACCACCCGACCGATGAGCCGTCCGGGATTGCCGCGAGCATTCTCGACGGCCTGCTTTACGGTAATGGCGACGCGATGATCGGCATCAACCCGGCCACCGACAGCATCGCCTCGATCTGCGCCATGCTGGAAATGCTCGACGCGATCATCCAGCGCTACGACATTCCGACCCAGGCCTGCGTACTCACCCACGTCACCACCTCGATCGAGGCGATCAACCGTGGCGTGCCGCTGGATCTGGTGTTCCAGTCGATCGCCGGCACCGAAGCGGCCAACGCCAGTTTCGGCATCAATCTCAATGTCCTGCAGGAAGGCTATGACGCCGGGTTGAGCCTCAAGCGCGGCACCCTCGGGCAGAACCTGATGTATTTCGAAACCGGTCAGGGCAGCGCGCTGTCGGCCAATGCCCACCACGGCGTCGATCAACAGACCTGCGAGACGCGAGCCTATGCCGTGGCGCGGCATTTCAAGCCGTTTCTGGTGAACACGGTTGTAGGATTTATCGGCCCGGAATACCTCTACAACGGCAAACAGATCATCCGCGCCGGCCTCGAAGACCATTTCTGCGGCAAGTTGCTCGGTGTGCCGATGGGCTGTGACATCTGCTACACCAACCACGCCGAAGCCGATCAGGACGACATGGACACCCTGCTGACGCTCTTGGGTGTGGCCGGGATCAACTTCATCATGGGCATCCCCGGCTCCGACGACATCATGCTCAATTACCAGACCACCTCGTTCCACGACGCCCTCTACGCCCGGCAGACCCTGGGCCTGAAACCGGCGCCGGAGTTCGAGCAGTGGCTGGCGAACATGGGCATCTTCACGCAAGCCGATGGCAAGGTGCGCTTTGGCAACAATCTGCCACCGGCCTTCCGCCAGGCGCTGGCGCAATTGGGATGAATGGCATGGAAAAACCGCCTGTAGACCCGCAAAACCCGTGGCTGCAACTGCGCCGCCTGACCCCGGCACGCATTGCTCTGGGCCGCACTGGCACGAGCCTGCCGACCAGCGCCCAGCTGGATTTCCAGCTCGCCCATGCGCAGGCGCGCGATGCCGTGCACCTGCCGTTCGACCATGCCGGGCTCAGTGCACAGTTGCAGGAAGGCGGGCGCGACAGCCTGCTGCTGCACAGCGCGGCGCCGGATCGCAACACCTATCTGCAACGCCCGGACCTGGGCCGCAAACTCAGCGATGAGTCGGCGCAAACCTTGCGCGATTACGCCAGCGCCCATCCGGGCGGCGTCGATCTGGCGATTGTCGTCGCGGACGGCTTGTCAGCATTGGCCGTGCATCGACATACCTTGCCGTTTATCAAGCGCCTGGAAGATCAGATGAGCGCCGACGGCTGGTCGCTCGCGCCCGTGCTGCTGGTGGAACAGGGTCGCGTCGCCATCGGTGACGAAATCGGCCAATTGCTCGGGGCGAAAATGCTGGTGATGCTGATCGGCGAGCGTCCGGGCCTGAGTTCGCCGGACAGCCTCGGCCTGTATTTCACCTATGCGCCCAAGGTCGGCCTGACCGACGCTTACCGCAATTGCATCTCGAATGTTCGTCTGGAGGGATTGAGCTACGGCATGGCGGCGCATCGCCTGCTTTATCTGATGCGCGAAGCCTGTCGCCGGCAGCTGTCGGGGGTCAACTTGAAAGACGAAGCCCAGTTGCAGACGCTGGAGTCGGACGATGAGGTGAACATGAAAAGTAATTTCCTGCTTGATCCGCCGCCCGCCTGAACCGTTTCCGCATTGCCTTTCTGCGCTGGTTTCAGGCAGGATCGACGCACGGCCGCCAGGGTTTCCCATCGCCGTCAGAGCAGTTGAAGACAGCCACTTGAAGACGAGACCTATCATGCGGATTATTCAAGCGACCCTCGAACATCTGGATTTGCTGACCCCGTTGTTCGTCAAATATCGCGAGTTCTACGGTTCCCTGCCTTACCCGGATTCCTCCCGCGCCTTTCTCGAAAAGCGCCTGCGCCGCAAGGAATCGGTGATCTACCTGGCCCTGGCCGATGACGACGACAAGAAACTCATGGGGTTCTGTCAGCTCTACCCAAGCTTCTCCTCGCTGTCGCTCAAGCGCGTGTGGATTCTCAACGACATCTATGTCGCCGAAGACGCCCGCCGACAACTGGTGGCGGACAACCTGATCCGCACCGCGAAAAAAATGGCCAAGGAAACCCAGGCCGTGCGCATGCGTGTCTCCACCAGCGCCGACAACGAAGTGGCGCAGAAAACCTACGAATCCATCGGGTTCAAGGAAGACACCGAGTTCAAGAACTACGTGTTGCCGATCAGCGACGAGCTCTGATCGCCACCGGCCAGGTGCTGAGGGAGCACGCTCCCTCGCCACACGTCGGGTCTGCCTGACAATTGATCACAGCCGACATTCCTCGCGACAAAAGCGACGCGCTTTTCGTCCCTCAGACCGTATAATCGCCAGCTTTCCGGCTTGTAAGAAAAACTACGCCCCGCTGTAGGCTTACACGAAGTCATCCGCACAGGCCTGCCGAGTCGGGCCGCCATACAGGTGCCCCCATGGATTTCAACCCGCTCGACCTTATCCTGCATCTCGACGTTTATCTCGATTTGCTGGTGAACAACTATGGGCCATGGATCTACGCCATCCTGTTTCTGGTGATCTTCTGCGAAACCGGTCTGGTGGTGATGCCGTTCCTGCCGGGTGACTCGCTGCTGTTCATTGCCGGCGCCGTCGCTGCGGGCGGTGGCATGGACCCGGTATTGCTCGGTGGTCTGCTGATGCTCGCGGCCATTCTCGGCGACAGCACCAACTACGTGATCGGTCGCACGGCCGGGGAAAAGCTGTTCAGCAATCCCAACTCGAAGATCTTCCGTCGCGACTACCTGCAAAAAACCCATGATTTCTACGACAAGCACGGCGGCAAGACCGTGACCATGGCGCGTTTCCTGCCGATCATCCGTACGTTTGCGCCGTTCGTCGCCGGCATCGCGCGCATGCCGTATCCACGCTTTTTCGGTTTCAGCGTACTGGGCACGATCCTGTGGGTCGGCGGTCTGGTCACCCTCGGCTACTTCTTTGGCAACGTGCCGTTCATCAAGAAGAACCTGTCGCTGCTGGTGGTAGCGATCATTTTGCTGTCGCTGGTGCCGATGATCATCGGCGTAGTGCGCAGCCGTTTCGGCGGCACCAAAGCGCAATCGCACTAAGCAATGTGGTCGCTGAGCGCCTGGCGTCGCCGGCGCATCCTGGCAAAGCACCCGATTGCCGACGATGTCTGGCAACGGGTGCGCCATCACCTGAGTTTTCTTGATGGCCTCAGCGCCGCGCAAGACCAGTGGCTGCGCGAAGCCTGTGTGCTGTTCCTCGAAGACAAACACCTGAGTCCCCTGCCCGGCGTCGAACTGCATCAGGAACAACGCCTGTTGCTTGCCGCCCAAGCGCAATTGCCGCTGCTCAACCTCGGCGATTTGAACTGGTATCAGGGCTTTCACGAGATCGTCCTTTACCCCGACGACTTCCTCAGCCCGCAACGCCATCGCGACGCCAGCGGCATCGAGCATGAGTGGGACGGCGAGCACAGCGGCGAAGCCTGGCAACAGGGCCCGGTGATTCTCGCCTGGCCGGGCGTCATGGCCAGCGGTGGCTGGGAAGGCTACAACCTGGTCATTCACGAACTGGCGCACAAACTTGACATGCTCAATGGCGATGCCAACGGCCTGCCGCCGCTGCACGCCGACATGCGTGTCAGCGACTGGGCCGAGGTGATGCAGGCGGCCTACGACGATCTCAACCGCCAGCTCGACCATGATCCAGACGCCGAAACAGCCATCGATCCATACGCGGCGGAAAACCCGGCGGAGTTCTTTGCGGTCACCAGCGAATACTTTTTCAGCGCCCCGGATCTGCTGCACGAGGCCTATCCGCAGGTGTACGCGCAGTTGCAGCTTTTCTACCGCCAGGACCCGTTGGGCAGGTTGCGGCAACTTCAGGCCACAGACCCGGTCTATCAGGCGCACGAGTAAGCTGTACACGACTTTCGGTCCATGGCGCCGACGGCAGAATATGCCTATAATCGCCGCCACTTTTTGGTCAATCCGGCCAAGTGTTTTTGGTCAACTACGGGGGCAACGCCCAATGAGCTACAGCAAGATTCCGGCTGGCAAAGACCTGCCGAACGACATCTACGTCGCGATCGAGATCCCGGCCAACCACGCGCCGATCAAATACGAAATCGACAAAGACAGCGATTGCCTGTTCGTTGACCGTTTCATGGCCACCCCAATGTTCTACCCGGCCAACTACGGTTACATCCCGAACACCCTGGCTGACGACGGTGATCCCCTCGACGTGCTGGTCGTGACTCCTTATCCGGTAGCCCCGGGTTCGGTGATCCGCGCACGTCCGGTCGGCATCCTGAACATGACCGACGACGGCGGCGGCGATGCCAAAGTCATCGCAGTGCCACACGACAAGCTGTCGCAGCTGTACGTCGACGTGAAGGAATACACCGACCTGCCGCCACTGCTGATCCAGCAGATCGAGCACTTCTTTGCGAACTACAAGGATCTCGAAAAAGGCAAATGGGTCAAGATCGAAGGCTGGGCCGGCGCAGACGCCGCCCGCGAAGCGATCACCAAGTCGGTTGCCGCCTACAAAGGCTAAGCGACGGCTCGCTGCGTGATGCTTGAGAAAACCCCGGTTGATCCGGGGTTTTTTATGCCCGGCCAAAGCTCTCTTAAACAAGCTGTTTAGAGCGGACTACAGAAAAGTTTTAAGCCGTGTAATTTCCCACAAGTGCGTCTTACATCCCGTCGCAAAATTCAGCCCGATTTTGAACGCGCGGTTTATTCAAACCGCTCTGGCACGGCCGTAGACTCCGTGTTTATGAGAAAGAACACTAGCGGTCCAAGATTCAAGGCACTCCTGGAAGCTGCGAACATCTCGACGACGGGTTTCGCAAAGTTCTGGGGCACGGAAGCCCAAAATGTCCACAACTGGTACACCCGGGGCGTCCCGGCGTATCGCATGGAAGAAGTCTCACGCCTGCTGTCCGTCAACAGCGAATGGCTGAAAACCGGCGAAGGCACCAAGGAATCCCCCAACCTCAGCCCACCGGCCAGCAATGGCGATACTTTCGACGCCAACGACCCCCATGGCAGCTACCGGTTCATCAACCCCAACGACCTCGAACTGGTATTCCTCAAGGAAACGCCGCTCGACAGCAGCGACAAGACCCACGTCATCCAGGACCCGGACCTGTCCATCCGCCTGCTGCGCGCCCACCTCGACCAGCTCGAAGTACGTCCCGACGACGCCATCTGCGCCCACATGATCGGCAACAGCATGGCCGACCGCATCGAAGACGGCTCCATCGTCGCCATCGACCGCAGCCTCACCCAGGTCGTCGACGGCGAAATCTACGCCATCGAACACGACGGCATGCTGCGCATCAAATACCTGCATCGCATGCCCGGCAACGGCCTGCGCCTGCGCAGCCACAACAGCGCCGAATACCCCGACGAGGTCTTCCGCCCGGCACAGATCGAGGAGCAAAGGATTCACATATTGGGCTGGGTGTTCTGGTGGTCGACGGTGAGCAAACGCCGGCCGGTGGTGCCGTTTCTTTGATATGAGGGCCTGCATAGCCCCCTGTAGGCGTGAGCCTGCTCGCGATGAGGCCCTGATATTCGGTACAAATCCAGAATTTGTTCGGCTGTAGTGCTCTAAACCGCACTTCAAGCTGGGAATCCCAAGCAAAACTCAGTATCCTGCGCCCCACATTTGCGCATCGACCCGCTCCCGCGGCTCAGATGACGCCCGACGTGGCAGACCAACGTCTGACCAAGTCCCACAGCCGGACGCAAGATCCGGATGTACGTTTTGAAGGCTGGCGCGGCTTACCAAAAATAAGCCAAGCCAGTCCCCGAGAAGCCGGCCACAAGCCGGCTTTTTAATGCCTTTTTGAAAGCCACCCTCATCTACTAACTATCGCGACATCCTTGCTAGATCAAGGGTTTCAGCCTCCTTTTGTTCCTGTGACTTCCGTTTTTATCCGAGGCGTTCCACGCGAAAGTGGGGGAACAAGTGGGGGAACAGAGGGCGAAAAAAATGAGCAAACAGACCGTCAATCAAATCAAGAATTTAGTAGTGGCCGGGACGTACGAAGACGGTGATGGGCTTCGCCTTTTCGTGAAACCCTCAGGACGAAAAACATGGGTACTCCACTTTCAACTGAACGGCAAACGCAGGGAGATGGTTCTGGGGAACTACCCTAAGCTCGACCTGAAAAAAGCCCGCGCAGCCGCCTATGAAAATAAAGGCCAGATACTCAATGACACTGATCCATTCGCGAAACGACGCGATTATGGACAGTGACGATGCCCACCAGAACCAGATGATGCAACTGCTCTCTGACCCTGCTAAGGCCAGTAAATTTGCCAGAGTGGTTTTCGATTTACTTAAGCTGGCAGACCAATAATCGCATGTCCCACCGCAGGTGGGACTTTCTCCAGACTAGAAAAGAGACACTTACCTTAGGTGCTACTGAACAAGCAATTGGGCAGCAGGCTGCTGCCCAATTTATCAACTGCCAGGAACGCTCGCGACCTCAGTAGCTGCCATTTCATCGAAACTCGGAAATCGCTGCTTTAATCGCTCAATCGTCCACCGCCACTTCGGCGTAGTCGGACGGCAAACCGTATTCTGATTCCCAAACATCCCAATCTCTCGTACTGCCTGGCTCACAGGCACGCTTTGCAGCCATTGGATCGGAACAAAATAGTCGCAGCGCTCCGGATCGTCAGCAAATTCTGCATGATAGTTGGCGCGCGTTGCGACCTCTAGCACCGGCCGCTCCTCGCCGTCTTGCATCACTGTGAACTCGTTCGCAGGTGTGGACGTGCCAAGAACGCGTCCTACGCCGACATAGCCTTGCTGCGGAATGTTTACCCAGATCCGATCTCCCGGAGACAGGAGCTGCAGGGTCTTGCTGTACCACGCGCCTCCACCGCCGGAAATAAAACCGAACTCCACAGCATCGGCCCATGAGCGCGAGGCAGAATCGCCGAACGAACAGTAGAACTCGCCATTCCAAGGCTCGCTATGCCCTTCGCTCGTCGACGCGGCGTTCACTTGAGTCTGAACAGGATCGAGTAACCAGGATCGACTCAGTAGCTGTTGATCGCCAACCTGGAAAATTTGAAAACAGAGCACGTTGATAGGAATATCTCGCTTGCTGAGGTACTCAACGATTCGCTCGCTGCTGACATCCAACTCCGTGGCGACGATGATCAGTTGGTGGCTTTTATTCAAATCATCGTCGTCTAGCACACGACCAAAGCGCGCTAAAAAATCTGCATACAAGCTGCTTCCGGGGCGGAACCGTTGGTAAATCGCCGCGATTTCGTTCTCACGCAGACTCTCGACCCACACGGCGTAATCGAGGGTCTGAGCAACGACTTCACGGGGCGTGCGGTCTCGTTTGAGCTCAATTAGTACCAGATTTCCATCAGGAGCAATGGCCAATAGATCAATGCGCCCTCCCATACCAGTGCTTTCTTGCCTACCTATCAGCATCCACTCATCCGAGAGAATGCTTGGGGAGCTGATGATCATTTCTTCCAGTAGCTGCTCACTGGCCAATCGGCTTTGGCGAAGCTTATTGGGTGTAAGACCGACGGTCCAGACGTCCGTTTTGATAGGCAAGCTGTGAGTCCTTGATGAAATTTTTTATGATAAAACTGGATTTCGCCGTCGAAACTCCGACCACGCAACAATTGCTGGTAGATGCTGAATTAGTTAGCGAGCTACTGACAAAATCAACATTCCATACATGCGTTAAACTCGGGTACGAATACGAGGAACTAGGTTGCCTCAGCTTACTCGCTCAGAAGGCATAACCCGTGCAAGGTCGAGAATCGCCTTGGCAAAAGCCTCTCCCACACCATTTCGCGAGATTTGTACGACCTCATTCAGACCCGTGGTGCTAGACAACTTCAATTCATCGTAAAGACAAACAGGGAGTTCACGATTGTTTTTGAATCTACGATCAGGGCCGCCCTGCTTGTTAACAAATTGCCACGTCCTGTCGACTACTGTGGCATCCTTGGGAAGCGAAGCACTTTCAATAAACCGCTTCGCATTGACCTGCAACTGCAGCTCTCGATAGCTAACCGCGCCCACACTTTTCTCGTCATAAATCAATACACGATCAGGGAAGAAATGCAGCGTTTGGCGCCCAACAACCATGGAGATGGTTTCTATATTGGTTTTTACATAAGGTGGTGAAGACCGAGCAATAGTCGTTTTTTTCCGACGTACAAGATTGCTCGCACCAGCGTGATACTTACGATCATGAACGGCGGCTTCGGCCTCGATATGCCAGGCCGCATCTGCTGCCGAAACCTGCTGGCCACTGCTGTGCAGTGATTCGTAAGCTTCTTCCATCTCGGCGTCAAAATCGTAAAACAGTACAACCGTTTTAGCCATCGTATCGCGTACTGCAGAGGCAATTGTTAGGACTGAACCGAGGATAAGCGCACCCCACATAGTCCCAATGGACCAACCGTTACGCAGGCCAAGAAATACTACGAGAATTCCTAGGACACCAACCCATGGCCAAAGCCGCCATCTTGCCTGCTTCGCATTCATTTCATCGAGCAAATCACGTGAGGATGAATCCACGATTTGCGAAGCATCCGCGGACTCGATCTCGACTAAAGGGGCGTGAGTGCCCTCAGGTATTACCGTAGTTTCAACGTGAGGCAAAAAAGGCGGCTTATCGTTGGTCCTTGGTACGGTAGCCCGGTAGTACAGGCCTCCCCGCCCCATATGAACGTAATTGCCTCGAGGTCCGGTCCCGATGCGTAGGCCTTTCAATCCCACCGAAACGCCCACACCCTGCTGGGACAGATTGAAACGAAACAGCCCTACTCTGACGCTCTTACGAATATAGAATCCCATTAACATTCCTTGATACAGCTTGAACGTCCACTGTTAGGTGCTGACTCACTGCTCGCCAATCACAAGCAATACATCGTCGATATACCGCCCTTCCGCACCATGGGTACCATTACGCAAATACCCAGGAATCATCTGCTGAAATTCGATACGGTCTGCAGGAAGAAACTCAAGCAATGCTTCCAACATCGCTGGCCTCAATAGCCGCTGGTTAACAGGAACCTCTGGCAAATTCGGCCGGATCACATTCTCTTCAAGCCAGACCAACTTCTCTCGCAGGCTGTAGTTACCCTCAAGGGTAATACGCTCGGCGTGCTCGCTCTGCTCATCTGCCACTTGCTGGATCGAAATCTCTTCAGATTCCGTAATCCGCCCCTCGACCTCTGCAGCTGGCTCGGTTCGCAACCGCGCAAGCTCCTGAAGGATGGGTTCGATTTGCACACGGGCATTACGGAACCAGTCCACCGACCAAATGCGGCGAATATTCCAGCCCAATTGCTCCAACACGCTTTGACGCAGACGATCACGGTCACGCGCGGACTTGGCCGAATGATATGCCGCACCGTCGCATTCAATCCCCATCAGGTAGCGACCAGGCTGCCCTGGATCGCGTACCGCCAGATCAATGAAGAAACCAGCAACACCAACCTGGGGCTCGCATTGATAGCCATGACGAGACAGCATCTCAATGACAGCCACTTCGAAATCACTGTCGGGAGCACGTTCAGACTCTTTGATGTGCGGCATGCGGCCGGACTCAGCGAAATGCAGAAAATCACGCAGTGCCTGCACGCCTCTGCTGGAAGTACCGGTCACCACTACATCGGTCGAGCTAAACGAGGAGAATACCTGCATGCGCTTCTTGGAGCGGGTATACAGCACGTTCAAACGTCGCCATCCGCTGGCACCGTTAATCGGGCCAAAACGCTGAGGGACGGTACCGCCTACCTCCATAGGGCCGTAGGTGCCGGAGATGTAAATAACATCTCGCTCATCACCCTGGACGTTTTCCAGGTTCTTGATAAACAGTGGCTCATGCTGACTTTGATTACGGTCCAATGCGACTTGCAGTTGCGGGCTTTGTTTGGCCAGATGCTCAAGCATCCGCTCGATTTGATCAGCCTGTTTGACGTTCATGGCCACCACACCTAGCGACTCATCAGGGCGGTGAATAACGTGGTGCTCGATGGCTTTGGCGACAACCTCGGCCTCTTCGATATTGCGTTGCTCGACAAACCGCCCGCGAGGCACTCTGACAAACTTGACGCCAAATTCGGTTGATTCACGGTGCGGTGATGGGTACACCACCAAATTGCTTTCATAGAAGGCTTTGTTGGAGAAAGCAATCAGGCTCTCGTGACGGGAACGGTAGTGCCAACGTAGACGTCGCAGCTTGAACAGCGGCATGGCTGCTTCCAAAATGCTTTCCGAGTCCTCGGCCAATGATGCATCTGTTTCATCGGTATCCGAATCGCCACCATTGCGGGAAAAGAAGTTCGTCGGTGGCAGCTGTTTCGGGTCACCCACGACCACTAGCTGTTTACCTCGGGCGATGCTACCCAATGCTTCCTCCGGGCGCATTTGAGAGGCTTCATCCATGACAACCAAATCGAACTCGACGTGCCCAGCTGGTAAATATTGAGCAACGGCCATTGGCGACATCATGAAGCAGGGTTTGAGGCCTTGTAGCGCTTCAGCTGCACGGTTCATCAGGCTGCGGATCGGAACATGCCGTGTCTTTTTCTCGGCCTCGCGCTGCAGCAAAGCCAGTTGCGTAAAGTCTCTGACCGCTCCATGACTATTTCCGACAGGAATATTGTTCTGACTAATACGTGAAGAAACCTGCTCACGTTGAAGATGCTTGAGCTGCTCATCGATATCAGCGAACCGAGCGCGGATGGCCTCCTGTTCTTTGCCCGAAAACTGACCCAGAGAGGGGTCAAGCTCAAGGATTTTCAATGCCCAGCTGTCAAGAAGCCCGAGCATACAGGCATCAATGCAACGCTCAGAAACCAGCTTTTGCGTCTCGATTGCTTCGACGACGCTCTCAAACCCTAACTCGACCAGGTGCAAACGCAAGCGGCGGTACTCGAACCAATGGTCGAGCAGATCGGGGTTCTGAGCGGCCCAGGACAGACGACTGGCCATGGGCTCGAAATCTGCTTTCTCAATGGACTGCCACCACTGATCAGCAATAATCGCAGCGCTTTGGAAAAACGCTTCCAGTGCCTGCTCCCAGATATCTACAGTTTGCGCGAGCGCTGTACCTTGTTGATGCCAATGGAGTATCAGCTCCTCGGCTTCCTTTGGTGTGCACGCAGTCAACTGCGGAACGAGAATATCCCGAATCGGCAATGCCAAAATGGGCTGAACGAAGGCAACTGTATGCCGCCAGGTCGTCAAGCGAGGTCGAGCCGCTGAAAGGTTGTCTAC
Organism: Pseudomonas fluorescens; assembly: GCA_902825215.1. Taxonomy (GTDB): domain Bacteria; phylum Pseudomonadota; class Gammaproteobacteria; order Pseudomonadales; family Pseudomonadaceae; genus Aquipseudomonas; species Aquipseudomonas fluorescens_G. Next base: position 5,460,987 of record LR782234.1, read on the forward strand.
CCGAGGGAGCTCTTCACCTAGCAAGCAGGTTTGTAGCACTGCGTCGCTTTGCAGTGCCGCCGAGCGGGCCTGCCAACTTTCCACGGCCTGAATCAACTGCAGCAGTTGCCCCATTGTGGGCTTCTCTTCGCTGACTACGGGTAATAAAGAGCGTAGAGGGGTTCCGATATCCTTGATAAGGCGAACATACAGTCCCTGTGGAGCGAGCAAGTCCTCCGAACGCAAATCATGACTGTCAAAAGGCAACAGCTCTTCCAGGTCCAGCCGATGATCCAGAACATCCATCAGGTAGGTTTCGAGTTCCGCGCTATCGCCCGAAACACTCGCCAGTAGTTCCCCTTCGACCTTAAGCAGGTACTCAGCAACCCATACCTTTGCACCGAATCCACGTCCGCATTCAGCCCGCAAGAGCTTGTACCAACCCCGCAAGCGCTTGAGTGCGTCGATCGGAGTATCAAGTCCTTGGAAATGCTCACCCAGCTTTTCGGTGAACGCTTTGTTTTCATTCAGTTGACTGTGCTTTTTCAAATAGGCAATGACATCAGGCAAGACCACCAGAAGCTGGTTCAGCTTGAGCCCTGGTCGCGCCATGGCCAAGATTTCGGCTTTAGCAGAGCGCCATTGCCCCTTGAACCAGCGGAAAAGTGATTTATCTGCCAGAACCCGACTCAAATCTTCCAGTCGCGTATGACCAGGCAATCGTTCCAGCGTGAAATGACTCGCAGCCTGCTCCTGCAACTGCTTGATGACCGGGATGTCACTGTCCAACTCTACGAGCAACCCGTCCAATGTCTCGTCTTCGAAGCGTTTATGGCGAAGAGGCGCCAAATCCTCGGGCATCGCCGCGAGCATTTGTAGAAAGAGCACCACTTGTTCAATGCCGATAAAATCGCTTCGCAAGCCTTGAACCGCAGCCCCTTCCGCCAACAACTGAATCAGCCTTTGAACGCGTGGAGCCAGCTCCAGTAACTCCTCAGCCTCTTCGATCACATCCAGCAAGACATTAAGTGACAGGGTCTCATCACCGTTATGCAGACGTATGGCCGCGCAGGCTTTTTTGATAGCAGCTATCGCTTGCCCAGAGCCAATAACATCAGCGCGCAATGATCGAGCTAGTACACCCTGCTCGTCCAACAAGGAGTCCATACCTTGCAGCCAAAGCTTCAATGCCTCGCAGGACTCGATATCCAGTCGTCCTAACAGATCCCAATCCTCATCACCTTTAGGTAATGTAAGAACCGGAATTGAAGCGGCTAAATCTCGCAACTGATCTGGGCTGTAGGTTTCCAGCACAGCTACCTGTAGCTGTTCTGCTAATTGAGGACGAAGAGTTGCTAGACGACTCAGCGCCTGCTGAGCCAGGGAGATATTTTCTAGAAGTACAGAGCGCTCAGCACCAGTCACACGCGTTTTTGTGCTGCCAAACCACGGGTGCGTTTCAAGTTTGCCCGCATGGCCAGCTTCCTCAGCTGTCTTGCGATAGATGTGTGCATAAAAGCCGGCCTGCTCTCGCAAATGCATTTTATCGATTCGCGCCTCCGACTCCGGGTGCAGGTCGGAAGGTTTAATCGACAACGCCTCACGCAAACGCGTTGCCTGCATTAGCACCTCATGAACACTCATCCCCGACTCTTCGAACTGAGCATGGAGATGATGTACGTGCTTGTTGAGCTGCTGCTTCAATCGCTCATAGTTGGCAATCAGATCCGCCAGTTGCTTGGGCGAGCGAAAGCCACCGCTGTTCTGAATACGTTGCCGGATGCTATCGATAACAGCGCTCTTTTGACTCTTATGACTATGCAGCTCCAGACAAAAATCGCCTAACCCTGCCCTTGTCAGACGGGTTTTGACCACCTCAAGCGCTGCGCGCTTCTCCGCAACGAACAACACTTTTTTGCCTTGGGCCAGTGCCGCAGCGATCATGTTGGTGATGGTCTGAGACTTCCCTGTACCGGGTGGCCCCTCGATCACAAGATCATCCCCGCGAATCACGTCTATCAATGCGCTGTGCTGAGAGCTGTCAGCATCATCAATTAGAGGAAACTGCAGGTGAATCTGCTCAATGTCGTCTATTGAATGCTCGACGCAAAATGCGCCTTGCTTTCCTGTCGAATCGGCCGGTAAACCGTCCATCCCTGTTAGCCGCTTAACCAGGCCATGATCCAGCAACGATTGGTCTTTCCAACGACCTGGATCAAGGTCGAGATACATCATCAACTTGCCAAACTCGAACAAGCCAAGCGATGCGTAACGATGAACCTTCCAGTCAGGTTTAACCTTCAGCACCGTTTCAACAATGCGCTCGAAGTAATCCTCAGGCGTGCTGTCGTCGGTTATCCGCGGTAGCGCGATACCAAAATCGACGCGAAGCTTTTCCCGTAATGAAAGGTTGGTAAGAATGTCTTCGCCAGTAGGATGTACGCGGTATTCGAACGTCGCGGTTTGAGGATTGAGTTTGCCTTTCTCCAAATTCACTGGCACCAGCATCAGCGGCGCTAGGCGGCTGCTGTCTTTACCTGCGACTGAGTCATCCCACTCCAGGAACCCGAGCGCGAGATAAAGAATGTTCGCACCCGTTTCCTCGAGCGCCGATCGCGACTGGGTATACAGAATCTGTAGCCGCGACTCCATCTCCACGGGGTAATAAAGCGTCTGAATCGCGTCGTCAGAATGCTTACCTGTTTGCCCGGTTTCAGGGGGCAGTGGTAGCTCATAGCTGGTCGCTATACCGAGGATCTGCGCCCAGACTTCTGCCGTGGGCTGTTTCTTTAACTCAACAACTGCGCCTGTCTTTTCGTCCAGCTTCAAAAAGCCGTGGGTAAGTAGCTGCCTTTCCGTTGGTTCAGGCACAGCAGCAAATCGCATGGATTTATCATCTGCCAAGGTATCGAACAGGTGATCCGGCAACTCATCAATAATCCGTACGAAACGTTTAGAGCGCGCATGTGAAAAGTTCAGCAGCCGATTACGAGCGCTGAGGTCGAGAAGCCTGCTTCTCAGCTTCTCCAGGCTTTCCGGTATCTCGCTTGGGGGTGTATCAAGGTCATCCCAATCAGTAAGCGGCTCTGGATCAATGGACTTTGAATGTCCCTTGGTTTCAGTATCGAACCGATAAACCGATCCTCCACGACCACCACCCTTACTGAGCAGCCCCTTGGTAATAAGCTCGTCGCGAAGGCTCCAGTACTCCTCCTCAGAGACGGAAAAATTCTGAAGCTCAGCTCGCCGATCAATCCGGTCCCTGAGTGACTTGTTACCAACGGCCGTCCCGTCTGCGGGGACCAGTTCCAGTATCCATTGCAGAACAAGTTCATACCGCTGGATAGCCAATGATTCAGGGCCTGAGTTCACGTCGATCACCGCTAATTTTTTGGGGCTACTGCCTAATGATTTTTTCTGGGCACGATAAACCGATGCTCAGCTTCAGCTGGCCGCGATAACAAGAGAGGCTTGAGGGGCACTGCCGATATCTCGGAGCGCTCGAGATGCCATCCTTGGGAAACAGCGGCCTGCTTGGAATTTGATGGATGTCACAATATCCAGCACACGGAACAAGGTAAAGGCAAAGTGCCTTGACGCCGCACAAATCCCCGCCTACTCGACGATTGGTCAGTAAATCCACCTACACTTATTGAAAAGCTCCAGCTCAGGTTGATTTCTCATTTCCAAAAATCCGATCTTGCCGCGCCGTCAGAGGAGGAACGCAGAGCTCAAGTTGAGCACGAAAATACGTCACTCAATACGACCTGCTCGACCGCTTTCAGGACACCCGATAAAAGCTCAATTCAGGTAGCAAAAACCAAAATAAAACCAACCAAAAAAGCCGGTTTTTTGCCGGAAAAAAACTAACAAAAAATCGCAACAAGTGGGGAGTAAAATGGGGGAACTGAATACTTTATGAAAGCGATAACTTATTGATTTTCAATTACTCAGGTCAATAAAAAGCTAACCACAAGCCGGCTTTTTAATGCCTGCAATTAAGCAGCATCAGATAATGCTCGCCATTTCTCCCATCAAAAATGCAGCCATCAATGATGGCGCTTTTCTGCAAGCAAAGGTGCCTTCTATCAAGATGCTTGGTAGGCGGGCTAATCCCTCCAACGTGTATTTTCTCTAAGCTGTTGAGCAAGTTGGCCCAGTTCTGTGAAGCGTGGGTCTTCAGCAACCGACTCTTTATTTTGGCGCATCTGGTGAAACTGCTCGTACTGAAGCTCAGCATGCTGTTTGGCTATGTCATGAGAAATCTTGCCGGCGTTATTGAGAATGTCGCGGCCTTTCACGATGTACTCGCGCAGTTGCCGAGTCGCCCATTGCCGGAAACGCATCGCTGTGTGGCTATGTACGCGATAACCCACCGATATGATCGCGTCCAGGTTGTAATGCTTGATGTTGCGCTTTACCTGACGCGAACCTTCCTGCCGAACTACTAAGAAATCCTTAGTGGTTGCACTTTGGTCTAATTCAGCCTCTTTAAAGATGTTATTCAGATGCATCAGCACGTTCTCAGGAGTCGTGCTGAACAGCTCTGCCATCAGCGCTTGTGTTAGCCAAACAGACTCATCGACAAAACGAACATCCAGCCGAGTCTGCCCATCCTAAGTCTGATAGATGATGAACTGCGAAGTATTCCGATCAGCGCTATCTGTGCTCATACTTAAAACCCTTTCACGATCAGCAGCGCTTCCAGCTCCTGATCCGCTGGAAGCGTCATTTGAACCGGCGATTTTTGCACGTGTGCCAAAGATGCGCTTCAACGTCTTTTAAATTAATCAGGGTCGTTACTGCTCAAAATCTTCCGCCGCGATTCGTGAGCTCACGGATAACTAAACGCCTTAACCAACGTCAACTCCCCCACCGCCCGCATCGGCACCAGAAACGTCTCCATCTTCTCACTCGGCGTGCCTTCTTCGGTGATCACCGTCACCTGCGCCGTAGTCAACGCCTGCACTGCCTCATCCCCGCCCTCGTCATCCTCGCGATACCCACCGCCGTAGTAATTTACATACACCAGATACTGCCCTTTGATCGGTGCGGGCATGGCGGCGATTTCCGGGCCGTAGCCGGTGGTGACGTCGACGTCGAGGGCGGCGCCATTGGGTGCGACGCGGTTGCCGTACCAGATGTGCGCGCCGTCGGGGGTGACGAGGTGCAAGTCGAGGTCGGTGCCGTCGCTGTCCCACGCCAGCAAAACGCGCAGCTTGGCCGGGGTGGCGCCGCCGCGGGTGTTGAGGAACTGAGTGCGGTGGCGTTGTTGGCCGTCGGGGCTGCGGACTTCAACGCTGTTGCTGCCGTTGGGGAAGGAGAACGGGCGGTCGAAGCGGCCGCTGGCGTCGATTTTCAGCGGCATGCTGACGCCGTTGACGATCAGGCGGCCGGGCTGGTTGTTTTTGGCGCTGGCTTTGATTTCGCCGCTGATGCGCGCGGTGTTGGCCTGACCGATCGGGGTGTTCACCGATGAGGCCGGGTAGTTGACGGTCTGGCGGAAGCTCTCACCCTCGCCTTCCGGGGCGCCGCTGCGCCAGCCGCTGATCGGGGTGTCGAGCTTGACGCTGTCGGCGGCATGGGCCGACGCCAGCGCGGTCAGCGTGCAGAGCAGCAGCAAGACCTGGGGATAACGGAGTGTCATGGTCTATTCCAGCAAAAGGTGACGGGCGAGCCCTTCGATGTAGGTTTCGTCCTGGCCGTTGGGGTGAGCTTCAAAGGCCAGGTGCAGGTATTCGTGGGTCAGGTCGAGGCGATCCTGCAACGACAGTACGCCGCGCACGTAAATGCGCTGGCGTTCGCGGTCGACGAAGGGCCGGCCGAAGGCCAGTTTGCATACGGCAAAAGTGCTGACGTCGTTGTAGCCGGTTTCGCTGGCAAGCTTCGGCCGCCAGCCGCGTCGCTGTTTTTGCAGCCAGTCTTGCGCGGCGGGCAGCGCTTCGCAGGAGGCGACCGGGTTGTCCCAGCGGCTGAGGCTGGCGCGCGGATAGGCGTGCAGCAAGATCGCATCGTAACGCTGGCCGGCGTTGGCCTGTTCGACGGCTTGTTGCCAGGCGAGTTTGTCCGGGCCGGGTTGGTCGGAGTGATAAGTGACGGTGCTGCCGGCGAGAACCAGATCTGCAGTCCAGGCGGCAATGTCACGTGACTCGGGTGAGGCCGGGCGTGGGGCGACGCGTTGGCGGTTGCTGCTGTCGTCGATGCTCAGACAGTCGCCATTGCGCGTGGCGTTTTGCAGCAGGTAAGTGCGAATCGCCACGGCGAGCGCTTTGGCGGCTTCGGCCGGTTGCGCCTTGGCTTCGCGCTCAAGCACGCGGGCAACGTATTCTTCGCGATCAAGCCGGGCGACCAGTTTGTCGTTGAGCAAAAACAGTTCGCCGCCGCTATGGATATCCAGCGCGTTGCCGTTGGCGAATTCGACGCGGTAGTCGCCCTGTAACGGACCGGACGTCACTGTTCGCTCGCCCCTCGAAACTCGTGCAAGCGGGTATTTCGAAAACAACCCGACTTCAACACAACGCCCCGCCTCCGCCGGCCATACTGTTGGCAATACGGTCGTCAGTGCCTGACCGTAATGGCGCAAGATCATCTGACTGGTGCCGCGCCCACCGGCCCAGACTGGCGCGCCATCCGCTGTCCAACCGGCAAAGCCCCCTTGGCGCGACTGCGGATCCTGATCGCCGAGCCAGCTCCAGGTTTTCACCCGCAAGCGTCCGCCCAGTTCGCCGACGACATTGCCGTCCGCCGCGCTCAGCACCACGTCGAGCAGCACCCGCCGCGCCTGATCCTGCGCCGGCAGCGAGGCCAGCACCTTGAGCAACTCCACGATGGAAACACGTTGCGCTGGCTGCACCGAGGGCAGATCCAGCAACCACGATGGCGCCTGTCGCGCCTGCCAATAGCTGCGCCAATCGGCAGCAGAAATGCCCAACCGCGCCGGTTCAAAATACAAGCCGCAGGATTTCACCAACGCTTGATCGCGCTCGATCTTGCCGCCCGCGGTGCAGCAATAGACTTCTTCTTTTGACTGCCCGCGACATTCATAAGCTGGCTCGCGCGCGCCGGTATCGACCAGCCAGGCGTAGACAAACAACTTCCACAGACTGCCCAGCGGCGCTTCCAGCGTGGGAGGCAACGGCTCGCGCGCGAGCAGTTGCGTCTGGCTCAGCGACAACAATTCGCCCTGATAGGCCACGCGCAACGGCTCGTCCTGCGCCGTTGCCAGCGCAGGTATCAATCCGATCAACAGCCACAGCAACCGCCGGATCATGTCAGTTGACCGTGACCTGGCCGAGCGCGGCTTTGGTTTCCTGAGCCTGATGCTGCGGCGCGTAGACCTGCTTGAAACGCACCGGCGGCAGGTTGAACTGGCCTTTTTGCGAGAAACGCACCAGATGGCGCAGGCGCAATTCACCGCTCAGCGCATCCACCGGCACTGCATAGGCCAGTTGTCCCGGTTCGAACCGGGCCTTCTCCAGCGCGGTCGGTTCGCTGCCATCCTTGCCCTGCAACTTGATGCCCCAGGTGGTGCGCTCGACATCGGCGCCCGGTGGCAGCGGCACTTCGAGCATGCCGTAGCGCAGCGGTTTCGGCGCCTTGCTGGTGAGGATCACTTCGTCCAGATACAGGCTGTCGCTGGACAACGGCTTGCTGCCCACCGGCTCGAGTTTGAAGGCGAACGCTTCGTCGCCCGGTACCAGTCGCGACAGGCGACGGGTGATGGTCACGGCCATCGGATCGACCGCTGGCTGTTGGGTCTGGAAGCTCAGCGCCGCGCGCAGCGGACGCTCTTGCGTGCCGGACACGCTCAACACGCTTGGGACCGATGTCGGACCCTGCCAGGTCCAGTACATCTCGCCGCTCGCGCCGTAGTTTTTCTTCCAGCCTTCACCCGGTGTCAGGGCGATGGTCGGCGACGCCTGGGCGATGCTGCGTTGCAGCCAGGTCAGCGCCAGCGCCCGTTCGAGGGTCGATTGTTGCGGCAGCAGACGTTGCAGCAGCGCTGTCGCACTAGCCTGATCAAACGGTTGCAGCGACAGGTTGAGTGCTTCGACAAAAGGCTGCGAACTGGTCGCCAGACGTTGTTGTGCTGCGCCCAGTTGACGATTGAACGCTTCAGGCAAAGCGACTTTCGCCTGCGTGGCCAACGATGCAGTGAGTACCCGCGCCGCCGCCAGACCGAGCGCCGAATCCGGATCGTTCATCACCAGACTGTCTTCGCCATCGTCCAGCACGGTTTCAGCACTGCCCTCACCGGCCTTGGCCAGATCGTCGATCAAACCGCTGAGCAGCGTGTTCACCGGCAGATGCATCTGTTTGGCGAACGACAGAATCAGCGCCCGTTGCAGCAGCGGCGTGTTCGGCGCTTGCTTGGCGTAGACCTCCAGCACCCGCTGCCAATGCTCCGGCGGCAAGGTCAGTTCGAGCACCTGACTGGCGTTCCAGTCAGCGTAATAAGCGTAGGCCGTGAGGAAGGCATCCGGCTCGCCGTCATAGCCCCACCAGGTAAAGCTCGCCGACGGCCCGGCCATTTGCACCAGCCGCAAGCGGCTGTTCTGCATGATCAGGCGCAAGCGATCGCGAATCTGCGGGTTCGACGCCAGCGAGGGATAGGCAATGCTCAGCGGCAGCAACCGGCTGGCGGTCTGCTCGACGCCGCCATACGGGTAGCTGAGCAGATCATCAAGGGCGGACCGGAACAACGCTTGCGGACTGTCGTCCAGACGCAGGCGGATATCCGTGGCATCCGCCGGCAAACTTAATGGCGTATCTCCGCTGACCACCTCAAGGCTTTGCGTCTGAGAGACCTGCCAGCCTTCACCGGTGGCACTCAAGCGCACAGCCAGGGCATCGGCGATTTTGCCATCCTGCACCAGCTCCGCCGTCCATTCGCCAGAGGCCAAAGCGAACGCCGGCAGTGGCAGGTAATTGATGCCGCTGTTCAGAGTCACCGGTAGACGTTGTTCGGTACCGGCATAGTGAGTCACCAGTTCAGCCTTGACCGGTTTCTCCGCCTGACTGAACGCGAACACGCCCAGTTGTGGCTGATCGCCTTTGCGGAATTTGCTCGGCCCGCTCCACTTCAGGTACAGCGGTTTTTCCGAACGAACAAACTGCTTCTTCTGCCCGACCTGACCATCATCGGCGATCGCGCGCGCAGTAATGCGCCAGCGGGTCAGCGAGTCCGGCATCTTGAAGGTGAAGCGGGTTTTGCCGTCGGCACCGGTCAACAATTCCGGCTGCCACGCGGCGGTGTCGACGTCTTCACGACGCGGCCGCTCCAGCACCTTCACCCCGCGTTCGCTGCGGTTGGCCTTGCCCGGTGCGCCGGGGCTGCCGGGCAACGCCACGTCATAACTGATGAACGACAGGCTGGCACTGGTGCGCACGTTGTTGCGGCGCGGGTGATAGAAGAACTGGTCGATGGTCGGCGCGACTTCCGGTTGCAGCGCGTAGACCATTTCATCGACAACGCTGACCGTCAGGTGCGCCGGCACTGCCTTGCCGGCGAATTGCGTGGTCAGGTCAACCGTGACCGTATCGCCCGGCAGATAGACCGCCTTGTCGGTGCTGATCGCCACGTCGATCTGCGGCGCGACCACTTTGATCCCGGCGTTCTGGAAGCTGTACTGACCGCCCTTGGTGTAGAGCACAGAGAAGGTCAGGTTCGGCGCGAAATTGTCTTTCACCGGGATGCGCGCGCGGTATTGGGTGTCGCTGAGCTTCTCCAGTGTCAGCCAGTCAGCACCCTTGGCCAGCAGCGCGGTGGCTTCGACCTTGTCGCGTTCCAGCGAGAGCAATGCATCGCTGACCGGCTCGGGGAAGGTGATCAGCGCCAGCGCTTCATCGCCGGCCTTGTATTCAGGCTTGTCGAGGACGATCTCGACGGTACCCGGCACGGCTTTGACGCCGTCGCCAGTCACTGAATGGCCAGTGGCGCCGAGGACGCGACCGTGTTGATCCTTCAACGTCAGGTTGTAAGTGCCCGGGCGCTCGAACGCGACGCTGAAGCCTTTGTCGGTGGCGGCGAGTTTGCCTTCACCGGTGCTCTGATCTTCGAGACGCACCCAGCCATAGCTGCTCGGCGTCACCGCTTTGCTCTGCTCGCTGCCACCTTCATTCGCGTAGCTGAAGGCAACCTTGTCGCCGACCGCGCTGAAACGCTGCGGCGCGCTCAAGCGAAAACTTGCCGCGCCACGGTCGATGAGGATTTCCTTGGTGGTCTTGACCCGATACGCCGCGCCATCGCTGGCGAATACGGTGAGCATGTAGCGGCTCGGTTTGTCGGCGGCCGGCAGGTCGAGGGTCGCATTGCCTTTGCTGTCGGTGGTCAGTTCAGCGCTGGTCAATTCCACCGGGAATTGCCCGAGGTATTGCAGTTCATTGTCGACCATCGACAATTGCTGGGCGCGCAGGCTCAAGCTCAGCTTGGCGTTGGCCACCGGTTTGCCGTCCGGATAGAGCAGCACCAGACTGCCTTTGAGCGGCTCGCCGGTGCGGTAATCCTGCTTGGCCAGATTCAGGGAAATCTCGAAGTGCGGTTTGATGTATTCGGCGACACGGAAGGCGCTGCTGTAGGCCTGATCCTTATAGTTGAAACGGATCTCGTAACCGCCGGCCACGGCGTTGTCCGGCAACTGGAAACGGCCCTGAGTACCGGCCTTCGAATCGAGTTTGAGGTCGAGGTGTTGCAACTCGGTACCGGTCGCGTCGAGCACGCTGACGCTGACGTCCGCCGCCCCCGGCAATACCGAATCGCGGGCGTTCTTGAATTCGCGACCGACGATTTTCAGCGACACCCAGTCGCCCGGGCGATACAGCGGCCGGTCGGTGAAGGCATACAGTTTGGTGTCGTAGATTTCGCTGTCGTAATAGAAGTTTTCCGAGACGAACACGCCGCCCTCTTCGTCTTCGCCGATAACGAACGAACGCTCGGGACTAACGTGTTTCAGGCGCAGCAAACCGTCGCTGTCGGTCGCGCCGCTGCTCATCACCCCGAGGCCGTCGGTCCACAGCACATTGACCTTCGGCACCGAGCTGCCTTCGTGTTTGCGTGCGGCCCAGACCAGCAGTTCGTCACCGGCAATCTTGCTCACCGCCACGGTGTTGGAAACGAAGACCATGGTCGTCGCGCGGTACTTGCCGATCAGCGCCTCGACCAGGTACAAGCCCGGTTTCAGTTGACCCAACGGAATGTAAACGTTGCCCGGCGCGACGCTGACGAAATCACTGGAAGAGCCGGCCAGATCGACCCCGGCCGGCGGCTGGATCGGCTTGGCCTGCCACAGTGGATAACGGAACTGACTGACCACCGGCAGACCCGGAATCAGCGCAAATTGCGGCTGCGCATCGTACGGCGTCGGCGCGGCCATCGCGTCGCCCATCTTCAGTTCCGGTACTTCTTCGGTGACCTGTTTGCGCGACTCATAAGAGAACGCGCGCTGCATCACCCGACGGGATTTGCGGTACCAGTTGTCCCACAGGTACGCGAGGGTATTGGACAGCCCTTCGCCCTTGAACTGGCCGTCACTGACCACGCGGTGCAGGTTCTTCTGGCGCTTGAGGAAATCCAGCGGCTTGTCGATGCGGTACACGCGAATGTCGGCGCCGCCATACGGTTCCATGCGGAAACGCCGGTAGTCACGGCCCGGCGCTTCGAGGCGCACCATGGCCTGTTCGTCCGCCGCGAAACTGCTGTCGGCGAGCAGAAAGAAGCTTTCGCCGGACACCGGCGTGTAACCGCTGGGCTCGACCGAATCGTCGGCATGGACGGTCGCCAGTGGCAGCAACAGGGCCAGCAGTAGAGGAATTCGGGAGCAGATACGCAACATGCGGGCACCGGTCATTGGGAGAGAAAATTCAGTCGATAGACGCCGATGAAGTTGGGGTTGGCTGCGTCGGGTATCCATCGGGTGTCCTTCCATGTCATGAGTTGCTGCAGGCTTGCCGAACGCATGCCGTTGTCTGTGGGAGTGGTGGTGCCGGTGTGATAGGCGACGTAGCGGCCCATCCAGATCATCAGGTGCTGGTCGTCGCCCTGATCGAAAAACATCAGATCACCGGGCCGTGCCTGCGACACGTCGCGGCTGACCAAGTGACTATTGAACTGAATCAGTTTGATCGCGTTGACGTACGGCCCGACCTTGCCACCACCCTGCTGCCACTGCTGCGCGAGCTTGCGCTGTTCGTCGCTGAGCGACAGTTCCGGCGGCAGGTAGCGATTGGACAGGCCATTGCTGCGCAGCCATTTGTCATCGTGGACCTTCAGCGCTTCGTTGGCAGCGAAGCGCACCAGCCCGGCGCAGTCCTGCTGATACCAGCGCGGACTCGGGCCCTGGCTCAGTTGCTCTTGCGCAATACGCACGAACCAGGCGCGGAACACCTGCGATTGCGCCGGATCCAGCGCTGGCGCTTCGACGGCGAGGGCGCCCGCGCTGAGCAACAGCGCGAGCAGGCCGAGGCTGCGGATCAGTGCAGTCACAGCGCTTTCCATTCCAGCGGCAGCCATTGCCAGTGGCCGTCCGGCTCGCTGCCTTCGGGCAAGGTCAGGGCATATTTGCCGTAGCCGCCGAGGGTGCGCAGTTTCGGCAGCAGATAGGTTTGCGCGGCGTTGTAGAACACCGGCTCCATGTCCTGCGGCAGGCTGTCGAGGGTTTCCTGCTGCATCAGCTGGGCCATCGAATCCGGGCCGAAATAGATCGGCATCAGCACGTCTTTCGGCAATACGTCAGCCATCGGCGGGAAGCGCTTGTCGAGGGTGCCGAGGGCCTTGTCGATGAGTTTGTCGTCCAGCGAAAACAGCAGCGTCGAGCCGTGTCGGGCGAGGCTGACTTTCATGAACGCCTTGCCGGATATCGCTTCCGGGTTCTGCGCAGTCTTCGCCGCATACGGACCGAAACTGGAGCTGACCTGACGCTGCCAGACGTGGCTCTGGCCTTCCTGTTTCTCGACCACCGGGAACACGTTTTCCGCAACGTTCGGCTCGAACGCGCCGACCATCGAGCCGAACAGCTTGCCCAGATCGCCGTCGAGCTTGCTGCTGTCTTCGTCTTTCAGACTGGCCACCAGCAGCGGCGTGTACAAGCGTGAATCGGCGTACCAGCACAGGCCGGCCGCACCGGCGACGTGCTCGGTCAGCGTCTGCGCCACGGCGTCGTCGGCGCCGAGTTTCACCAGTAGCGGTTTCTGCGGCTCGGCTGCCACCGGCAAGGTCACGCAGGCACTGGCGCCCAGCGGCATGGCCTGCCACACCGGTTTGAAATCGAAGTCCGGCTGGTTTTCCAGCTCGTCCATGGCCAGGTAGCTGTGCCAGCCCTTGTCGTCCATGTCGAAACGCAGCCCGGCGAAATTCGGGATAAAGCGCTGATAGCCCATGGCAAGCACGCTGGCATTGACCGACAGCCGCTGCTTGGTTTCAGGGTTTTTCGCCGGCAGACCGAACGCTTCGGGAAAGAGTTTTTCTCCGTTAAGCAATGCCGCCAATGCTTGCGAGGAAACGTGGCCGGATTCTTCAGACGCGCCGTTTTCAGGGTCGTAGTACTTGGCCGGGTTGGACAACACCACGAGTTTGTCGCCATGCGAAGCGAACAGCAGCGATTTGCTGGCGTTGTAGCTGAGCTGATAAAGCGGCACTTCGTCGCTGCCGACCTTGAGATTGCCGATGACGCTGAGCTGGCTGTCATCCAGCGCGACTTTCGCCAATGGTTCGAGCACTTTCGCCAGCCCGCCGCGATCCATCACCAGCAGGAAATCCTTCAAGCGGCCATCGGCGCCACGCCACAGCGCGACATCAGCCGGCTGATCGAAAAGCTGCTCGATCAGGCTGTCCTGCAATTTCAGATCATGCTCGTAGACGATCCGCCGCAGGCTGCCGATCAGGCCGAGGCGATCGGCATGGGTTTCGTAATAGAAGACGAAATCTTCGGTCAGCGTGGCCTTGAGGAACGGCACCGTCAGCAGGTCTTTGGGCAACTGACTCAGCGAGCGGGTTTCCAGCAACGCGTCCGGACGACTGAGACCGAGCTTGTCACTGGCCAGTTCGGCCGGCGGCGCCTTGGGCTTGAGCAGCAGCCAGCCGAACCCGCCCGCCACGCCGGCGATCAGGCACGCTCCGAGCAGCAGCAACGGCCAGCGCCGCGAAGGTTTGGCAGCCGCAGTAGCAGCAGCCGGGGTAGCAGTGTTATCGCTCATGTTCACAACATCCGAGTTCATCCGTGGCGGGATGCTTAATAGTTGAAAGTCTTGACCAGCAGCAGATCACCGATCGCGCGCAGGGGCACGATGAAGGTTTCGCGTTTTTCGTCGACGGTGTTTTCGTTGAGCACCAGCGTGATTTGCGAGGTGATCACCTCGTTCTGGTTGCTGGTCTCCTCGAAGTTATAGCCGCCGGCGCCGTAGTTGCCCCAATAGTTGACGTAAACCAGATAGGTGCCGTGCAGCGGCGCGGTCATGGTGAACATCTCCGGGCCCGGCCCGTCGACGCCATCCGGGTCGAGACCGCCGCCATTGCTCAGCGCCGGCCGCGCCCAGAACGCATGCTGACCGTCGGGGGTGACAATATGCAGATCGAGTTCGGCTTTCGGGTCGTCCCAGCCCAGGACAAGACGAATCCGCGCCGGCGTGCGCAGATGATTGGCTTCATAAAACTGTACGCGCTTGAGCGACTGGCCCTCGGCGCTCATCACCTCGACGCTGTTGGAACCGGCGCCGAACGCATACGGCCGGGCGAAGCGGCCCTGGTCGTCGGTGTACAGATTGAGTGGATTGCCATTCACCGCGAGGCTATGCGGCGGACGCATATGGCCGAGGGCCTTGAGCTGACCCTGGATCATCGTGCGATTGCGCTGGACGCCGCGATCGATCGGCGGCGTCGGATAGGCGACCTGCGGATTTTCCGTGCGATCGAGCAAACCGTGATAGCGCCAGCCACCCACCGGCTCCGACAATTCGGCACTCGGCGCAGCCGCCCACAGCCCCGGCGCACAGGCCAGGCCAATCAGCAGCAACAGAAATGAACGCATGTGACGCCTCCTGCCATGCCCCAACGAAACCTTGCACCCGATCCTCGGCGCTTCACAGCGGTGAACTGCGTTTCGTCTGATGAACCCGCGAATGCGGGTCGTCGAAGGCGCGAAGATTAGCGATTCGGCAGTTTTTTAACAATCGGATACATGTGCTTTTGCTGGAGGAAGTGAGCTGTTTGTGGGACGTGAGCCGAATAGCGCGATTATTCGGCTCACAAAATGAGCCGAATAATCCTCAGCCCTTGTACATCGTCACTGGAACCTTGAGCGTAGACGCCGCTCATTTGCCCATACCCCCCCTATCTGCTAGTGTCGCGCCGGTTTAACGTCTACCGGAAATTGCCGCCATGGCCCGCAAAAAAGCTGCACTGGATTTCGAACAGTCCCTCGCCGACCTGCAAACACTGGTCGAGCGTCTGGAGAACGGTGAATTGTCGCTGGAAGACTCGCTGACCGCTTTCGAGCAGGGCATCGGTCTGACCCGTGATTGCCAGGCAGCGCTGGCGCAGGCCGAGCAGAAGGTGCAAGTGCTGCTGGAGCGCGATGGCGAACTCGCCGAGGAACCCTTCGACGCGGAACAGCCAGAATGATTGCAGCGTATTCGGCGACCAGCCAGGCCCGGGTCAACGCGGCGCTGGACAGCCTGTTCAATGCGCCGCTGCCGGAGTTGGCGCGGCTCTACGAAGCCATGCGTTACAGCGTGATGAACGGCGGCAAACGCGTGCGTCCGTTGCTGGCTTACGCCGCGTGCGAAGCGCTCGGTGGCAAGGCCGAGCAAGCCAACGGCGCGGCCTGCGCAGTGGAGCTGATTCACGCATATTCGCTGGTGCATGATGATCTGCCGGCGATGGACGACGACGATCTGCGTCGCGGCCAACCAACGACCCACAAAAAATTCGATGAAGCCTGCGCGATTCTCGCCGGTGACGGTTTGCAGAGTCTGGCGTTCAGCGCCCTGCTCGACCCGCGTCTGAGCAACTGCAGCAGCGACATTCGCCTGCAAATGGTCACTGCGCTGGCGCAGGCTGCGGGCCCGGCGGGCATGGTCGGCGGCCAGGCCATCGATCTTGGCTCGGTCGGTTTGAAACTCGATCAGAAAGCCCTTGAACAGATGCATCGGCACAAGACCGGCGCGCTGATCGAAGTCAGCGTGCGCCTGGGCGCCCTCGCCAGCGGCCGGGCCGAGGCGGACGAACTGAAATCCCTGCAGACGTATGCACAGGCCATCGGTCTGGCGTTTCAGGTCCAGGACGACATTCTCGACGTCGAAAGCGATACCGCGACCCTCGGCAAACGCCAGGGCGCCGACATCGCCCGCGACAAGCCGACCTACCCGGCCCTGCTCGGCCTCGACGCGGCCAAGGCCTATGCGCTGGAGCTGCGTGATCAGGCGCTGCACGCCCTGCGACCGTTTGACGCGGCGGCCGAGCCGTTGCGCGAGCTGGCCCGGTATATCGTCGAGCGGCGCAACTGACGGCGAATCGGCCAAAAAAGACCAACGCGTGGGCAGGGGCCGATGCATCAGGTAAACTGCCGCATCTTCTATACCTATAACGATTCGCCTGATGCCCACGACGTTTCATGAGATTCCCCGCAAGCGCCCGACCACGCCCCTGCTCGACCGCGCGAACACGCCGGACGGCCTGCGCCGGTTAGGCGAAGCCGAGCTGGAAACCCTGGCCGATGAGTTGCGCCTGGAACTGCTCTACACGGTCGGCCAGACCGGTGGGCATTTCGGTGCCGGCCTGGGCGTGATCGAGCTGACCATCGCGCTGCATTACGTCTTCGACACGCCGGACGACCGGTTGCTGTGGGACGTCGGCCATCAGGCGTATCCGCACAAGATCCTCACCGGCCGTCGCGAGCGCATGGCCAGCCTGCGCCAGAAGGACGGCATCGCCGCGTTCCCGCGTCGTTCCGAGAGCGAGTACGACACCTTTGGCGTCGGCCATTCCAGCACTTCGATCAGCGCCGCGCTGGGCATGGCGATTGCCGCCCGCCTGCAGGACAGCGATCGCAAGGCCATCGCGGTGATCGGCGATGGCGCGTTGACCGCCGGCATGGCCTTCGAGGCGCTGAACCACGCGCCGGAAGTCAACGCCAACATGCTGGTGATCCTCAACGACAACGACATGTCGATCTCGCGCAACGTTGGCGGGCTGTCGAATTATCTGGCGAAGATCCTTTCCAGCCGCACCTACGCGAGCATGCGCGAAGGCAGCAAGAAAGTCCTCTCGCGCCTGCCGGGCGCCTGGGAAATCGCCCGTCGCACCGAAGAATATGCCAAAGGCATGCTGGTCCCGGGCACGCTGTTCGAAGAGCTGGGCTGGAATTACATCGGCCCGATCGACGGCCACGACCTGCCGACCCTGATCGCCACACTGCGCAACATGCGTGATCTGAAAGGCCCGCAGTTCCTGCACATCGTCACCAAGAAAGGCAAAGGCTTCGCCCCGGCGGAAGTCGACCCGATCGGTTACCACGCGATCACCAAACTCGAGCCGCTGGACGCGCCGGCTGCGGCACCGAAAGCCGCCAGCGGGCCAAAGTACTCCGCAGTCTTTGGCGAGTGGCTGTGCGACATGGCCGCCAGCGACCCGCGTCTGGTCGGGATTACCCCGGCAATGAAGGAAGGCTCGGATCTGGTGGCGTTCAGCGAACGCTTCCCGCTGCGCTACTTCGACGTAGCCATTGCCGAACAACACGCGGTAACGTTCGCCGCCGGCATGGCCTGCGAAGGCGCGAAACCGGTGGTGGCGATCTACTCGACGTTCCTGCAGCGCGGTTACGACCAACTGGTGCATGACGTCGCGGTACAGAACCTCGACGTACTGTTCGCCATCGACCGCGCCGGCCTGGTCGGCGAAGACGGCCCGACCCACGCCGGCAGCTTCGACCTGTCTTATCTGCGCTGCATCCCGGGCATGCTGATCATGACCCCGAGCGATGAAAACGAACTGCGCAAGATGCTTACCACCGGCCACCTGTACAACGGCCCGGCGGCGGTGCGTTACCCGCGCGGCAGCGGCCCGAATGCAGTCATCGAGAAAGACCTTGAGCCAATCGAAATCGGCAAAGGCATCGTCCGCCGTCAGGGCAGCAAAGTCGCCCTGCTGGTATTCGGCGTGCAACTGGCCGAAGCGTTGAAAGTCGCCGAGAAGCTTGATGCCACGGTGGTCGACATGCGCTTCGTCAAACCGCTGGACGAAGCCCTGGTTCGCGAGATCGCCGCCAGCCACGAGTTGCTGGTGACTATCGAGGAAAACGCAATCATGGGCGGCGCCGGTGGCGCGGTCAGCGAATTCCTCGCGCGCGAAAATATCCTCAAGTCGATGCTGCATCTGGGCTTGCCGGATATCTACGTCGAGCATGCGAAGCCGGCGCAAATGCTCGCCGAATGCGGCCTGGACGAAGCCGGGATCGAAGCATCGATTCGCCAGCGCCTGGCATTGCTCGCCCAGTAAACGCAATACCCCTGTGGGAGCGAGCCTGCTCGCGAATACGGCCCATCAGTCAACACTACTTTGACTGGCAGTCCGCTTTCGCGAGCAGGCTCGCTCCCACAGTGTTTTGTGAAACCCTGATTTCGTGTGTACACCTGAAATACCTGTGGAATGTCGATGAACCTCTCGCGCCTCGCCCTGCCCCTTTTCCTGCTGCCGACCGCTAGCACCTTCGCCGACAACTTCGAGCGTGACCAGGCCCTGAAGCTGCCGGACATGCTGATCAGCGCCAACCGCCAGGTCGAAGCGCGCAACGACAGCAGCGCCGCCAATACCGTGTTCACTCGCGAAGACATTGATCGCCTGCAACCGAGCGACCTGCCGGACCTGCTGCGCCGCGTGCCGGGCGTGCAAGTGGCGCAGACCGGCGGGCGCGGCAGTCTGCCGGGCGTTTATATACGGGGCACGCAGTCGGCGCAGAGTCTGGTGCTGGTCGATGGCCAACGCATCGGCAACTCAACGTCCGGCGACAGCAACCTGCAGCATTTGAATATCGAGCAGATCGAACGCGTCGAAGTGTTGCGCGGCTCACGCTCGGTGATTTATGGCAGCGATGCGATTGGCGGGGTGATCCAGATCTTCACTCGTCGCGGCAATGGCCAGGGCTTGCAGCCACGCCTGCACATGGGCTTGGGCAGCAACCAGAGCTGGGAGCGCAGCCTCGGCCTGTCCGGGGGCGACGATAAAACCCGCTTCAACCTTGGCGCCAGCCTCGATGAAAGCGCCGGCATCGACCGCACTCACGACTCCTACCCGAGCGACGGCGATCACGACGCCTACCGCAACCAATCCATCAGCCTGAGCCTCAGCCATGCGCTGACCGACGACATCGAGGTCGGCGCCAATCTGCTGGATAACCGTGGCAAAAGCGAATTCGACAGTCCATTCGGTAGATATGACTTCGCGACGGATCAGTCCTACCAGCAACAGCCCTACAGCGATTTCAACGTCAGCAGCCTCAACAGCTACGTCGACGCGCGGGTCAATGAACGCTGGAAAACCCGCCTCGAGTTCGGCCACACAGAGAACCGCGAAAAAACTTTCGACAAGCTCAGCGACGAACGCACGGTATTCAACACCTACCGTGATTCGGTGAACTGGCAGAACGACCTGACCCTCGATGCGCGCAACAGCCTGATTCTCGGCGGCGACTGGTACGAGGACCGCATCAACAGCAGCACCGCGTTCGACGAGGACAGCCGCTGGAACCGCGCCGCGTTTATCCAGCACCGCTACCAGGGCGACAGTTTTTCCACCGAGCTGGGCCTGCGCCATGACGACAATCAGCAGTTCGGCAGTCAGAACACCTGGAGCGGCACGCTCACGCTGCCGCTCAACCCGGACAACGATGTGTTGCTGAGCTACAGCGAAGGCTTCCGCGCGCCGACCTTTAATGACCTCTACTACCCGGATTTCAGCAATCCTGACCTGAAACCGGAAACCTCGAAAAGCTACGAGCTGCAATGGCGCAGCCAGTTGAGCGACAGCAGCCGCCTCGAGGCGTCGATCTATCGCACCGATCTGGAAGACGCGATTATTTTCGGCAGCAATTCACGCCCGGAAAACGTCGCTTCGGCACGGATCAATGGCTTTGAAGCGGCGCTCAAGCAGGACCTGTTCGGTTGGCAGAGCAATCTCGGCGTTTCGATCATCGACCCGCGCGACCGCGACAGCGGGCACACCCTGGCACGACGTGCGCGGCGAACGCTGAGCTGGGATCTGGATCGGCAGTTCGACCGCTTGAGCCTGGGCGCGAGCTGGCAGGCGGTGAGCAGCAGTTATGACGATCGCGACAACCAGCAATCATTGGGTGGCTATGCGCTGTTCGGCTTGCGCAGCAGTTGGGCGCTGAATCGCGAGATCAAGCTGGATTTGAAGGTCGACAACCTGTTCGACAAGGGTTACAGCCGGGCCAATTACAGCTATGACGGCAGCCAGTATGGGTATCGCGAAGAAGGTCGGGTGTGGATGTTTGGGGTGATCTGGACGCCGCAGCTCTGATCCTTCTTGGTGGTTTGGTGGGCCTCTTCGCGAGCAGGCTCGCTCCCACAGTGGATCTCCCGTTGCACTCAGATCCCGGGTTAAACCCCGATCAAAAGTGGGAGCGAGCCTGCTCGCGATGCAGGCGCTGCGGTCTCAACGGTCGGGCGCAATCAACCGGCAAAGCTTTGCGGTTGCTTCGATCATCTGCCCGCTCGGTCTTTCAAGACCTTTGTCGACGACCAACAACAGATTCCCCTGCTTTACCGCCGCCGCCACCTGCAACCAGCTCCTCCACGCCTCCAGCTGCGGCTGATCCCCCGCCAATATCACCTCGGGATCACGCTGCAACACCGCCTCGATACTCACCTGCGGCGCCGGTAAACTCAGGTCGGCGAAGACATTGCGCGCCCCGCACACCTCCAGCGCATCACTAATGATCTGTCCGCCGCCAATGGTATAGAGCGGCTTGTCCCAGACCTGATAGAACACCCGCAACGGCACCTCGCGACGATAGCGCTGGCGTAGTTCTGCAAGCTGCTGACGCAGATACCCCGCGCGCTTAAGTCCGCGCTCCGGTCGTCCCAGGCGCGTGGCAATCGCTTCAATCTGAGTGGTGAGTTGTTCGAGGGAATGCGGCTCGGCGACAAAGGTCGCAATCCCCAGCCGCTTGAGCTGATCACGCTGCGCCGCGCCGACACTGCCGGGCCAGAGCAACAACAGATCAGGTTTGAGGCTGAGCAAACGCTCGATGTCGAGCTGGCCATATCGCCCAACCGAGGCCACATGCGCAATTGACTCGGGGCGCTCCCCGGCATCGAGCACGCCGACCAGTAAATCGGCGGAATCCAGCTCAACGACAATTTCCGACAGCGACGGCGCGAGGCTGACCACGCGCAGATCCGCCAACACCGGTCCAGCGCCGGTCAGCAGCAGAACCGCCAACCAGAGCCGGCGCATCAGCCGAGTTGACGCGGAATACGGTAGAGGTAAAACAGTACCGCCGTGGACAGTGCCAACAACATTAGCGGCACCGCTTCGAGTCCGACGAACACTGCCAGCGCACCGATCCACGCCGGCAGGGAGGCGACCAGAAACGCCGCCCGACGGCGCGCCGCCAGCGCAATCCACGCCGCCGGTTCATCGGGCGTGTCGAGGGTTTTTTGCGTGGCGATCAGCGCATGCTTGTAGCGGCTGAAAAACTTCAGGCTGACGAACATCGACGCGACGCCGGCAATGAACAACGGCATCGCCAGTACCGGCAGCAGCCCTTCGCCCGCGCCGAACAACGCATTGATGACGAACAGCGGCAACAGCGCCAGCGCCAGGTATTGCCACCAGGCCACCGACAATCGGCGCCGCACCTGTCCACGCGTCACGCGCGGTCGACCTCGCCCTGATGCTCGTTGCCCATCATGTGGTCGAGCTTGCTGGCCTTGGTCGCCAGGTAGAGTTTGTTGTGCGGGTTGTGACCAGTGTGCAGCGGCACGCGCTCGGCGACGACGATGCCCATCTCGGTCAGGGCTTTGACCTTGCGCGGGTTGTTGGTCATCAGGCGCAGGGATTTGACCCCCAGATGTTCGAGCATCGGCAGGCACATGGCGTAGTCGCGCTGATCGGCGGCAAAGCCCAGACGTTCGTTGGCTTCAACGGTGTCGGCGCCACCGTCCTGCAATTCGTAAGCGCGGATCTTGTTCAACAGACCGATGCCGCGACCTTCCTGGCGCAGATACAACAGCACGCCACGGCCTTCGCGGGCGATCGCCTGCAGGGCGGCGTCCAGTTGCGAACCGCAGTCGCAGCGCTGGCTGAACAAGGCATCGCCGGTCAGACATTCGGAGTGCAAACGGCCGAGTACCGGAGCGCCGTCGGCAATTTCACCCAGGCTCAGCACGACGTGCTCGCGGCCGGTGGTTTCATCGAGAAACCCGTGCATGGTGAATTGCGCATAAGGCGTTGGCAGCTTGCAAGCGGCAACAAAGACGACAGGCACCGGTGTGCTCCTGATCTAAAAATTCTGAAAATTCGCAGGCCGGCATTGTAACAGCAGGTTCCTGTGGACGCTTAGGCTGAATTATCGGCGATAACGATCAAAAAGTTTGATGACACTGGCCTTGCATCGATCCCTTGTAGGCGTGAGCCTGCTCGCGATAGCGGACTGACATTCACATTGATGTTGGCTGATCTACCGCTATCGCGAGCAGGCTCACTCCTACAGGGGATTTGAGTTGGGCTTCAGTTCGCGTCAAACGGATACGGCTGCTTCCACTTCTCGAAGACGGGCTTCAGCTCGCCGCTCTTGACCAGTTGCGCCATGCGCCGGTCATACAGGGCCATCAGCACCCTGGCCTGCGGGGTATCGGCGAAACCGAGGAACAACGGCAACTCGGCCAGATGCGAATAACGGTATTGCGCCGGGTCCACCGCGTCACGCACGACGGCTTCAACCTCGGTCCGCGCATCGATGTAGTAATCCGCCCGCCCCTGCTTGAGCATCGACAGAATGCCGCTGCGCCGCTCGATCTGGTTGTAGCGCTTGATGTTCGGCAGGTAGTTTTCATAGCGATAGCCGCGCACCCACGCCAAGCGGTATTTGCCCAGCGTCGCCGGGGTGGGTTCGGGACTGCTGGCCAGCCCCAGCGCATAGATGTGGTCGGAGTCGAAATGCCATTTCGGATACAGCACCTGCTGGGCTTCATCGCGGTAGGAGCCGACCAGCGCGTCCACCTCCTTCAATTGCACCAGGCCGATCGAGCGGGTGTACGGCACCGTGCGAATGTCCAGCTTGACGCCAGCCGGTTCGAACACCTTGCGCAATACATCCCAGGCCAAGCCATGACCATCGGCAGCGGTGTAGTCTTCCCAGTCTTCGCTGGCCAGATGGATCACCGCAGGCGGCGGCGCTTCATGCGCATGGGCGAACGCGCCCAACAGAGCCAGAACCAGCATCGCCAACCCGCGTCGCAACATCTACCTGCCCCTCACTTACCCCTGATCCTGATCAGGCGAACAGCCACACCAGCCCCTGCATCGCCAGCCAGGCAAACACCCCGGCGAGCACGTCGTCGAGCATGATGCCGACGCCGCCATGCACGTGTTTGTCGATCCAGCGGATCGGCCACGGCTTGAGAATATCGAAGAAGCGGAACACCAGAAATCCCGCGAGCAGCCAGTACCAGCCTTCCGGCACCAGCCACAGGGTGATCCACATGCCGACCATTTCGTCCCAGACGATGCCCTCATGGTCGTGCACGCGCAGATCGTCGGCGACTTTGCCGCACAGCCAGAAGCCGAACAGCATGGTGATGCCGAGCATCAGCCAATAGCCCCAGTCCGGCAGCATTTGCCACAACGGAATGAACGGCAGCGCCACCAGTGAGCCCCAGGTGCCCGGGGCTTTGGGCAGCGTGCCGGAACCGAAGCCGAACGCGAGGAAATGCCAGGGATTGCGCCAGACCGACGGCGGCACGAATTCAGCCGGAACCTGTTTCGGGTGATCTGTCACGGTGTCTCCTGAAAATGTTGATAACCGCGGGTATGCGGGGTGATGTCGCGACCGTCACGATCCAGCAGCACCACGCCCTGGCCGTCGCTGACGCGGCCGATCACGTGGATTGGCCAGCCGGCTGCCAGCAGTGCCGGCAGTTCGTCGGACGGCAGCGTGAAGGCCAGCACGTAATCATCGCCACCACTGAGCGCCGCACGTTCGGCACCGCGCTGCCCGAGAAACGCCACTAAGGCATCCGACAACGGTACACGCTCGCGTTCAATCTCAAGTCGCACCTTCGACGCCAGTGCGATATGACCGCAGTCGGCGAGCAGGCCGTCGGAGATGTCCAGCGCCGCTGTGGCTTTACCCCGCAAGGCCTGACCGAGGGCCAGCTGCGGCTGAGGCGACCAGTAATGATCGAGCAGCGGCTGAGCGATTTCGGCCGCGGCGTCACGCTGCCCGAGCACCAGCGGCAACGCTCCGGCAGCATTGCCCAACTCACCGCCGACACAAAGCAGGTCGCCCGTTCGCGCGCCGCTGCGGGTCAACGCCTGACCAGCGGGTACGCGGCCAAACACGGTGACCGTCAGGCTCAACGGCCCACGTGTGGTGTCGCCGCCAACCAGCGCTACGCCGCAACTCTGCGCCATGCGGTTCAAACCGCGGGCATAGGCTTGCAGCCAATCGGCGGTCACCGTCGGCACAGTCAGGGCAAGGGTAAAGGCAACCGGCGTGGCGCCCATGGCGGCCAGGTCGCTGACCGCGACGGCCAGCGAGCGCTGACCGAGCAGAAACGGATCGCAAGGGTCGGCGAAATGCACACCGGCCACCAGCGTATCGGTAGAAATGGCCAACTGTTCCCCGGCGGGAACCGTCAGCAAGGCGCAGTCATCGCCAATCCCGAGAGCAACGCCCTCGCCGCCCTGCGCACAAGGCGCGGCGGCGAAGAAATTGCGGATCAGCTCAAACTCGCCCATCGCTGAGACAAAGTGCTCAAGCGCCGATCAGCGCTTGAACGCCTTCACTTCAGCTTCACGCAGGCGCGGGGCCAGCTTGTCGAGCACGCCGTTGACGAACTTGTGGCCGTCGGTCGAACCGAAGACTTTCGCCAACTCGATACCTTCGTTGATCACCACGCGGTACGGCACGTCGACGCGCTTGAGCAGCTCCCAGGTGGACAGGCGCAGAACCGCCAGTTCAACCGGGTCCAGCTCTTCGATCGCCAGATCCAGGCAAGGCGTCAGGGCGGTGTCGATTTCGCTCTTGAACTGCGGAACCCCGTGCAGGATCTCGCGGAAATAGGCGCCATCGACATCGGCGAAATCGTTATCAACGCGAAACTGCGCTTCGATCTCGTTCAGCGATTGCTTGGCCATGTGCCACTGGTACAACGCCTGAGTCGCGAGCTGACGGGCTTCGCGACGCTTGACGCTTTTCGAGGGCTTGCCGGCATCCGCAGGTTTCGGATCGCGCGGGTTGAAACGATCGCTTTCGTCGCTAATCACTTGGCCTCCAACTGCGCCAGCAGGCTGACCATTTCCAGAGCGGACAGGGCAGCTTCGGCACCTTTGTTACCGGCCTTGGTGCCGGAACGTTCGATGGCTTGCTCGATGGAATCAACGGTCAGCACGCCGAAAGAGACCGGCACGCCGAACTCCATGGACACCTGAGCCAGACCCTTGGTGCACTCGCCCGCCACGTATTCGAAGTGCGGGGTGCCGCCACGAATGACGGCGCCGAGGGCGATGATTGCGGCGAACTCGCCTTTCTGCGCGACTTTTTGCGCAACCAGCGGGATTTCGAAGGCGCCCGGTGCGCGGATGATGGTGATGTCGTTTTCGCTCACGCCGTGGCGAACCAGGGCATCAACGGCACCGCTGACCAGGCTTTCAACCACGAAGCTGTTGAAGCGGCCCACTACCAGAGCGTAGCGGCCTTTGGGGGCGATGAAGGTACCTTCGATGGTCTTCAGGGTCATTCGTCAGTTCTCTTAAAGAGCCGGGACGCGTCTGCTACGCGCCCCTCAGTGATTATTTGCCGCGAATTGGAGTCCGGAAACAGCCGGTCATTATTCGGAGGGCACGTATTCTACAACTTCCAGATCGAAACCGGATATCGCATTGAACTTCATCGGTGCGCTCATCAAGCGCATTTTGCGCACACCGAGGTCACGCAGGATCTGTGAACCGGCACCGACGATGCTGTAGGTGGTCGGTTTTTTCGGCGCCGGCTGATCGCCGGTTTCGCGGATATGCGCCAGCAGCACGTCACCGTCGAGCGGGTGGCCGAGCAACAGCACCACACCGCTGCCTGCCTCGGCGACCGCAGCCATGGCGGCGCGCAGGCTCCAGCGCCCCGGTTGCTTGACCATCAACAGGTCGCGCAACGGGTCCATGTTGTGCACGCGCACCAGCGTCGGCTCCTCGGCGCAAACAGTGCCCAGGGTCAGCGCCATGTGCACGTCGCCTTCCACCGAATCACGATAGGTCACCAGGTTGAATTGGCCCAGTTCGCTGTCCAGCGGCTGCTCGGCAATCCGCTGAACGGTACGTTCGTGGATCATCCGATAGTGAATCAGGTCGGCAATGGTGCCGATCTTGATGTTGTGCTCAGCAGCGAAGGCTTCGAGTTCGGCGCGACGGGACATGGTGCCGTCGTCGTTCATCACTTCGCAGATCACCCCGCTTGGCTCGTAACCGGCCATGCGCGCCAGATCGCATGCGGCTTCGGTGTGGCCGGCGCGTGCGAGGGTGCCGCCGGCCTGGGCCATCAGCGGGAAGATGTGACCCGGGCTGACGATGTCTTCGGCCTTGGCATCTTTGGCGGCAGCCGCCTGCACGGTACGCGCACGGTCCGCGGCGGAGATGCCGGTGGTCACGCCTTCGGCGGCTTCGATCGAGACGGTGAATTTGGTGCCGAAGCCGGAACCGTTGCGCGGCGCCATCAACGGCAGCTTCAACAGCTCGCAGCGCTCGCGGCTCATCGGCATGCAGATCAGGCCACGAGCGTGCTTGGCCATGAAGTTGATGTGCGCAGCCGTGCAGCACTCGGCGGCCATGATCAGGTCGCCTTCGTTCTCGCGGTCTTCGTCATCCATGAGGATGACCATCTTGCCTTGGCGGATGTCTTCTACCAGTTCTTCGATGCTATTGAGCGCCACAAGGCACCCCCTTCTTTTGAATTATTTGAGGTAGCCGTTTTGGGCCAGAAAGCTTTCGGTGATCGTGCTGCCGGCGGTCTTCTCGGCAGCCTTGTCACCCAGCAGCAGACGCTCCAGATAACGCGCCAGCAGGTCGACCTCAAGATTCACCCGGCGACCTGGCTTATACGACGCCATGATGGTTTCGCTCAGGGTGTGCGGGATGATCGTCAGCATGAATTCGGCGCCATCGACCGCGTTCACGGTCAGGCTGGTGCCGTCGACGGTGATCGAGCCTTTGTGGGCAATGTACTTGGCCAGCTCCTTCGGCGCGCGAATGCAGAATTCCACGGCGCGGGCGTTGTCGCTGCGCGATACCACTTCGCCGACACCGTCGACGTGGCCGCTGACCAGATGCCCGCCGAGACGGGTGGTCGGGGTCAGGGCTTTTTCCAGATTGACCGGGCTGCCGCTTTTCAGGTCGTTCATGGCAGTGCAGTCGAGGGTTTCGCGGCTGACGTCGGCGGCAAAACCATTGCCCGGCAGCTCAACTGCGGTCAGGCAGACGCCGTTGACGGCGATGCTGTCGCCGAGTTTGACGTCGCTCAGGTCGAGCTTGCCGGTGTCGACATGCACACGCACATCACCGCCCTTGGGGGTCAGTGCACGGATGCTGCCGATGGATTCGATGATGCCGGTGAACATGGGGTTCTCCTTGAGAACGGGGCCAGCGCTAAGGCGATGGCCGGGAATTATACGCGCGCCGCAGGGACAGGGCGGGCAGTGACTCGCCAGTCATCGCCGACCGCGCGGATTTCAGTGATTTTCAGCTGCGGCGCATCCTTCATAGAGGCCAGCGGCCAGTCGAGCAGCGGACGCGCCGTGGAGCCGAGAAACTTGCCAGCGATGAAAATCACGAACTCGTCGACCAGACCGAGCTGCGCGAAAGCCCCGGCCAGACGCGGGCCAGCCTCGACCAGCACCTCGTTGACGCCGCGATGGGCCAGCTCCAGCAAGAGTTGGTGCAGATCGACCTGACCGTCGTCACCCGGCACGATCAAGCATTCCGGGCCGTTGGCGTACTGTTCCTCGACGGCCACGCAGGTGGCGACCAGCGCCGGGCCGGCCTTGAAGAACGGCGCATCCAGCGGCACCCGCAGGCGGCCGTCGATCAACACGCGCAACGGCGGGCGGCTCATGGCTAGCGCGGTTTGCTCGGCATCCAGCCCCAACTCTTCAGCACGCACGGTCAATCGTGCACCGTCGGCCAGCACGGTATCGGCGCCGGTCAGCACCACCGCGGCCTCGGCGCGCAAACGCTGGACCGCCGAACGTGCAGCCGGGCCGGTAATCCACTGGCTCTCGCCGCTCTCCATCGCCGTGCGGCCATCGAGGCTCATCGCCAGCTTGACCCGCACGAACGGCAAGCCGTGTTCCATGCGTTTGAGAAAGCCTCGATTGAGCATCCGCGCTTCGGCTTCGAGCACGCCGCTTTCGGTGGCGATGCCGGCATCGGCCAGGCGCTGCAAACCGCGTCCGGCAACTTGCGGATTGGGGTCACGCATCGCTGCCACCACCCGCGCCACGCCGGCATTCACCAGCGCATCGGCGCACGGCGGCGTGCGGCCGTGGTGGCTGCACGGTTCGAGGGTGACATACGCGGTGGCGCCGCGGGCCTGCTCACCGGCAGCGCGCAACGCGTGAACTTCTGCGTGAGGTTCGCCGGCGCGTTCATGCCAGCCTTCGCCGACAATCTGCCCATCGCGCACCACCACACAGCCGACCCGCGGATTGGGATGGGTGGTGTAGTGACCTTTGCGCGCCAGTTCCAGCGCGCGCGCCATGAAATGCGCGTCGAGGATGGCCTGCTCGGCGGCGGTCATTCTTGCACCGGTTCGCGGGCGAGGCGGTCGATCTCTTCGCGGAATTCGTTGAGGTCCTGGAAGCGCTTGTATACGGAGGCGAACCGGATGTAGGCGACCTCATCGAGCTTTTGCAGTTCGGCCATTACCAGTTCGCCGACCACAAGGGATTTGACCTCGCGCTCGCCGGTGGCGCGCAACTTGTGCTTGATGTGAACCAGAGAGGATTCGAGGCGCTCGACGCTCACCGGACGTTTCTCCAGCGCGCGCTGCATGCCGGCACGGAGTTTTTCTTCGTCGAACGGTTGGCGGCTGCCGTCGGTTTTGATCAGGCGCGGCAACACCAGTTCGGCCGTCTCGAACGTCGTGAAACGTTCGCCGCAGGCCAGGCATTCACGCCGGCGGCGCACCTGTTCGCCCTCGGCGACCAGACGCGAGTCGATGACCTTGGTGTCGTTGGCACCGCAGAAGGGACAGTGCATGGTGGCTGGCAACAAAAAAAGGGAGGGCCATGGTAGCGCATCCCGGTGGCAAGACAAGCCATAGCCTTTGCGGTATACAGAACGGCATGATCGTTTGATCCATGGAATTCATTCTGCCGGAGCCTCCAATGCCGTTACGTCCGCTCGTATTGCTCAGTCTTTTCAGCCTGCTGGTGGCCTGTGGCAGCGACGCACCCAAGCCCCAGCCGCCAACGCCGGGCCCTGCGCCACAGCAGGCACAGAAAAAAGCCAAAGAGGCCGCCGAACTCGGCCCGCTGCCGGCCTATCAACGGGAACTGAGCGGCACCCTGCAAGGCGTACCCGCCGGGGCCGAAGTCGAACTGGCGTTGCTGGTGATCGATGAAAAGGATCGCCCGCAACAACTGCTCGCCAGCTCCAGCCTGATCGGTACCAATCAGCTGCTGCCGTTTCGCCTGCGCTTCAATCCCGAAGCGTTTCCGGCCGGTGCGCGGGTTGAGCTGCGTGGTCGCGCCAGCCAGTCCGGCCAGTTGATTCTGCACTTGCCGTCGCAGACCATTTCTCAGCCGACCACCCAGGCACTGGGCCAACTGCAATTCGTCAAAGCCCCATGACCGCACCGCTCGACCTGCAACGGGCCCTGGGTGAACTGCTCGGCGACGCCCGCCTGAAAGCCTGCGCGTTGCCGGGCACCGATTTGCAGTTATGGCTGATCGACGGCGACAACATGGCCCGCGAATTCAGCCAGGAAGAAACCCAGCGCATCCTGCACGAGCCGCCCTACTGGAGTTTCTGCTGGGCCAGCGGCCTGGCGGTGGCGCGCTATCTGGCGGCGTGTCCCGAGTGGGTGCGCGGCAAGCGCGTGCTGGATTTCGGTGCCGGTTCCGGAATTGCCGGGATCGCGGCGGTGAAAGCCGGCGCGCTGGAAGTGGTGGCCTGCGATCTCGATCCGCTGGCGATTGCCGCGTGCCGGGCGAATGCTGTGTTGAATGATGTCGAGATGAGTTACTCGACCGACTTCTTCGCCGAGGCCGATCGCTTCGATCTGATTCTGGTCGCGGATGTGCTGTATGACCGGGCGAATCTGCCGCTGCTCGATGCCTTTCTCAGTCGTGGCCGCGAGGCGCTGGTGGCGGATTCGCGGGTGCGGGATTTCCGCCATCCGTTGTATGAGCGGATCGAAATGCTCGAGGCGATGACCCTCCCCGATCTGGCCGAGCCGGAAGAATTTCGGCATGTCAGCCTTTACCATGCGCGGCGCTAGCTAAAAGCATCGCGGGCAAGCCCGCTCCCACACGGGACTTGTGTCGTTCATAACTCACTGTGGGAGCGAGCCTGCTCGCGAAGGCGCCCTCCCCAGGCAACACATATCCAAAACCCGCCCCGCTTCCGGCCACCCCCCACCAAGCCTTATAGTTGCCCCATCCACGCTTTGACGAGATCCCCCATGAGTGAGCAAACGCCGTACATCTTCGACGCCACGACGGCCGATTTCGACCAGTCGGTGATCGAGGCTTCCTTCACCAAACCGGTGCTGGTGGATTTCTGGGCCGAATGGTGCGCGCCGTGCAAGGCGCTGATGCCGATGTTGCAAGGTATCGCCGAGAGCTATCAGGGCGAGTTGCTGCTGGCCAAGGTCAATTGCGACGTCGAGCAGGACATCGTTGCCCGCTTCGGCATTCGCAGCCTGCCGACCGTGGTGCTGTTCAAGGACGGTCAACCGGTCGACGGCTTTGCCGGTGCGCAACCGGAATCCGCAGTGCGCGCGCTGCTCGAACCACATGTGCAAATGCCGCCACCGGCCGCTGCCGACCCGTTCGAACAGGCTCAGGCGCTGTTCGATGACGGGCGTTACGCCGATGCCGAGGCGGCGTTGGTGGCCCTGCTCCAAGAGGACAACAGCAACGCCAAGGCGCTGATTCTGTACGCACGCTGCCTGACCGAACGCGGTGAGCTGAGCGAAGCGCAGACCGTGCTCGACGCGGTCAAGAGCGACGAGCACAAAGCCGCACTGGCCGGCGCCAAGGCGCAGATCCAGTTCCTCGGGCTGGCCCGTGACCTGCCGGACGCCGCCGAGCTGAAAAGCCGTCTGGCGCAAAACCCGCAGGACGATGAAGCGGCCTATCAACTGGCGATCCAGCAGCTCGCCCGTCAGCAATACGAAGCGGCGCTGGAAGCCCTGCTCAAACTGTTCATTCGCAATCGCAGCTACGGCGAAGGCTTGCCGCACAAGACCCTGCTGCAAGTGTTCGAACTGCTCGGCAACGATCACCCGTTGGTGACTGCTTACCGGCGCAAGGTCTTCGCCGCGCTGTACTAAGCGTTCACTCGATCCAGCTATAGAGCGGCGTGTCGGCGCCGCTCTGCACTTTCACCTGCGAACTGTGGCGCAAGCGCACCAGCAAACGCTTGCCCGCTGCCGCACTGCCGGTCAGCCCTTCCAGCTGATCAAGCAAGTCCGGACCGCTGAGCTGCCCGGCCTGACGCAACAGATCCTTCGCCACCTGCCACAACGCATCGTCCTGGCCCTGTGGTTTGGCCGCCGGCACCGATGCCGCCACTTCAGACTGAGCCAGCGGCGCCTGAGCACTGAGCGCCGAACCAAGCCTGGCCCAGTCACTGTCATCCAGCTCCACCGTCAAATCCACCGGCACCGCGCCGACGGTTCCGCGTATCCGCAACATTGAATTCGCTCCTGCCTTTTTCCGACCTGCATGCTCCCACGGGACTTGTGTAACGCCAAGCACACGGGCAAACTCTGCGCACTTTCGTTATAAGATTACATAACAAACTTTTCACTTTACGCCCCGGAGTTCGCCATGCGTCGTTTGTTGCTCGCTTTGCCGTTTGCCCTGTTGCCGCTGGCCGTTGCCTACGCCGCTGACGAGCATGACCACGATCATGACCATGAGCACGGCAGCCTCGGCGCCCATGAACACGGCGTGGGTCGACTGAATGCCGCGCTCGATGGCCAGACTCTGGAGCTTGAGCTGGAAAGCCCGGCGATGAACCTGGTGGGTTTCGAGCATGCGGCCACTTCGGACGCTGACAAGGCCAAGGTCGCTGCCGCTCGTGCGCAGCTGGAAAAACCGTTGGCGCTGTTCAGTCTGCCGGCGGCGGCCGGTTGCAAAGTGGCCAGTCAGGAACTGGAAAGTCCGCTGTTTGGCGACAAGCCGGATGCCGACGATCATGACGAAGATGAAGCGGACAAGGACGGCCACGAGCATCACCACGAGCACAGCGAAATCCATGCGCACTATCAGTTCACTTGCACTGCGCCAGGTGCGTTGAAGACGCTGGATCTGACGAACCTGTTCAAGACCTTCCCGGCCACGCAGAAGGTTCAGGTACAACTGATCAGCGCCAGCGGCCAGCAAGGTACGGAAGTGACGGCCAAAGCCGCGTCGCTGAAGTTCTAAGACTCACCGAATATCCACTGTGGGAGCGAGCCTGCTCGCGAAAGCGGTACTTCAGTCACACTTATATCGACTGATCCGGCGCCTTTGCGAGCAGGCTCGCTCCCACAGGGGTTCAGTCTCAACCATGAAATTGGTGCCATGACCCAAGCACTCATCGAACTGTCCGACCTGGGCTTCAACTGGCCCGGTCACCCGCCGTTGCTGGACATTCCGGCGTTTCGCCTGGAAGCCGGCGAGACCCTGTTCCTCAAAGGCCCGAGCGGCAGCGGCAAGACCACCCTGCTCGGTTTGCTCGGCGGTGTGCAGAAGCCGGGCCGTGGCAGTATTCGCCTGCTCGGCCAGGAGCTGACCGAGCTCTCCGCCGGTGCCCGCGACACGTTTCGTGTCGACCATACCGGCTACATTTTCCAGCAGTTCAACCTGCTGCCGTTTCTCTCGGTACGCGAGAACGTCGAATTGCCCTGCCACTTCTCGAAACTGCGCGCCCAGCGAGCGAAACAGCGCCACGGCAGCGTCGATCAGGCCGCCGCGACCCTGCTCGCGCACTTGGGGTTAAAGGACGAAAGCATCCTCAGCCGCCGCGCCGATTCGTTGTCGATCGGCCAGCAACAACGGGTCGCGGCTGCGCGCGCCCTGATCGGCCAGCCGGAACTGGTGATCGCTGACGAGCCGACTTCAGCACTGGATTACGACGCCCGCGAGAATTTCATTCGCCTGTTGTTCGCCGAGTGCCGCGAGGCCGGTTCCAGCTTGCTGTTTGTCAGCCATGACCAGAGCCTGGCGCCGCTGTTCGATCGTCACTTGTCCCTGGCCGAGCTCAATCGCGCCGCCACGTCTGCCGAGGTCTGAGATGTATCTGTTTCGTCTGGCCATGGCCAGCCTGGCCAACCGCCGTTTCACCGCTTTGCTCACCGCGTTCGCCATCGCTTTATCAGTGTGCTTGCTGCTGGCGGTCGAGCGCGTGCGCACCGAAGCCAAGGCCAGTTTCGCCTGCACCATCAGCGGCACCGACCTGATCGTCGGCGCCCGCTCAGGCTCGGTGAACCTGCTGCTGTACTCGGTCTTTCGCATCGGCAATGCCACCAACAATATTCGCTGGGACAGTTTCGAGCACTTCGCCAACAACCCGAAAGTGAAGTGGGCGATCCCGATGTCCCTCGGCGATTCCCATCGCGGCTACCGGGTGATGGGCACCACCGCAGCCTATTTCGAGCATTACCAGTACGGCCGTCAGCAGCACTTGGCGCTGGCCGACGGACGTGCGTTTGCGACAGATCCGTTTGAAGTAGTGCTCGGTGCCGAAGTCGCCGAAGCGTTGCACTACAAGCTCGGCGACAAACTGGTGCTGGCCCACGGCGTGGCGGCGATCAGTCTGGTCAAGCACGACGATAAACCGTTCACCGTGGTCGGCATTCTGCAGCGCACCGGGACCCCGGTCGATCGCACGTTGCACATCAGCCTCGGCGGCATGGAAGCGATCCACATCGACTGGCACAACGGTGTGCCGGCGCGCGGTAATGGGCGGATCACGGCGGATCAGGCGCGCAACATGGACCTGACGCCACAAGCGATCACCGCGTTCATGCTCGGCCTCAACAGCAAGATTTCCACCTTCGCCCTGCAACGCGAGATCAACGAATTCCGCGGTGAGCCGATGCTGGCGATCCTGCCGGGTGTGGCACTCCAGGAATTGTGGAGCCTGATGAGCACCGCCGAAAAAGCGTTGTTCGTGGTCTCGCTGTTTGTGGTGTTGACCGGGTTGATCGGCATGCTCACGGCGATTCTCACCAGCCTCAACGAGCGTCGCCGTGAGATGGCGATTCTGCGTTCGGTAGGGGCGCGGCCATGGCACATCGCGAGCCTGCTAGTGCTGGAGGCGTTTGCCCTGGCGCTGACCGGGGTGATCGCCGGACTGGCGCTCCTGTACATCGGCATCGCCGCCGCGCAGGGTTACGTGCAGGCCAATTACGGTTTGTACCTGCCGCTGGCGTGGCCGAGCGAGTATGAATGGACGCTGCTCGGTGGCATTCTGGCGGCCGCGCTGCTGATGGGCAGCGTGCCGGCCTGGCGCGCTTATCGCCAATCTTTGGCCGATGGCCTGTCGATCCGTTTATGAGGAAGTTCACCATGCCCCGCGCCGTGCTCGCGCTGCTGTTGCTGATCGCCCTGCCCGTTTGGGCGGCAGCACCGAAGGACCTTACGTGGTCGGAAATGATTCCGCCGGACGCCGCTCCGGAAGTGCCGAACATGACCCCGCTGCACGACCTGTCGAAAATGGGCGATGCGCTGTCGGCCGAGTCCGCGCCGGCGGCCAAGCAGGACCTGCCGAATGCGCCGGTAGTGCAGAGCCTCGACGGGCAGAACATTCGTTTGCCGGGCTACATTGTGCCGCTGGAAGTCAGTGAAGAGGGGCGCACCACGGACTTCCTGCTGGTGCCGTATTTCGGCGCCTGCATCCACGTGCCGCCACCGCCGTCGAACCAGATCGTGCATGTGAAAAGCGAACTCGGCGTGAAGCTCGACGAGCTGTATCAGCCGTACTGGGTCGAGGGGCCACTGCAGGTCAAGGCGTCAAGCAGCGAACTGGCGGATGCCGGGTATCAGATGGAGGCGCAGAAGATTTATGCGTATGAGCTGCCGGAGTAAATACCGGTGGTTTTGTGCTGTTTGTAAGGACCCCATCGCTGGCAAGCCAGCTCCCACAGGTTACGCTGGTGATCACATAATCTGTGAACGACTCGATCACTGTGGGAGCTGGCTTGCCAGCGATGGGGCCCTCAAAGTTCCCCCTAAACCTCGCCCCATCACTGTTTCATTGAGCTGAGTCAAAAGACCGGATCAGCTGGCTTCGTACCATAGGGCATCAGATTTTTCTTATGTCCTTTCGGAGCCCCCATGAACAAGTCCTTGCTCAGCGCCTCGCTGTTGGCCCTCGCGCTCGCAGCCCCGCTCGCCCACGCCCACGAGGCCGGCGACATTCTGATCCGCGCCGGTGCGATCACCGTCAACCCGAAGGCCGACAGCTCCAGCGTCAAGGTCGATCAGGGGCCGTTGAGCGGCGCTAATCTGGGCGGCAAGGCGACCATGAGCAGCGACACCCAATTGGGCCTGAACTTCGCATACATGCTCACCGACCACGTCGGCCTCGAACTGCTCGCAGCCACGCCGTTCGAGCATGACGTCAAACTCAAGGGCACCGCTCTGCCCGCCGCTAACGGCAAGCTCGGCACCCTCAAACACCTGCCACCGACCCTCAGCGTCGTGTACTACCCGCTGGATTCGAAATCGGCGTTCCAGCCCTACGTTGGCGGCGGCATCAACTACACCTGGATCTATGACGAGCACGTCGGCAGCGAAGCCAGCGCCAACGGGTTCAGCAACTTCAAGGCGAAAAACTCCTGGGGCCTGGCCTGGCAGGTCGGTGCCGACTACATGCTGACCGACAACATCATGCTCAACGCCCAGGTGCGCTACATCGACATCGACACCCGCGCCACCGTCGAAAACAACGCGGTCGCGCCGGGCACTCGCGCTCGGGTCAACGTCGATGTCGATCCGTTCATCTACATGGTCGGTTTGGGCTATAAGTTCTAAGTCGATTGACCGAACGTTCACGTGGTGGTGAATGAGGCTTCGTGGCAGGCAGGCGTGGAACTGACGACAACGGTCCGCCGTTGATCGGGGGACAATGTCCCCTTGCCACTGGGATGGATTGGTTATTCCGGCCGTGAAAAAGGCGCCTGTTGAAGGGCGCCTTTTTCATGGGTGGGGATTGTGGGTGAGGGCTTTCGTCAGCCACGCCCCAACAACCGCGCCAACCCCACACTCATCGGCGTCTGCGGCGGCATTTCAAACCGTTCCAGCAAGCGCCGGTTATCCGCCCGCGAATGACGAATGTCACCCGCCCGCGCCGGGCCATAACTTATTGGCGGCAGTTCACCGACCACCACTTTCAATGCTTCGAGCATCTGCTTGAGGCTCATCGACTGATTCCAGCCAACGTTCACCGCGCCCACCTGCACATCAGACTTTTCAATCCCCTGCACCAGCAGACTGACCAGATCCTCGACATAGAGAAAATCGCGCGTCTGCTCGCCATCGCCAAACACGGTGATGGGCAAACCTTGCTGCGCGCGTTCGCTGAAAATGCTGATCACCCCGGAGTACGGCGAGGATGGATCCTGGCGCGGGCCGAAGATGTTGAAGAAGCGAAAGATCACCGGTTCCAGACCATGCTGGCGGCGATAGAAATCGAAATACTGCTCACCGGCCAGTTTGTCCGAGGCGTACGGCGTCAGTGGGGCTTTCGGCGTGTCTTCGCTGATCGACTCGCCCTCGCCGTTGTTGCCGTAGACCGCTGCACTGGAGGCATACAAAACCCGTTTGACGCCGGCCAGACGCATCGCTTCGCAGACATTCAGCGTGCCGATGAAATTGCTCTGGTGGGTCTTCACTGGATCGTCCACTGACGCCTGCACCGACGCCACCGCCGCCAGGTGGGCGACTGCGCTGCAGCCGTGCATGGCTTGCGCCACCAGCGCCGCATCGGCGACATCGCCGACGATCAGTTCAACCTTGGGATTATCCAGCGGCAGGTTGCTGCGTTTGCCGGTCGACAGGTCGTCGAGTACCCGCACCGAGTGACCCTTGGCGAGCAACGCGTCGGTCAGGTGCGAGCCGATGAAGCCGGCTCCGCCGGTGATGAGAACGATACCTTCAGCCATGACGGTAGAACCTGTCCAGTAAGCCCGGGAGTGCGGCACGCCAGGCGCGCGGCTTGATCCCGAAAGTGTGCAGAATTTTCTTGCAGGCCAGCACCGCGTGTTGCGGCTCTTCGGCAGCGTCGGGCCGTGCGGCGTGCGCCTGGGCGGTCGGCGCTTCGATGGCCAGCGCGTGCAGGCTGCGTGCTTCGGTGAGAATCGCCTGGCCCAGCGCCAGCGGCGTGGTCGCTTCATGGCCGGCGTAGTGATACGTGCCCCACAGCGGCGCCGCGCAGTCGAGTTGCTTGAGTACCGAAATGATCACCCGTGCTGCATCGTCGACCGGCGTCGGGTTGCCGCGGCGGTCATCGGCCAGCAGCAATTCTTCCGGTTGCTCGGCGCGGGCGAGAAAGCGCCCGAGGGTGCCGTCCGGGCTGTCATCGAGCAGCCAGCCGAAACGCAGCAGCACATGCTGCGGGCAAGTGGCGCGTACGCTCTGTTCGATACGCCATAAGGCTTGCCCGCGCAGGCCCAGCGGCACTGGCTCGTCTTTTTCGCTGTAGGCGGTGGCGCGCGAACCGTCGAACACCCGATAGCTCGACGGCTGCACGAGGACGATGTTGTGATGCTGGCACAGTTCGGCGAGGCGCTCGATCGCACGTTCCTGCCCAGCCATGCGGGTTTCGCTGACGGTTTCGGCCTGGAACCAGTCGAAATAGTAGGCGAGGTTGATCAACGCATCGGGACGGGTGTCGTCCAGCAGTTGCGTCAGGCTCGCGGCATCCCAGCCGTTTTCGGGCGGGCGGGGGGCGAGGAAACCGATGTCTTCCTCCGCACCGAGGCGAATCAGCGCCTGCCCAAGGGCATTTCCGCCGCCCAGTAACATAAGGCGCATTCGCATAGAGTCAGCAGGCCCAGTCTGATTGGAACGATGGCTTTAGCGACGGTTCTCGTGGAACCGTCGTCGATAATTGCCGGAATCGTTGCATTTTGCGGGTTTAGTGCGCAACCGTCATCCGTAATGTGCATTTCCGCAGATTTGCAGGGTCCTGACCGGCCCCTTCGCGAGCAGGCTCGCTCCCACAGTTGAAATGCGGTCCCCTGTGGGAGCGAGCCTGCTCGCGAAGGGGTCCGAACGGTACTTGCATCTTCCCTCCCCCGCCCGCATAACTTTATCCATGAATCTGCCCCTCCCCGCCGACAGCGCCCTGGCCGGTTTTCACCCCGCCGTCAGCGCCTGGTTCAGCCACACGTTCCCGGCGGTCACCGCTGCCCAGGCCCGTGCCTGGCCGTTGATCCGTCAGCGCCGTTCGACGTTGATCGCCGCACCGACCGGTTCCGGCAAAACCCTGACTGCGTTTCTTGCCGTACTCGATGATCTGGTTCATCGCGGCCTGGAAAACCCCGACGGCCTGCCCGACGAAACCCTGGTGGTCTACGTTTCGCCGCTCAAAGCGCTGTCGAATGACATCCAGATCAACCTGCAGAATCCGCTGGCCGGCATCACCGAACAACTGCGCCAACTGGGCCTGCCCGAGCTGCAGATCACCACCGCCGTGCGCACCGGTGACACCCCGCAAAAAGACCGTGCGGCGATGCGCAAGACTGCGCCGCATATTCTGGTGACCACGCCGGAATCGTTGTACGTGCTGCTCGGTTCCGAGTCAGGCCGCAAAATGCTCGGCACCACGCGCACGGTGATCATCGATGAAATCCACGCGATGGCCGCCGGCAAGCGCGGCAGTCATCTGGCGCTGAGTCTGGAGCGCCTGCAAGCGTTGTGCAGCGAACCACTGACGCGCATCGGCCTGTCCGCCACGCAGAAACCGGTCGAAGCCGTGGCGCAATTTCTCGTCGGCCATGAGCGGCCCTGCGAAATCATCGACATTGGCCACGCTCGCCCTCGGGATCTGGGCATCGAAGTGCCGCCGGTACCCTTATCGGCGGTGATGGCCAATGACGTTTGGGAGCTGGTCTACAACCGCCTCGCTGATCTGGCCCGCGAACATCGCACCACGCTGATTTTCGTCAACACGCGGCGTTTGGCCGAACGCCTCAGCCGGCACCTGAGCGAACGCCTCGGCAAGCACGCCGTCGCGGCGCACCACGGCAGCCTTGCCAAGGAGTTTCGCCTCGATGCCGAGCAGCGGCTCAAGCGCGGCGAGTTGCAGGTGCTGATCGCCACCGCGTCGCTGGAACTGGGGATCGATATCGGCGAAGTCGATCTGGTCTGCCAGATCAGTTCGCCGCGCTCGATTGCCGGTTTCCTGCAACGGGTCGGCCGCTCCGGCCACCAGGTCGGCGGCACGCCGAAGGGGCGTTTGTTCGCCACCACTCGCGACGATCTGATCGAATGCGCGGCCCTGCTCGATTGCGTGCGTCGTGGCGAACTCGACATTTTGCACATTCCTGAGGCGCCGCTGGATGTGCTGGCGCAGCAGATCATTGCCGAGGTCAGCTGCCAGGAATGGCCGGAAGACGCGCTGCTGGCCATGTTCCGCCGCGCCGCGCCCTATCGCGACCTCGACGAAAATCACTATCAGGCGCTGCTGAGCATGCTCGCCGAGGGTTACAACGGGCGCCAGGGCATCCGCAGCGCGTACCTGCACCGCGACGCCGTCAGCCGCACCTTGCGTGGCCGGCGCGGTGCGCAACTGACCGCAGTGACCAGCGGCGGGACGATTCCGGACAACGCCGATTACAGCGTACTGCTCGAACCGCAAGGCCTGAACATCGGCAGCGTCAACGAAGATTTCGCCGTCGAGAGCATTGCCGGCGACGTGTTCCAGCTCGGTAATACGTCGTACCGCATCCTGCGCGTGGAGGCCGGCAAGGTGCGCGTCGAGGATGCCCACGGCCAGCCGCCGACCATCCCGTTCTGGCTCGGCGAAGCGCCGGGGCGCAGCGATGAGCTGTCCGCCGCGGTGGCACGCCTGCAAGCGCAGCTCGACGAATTGCTCGGCGCCAGCCCCGGCAATCTGCAACCGGCGCTCGACTGGCTGACCCAGACCCTGGGCCTCAACCGCGCCAGCGCCGAGCAACTGGTCGAGTATCTGGCCCGCGCGCGCCACACCCTCGGCGCCCTGCCCTCGCAGGACACGCTGCTGATGGAGCGGTTTTTCGACGAATC
Organism: Pseudomonas fluorescens; assembly: GCA_902825215.1. Taxonomy (GTDB): domain Bacteria; phylum Pseudomonadota; class Gammaproteobacteria; order Pseudomonadales; family Pseudomonadaceae; genus Aquipseudomonas; species Aquipseudomonas fluorescens_G. Next base: position 5,501,673 of record LR782234.1, read on the forward strand.
CGGCGGCACACAACTGATCATCCACACGCCGTTCGGCAGCCGCATCAACCGCGCCTGGGGCCTGGCCCTGCGCAAGCGCTTCTGCCGCACCTTCAATTTCGAATTGCAGGCCGCCGCCAGCGAAGACGCGATCGTGCTGTCGCTGTCGACCAGTCACAGCTTTGAACTCGACGAGGTGTGGCGCTACCTGCACAGCAACAGTGCCGAACACATCCTCATCCAGGCCGTGCTCGACGCGCCGCTGTTCGGCGTGCGCTGGCGCTGGAATGCCGGGGTCGCGCTGGCGCTGCCGCGCTTTACCGGCGGGCGCAGAGTCGCGCCGCAGTTGCAGCGAATGAAAAGCGAAGACCTGATCGCCAGCGTGTTTCCCGATCAGATCGCCTGCCTGGAAAATCTCGCCGGCGAGCGGGAAATCCCCGAGCATCCGCTGATCGAACAAACCCTCGACGATTGCCTGCACGAAGCGATGGACAGCGAAGGCTGGCTCACGCTGTTACGCCGCATGGAGCGCGGCGAGGTGCGCCTGATCAGCCGCGACCTGCCGGCACCCTCGCCGCTCGCCGCAGAAATTCTCAGCGCGCGGCCGTACACCTTTCTCGATGACGCGCCGCTGGAAGAGCGCCGCACGCAAGCGGTGATCAACCGACGCTGGAGCGATCCGCAATCGACCGATGACCTCGGTGCACTGGATGCCGACGCCATTACAGCCGTACGCGAAGAAGCTTGGCCAACGGCGAATTCGGCGGATGAGATGCACGAAGCGCTGATGAGCCTGGCCTGCATCAGCGCAGCGGAAGTGGCCGCCAATGACGGCTGGCGCGAGTGGCTGCAGACCCTGGCCAGCAGTGGCCGCGCGTGTTGTCTGCAGGTCGATGCCGAGCATTCTTTGTGGCTGGCCCGCGAGCGCCTGACCTGCCTGCAGGCACTTTATCCACAGGCCACGCCGCATCCCGAGCTGGACGCATTACCGGGCTTCGACGCGGCGTGGAGTTTCGATGACGCCTTGCTCGAAGTGATCCGCGCGCGCCTCGCCGGGTTCGGCCCGCTGCCGTTACTCGCCATCGCCCAACCGCTGGCGTTGCCGACTGCGCAGGTCGCGCAAGTCCTCGCCCGACTGGAGCGCGAAGGTTATGTGCTGCGCGGCCAATTCACGCCGAACCTTGATCAAGAGGAATGGTGCGAACGGCATCTGCTCGCGCGCATTCATCGCTACACGGTCAAGCGTCTGCGCCGGGAAATCGAACCGGTGGCGTTGCAGGACTTCATGCGCTTTCTGTTCGACTGGCAGCACCTGTCAGCCTCGACCCGCGGCCAAGGCAGCGCGGTGTTGCCGGCGGTTGTCGGCCAGTTCGAAGGCTACGCGGCAGCGGCTTCGGCGTGGGACAGCGACATTTTGCCGGCCCGGCTCAAGGACTATTCGCCGAGCTGGCTGGATGATCTGTGCCGCAACGGCAAACTGGTGTGGACGCGCCTCAGCGCTCGGCAAAAGGTCAGCGGCACCGCGTTGCGCAGCACACCGATCGTGTTGCTGCCGCGCGCTCAGGTCGGCTTGTGGAGTGCGCTGGCGGAACAGACGCCGGTAGACGAGCTGTCGCCGAAAACCCGCAAGGTCTTCGACGCCTTGAGCCAGCACGGCGCGTTGTTTTTCGATGAGCTGACTCACGAAGCGCACCTGCTGCGCAGCGAACTGGAAATCGCCTTGCAGGAACTGGTCGGCGCCGGGCTGGTGAACGCTGACAGCTTCGCCGGCCTACGCGCGCTGATCACCCCGCCGAGCAAGCGCCAGCAGCGCAGCAGTCGGCGCGGGCGCGGCGCGTTTGTCGGCGGCATGGACGATGCCGGACGCTGGGCCCTGTTGCGGCGCAATACGGCTGTGGATAACAGCCAAACGCTGGAGCATGTCGCCATGACGTTGCTGCGCCGCTACGGCGTGGTGTTCTGGCGCTTGCTTGAACGTGAGGCAGACTGGTTGCCGAGCTGGCGCGAATTGTTGCGCACATTCCATCGGCTCGAAGCGCGTGGCGAGATTCGTGGCGGGCGCTTCGTCAGTGGTCTGGCGGGCGAACAATTCGCCCTGCCCGAGGCGATTCCCCTGCTGCGCGAAGTTCGCCGCCGCCCGCACGACGGCAGTCTGGTGATGGTCTGCGGGGTCGACCCGCTGAACCTCGCCGGGACTCTGTTGCCGGGGGTGAAAGTCCCGGCGCTGGCGAGTAATCGACTGGTGTATCGCGATGGGGTTCCGGCGGCGGCAATGATTGCCGGCAAGCAGCAGATCTGGGTAGAGCTGGATCAGGCTGCGGCGGAGCAGGTGCGTAGCAAGCTGATCAGGCATTGAAGGCGTCTGTTCTGGCCTCATCGCGGGCAAGCCCGCTCCCACAGGGTTCTGCGGCGTACACAAAACAAATGTGGGAGCGGGCTTGCCCGCGATGAGGCCGGGACATGCAACGCATCATTCAGATCAGATCCGCGATTCCTGCGGCACTTCCACCCCCGCCACCTCATCCACCGCCTGGCGCTTGGGCAACACCACCTGCTGTGGATAAGTCTGGGCAAAATGCACATTCGCGGTGTTATCCACTAGCTTCTTCAAACGCTGGTTGAACGCCCGGCTCACCGCATACTGCCCGCCCGACACCGTGCGGAATTGCGCGGTCAGCACCACGCCGTTGAGATCCATTCTGTCGACCCCGAACACATCCAGCGGGCCTTGCAGGTTGTACTTGAGGAACGGGTCTTCGCGGATCGAATCGCCGGCCTCGCGGATCAGTTCGATGGCCCTGTCCACATCGGTGTCATAGGTGAACTGCACCGAGAAAAACGCGAAGGCGAACTGCCTCGATTGATTGGTCACCGCTTTGATCTGGCCGAACGGCACCGAGTGTACGAAGCCCTTGCCGTCGCGCAGGCGCAGGGTGCGGATGGTCAACCCTTCGACCGTACCGGCATGCCCGGAATCGAGCACCACCCAATCGCCGATCGACAGGGTGTCTTCGATGATGATGAACAGCCCGGTGATCACGTCCTGGACCAATTGCTGCGAGCCGAAACCGATCGCCAGACCGACCACCCCGGCACCCGCCAGCAATGGCGCAACGTTGATCCCCAGATTGGCCATGGTGGTAATCGCGCAGATCACCACCAGAATGATTTTGATCGCGTTGCGCAGCAGCGGCAGGATGGTTTTCACCCGCGTGCTCGGCTGGCGCGCTGCGCGTTTGCTCAGCGGCGGTTTCAGCGCTTCCTGAATCGCAGTGTCCAGCACCACCCACAGCAGCCACGTCACCAGGAAGATCAGACCGATGCTGCTCAAGGCTTCGCTGATCGCCCGGCCCACCGCGCTGCTCTGGGCAAAATCAAGGAGCGACACGCCCCAGATCCGCCCGAGAATATCGAGGAAGGCAATCGCGATGACGATCCGCAACAACGCGTGCAACAGGCTAAGAAAGCGTTCCTTGTAGGCGCTGCTGCGCTGGATCGCTTCGGCCTTGCGCGACTTGAACAGGTGCTGCAGCACGGTGCTGAGAAACACCGTGCCGATCAGCAATACCGTAGTGAACAAGGCGCAGCGCAGGGCTTTCTGGTTGTCCTCGCCGATGCCGATCAGGCTCACCGCCGAGACCAGCACCATCAGCACGATCGGCCAGTACCACAGCCCGGAAAAAATCCGCAGCGACTCTTGCAATGACGGCTGTTTCAGGCGCTGGCTCAGCGAGCGGTTGCGGATCAGATGCGCCACCGGGCGGCGCAGGCGAATCACCAGCAGGCCGAAAATGATCGAAGCGATCAGGCCGGTGAACACGGCGATGCTGCTGGTAATGTTGCCGCCCAGTTGCCGAGCGATCTGCGGGCTGGTCAAGGCATCGCTGAGCGCGGCAAGAAAGCCGATCAGGAACAGCGGTCGCGGACAGTATTGGCGGATGATTCGCGCGGCGGTGCGTTTATGCCCGACATTGAACACCACGACCACGCACAGCAGCATCGAGGTGGAAAAGATGCCACTGCTGGTCGCGTAAGCCAGACACAGCGCCAGCGCGCGGCCCACCGAGGCTTGCAGAAAATGACTTACATAAAGGGTCAGCGGCAGGCAGATCAGTGCTGGCACGGTGAACGGCAGCAGATAACCGAGCAGGTCCTGACCGCGCTGGCGCGTGCGCAGCCAGCGGCCTTCGCGCAGGCGTTTGGCCAACAGGCTGCCAAGTACGGTCAGCACGGCAAAACTACCGAGCCAGGCGCCGGACAAGCTGAGGAAATCCCCGGCGACGCTCCAGCCCGAGCGATTCGAGGGTTGCTTGACCAGTTTGTCGACCTCATCGGCGGCGCGGTCGGCACGCAGGCGCCAGGCGTCGACCAGATCTTCGTTGAGGTCGAGTTTTTCCTGCACGTCATCAATGCTGGTACTGATCGCGCCGAGCAGCCCGCCCTGCACCAGCGGCTCGGGCTCGGCGGCTTTTTCGCTGGTTTCGGCGCTGGCCGGAACGCCCGGCAGCGCAGCAGCCTCGACTTCACTGGCGCCGAGAAACAGCAGCGCTCCCAGCACAATGGCGATCCTGAACCTGGTCAACACGCGGAGCTCCTGTGAGTGAACCTGTAAGGAACTGATCGGTAATCGCGCGGCAAGTTCAGCATCAGGGCCACACACATCCCTGTGGGAGCGAGCCTGCTCGCGAAGGCGGCTTCATATTCAACCGCTCTGCTGACTGACCCAGCGCTTTCGCGAGCAGGCTCGCTCCTACAATGAACCGGAGGCGATTGGCGATCGTGACCGCCCGTAACACCGCCGAAACTTTCCCGCCCCCGCCGCAGTCATCACAAAACACCGGCAACACGAGGACTTTCTACGGGAGGATGGGATGGCGGCGATTCACATCGGTATTTCAGGCTGGCGCTACGCCCCGTGGCGCGGGGACTTCTACCCGAAGGGGCTGGCGCAGAAGCGCGAATTGCAATTCGCCTCGCGCGCCGTCAACAGCATCGAAATCAATGGATCGTTCTATGCGCTGCAACGGCCGGAACGCTACGCCCAGTGGTACGCCGAAACGCCGGATAACTTCGTCTTCAGCGTCAAGGCACCGCGTTTCATCACCCATGTGCGGCGCTTGCGCGAGATCGAAAAACCGCTGGCAAATTTCTTTGCTTCGGGCGTGCTGGAACTCAAGGAAAAGCTCGGGCCGATCCTCTGGCAGTTCCCGCCCAACTTCAAATTCGAGCCTGAACGCTTCGAACACTTCCTCGCTCAATTGCCGCGCGACACCGAAGCCGCCGCCGCACTCGCCCGTCAGCATGATGAGCACCTGCGTGGCCCGGTCAGCGTCAAAGCCTGGCGTAAAAAACCGCTGCGCCATGCGGTGGAAATCCGCAATGACAGCTTTATCGATCCCGAATTCGTTCGCTTGCTCAAGCGCCACAACACCGCGCTGGTGATCGCCGACACCGCCAATAAATGGCCGTACCGCGAAGACGTCACCAGCGATTTTGTCTACCTGCGTCTGCACGGTGCCGAAGAACTCTACGCCAGCGGCTATAGCGCCGAGGCTCTGGAGCGCTGGGCCGAGCGGATCGACGCCTGGCACCACGGCGGGCAACCGCAAGACGCGCAGTTGATTGCCCCGCGCCTGAAACCGCGCCCGCGCAAATCCCGTGAAGTGTTCTGCTATTTTGACAACGACATCAAGGTCCGCGCGCCGTACGACGCGCGCAATCTGCTGCAGCGTTTCGATCTGGACAAAGACCTCGCCACCGCCCCCGGCGAATCCGCTGGCGAAGGAGTGTTGGCATGAGCATTCCAGAACCGGTCGGTTTCACCGATGAAGGCTCGGTAAGCGCGCCGTCGGTAAGCACCTTCACTGTGCTGACGGTCAATACGCACAAGGGTTTCACGGCGCTCAACCGACGCTTCATCCTGCCGGAGCTGCGCGAAGCGGTGCGCAGTGTCGCCGCCGATGTGGTGTTTTTGCAGGAAGTCCACGGCACCCACGAACACCACCACAAGCGCTTCGACAACTGGCCGACGATGCCGCAGTACGAATTTCTCGCCGACAGCCTGTGGCCGCAGTTCGCCTACGGGCGCAACGCGGTATACCCGGATGGCGATCACGGCAACGCGCTGCTGTCGAAATTCCAGATCATCCGGCACGACAACCTCGACGTGTCGATCAGCGGCCACGAAAACCGCGGCCTGTTGCATTGCGTGCTGCGCTTGCCCGGCGACGGCGCTGAGGTGCATGCGATCTGCGTGCACCTGGGCCTGCGCGAGAGCCATCGCAATGCGCAACTGGATCTGCTGATGCAGCGCCTGGCCGAGTTGCCGCAGGACGCGCCGGTGATCGTCGCCGGCGATTTCAATGACTGGCGCCAGCGCGCTGATGCGCAACTCAAGCCGTGCGGCTTGCGCGAAGTGTTCGCCGAACATCAGGGCAAACCGGCGCGCAGTTTTCCGGCGCGCCTGCCGACCCTGCGCCTGGACCGCATCTACGTGCGCAACCTCAAGGCCAGCCAGCCGAAAGTTCTGGCGAACCGGCCCTGGTCACACCTTTCCGATCATGTCCCGCTGTCGGTGGAGATCCAACTATGAGCAGCTCGCCACTGGAGAAATCCGCCGTGGAGCCGATGACCATCACCCCGCCGGTCCGCGAGCCCGGCCATGTCGATGTCGAGTACCGCTGGCACGGCGGTAATCGCATCGAATTGCTGGAGAACGGCGAGGAATATTTCCCGCGGGTGTTCGAAGCGATGCGCGCGGCGAAAAGTGAAATCCTCCTTGAGACGTTTATCGTTTTTGAAGACAAGGTCGGTGCCGAGCTTCAGGAAATTCTCATCGACGCCGCCCGGCGTGGCGTGCGCACCACGGTCAGCCTTGACGGCTTTGGCTGTGGCGAGTTGAGCACCGGTTACCTCACGGCACTCAGCGACGCCGGCGTGCATTTGCAAATCTTCGACCCCGCCCCCAAGCACCTGGGCATTCGCACCAACTGGTTCCGCCGTCTGCACCGAAAGATCGTGGTGGTCGACGGCACGATCGCGTTCATCGGCGGGATCAATTTTTCCGGCGATCACCTGGCCGATTTCGGTCCCGAAGCCAAGCAGGATTACTCGGTGGAAATCCAGGGCCCGGCGGTCGCCGATATTCACCACTTCGCCCTGCTGCAAAGCGGTCGTCCCGGACGGGCGAAATTCTGGTGGCAACGCCGGCGCCAGAGGCGCGCCGAAATGGCCTTCAACGACCACGACGGCCAGGTGCGTCTGGTGTTCCGCGATAACGACCAGCATCACACCGACATCGAAGATGTGTATTTGCAGGCGCTGCGCCACGCCAAACACCGGGTGGTGATCGCCAACGCCTACTTCTTCCCCGGCTATCGCTTGCTGCGCGAGATCCGTAATGCCGCGCGCCGGGGCGTCGAGGTACGGCTGATTCTGCAAGGTCAGCCGGACATGCTGGTGGCCAAGATCGCCGCACGCATGACCTACGATTATCTGCTCAAGGCCGGCGTGCAGATTCACGAATATTGCCAGCGCCCGCTGCACGGCAAAGTCGCGCTGATGGACGAAGAGTGGAGCACCGTCGGCTCGAGCAATCTCGATCCACTGAGCTTGTCGCTGAACCTTGAAGCCAATGTGCTGATTCGCGACCGCGCCTTCAATCAGCATCTGTACGAGCGTCTCGAAGACCTCAGCCGCAACCACTGCAAAGCCATGGACCCGGCGAAGCTGCCGCGCGGGCGCATCTGGCACATGACCGTGGGCTTTCTGGTGTTCCACTTCCTGCGGCATTTCCCGGCCATGGCCGGCTGGCTGCCGGCACATAAACCAAGGCTCAAGCCATTTCGAGGGAACCTGACATGAGCCATTCCGAAACGCATTCGGCCGAGCACTCGACGCCGGCACAACATTCGAAATGGAGCCGCTGGAAGCGTCCGCTGACCCTGCTGTTCTTTCTCGCCCTGATCGTCTTGCTGACCATGTTTGCCATGCGCATCGAATGGGCCGAGGTCCTGCAGACCCTCGCCGACTTCAAGGTGCGCACGTTGATCATCGCCGCCAGCCTGACCTTGCTGAGTTTTCTGGTGTACGCCAGTTTCGACCTGATCGGCCGCACCTACATTCGTCAGGATCTGACCTGGAAACAGATCCTGCCGGTGGGGATCATCAGTTACGCGTTCAACCTCAATCTCAGCGCCTGGGTCGGCGGCATCGCCATGCGCTATCGCCTGTATTCGCGGCTGGGGGTGAGCAAAAGCAACATCGCCAAGATCCTCGGCCTGAGCCTGGCGACCAATTGGTTCGGCTACATGACCATCGCTGGCGTGGTGTTCACAAGCGGCCTGGTGAGCATGCCGCCGGGCTGGAAAATCAGCAGCACCGCGTTGCAGGGCATCGGCGTTTTACTGTTGCTGGTGAGCGCGGGTTATCTGGCCGCGTGCCGCTTTTCCAAACGCCGCGAATGGTCGATTCGCAACGTCGAAATCAACCTGCCGTCGTTGCGCATGGCGGTCCTGCAACTGCTGCTCGGTGCGTTGAACTGGTCGTTGATGGCGGCGGTGATTTTCACCTTGCTGCCGAGCAAGCTCGATTATCCGTTGGTGCTGGGCGTGTTGCTGATCAGTGCGATTGCCGGGGTCATCACCCATATCCCGGCTGGGCTTGGCGTACTTGAGGCAGTGTTCGTCGCATTGCTGCAACATGAGGTCTCGCGCGGCAGTCTGGTGGCGGGGTTGCTGGCGTATCGGGCGATTTATTTTTTGCTGCCGTTGCTGATTACGCTGGTGATGTATCTGGTGGTGGAAGCGAAGGCCAAGGCGTTGCGGATCGAGAAGAAGCCTTCCTGAGATTAGTGGTGAAGCTGATGGCCCCTTCGCGAGCAGGCTCGCTCCCACATTTGGAATGCATGCAACCTGTGGGAGCGGGCCTGCTCGCGAAGAGGCCAGAAAACCCAACACATCATCTGGACTGGATGATACTCAACCGCTCCCCGACCACCATCTCGGTAATCCAGTCGACCAGAATCGAGGTATACGCCTGCTGCGACACCGGATCGCTCAGCGCGTGATCGGCGCCGTCGATGATCCGGTGCGTCAGTGAATGGGTCTGCTGACACGCCGCGCGATAACTCATGATCGTCGCGTGCGGGACGAAGTCATCGGTTTCGGATTCCACCAGCAACACGTCCCCGGTGAATTGCGAACAGGCATGCAAGGCGCGGTTGCTGTCCGCGCGCACCAGCGTGCCGCGATAGTCACGCAGATCCGCCTTGTCCAGATCGCGCTTGGGCGTGTGCCACTGCTCGTCGCGGTACAGCGCCGGCACCCGCAGCGCCAGCCAGCGCACCGGGCGCAACGAAGTCAGAATCGAGGCCAGATAACCGCCGTAGCTGGTGCCGACCACGGCGATCGCCGAGGTATCCAGCGCCGGGTGCGCCAGCAAGCGATCGTAGGCGGCGAGCAAGTCGCGCAGATTATCCTCCCGGGTCACCCGGCTCAGCGGAATACCGGTGCCGCCAGTGTGCCCGCGCAAATCGAAGGTGAGGCACACGCAACCCAGACCGGCGATGCCCTTGGCGCGTTCCAGATCACGCTCCTGACTGCCGCCCCAACCGTGCACGAACAAAACGCCGGGGACTTTCGATTTGGGACTCAGAAAGGTCCCGCTCATCTGTTCATCATCAATGTCGATTTGAATGCTTTCGCTTCTAGCCGTCATAGGATTTGACCGTTACATATTTGAGAAGAAATTCGCTGTTCTCGGCCGGGCCGCGATAGACCTCGATGGCATCCGCCGGCAGCGCCTGATCGGTGTAGGTTTCCACCGAAGACACGCGGATCGCGCGCATCCCCGGATCGTTGACGAAACTCTGCAACGCCGCGACCTCGGCGCTGCTCGCCCCGCCCATGCGCCAGGATTGCTCGAGCACGCCACTGCGCGGGTTGCCGCTGCTGTCGAGGCCTTGGGCGATGTCGTAATTACGTCGCGAGGCGAAGAAGCGCGGGTAGGCTTCGTCAGCGGCGCTGTCGAACACCTGGGCCTGTTCGATGGCCAGGCGCACGTCGTCGGGCAGCTCCAGCGCCAGCAGTGCTTCATAACCGCCCTGCACCACCAGCAGATTGGACCCGCCGTAGACTTCTTCGCCCTGACCATCCTTGGTCAAATATTGCTCGCCGCAGTAACTCAGCACCTTGCCGCCGATGAACGACTGGCCGACGCTGTGGGTCACCACTTTGCGCAAATCCTGCTCGAGCACCACGCCTTCGCCGAACAGCTTTTCGGCGTCGGGCCGGGCGAGGATTTCATCGAAGGCGTCGAGGCTTTTGATGACTTCCTGGCCGCGACCGGCGCAGGCATGAATCGGCTTGATGCGAATCGGCCCGGCATACAGCAGATGCTCGGCGGCTGGCCGTGCATCTTCCAGGGCGAATACGCTGAGGCCGTCGAGCACGACATTACGCACCCGCTCGGAAAACAGTGGTGACCAGCCCGGCGGCGCGTGGGCCAGGTGGCTGCGTAAACCATGGCTGATAGCTTTGGTGCAGATGAAGTCATGTTCGACGTAGCCGCCCCACAGATCGTCCGGGCCGTTGATGCCCAGTTCCTCAGCATGGGCGGCACCGACGATAGTCTGCGTGGGCAGTAGATACAGGTCGCGGCCGCGGTGTTTTTCCGCATCGTAACTGCCGCCGAATTTGCACCCAAGAATCTGCGCCAGCCAGCGCGCCAGGGCTTTGTTGGTCTGGACTTCGTGTTGCGGCGCGTCGGGACGCACCGAGTGAGCGACAACGATTTTCTTGCGTGGTGTGGGGGTCATGCGTTCCCCTTTTGCTGGTTCAATGGTTTCCCGTTGAGAGGTGCAGAGATCAGGCCAATCGTTGCACGCGGCAAAGCTACTGAAAATCAATCAGTTAAGAGGAAAGTGCTGGCATCACGCCTGTTTCAAACTGCACGACAGCGCAGAAAATTCCGGCAAATTGCACGATTAATGGCTTCCACAACACACCTGTGGGAGCTGGCTTGCCAGCGATTTCGGTAGGTCAGTCACCAATGGCTTTAGCTGGAAGACCGAATCGCGGGCAAGCCCGCTCCCACAGGTTTTTCAGGCGCTGCTGACTAACGGGACAGACCAAACCGCCCCCGATAATCACTCGGCGTCAGCCCGGTAATCTTCTTGAAAATCGCGCGAAACGCGCCGGGATCCTGATAGCCCACCGTCCACGCAATGTGATCGATCGTGCCATTGCTGAACTCCAACATCTCCCGCGCCTTGCCCACCCGCAGATGCTGGCAATACTCGGTCGGTTTCAACCCGGTCGCGGCGCGGAACCGGCGCAGAAAAGTACGTTCCTCCAACACCGCACGTTCAGCCATTGCGGCTAACGAAACATCCGTCGCGCCGGTGCTTTGCAGCCAGTGCTGGACCTTCAGAATGGCGGCGTCGCCATGGCTGAGAATCGGTGCGAAGTTGCTGCCGCAGGCGCTGGCGCTGTCGCTGTGCTCCATCACCAGAAAATGCGCGGTGCGAGTGGCGATGCTCGGGCCGAGCAAGCGGTTGACCAGGCGCAGGCCCAGCTCCGACCAGGCCATCAGCCCGGCCGTGGTGATCAGGTCGCCATCGTCGACAATCGGCGTATCGGCTTTGAGCTTGATCTTCGGGTAACGCTCGCTGAAGCCCTGCGCCGCCGTCCAGTGCACCGTCGCGCTGCGGCCGTCGAGCAGGCCGCTTTCGGCGAGCATCAGCGAACCCACGCAAACCCCGCCCAGCGTTGCCCCGCGTGCGTGCTGATCACGCAGCCACTGCATCAGCCGAGTCGGCGTTTGTGCCGCCGAGAAGCCGCTGATCGACGGCGGAATCAGCACGGCCTGCAAATTGGCTTCATCACCGGCGAGACTGGCGTAGATCCGCGTCGGCGGCCGATCACCTTCGGCCTGCCAATGGCTGACACGCAGCCTCGGCAGATGTGCGGTCTGCTGCTCTGCGGCAATCCGGTTGGCCACCGCAAACAGGTCAGTCAGCCCATGCACCGCGGCCATCTGCGCACCGGGATAAATCAGCACGCCGAGTTCAGCGATGGCGGCGTTTTCTGCGCCCATTGTCAGTTTTCCCCTGTCTATTGTCGGTGCGGCCAATCCTCGAAGCGCTGGTCAGCGCCAATACTGAAGTCACTTACAGCCAACACATCGAGGACACACCCATGGCCAAGCAAGCGCTCATCGTAGTCGATATCCAGAATGACTACTTCCCTCAAGGCAAGTGGCCGCTGGCCGGCGCCGACGCCGCTGCCGACAATGCCGCCCGATTGATCGAAGTCTTCCGCGAGGCGGGCGATTCAGTGGTGCACATCCGCCACGAATTCACGTCGGCGGACGCACCGTTTTTCACCCCGGGTTCGGACGGCGCCAAGCTGCATCCGAAAGTGCTCAACCGCGCCGACGAGCCGGTGGTGCTCAAGCACTTCGTCAACTCGTTCCGCGAAACCGAGCTGAAAGCGGTTCTCGACGAAAAAGGCATAACTGACCTGGTGGTGGTTGGCAGCATGAGCCACATGTGCGTCGATGGCATCACCCGCGCGGCGGCTGACATGGGTTACAGCGTCACGGTGATTCACGATGCCTGCGCCAGCCGTGACCTGGAGTTCAACGGCGTGACCGTGCCGGCGGCGCAGGTGCATGCCGCGTTCATGTCGGCGCTGGGTTTCGCTTACGCCAACGTGGTCTCGACTGACGAATTCCTGCGCAGCAATGCCTAGCAACAACTGCACTAGCTACTGGCCCGCCGCGTTGCGGGCCTTTTTGCATCTGTCATGAAAATCTCACGCGTGAGTCATTGATGGCACTTTGGATTGGTTGTAGTGTGGCCCACGCGTGAGACATTCATAACCGGATTTCAGCCATGACAAGCCGCTCGAAGGCGCACGCCGCAGCAAGCCCGAAAGGCGAGCGCGCCAAAACCTCCGCAAAGAAACCGTCGAGCTTTTATATGAAGCAGATGCGCGCGGGTCTGGCCGCCGCCGGTTATGTGAAACACGAAACTTGGGTGCTTCCCGAAAACCGAAGCTTGCTCAAGCAAATGGAGCAACAGCTACGCCAACCGATTCTGGCTGGCTCATTCATGTCGGAGAATTACATGAGCGCAGGCAACAACTGGACCATCGATAGCCTCTTCAACGCCCTCAAGGCCCTGGACGAGGTGGCTTCGCAAGAGATCACGCTGTCGCTGATCCAGAGCTCCGAGCCGAGCATCAAGCTGGAAATGAACGAATTCGGCGGTCTGCCGATTCACATCGCCCTGGCCGGCCAGCAGATCATCGTCGACACCGTACTGGTCGATATCGATTCGATCAGCAACGTCCAGGCCTTCAACGACGCCGTGCTGCGCAGCCGGGAAATGTTCCCGCTGTCGTCGATCGGTATCGAGTCGATGCCCAACGGGCAGACCGTTTACAACATGTTTGGCGCCCTCAGCGCCGACTCGAGCCTGACCAACATCGTCACCGAGGTGAAAACCCTGGTCGACAACGTGCAGCGCGCCAGCGAAGCCTTCGAACACTTCTTCAAGTAATCAACAGGGAATATCCAATGACTCAGTCCATCTGGAGCAAGTTGTTCACCGCGCTGCGCGGCGGCGCCAATGAAGTCGGCGAAGCCATCGCCGACCAGCAGGCGCTGCGCATCCTCGATCAGGAAATCCGCGACGCCGACAGCGCGCTGTCCAATGCTCGTCGCGAACTGGTCACCATCATGGCCAAGCACAAACTGGCTGCCGACCGCGTCAGCGAGTACGACGCCAAGATCAAGGACCTCGAAGCCAAAGCCGTCGCTGCACTCAACGCCGGCCGTGAAGACCTGGCGCTGGAAGTCGCCGAAGCGATTTCGACCCTGACCAATGACCTCGATGCCGAGAAGAAACTCAGCGATGAATTTGGCGCCTACGCCGACAACATGCGCAAGGACATCAGCAAGGCCGAGTCGCGCATCAAGAGCCTGCGCCAGCAAGTGGACATGGCCAAGGCCCGCGACAGCGTGCAGAAGGCACAGGTCAGCGCTTCCATCGCCAGCGGTGGTGCCAACGGCAAGCTGGAAACTGCCGTCGGCACGCTGAACCGCCTGCAAGCCAAGCAGCAGCAACGGGCCGCTGAACTGAGCGCTGCCGACGAACTGGCCGACGCGTCGACCGGCAACGACCTGGAACGCAAACTGCGCGACGCCGGCATCACGCCGAACGAAGGCAGCGCCAATGCGATTCTTGAGCGCCTGAAGCAGAAGTCCGCGCAGTAAGCTATTGCGCAAACCCTTGCAGGAGTGAGCCTGCTCGCGACGGGGCCGGAACATTCAACTTCAGTGTTGACTGACCCGCCGCCATCGCGAACAGGCTCACTCCTTGTTTGCGCTGAGCAATTGCCTCTGCTCGTTCACCGCTGTGCCCGGTACACTACCGCCACTTTTACACCCCCGAACACCTCCACCCGCTTCAAGGAACGTACCCATGGGATGGTTTAAAGACTTGCTCGGCACCAGCAATTGGCAGGCCGCTGCGCCAACGAGCACCGGCGCCAGCGGCCCGCTCGGGATGGCGCAGGGCAAAGGCGTGCGTCTCGACACGACTTTGGCCTTGCTGCTCGAAGGCTCGACTTCAGTGCGAGTGCCCTTCGATCAGGCAGTCTGGAGCGCAGGCTGGGTCGACCTCGGCCAGTCCAACAAACTGCACCGCTATTACATGAATGACGAAGATTTCTGGGTGCAGATCCACGTCACCGGTGAGGACCAGATCGAATCGGTCACGCTGTTCAATTATCTCAGTTACGTAACCGTCAACAGTGACGCCGAACTACAGCGTCTGGCCGGTCCGAACAGCCAGATCGGTTTGCCGAACTACACCCACGCAGGCATCGCCTACGCCCGCGAATGGGGTACCGAACAGGGCCAGACCGAGCTCGTGCCGATGACCGAACATGTGGTGAATCCGGACGAGAGTTACACCATCAACCATCATTCGATGCTTTACGCGCGTGACACCGGCCTGACCGATCGCCGCGAATTGCTGCTGTTCTCCGTCGAACAGGACGAAGAAGGCACCGTCAGCCTGAGCACTTCGCTGGGCATCTCGCTGTATACGACTGATTTGAGCGCCATTTAAAAAAGGAAGTTTTTCATGCTGGAAGTGTTGGCCGTTTCCCTGAACAAGACCGCACTGGTCGGTTTCGTCGTCTACCTGATTGGCGCCGTGCTGCTGTTCATGTTGTTTCAATTCGTCTACACGCGCATCACCGCCCACAAGGAGTTCGAACTGATCCGCGCCGGCAACACCGCCGCCGCTGTCGCACTGTCCGGCGCGATCATCGGTTTTGCCATTCCCGCCAGCAACGTGATCGCTTATTCGGTCAATGTGCTCGACTTCGTACTCTGGGCGGTGATTGCCGCCGTCGTGCAATTGCTGGCATTCCTCGCCACCGGTCTGGTGCTCAAAGGCACGTCCCAACGCATTGCCAACGGCGAAGTCGCCGCCGGCATTTACGTCGCTGCGGTGGCAATCAGCGTCGGCATGCTCAACGCCGCGTGCATGACACCGTCCAACTGATCGGCAGGAAGCCTTCGATGAAACGCAGCAAATACGTTCAGTTGTCCCTCGCCGCCTCGGTGGCCATGGCCGTTTCCGGCCAGGCGAGCGCCGCGGAGCAACCGCGCAGTTTCCAGAGCGTCGAGCAATGCGTCGATGCCGAAGTGGCTGCCGATGTCTGCTCCAACGCCTACGTCGCGGCCCTGGCCGAACACCGACGCATCGCGCCAGCGTATGACGACAAAGCCAAGTGCGATGCGGATTTTGCCGCTGACTGGTGTCAGAAAAATTCCGATGGCCGCTTTGTGCCGAAACTTGGCGGGTTCAAGATTCCGCAGAACGGTGAAGCCGAACAGAACCTCGATGCAATCGCCAATGCGCAAATGCCTGCCGGTGACAGCACCGCACAGAATGCGGGAACCACTTCGCACTATTCCGGTGGCGGTGGTGGTGGCGGCAATGGCTGGCTGACCGGTTGGCTGATCGGCAACGCCATGAGCAATAACGCCGATCGCACGGTTTATCGCGACCGCGAAACCCGCCAGACTTACAACACCTCGACGCAGTACCGCCGAGCCGAAACGACGGCGCGCAGCCAACCCGATTACGAAAGCAGCAAGAGTAAACCGGTCAACGTGGCTTCTTCGACCTCCCGTGGGGGCTTCGGCAGCCAGTCCAGCGCCCGCAGCGGCTGGGGTGGCTGGAGCAGCAGTTCCGGGCGTTCGAGCAGCTGATCATGAAGAAGATCGCCTGCACCGAGCGGCCCGACTGGAAGCACACCGCCGAGAGCCTCGGCTTTCTGTTTCATACCATCGACAACGAGCCGTACTGGGACGAAAGCGCGTATTACCAGTTCAGCCTGACGCAGATCGAAAACGATCTCGAGGACCCGACCACCGAGCTGCACGAGATGTGCATGGATCTGGTCGACCGCGTCGTGCACAGCGAAGAACTGCTGGATCGCTTGAGCATTCCGCCCTCGTACTATGACCTGATCCGCACCTCCTGGCTGGAAGGTCATCCGCATCTGTACGGGCGCATGGACTTTTCCTACAGCGGCAACGGCCCGGCGAAACTGCTCGAACTCAATTACGACACGCCGACCAGCCTCTACGAAGCCGCAGCGTTTCAGTGGGGCTGGCTGGAACAGTGCATCGAGCGCGGCACGCTGCCGCGCCATGCCGACCAGTTCAACAGCATCGACACCAAACTGCACCAGGCTTTCGCCGAACTGCAGCTCAAGCGTCCGTTCTATTTCGCCTCGATGAAGGATTCGCTCGAAGACAAGGGCACCACCGATTACCTGCGGCTGATCGCAGAAAAGGTCGGCATCGAGTCGCGGCACATCGATATCGAAGACATCGGCCTGACGACTGAGGGTCGCTTCGTCGATCTTGAGGATCGCTGGATTCCGCACCTGTTCAAGCTGCATGCCTGGGAGTTCATCTTCCACGAACCGTTCGGCGCAGCGATTGCTGAATGCGACACGCAGTTTTTCGAGCCGGCGTGGAAAGCGATTCTGTCCAACAAAGGCGTGCTGCCCTTGTTGTGGGAGATGCACAAGGGCCACCCGAATCTGCTGGCGGCGCATCTCGATCCAAATCCGCAAAGCGCGGTGCCGAAAGGCTGGGTGCGCAAGCCGTATTTTTCCCGCGAAGGCGCCAACATCGAACTGCAAACCGCTGAAGGGATGATTGTCAAAGAGGACGGGCCCTACACTGATGCGCCATTTATCCTGCAGGAATTTGCGCCGTTGCCAAGGTTTGGCGACAGCTACACGCTGATCGGTTCCTGGGTAATTGGTGATGAGGCGGCGGGAATTGGCGTGCGTGAGGACAACAGCCTGATCACCAAAGACTCCAGTCGCTTCCTGCCCCACCTGATCCTCGACTAAAAACACCAAACCCCATGTGGGAGCGAGCCTGCTCGCGAAAGCGGCCTGTCAGTCACCCTTTGCATTGACTGACCTGGCGCTTTCGCGAGCAGGCTCGCTCCCACAGGAGATCGAAGGCAACCTTGAATTTGCGGCACAAAAAAGGCCCGTCGCGTAACACGACAGGCCTTTTCATTTACAGCGGATGCAGCAGCAAATCAGAACGGAATATCGTCATCAAAGCTGTCGAAATCCGGAGCCGGTTGCGGTGCGGCCTGCTGTGGCGCTGGCGGGGACGAACGCTGCTGTGGTGCCGACTGCTGCGGGCGCGGAGCCTGCTGACGTGGCGCCTGCTGCTGGTAGTTGTTGCCGCCGCCTTGCTGGTCGCCCTGTTGTGGACGGCCGCCGAGCAGTTGCATGGTGCCTTGCATGTCGACCACGATTTCAGTGGTGTAACGCTTGATACCGTCTTTTTCCCATTCACGGGTCTGCAACTTGCCTTCGATGTACACCTGCGAACCCTTGCGCAGGTATTCGCCGGCAATCTCGGCAACCTTGCCGAACATCGAAACGCGGTGCCACTCGGTCTTCTCGACCTTCTGACCGGTTTGCTTGTCGGTCCATTGTTCGCTGGTGGCCAGACTCAGGTTGGTCACGGCGTTACCGTTCGGCAGGTAGCGAACTTCGGGATCCTGGCCGCAAGTGCCGACCAATATGACTTTGTTAACCCCACGGGCCATAACGTTCTCCTAGGCTTAGCACGCAGCCCCGGCCGGGTTTTTCACCAGGCGTTCGAGGGTGTCGCGATCCACTAATTCTTTGTCCAGTTTGATGTAAACAGCCGCCTCGTCAGCGACTATCACTGCATCCGTTACCCCTACGAGGGCCTTGAGACGCTCGACCAGACCCGCTTCGCGGATCGCTTCGGGCGACAACGGCAAGCGCAGGCTCGTCACGTAGGGAGGTTCGCGCATGGTAACAGCAAAGGCCAGCCAAAGTGCAGCCAGCCCGGCACATCCAAGGAACACAACCGACAGACCGCCATGCTGAAACAGCCAGCCGCCGAGTATCCCGCCGAGTGCCGATCCAAGGAACTGGCTGGTGGAGTACACGCCCATGGCCGTGCCCTTGCCGCCCGCCGGTGAAACCTTGCTGATCAGCGACGGCAACGAAGCCTCCAGCAGGTTGAACGCGGTAAAGAACACCACCGTCCCGATCACCAGAGCGCGCAAGCTATCGCCGAACTGCCAGAAGAATAGTTCAGTCAGCATCAGTGTCATGACGGCGCCGAGCAAAACTCGTTTCATTTTGCGTCGCTTCTCGCCATAGATGATGAAAGGGATCATGGCGAAGAAGGAAATCACCAGTGCGGTGAGATACACCCACCAGTGCTGCTCCTTGGGCAGGCCGGCTTTTTCCACCAGCGCCAGCGGCAAGGCGACGAAGCTCGACATCAACATGGCATGTAACACAAAGATGCCCAGGTCGAGGCGCAGCAGGTCCGGATGCTTGAGCGTCGGCAACAATGCCTGCCGCGCCACCCCGGATTCACGATGCTGCAGCGGCCCGGTTGAGCGCGGCACCATGAACATGATGATCAGAATGCCGACCAGCGCCATACCGCCAGTGGCAAGGAACAGCCCCGACAGCCCGAACGCACGGGTCAGCAACGGCCCGACCACCATGGCCACGGCGAACGACAGGCCGATGGTCATGCCGATCATCGCCATGGCTTTGGTGCGGTGTTGTTCGCGTGTCAAATCGGAAAGCAGCGCCATCACCGCCGCGGAAATCGCCCCGGCGCCCTGCAGGATCCGCCCGGCGATCACGCCCCAGATCGAATCGGCCTGCGAGGCCAGGACACTGCCGAGGGCGAAGACGATCAGTCCCAGATAAATCACCGGACGGCGGCCGATGCGGTCGGAAATGATCCCGAACGGAATCTGGAAAATCGCCTGGGTCAGGCCGTAAGCGCCGATCGCCAGGCCGATCAGGGCCGGGGTCGCGCCCGCCAGATCCATGCCATAGGTCGCCAGTACCGGCAACACCATGAACATGCCCAGCATACGGAAGGCGAACACCAGGGCCAGACCGCTCGCCGCGCGGGTCTCGCTGCCACTCATGCGTTCGCTGTGGGGATCGTGCATGGAAAAACCTCGTGTGAACCGGCGGCGATTCTACCAGTCCCATCGGAAGACGGGGTATATCGCGACGCTATGACGCGTATAGATGAAACTCTCTTCATGAACGGTGAAACGCCCTTCGTTTGATAGTGTGCATCCATCCAGTATTTGCCCGTATACTCCTACGTTTTCGACGCCCGCCGAGCGAGGCCACTTTGGACAAGATCCTGATACGTGGGGCCCGTACCCACAACCTGAAGAACATCGACCTGACCCTGCCACGGGACAAACTGATTGTCATCACCGGCCTGTCCGGATCCGGCAAGTCGTCCCTGGCATTCGACACGCTGTATGCCGAAGGTCAGCGCCGCTATGTCGAATCGCTGTCGGCCTACGCCCGCCAGTTCCTGTCGATGATGGAAAAACCCGACGTCGACACCATCGAAGGCCTGTCGCCGGCGATCTCCATCGAGCAGAAGTCGACCTCGCACAACCCGCGTTCCACGGTCGGCACCATCACCGAAATCTACGACTACCTGCGCCTGCTCTACGCCCGCGTCGGTACGCCGCGCTGCCCGGATCACGACATTCCGCTGGAAGCGCAGACTGTCAGCCAGATGGTCGATCTGGTGCTGGCCCAGCCGGAAGGCAGCAAGCTGATGCTGCTGGCGCCGGTGATCCGTGAGCGCAAAGGCGAACACCTGTCGGTCTTCGAAGAACTGCGCGCGCAGGGCTTTGTCCGCGCACGGGTCAATGGCCGCATCTGCGAGCTCGACGAACTGCCGAAGCTGGATAAACAGAAGAAGCACTCGATCGATGTGATCGTCGACCGCTTCAAGGTCCGCGCCGATCTGCAGCAGCGCTTGGCCGAGTCGTTCGAGACCGCGCTGAAACTGGCCGACGGCATCGCCCTGGTGGCACCGATGGACGACGAACCGGGCGAAGAAATGATCTTCTCCGCGCGCTTCGCCTGCCCGATCTGCGGCCATGCGATCAGTGAGCTGGAACCCAAGCTGTTTTCCTTCAACAACCCGGCCGGCGCCTGCCCGACCTGCGATGGCCTTGGGGTGAAACAGTTCTTCGATATCAAGCGCCTGGTTAATGGCGAGCTGACCCTGGCCGAGGGTGCCATCCGCGGCTGGGACCGGCGTAACGTCTACTACTTCCAGATGCTCGGCTCGCTGGCCTCGCACTACAAGTTCAGCCTCGACAAGCCGTTCAACGAACTGACCGCCGAGCAGCAGAAAAACATCCTGCACGGCAGCGGTTCGCAGAACGTCGACTTCAAATACCTCAACGACCGGGGCGATATCGTCAAGCGTTCGCACCCGTTCGAAGGCATCGTGCCGAATCTCGAGCGCCGCTACCGCGAGACCGAGTCGGCAAGCGTACGCGAAGAGCTGGCCAAGTTCCTCAGCCACCAGGCTTGCCCGGATTGCCGCGGCACGCGTCTGCGCCGTGAAGCGCGGCACGTCTGGGTCGGCGAAAAAACCTTGCCGGCCGTGACCAACCTGCCGATCGGCGATGCCTGCGAATATTTCGCCGGGCTGAAGATGACCGGCCGTCGCGGCGAGATCGCCGACAAGATCCTCAAGGAAATTCGCGAGCGCCTGCAGTTCCTGGTCAACGTCGGGCTCGATTATCTGTCGCTGGATCGCAGCGCCGACACCCTGTCCGGGGGCGAGGCGCAGCGCATTCGACTGGCCAGCCAGATCGGTGCCGGTCTCGTGGGCGTCTTGTACATTCTTGATGAACCGTCCATCGGCCTGCATCAACGCGATAACGACCGCCTGCTCGGCACGCTCAAGCACCTGCGCGATATCGGCAACACGGTGATTGTGGTCGAGCACGACGAAGACGCGATTCGTCTGGCTGACTATGTCGTGGATATCGGCCCGGGCGCCGGTGTACACGGTGGGCAGATCGTTGCCGAAGGTACCCCGGACGAAGTCATGGCCCACCCGGACTCGCTGACCGGTAAATACCTGTCGGGCCGGGTGAAGATTGAAGTGCCGGCCAAGCGCACGCCACGCAACAAGAAGCTCAACCTGTCGCTCAGAGGCGCGCGCGGCAACAACCTGCGCAACGTCGATCTGGACATTCCGATCGGCCTGCTGACGTGCGTGACCGGCGTGTCCGGCTCGGGCAAGTCGACACTGATCAACAACACGCTGTTCCCGTTGAGCGCCACTGCACTGAACGGTGCGACCACGCTGGAAGCGGCCGCGCATGACAGCATCAAAGGGCTTGAGCATCTGGACAAGGTCGTCGATATCGACCAGAGCCCGATCGGCCGCACGCCGCGTTCCAACCCGGCGACCTATACCGGATTGTTCACGCCGATTCGCGAACTGTTTGCCGGCGTGCCGGAGTCGCGTTCGCGCGGTTACGGGCCGGGGCGTTTTTCGTTCAACGTCAAGGGCGGGCGTTGCGAGGCCTGCCAGGGCGATGGCCTGATCAAGGTGGAGATGCACTTCCTCCCGGACATCTATGTGCCGTGCGACGTGTGCAAGAGCAAGCGCTATAACCGCGAAACCCTTGAAATCAAATACAAGGGCAAGAGCATTCACGAGACACTCGAGATGACCATCGAGGAAGCCCGCGAATTCTTCGACGCGGTGCCGGCGCTGGCGCGCAAGCTGCAGACGCTGATGGATGTCGGTCTGTCGTACATCAAGCTCGGGCAGTCGGCGACCACGCTATCGGGTGGTGAAGCACAGCGGGTCAAGTTGTCTCGCGAACTGTCCAAGCGTGATACCGGCAAAACCCTGTACATCCTCGATGAGCCGACCACCGGTCTGCACTTCGCCGATATCCAGCAATTGCTCGATGTACTGCATCGCCTGCGCGATCACGGCAACACGGTGGTGGTGATTGAACACAACCTCGATGTCATCAAGACTGCCGACTGGCTGGTCGACCTTGGGCCGGAAGGCGGTTCCAAGGGCGGACAGATCATTGCAACCGGTACGCCAGAGGAAGTGGCCGAGATGAAGCAATCTCACACTGGCCATTACCTCAAGCCGCTGTTGATCCGCGACCGGGCGTAAACGCCAGGCATGAAAAAGCCCCTGTCACCGTTGAAGTGACAGGGGCTTTTTTATATCGGTTGCAATCAGGACGCGTGGGACTGCAGGTAGTTCTCGAGACCGATGAGCTTGATCAGCCCCAACTGCTTTTCCAGCCAGTAGGTGTGATCTTCTTCGGTGTCGTTGAGCTGAACCCGCAGGATCTCGCGAGTGACGTAATCTTTGTGCAGCTCGCACAGCTCGATGCCTTTGCACAGGGCAGCGCGAACTTTGTATTCGAGACGCAGATCCGCCTCGAGCATGGTCGGCACCGTTGTGCCCACATCCAGATCATCCGGACGCATGCGCGGCGTGCCTTCGAGCATCAAAATCCGCCGCATCAGCGCGTCGGCGTGGCCTGCCTCTTCTTCCATTTCGTGGTTGATTCGCTCGTAGAGCTTGGTGAACCCCCAGTCCTCATACATCCGCGAATGAACAAAATATTGGTCACGCGCGGCCAGTTCGCCGGTCAGCAACGTGTTGAGGTAATCGATTACGTCTGGGTGGCCTTGCATCGCCCTACATCTCCCTGCTTGAAAGTCTGTAGTTTGAACCAACCTGACCACAAGGTCACCCGCTGAGCGCAACAAAAGCGAAGAATATCCGAGAAAAGCAGCTTAAATAACGCAAAAACCGCCCAAATGAGGGCGGTTCTGCTTCTCGTTTAGACTTCGTTAAGCTGTACGTTGAGCAGCTTTGCGATTGCTTCTCCATACGCCGGATCGGCTTTGTAGAAATGCTGCAACTGGCGGTCTACCACATCGCTGGAAACCCCGGCCATTGCACCGGCAATGTTGCTGACCAGCAGCGCTTTCTGCTCTTCACTCATCAAGCGGTACAGTGCACCGGCGTGGCTGTAGTAATCGGTATCTTCGCGGTGATCGTAACGATCGGCGGCACCACTCAAGGCCAGCGCAGGTTCAGCATAGTGCGGCGCTTGCTTAGGCGATTCGATGTAGCTGTTCGGCTCGTAGTTAGGCGCCGCACCACCGTTGCTACCGAACGCCATCGAGCCATCACGCTGATAGGTGTTCACCGGGCTGCGCGGGGCGTTCACCGGCAGTTGCTGGTGATTGGTGCCGACGCGGTAGCGGTGGGCGTCGGCATAAGCGAATACACGACCTTGCAGCATGCGATCTGGCGACAGACCAACACCTGGGACCATGTTGCTCGGGCCAAACGCGGCTTGCTCGACTTCGGCAAAGTAGTTGAGCGGGTTGCGGTTCAGCTCCAGCTCACCGACTTCGATCAGCGGAAATTCCTTCTGCGACCAGGTTTTGGTCACGTCGAACGGGTTTTCGTAATGCGCGGCTGCCTGGGCTTCGGTCATGATCTGAATGCACACGCGCCATTTCGGGAAGTCACCGCGCTCGATCGCTTCGAACAGGTCGCGCTGGGCGTAGTCCGGATCGGTGCCGGCCAAGCGTGCAGCATCGGCTGGCGCAAGGTTCTTGATGCCCTGCTGGGTCTTGTAATGCCATTTCACCCAGTGACGCTCGCCCTTGGCGTTGATCAGGCTATAGGTGTGGCTGCCGAAACCGTGCATGTGGCGGTAGCCGTCAGGAATGCCGCGATCGGAGAACAGAATTGTTACCTGGTGCAGTGCCTCAGGCGAGTGCGACCAGAAATCCCACATCATCTGCGCGCTTTTCAGATTGCTCTGCGGCAGGCGTTTTTGCGTGTGGATAAAGTCAGGGAATTTCAGTGGGTCGCGAATGAAAAACACTGGTGTGTTATTGCCGACGATGTCCCAGTTACCTTCTTCGGTGTAGAACTTCAGTGCGAAACCGCGTGGATCACGCTCGGTGTCGGCTGAACCGCGTTCGCCACCCACAGTGGAGAAGCGCAGGAACGTCGGGGTTTGCTTGCCGACCGCTTCGAACAGCTTGGCGCTGGTGTAGTCGGTGATATCACGGGTGACGGTGAAGGTGCCATAAGCACCCGAGCCTTTCGCATGAACGCGGCGCTCAGGGATGTTTTCGCGGTTGAAGTGGGCAAGCTTCTCGATCAGGTGAAAGTCATCGAGCAGCAACGGACCGCGTGGGCCGGCGGAGCGAGAATTCTGGTTGTCAGCAACAGGTGCGCCACTGGCGGTTGTAAGCGTTTTGGTCTGGCTCATGCGGTCTTCTTCCTCTGTCAGTCTTTAACTGCCGGCTAATGGCTTGGTGGAGAGTATTGATCATCGCTGCGACAGCCACAAATTCATTAACTTGCAGAAGTCGATAGATAATTACTAATTATGTTCCACCGCACATACTGGCATTACGACTGTGTCAGAAACTTGTACGAACCGCGCATTTCTAGCAGGCACAAAAAACCGGGCACTAGGCCCGGTCCTTTGTTTCAGACTGACGTCTTACTCGGCAGATACAGCTTCGCCGGCAGTAGCACGATCAACCAACTCGACGTACGCCATAGGCGCGTTGTCGCCAGCGCGGAAACCGCACTTGAGGATGCGCAGGTAGCCACCCTCACGGGTAGCGTAACGCTTGCCCAGGTCGTTGAAGAGCTTACCAACGATAGCTTTCGAACGAGTACGGTCGAAAGCCAGACGGCGGTTAGCCAGGCTATCTGTCTTGGCCAGAGTGATCAGCGGCTCGGCAACGCGGCGCAGTTCTTTGGCTTTTGGCAGAGTAGTTTTGATCAGCTCGTGCTCGAACAGCGACACCGCCATGTTTTGGAACATGGCCTTGCGGTGCGAGCTGGTGCGGCTCAGGTGACGACCACTTTTACGATGACGCATGGTTCATTCCTTACCAAACACTACGTTCGGTGATTACGACGATCAGGCAGTCGCCTTGTCGTCCTTCTTAAGACTTGCAGGCGGCCAGTTGTCGAGGCGCATGCCGAGGGACAGACCGCGGGAGGCCAGAACGTCCTTGATTTCAGTCAAGGATTTCTTGCCCAGGTTCGGAGTCTTCAACAGCTCTACTTCGGTACGCTGAATCAGGTCGCCGATGTAGTAGATGTTTTCCGCCTTAAGGCAGTTAGCCGAACGTACAGTCAGTTCCAGATCGTCAACCGGGCGAAGCAGGATCGGATCGATCTCGTCTTCCTGCTCGACAACCACTGGCTCACTGTCACCCTTGAGGTCGACGAACGCAGCCAACTGCTGTTGCAGAATGGTTGCAGCGCGGCGGATAGCCTCTTCAGGATCCAGAGTACCGTTGGTTTCCAGATCAATAACCAGCTTGTCCAGGTTGGTACGCTGTTCGACACGGGCGTTTTCCACCACGTAGGCGATACGGCGAACCGGGCTGAACGAAGAGTCGAGCTGCAAGCGACCGATACTGCGGCTTTCGTCTTCATCGCTCTGACGCGAGTCGGCTGGTTCATAACCACGACCACGAGCTACGGTGAGCTTCATGTTCAGGGCGCCGTTAGACGCCAGGTTAGCGATTACGTGATCGGGATTAACGATCTCGACATCATGATCCAGCTGAATATCGGCAGCGGTAACCACCCCCGAACCCTTCTTCGACAAGGTCAGCGTAACTTCGTCACGACCGTGCAGCTTGATGGCCAGACCTTTAAGGTTCAACAGGATTTCAATTACGTCTTCCTGTACACCTTCGATGGCGCTGTACTCGTGGAGCACACCGTCAATCTCGGCCTCGACTACTGCGCAGCCGGGCATTGAGGACAACAGGATGCGGCGCAGCGCGTTGCCCAGGGTGTGGCCAAAACCACGCTCGAGAGGCTCGAGAGTGATCTTGGCGCGGGTTGGACTGACAACCTGCACATCAATGTGGCGGGGTGTCAGGAACTCATTTACCGAAATCTGCATGGATGCACCTATTTTCTAGCCCTTACTTGGAGTAGAGCTCGACAATCAGGCTTTCGTTGATGTCGGCGGACAGATCACTGCGAGCAGGAACGTTCTTGAAAACGCCCGACTTCTTCTCAGTGTCTACTTCTACCCATTCTACGCGGCCACGTTGGGCACACAGATCGAGAGCTTGGACAATGCGAAGCTGGTTTTTTGCTTTCTCGCGAACTGCAACCACGTCACCAGCACGAACCTGATACGACGGAACGTTTACGGTCTGACCGTTAACGCTGATCGACTTGTGCGATACCAGCTGACGGGATTCGGCACGAGTCGAACCAAAGCCCATACGGTATACAACGTTGTCCAGACGGCATTCGAGCAGTTGCAGCAGGTTTTCACCGGTTGCACCTTTCTTGCCAGCAGCTTCTTTGTAGTAGCCGCTGAACTGACGCTCGAGAACGCCGTAGATACGACGGACCTTCTGCTTTTCACGCAGTTGGGTGCCGTAATCGGACTGGCGACCGCGGCGCTGGCCGTGGATACCAGGTGCTGCTTCAATGTTGCACTTCGATTCGATCGCGCGCACGCCGCTCTTCAGGAAGAGATCGGTGCCTTCGCGACGAGCGAGTTTGCATTTTGGACCAATGTAACGAGCCATTCTTTACAATCTCCTGGATTACACGCGGCGCTTCTTCGGCGGACGGCACCCGTTGTGCGGGATTGGCGTCACGTCGGTGATGCTGGCGATCTTGTAGCCACAGCCGTTCAAAGCGCGGACTGCGGATTCACGACCTGGACCTGGACCCTTGACGTTTACGTCGAGGTTTTTCAGGCCGTATTCCAGCGCAGCTTGACCAGCACGCTCTGCAGCTACTTGAGCAGCGAACGGGGTGGACTTGCGGGAACCGCGGAAACCCGAACCACCGGAGGTAGCCCAGGAAAGAGCGTTACCTTGACGGTCGGTAATGGTCACGATGGTGTTGTTAAAAGATGCATGGATGTGGGCGATGCCATCAACCACTGTCTTTTTAACTTTTTTACGAGGACGAGCAGCAGGTTTTGCCATGATTAAATTCCTGTCGATTCGCTGGGGCGATTACTTGCGGATCGGCTTACGCGGACCTTTACGGGTACGCGCGTTGGTCTTGGTACGCTGACCGCGTACTGGCAGACCACGACGATGACGCAGACCGCGATAGCAACCGAGGTCCATCAAGCGCTTGATTTTCATGTTGATTTCGCGACGCAGGTCACCTTCAGTGGTGAACTTCGCCACTTCGCCACGCAGCTGTTCAATTTGCTCGTCGCTCAGATCTTTGATCTTTGCTGCTGGGTTTACCCCAGTCACTGCACAGATCTTCTGCGCAGTAGTGCGACCAACACCATAGATGTAGGTCAGCGAGATAACAGTATGCTTGTTATCTGGAATGTTAACGCCTGCAATACGGGCCATTCAGTGGGACTCCAATTGACAGCTACCTACGCCCCGGAAGCCAAGAAATAGGGCGCGAGATAATATCGCTGTAATAACAAATAATCAACCCGGTAGCGCACTAGCTACCGGGCTTGAAGCACAATCACACTCAGCCTTGGCGCTGTTTGTGACGCGGTTCCGCGCTGCAAATTACTCGAACAACACCTTCGCGGCGAATAATCTTGCAGTTACGGCACAGCTTTTTCACCGATGCACGAACTTTCATCACCAACTCCTCGAACCTTATGGGTACTCAGCGCAACATGCCGCTGCCGTAACCCTTCAGGTTGGCTTTCTTCATCAGGGATTCGTACTGGTGCGAAACGAGGTGCGATTGTACTTGGGACATGAAGTCCATCACAACCACGACCACGATCAGCAACGAGGTCCCGCCAAGGTAGAACGGTACGTTTGCCGCAACCACCA
This sequence comes from Pseudomonas fluorescens, assembly GCA_902825215.1. Classification (GTDB taxonomy): domain Bacteria; phylum Pseudomonadota; class Gammaproteobacteria; order Pseudomonadales; family Pseudomonadaceae; genus Aquipseudomonas; species Aquipseudomonas fluorescens_G. The sequence continues at coordinate 5,529,947 of LR782234.1, forward strand.
GAAACTGGGGCAACAGACACACGGCCGTCATGTAAAGAGCACCGAACAGGGTCAAACGAGTCAGAACGCCATCAATGTAGCGCGCAGACTGCTCACCTGGACGAATGCCCGGAATAAAGGCACCGGACTTCTTCAGGTTTTCCGCTACGTCTTTCGGATTGAACATCAACGCCGTATAGAAGAAGCAGAAGAAAATAATCCCTGCACTAAACAGCAGAATATTCAACGGCTGACCAGGAGCGATCGACTGCGAGATGTCCTGCAACCAGCCCATACCTTCAGACTGACCGAACCAGGCACCCAGCGAAGCCGGGAACAGCAAAATGCTGCTCGCGAAAATAGCCGGAATAACACCGGCCATGTTCACCTTCAGCGGCAAGTGGCTGGTCTGCGCAGCAAAAACCTTGCGGCCCTGCTGACGCTTGGCGTAGTGAACAGCAATACGCCGCTGACCACGCTCAATGAACACCACGAAACCGATAATCGCTACTGCCAGCAAACCGATGGCAACCAGGGCGAAGATGTTGATATCACCCTGACGCGCAGACTCGAAAGACTGCCCGATTGCTCTCGGAAGACCGGCGACGATACCCGAAAAAATCAACATCGAGATACCGTTGCCAACACCACGCTCAGTAATCTGCTCACCCAGCCACATCATGAACATCGCACCAGCCACAAATGTGGTTACCGCGACGAAATGGAAGCCCAAGTCACCAGTGAACGCCACGCCCTGCCCCGCCAGACCAATGGACATGCCAATGGCCTGAACGAGAGCGAGAGCGACGGTGAGGTAGCGGGTGTACTGGCTGATCTTGCGACGGCCAGCTTCACCTTCCTTCTTCAACTGCTCCAGCTGTGGGCTGACGGCGGTCATCAACTGCATGATGATCGATGCCGAAATGTACGGCATGATCCCCAGTGCAAAGATACTCATCCGTTCCAGCGCACCGCCGGAGAACATGTTGAACAAGCTAAGAATGGTCCCCTCATTCTGTCGAAACAGGTCTGCGAGTCGGTCCGGGTTGATACCTGGAACCGGGATGTGTGCGCCTATTCGGTAGACGATAATCGCCAGGAACAGAAAACGCAGACGAGCCCAGAGTTCAGACATACCGCCTTTGCCGAGCGCAGAGAGAGCACCTTGCTTAGCCATTTATTCCTCGAACTTGCCGCCAGCTGCTTCGATAGCCGCACGCGCACCTTTGGTGGCGCCGATTCCCTTGCCGATAGTGACAGCGCGAGTCACTTCACCGGACAGCATGATTTTCACACGCTGTACGTTGACGTTGATCACGTTGGCATCTTTCAGGGACTGCACAGTAACGATGTCGCCTTCCACTTTGGCCAGCTCGGACAGACGCACTTCTGCGCGATCCATGGCTTTCAGGGAAACGAAACCGAACTTAGGCAGGCGACGATGCAGCGGCTGTTGACCGCCTTCAAAGCCTGGAGCGATGGTGCCACCGGAGCGGGAGGTTTGACCTTTGTGACCACGGCCACCAGTCTTGCCCAAACCACTACCGATACCACGGCCCGGACGATGCTTTTCGCGACGGGAACCCGGCGCTGGACTCAGATCATTGAGTTTCATCGATTAACCCTCGACACGCAGCATGTAGTAAGCCTTGTTGATCATCCCGCGATTCTCGGGAGTATCCTGGACTTCTACAGTGTGACCGATGCGACGCAGACCCAGACCCTTAACGCACAGTTTGTGGTTAGGGATGCGGCCGGTCATGCTTTTGATCAGCGTAACTTTAACGGTAGCCATGATTACTTGATCTCCTCAACACGCAGGCCACGCTTCGCAGCGATGGACTCAGGAGACTGCATAGCCTTCAGACCCTTGAAAGTGGCGTGAACCACGTTTACCGGGTTAGTCGAGCCGTAGCACTTGGCCAGAACGTTCTGAACGCCAGCAACTTCGAGGACAGCACGCATAGCGCCGCCAGCGATGATACCGGTACCTTCAGAAGCAGGCTGCATGTACACCTTCGAAGCGCCGTGAGCGGACTTCATTGCGTACTGCAGAGTGGTGCCGTTCAGGTCAACTTGAATCATGTTGCGGCGAGCAGCTTCCATTGCCTTCTGGATCGCAGCAGGCACTTCACGCGACTTGCCACGGCCGAAGCCAACACGCCCTTTACCATCACCAACCACGGTCAACGCGGTGAAAGTGAAGATACGGCCGCCTTTAACGGTTTTGGCTACGCGGTTAACTTGAACCAGCTTCTCGATGTAGCCTTCGTCGCGCTTTTGGTCGTTATTTGACATAACTTAGAACTCCAGCCCAGCTTCACGAGCAGCATCAGCCAGCGCTTTAACGCGGCCGTGGTACTTGAAGCCAGAGCGGTCGAAAGCCACTTGCGATACGCCAGCGGCCTTAGCACGCGTAGCGACCAGCTGGCCAACCTTTGTGGCCGCGTCGATGTTGCCAGTGGCACCATCACGCAGTTCTTTATCCAAAGTCGAGGCACTTGCCAGGACTTTGTTGCCGTCGGCCGAGATGACCTGGGCGTAGATGTGCTGCGACGAGCGGAACACGCAGAGACGCACGACTTCGAGTTCGTGCATTTTCAGGCGTGCTTTGCGAGCGCGACGCAGTCGAGTAACTTTTTTGTCGGTCATTTGCTATGCCCTACTTCTTCTTGGCTTCTTTACGACGGACGACTTCGTCCGCGTAGCGCACACCTTTGCCTTTGTACGGCTCTGGTGGACGGAAGTCGCGGATCTCAGCGGCCACTTGACCTACCAGCTGCTTGTCGATGCCCTTGATCAGGATATCGGTCTGGCTAGGAGTCTCAGCGGTGATGCCTTGCGGCAGTTCGTAATCCACTGGGTGCGAGAAGCCAAGAGCCAGGTTCAGAACCTGACCTTTTGCTTGCGCCTTGTAACCAACACCGACCAGCTGGAGCTTGCGCTCGAAGCCTTGGCTTACGCCCTGGACCATGTTGTTTACCAACGCACGCGTGGTACCGGCCATTGCGCGAGTTTGTTGATCGCCATTGCGAGCAGCGAAACGCAGCTCACCAGCTTCTTCAACGATCTCAACGGACGAATGGATGTTCAGTTCAAGAGTACCCTTGGCACCCTTCACCGAAAGCTGTTGGCCTGCGAATTTGACTTCGACACCGGCTGGCAGCTTAACGGGGTTCTTAGCGACGCGAGACATGCTTATCCCCCCTTAGAACACAGTGCAAAGAACTTCGCCGCCGACACCGGCAGCGCGCGCAGCACGATCCGTCATCACACCTTTGTTGGTGGAGACGATAGACACGCCAAGACCGCCACGAACTTTCGGCAGATCTTCAACGGACTTGTACTGACGCAGGCCTGGACGACTAACGCGCTTCACTTCTTCGATAACCGGACGGCCTTCGAAGTACTTCAGCGAGATGGACAACGACGGCTTGGCGTCGGTGGTGATCTGAAAATCCGCGATGTAACCTTCGTCCTTCAGGACTTTTGCTACAGCAGCCTTCAACGTGGAAGACGGCATGCTTACGACAGACTTTTCAGCCATCTGGGCATTACGGATTCGAGTTAGCATGTCCGCTAACGGGTCCTGCATACTCATGGGCTAGACGCTCCTAATACAGAAAAATTAGCCTTGCGGCTACTACTTGTCGCCGAGAACTTCCGGGCATGAAAAAACACGGGCTCAGGCGAGCCGATCATTCTAGACACACCCCAGAAATGAATCAAGCCCCAAAAGGGGCTTGATTCAGATTCAAGGCACCGATGGTCAGATTTTTGCAAACCGGACCATCGAAGCTTTGACGACTATTACCAGCTGGCTTTAACCAGACCTGGAACGTCACCACGCATTGCAGCTTCACGCAGCTTGTTACGGCCAAGGCCGAACTTGCGGTAAACGCCGTGCGGACGACCAGTCAGGCGGCAACGGTTACGCATGCGCGAAGCGCTTGCGTCACGTGGTTGCTTCTGCAGAGCTACGGTAGCTTCCCAACGCGCTTCTGGACTTGCGTTCAGATCGACGATGATAGCTTTCAGCGCTGCACGCTTGGTGGCGTACTTGGCAACGGTGAGCTGACGCTTCAGCTCACGGTTTTTCATGCTCTTCTTGGCCATTTTCCTACTCCAATCAGTTGCGGAACGGGAATTTGAAAGCACGCAGCAGAGCGCGGCCTTCATCATCGTTCTTGGCAGTGGTGGTCAGGGTAATGTCCAGACCGCGGAGAGCATCGATCTTGTCGTAGTCGATTTCCGGGAAGATGATCTGCTCTTTCACGCCCATGCTGTAGTTACCACGACCATCGAAGGACTTGGCATTCAGGCCGCGGAAGTCGCGAACCCGAGGCAGGGAGATCGACAGCAGACGATCCAGGAACTCGTACATACGCTCACGGCGCAGGGTCACTTTGACGCCGATCGGCCATCCTTCGCGGACTTTGAAGCCAGCGATGGATTTACGAGCGTAGGTCACAACGACTTTCTGGCCGGTGATCTTTTCCAGGTCAGCAACAGCGTGCTCGATGACTTTTTTGTCGCCGATCGCTTCGCCCAGACCCATGTTCAGGGTGATTTTGGTAACGCGCGGAACTTCCATCACGTTCGAAAGCTTAAGTTCTTCCTTAAGTTTCGGAGCGATTTCCTTCCGGTAAATCTCTTTTAGTCGTGCCATGGTCTTCTACCTAGCAGTGTTCAAGCATCAACCGCTTTTTGGGTCGACTTGAAGACACGAATTTTCTTACCGTCTTCTACTTTGAAACCAACGCGGTCAGCCTTGTTGGTTTCGCCGTTGAAGATGGCGACGTTGGAAGCGTGCAGTGGCGCTTCTTTCTCGACGATACCGCCCTGTACGCCCGACATCGGGTTAGGCTTGGTATGACGCTTGACCAGGTTCAGACCACCAACAACCAGACGGTTGTCAGCAAGAACCTTCAGCACCTTACCGCGCTTACCTTTGTCTTTGCCGGCGATCACGATGATCTCGTCGTCACGACGAATCTTTTGCATGTCGGATCTCCTTACAGCACTTCTGGGGCGAGCGAGACGATCTTCATGAACTTCTCAGTACGAAGTTCACGGGTCACTGGCCCAAAGATACGGGTGCCGATCGGCTCTTGCTTGTTGTTCAGAAGAACAGCAGCGTTGCCATCAAAGCGGATAATGGAGCCATCAGCACGACGTACGCCGTGACGAGTGCGGACTACAACAGCAGTCATCACTTGGCCTTTTTTCACTTTACCGCGCGGAATTGCTTCCTTCACGGTAACTTTGATGATGTCACCGATACCAGCGTAACGACGATGGGAGCCACCCAGCACCTTGATGCACATAACACGGCGAGCGCCGCTGTTATCGGCCACATCGAGCATGGATTGAGTCTGAATCATATAATTTCTCCGACCCCTAGCCCTTAGACTTCCACAGCGCGTTCGAGAACATCAACCAGCGCCCAAGATTTGGTCTTGGCCATCGGACGAGTTTCACGAATAGTGACTTTGTCGCCGATGTGGCACTGATTGGTTTCGTCGTGCGCGTGCAGCTTAGTCGAACGCTTAACGTATTTACCGTAGATCGGGTGCTTAACGCGACGCTCGATCAGAACGGTGATGGTTTTGTCCATCTTGTCGCTGACAACACGGCCAGTCAGCGTACGGACAGTTTTTTCGGCTTCAGCCATGATCACTTACCTGCCTGCTGGTTGAGCACAGTCTTCACGCGAGCGATGTCACGCTTAACTTGCGAGAGCAGATGAGACTGCCCCAACTGGCCAGTTGCTTTCTGCATGCGCAGATTGAACTGGTCGCGCAGCAGGCCGAGCAGTTGCTCGTTCAGCTGCTGTGCGGATTTTTCACGAAGTTCATTCGCTTTCATCACATCACCGTCCGTTTAACAAAGGAGGTGGCGAGCGGCAGCTTTGCAGCAGCCAGGGCGAAAGCCTCACGCGCCAGCTCTTCAGAAACACCCTCGATTTCATACAGGACTTTGCCTGGCTGAATCTGGGCAACCCAGTACTCCACGTTACCCTTACCTTTACCCATACGAACCTCGAGAGGTTTTTTGGAGATCGGCTTGTCCGGGAATACACGGATCCAGATCTTGCCGCCACGTTTTACGTGACGGGTCAGAGCACGACGCGCTGACTCGATCTGACGAGCGGTGAGACGACCACGAGCAACAGACTTCAGCGCGAACTCGCCGAAGCTGACTTTGCTACCGCGCAGTGCCAGACCACGGTTGTGGCCGGTCATCTGCTTGCGGAACTTCGTACGCTTTGGTTGCAACATTTGGCGTACCCCTTACTTAGCAGCTTTTTTACGAGGCGCTGGTGCTTGTGGTTTCAGTTCTTCTTGGCGACCACCAATAACTTCGCCTTTGAAGATCCAAACCTTTACACCGATCACACCGTAAGTGGTGTGAGCTTCGTAGTTGGCATAGTCGATGTCGGCACGCAGGGTGTGCAATGGCACACGACCTTCGCGATACCATTCAGTACGTGCGATTTCAGCACCGCCGAGACGACCGCTCACTTGGATTTTGATGCCTTTGGCACCAATGCGCATGGCGTTCTGTACTGCGCGCTTCATAGCGCGACGGAACATTACGCGACGCTCCAGCTGCTGAGCTACGCTCTGCGCAACCAGCATACCGTCGAGCTCCGGCTTGCGGATCTCTTCGATATTGATGTGCACAGGCACACCCATTTGCTTGGTCAGGTCCTGACGCAGCTTCTCAACATCCTCACCTTTCTTCCCGATAACGATACCTGGACGAGCGGTGTGGATGGTGATGCGTGCAGTTTGGGCCGGACGATGGATATCGATACGGCTTACGGACGCGCTTTTTAGTTTGTCTTGGAGATACTCACGCACTTTCAGATCTGCGAACAAGTAGTCCGCATAAGTCCGACCGTCTGCGTACCAGACGGAGGTGTGCTCCTTGACGATTCCCAGGCGAATGCCAATGGGATGTACTTTCTGACCCATCTCTTCGACTCCGTTACTTGTCAGCAACCTTGACAGTGATATGGCAAGACCGCTTGACGATGCGATCAGCACGGCCTTTGGCACGTGGCATGATGCGCTTCAGCGAACGCCCTTCGTTGACGAAAACGGTGCTGACCTTCAGGTCATCAACGTCTGCGCCTTCGTTATGCTCGGCGTTGGCTACGGCCGACTCCAGCACTTTTTTCATGATCTCGGCGGCTTTCTTACTGCTGAAAGCCAACAGGTTGAGCGCTTCGCCCACCTTCTTCCCGCGGATCTGGTCGGCGACCAAGCGGGCTTTCTGGGCGGAGATTCGAGCGCCCGACAACTTAGCGGCTACTTCCATTTCCTTACCCCTTAACGCTTGGCTTTCTTGTCAGCCACGTGCCCGCGATAGTTGCGGGTACCGGCGAACTCGCCCAGTTTGTGGCCGACCATGTCTTCGTTAACGAGAACCGGGACGTGCTGACGACCGTTGTGTACTGCGATGGTCAGACCGACCATTTGTGGCAGGATCATGGAACGACGCGACCAGGTTTTAATTGGTTTGCGATCGTTCTTTTCCGCCGCCACTTCGATCTTCTTCAGTAGGTGAAGATCAATAAAAGGACCTTTTTTCAGAGAACGTGGCACTGTCGTATCCCTCTATTTACTTGCGACGACGGACGATCATTTTGTCGGTACGCTTATTACCACGAGTCTTCGCGCCCTTAGTCGGGAAGCCCCATGGCGATACCGGATGACGACCACCAGAGGTACGACCTTCACCACCACCATGTGGGTGGTCAACCGGGTTCATGGCAACACCACGAACGGTTGGGCGAACGCCACGCCAGCGTTTGGCACCAGCTTTACCCAGCGAACGCAGGCTGTGCTCGGAGTTCGAGACTTCGCCCAGGGTCGCACGGCATTCAGCCAGGACTTTACGCATCTCACCGGAACGCAGACGCAGGGTAACGTACACACCTTCACGAGCGATCAGCTGAGCCGAAGCACCAGCGGAACGAGCGATCTGTGCGCCTTTACCTGGCTTCAATTCGATGCCGTGTACGGTAGAACCGACTGGAATGTTGCGCAGTTGCAGAGCGTTGCCTGGCTTGATTGGAGCCAGAGCGCCTGCGATCAGCTGGTCGCCAGCACTCACGCCTTTAGGGGCGATGATGTAGCGGCGCTCGCCGTCTGCGTAGCACAGCAGTGCGATGTGAGCAGTACGGTTTGGATCGTATTCGATACGCTCGACAGTGGCGACGATGCCATCTTTGTCGTTGCGACGGAAATCGACCATACGGTAATGCTGCTTATGACCACCACCGATGTGACGAGTGGTAATACGGCCATTGTTGTTACGACCACCAGTCTTCGATTTTTTCTCGAGCAGCGGTGCGTGAGGAGCGCCTTTATGCAGCTCCTGGTTGACCACCTTGACCACAAAACGGCGGCCAGGGGAAGTCGGTTTGCATTTAACGATTGCCATGATGCACCCCTTCCTTACTCAGCACTGCTGCTGAAATCGAGATCTTGGCCTGGCTGAAGGGAGATAACTGCCTTCTTCCAGTCATTACGCTTGCCCAGACCGCGAGCAGTGCGCTTGCTCTTACCCAGAACATTCAGGGTAGTGACGCGCTCTACTTTCACGCTGAACAGGCTTTCGACGGCCTTCTTGATTTCCAGCTTGGTTGCGTCAGTAGCAACCTTGAAAACGAACTGGCCTTTCTTGTCTGCCAGAACCGTAGCCTTCTCGGAAACGTGCGGGCCAAGCAGAACTTTAAATACGCGTTCCTGGTTCATCCCAGCAGCTCCTCGAATTTCTTCACGGCCGACACGGTGATCAACACCTTGTCGTATGCGATCAGACTAACTGGATCGGAACCTTGCACATCACGTACATCTACGTGCGGCAGGTTGCGAGCAGCCAGGTACAGGTTCTGATCAACAGCGTCCGACACGATGAGAACATCGGTCAGGCTCATGTTGTTCAGCTTGCCCAGCAGATCTTTGGTTTTCGGAGTTTCAACAGCGAAATCCTGAACCACGACCAGACGATCAGTACGCACCAGCTCAGCAAGGATGGAACGCATTGCTGCGCGATACATCTTCTTGTTCAGCTTCTGGGAGTGATCCTGTGGACGAGCTGCGAAAGTGGTACCGCCGCCACGCCAGATTGGGCTACGGATAGTACCGGCACGAGCACGGCCAGTACCTTTCTGACGCCATGGGCGCTTGCCACCACCACGAACGTCGGAACGGGTCTTCTGCTGCTTGCTACCTTGACGGCCGCCGGCCATGTAGGCCACGACTGCTTGGTGAACCAGCGTCTCGTTGAATTCGCCGCCAAATGTCAGTTCGGAAACTTCGATCGCTTGAGCGTCATTTACATTTAATTGCATGTCAGCTTCCCCTTAACCGCGAGCCTTGGCTGCTGGACGTACAACCAGGTTGCCGCCAGTAGCGCCAGGAACAGCACCCTTGACCAACAACAGATTGCGTTCAGCGTCCACGCGCACTACTTCCAGGGACTGCACGGTCACGCGCTCAGCGCCCATATGACCGGACATTTTTTTGCCCTTGAATACACGACCAGGAGTCTGGCACTGGCCGATAGAGCCTGGGACGCGGTGGGATACGGAGTTACCGTGGGTGTTATCTTGCCCGCGGAAATTCCAACGCTTGATCGTACCCTGGAAGCCTTTACCCTTGGACTGACCGGTTACATCAACCAGTTGACCAGCGGCGAAGATTTCAGCGTTGATCAGATCGCCTGCCTGGTACTCGCCTTCTTCAAGACGGAATTCCATGGTGGTGCGACCAGCGGCAACGTTCGCTTTAGCGAAGTGGCCAGCCTGAGCTGCTGTTACACGCGAAGCACGACGCTCGCCGACAGTGACTTGCACTGCACGATAGCCATCGGTCTCTTCAGTTTTGAACTGGGTGACGCGATTCGGCTCGATCTCAATGACCGTGACCGGAATGGAGACACCTTCTTCGGTGAAAATACGGGTCATACCGCATTTACGACCGACTACACCAATAGTCATGTTGTAAACCTCATGAGTGTACGGGGCTTTCACCCGCTATGGCCGCCCATTTCAGAGCGTTACACGACTAAGACCGAGTCTTAGCCGAGGCTGATCTGCACTTCCACACCGGCCGCAAGATCAAGCTTCATAAGAGCATCAACGGTTTTATCCGTTGGCTGGACGATGTCCAGAACGCGCTTATGAGTGCGGATCTCGTACTGGTCGCGCGCGTCTTTGTTGACGTGCGGGGAAACCAGAACGGTGAACCGCTCTTTACGGGTAGGCAGTGGAATTGGACCACGCACTTGAGCACCAGTACGTTTCGCGGTTTCCACGATTTCCTGGGTTGATTGGTCGATCAGGCGATGGTCAAAAGCCTTCAACCTGATACGGATTTGCTGATTTTGCATTGGATTTCAGACTCCGGCTGCTATTCCCACCGGGCGCAATACGCCCGTTAAAAGGAGGCGCAATTCTATAGACGCCCCCGATAGGTGTCAACCCAATAAAAAAGCCCCCGCTGAGCGGGGGCTTTTTCAATCCATCAAGCTGACTTTAAAAAGTCTTACTCGATGATTTTGGCTACGACGCCGGCGCCGACGGTACGACCGCCTTCACGGATAGCGAAACGCAGACCGTCTTCCATCGCGATGGTTTTGATCAGGGTAACAGTCATCTGAATGTTGTCACCTGGCATTACCATTTCAACGCCTTCTGGCAGCTCGCAGTTACCAGTCACGTCAGTAGTACGGAAGTAGAACTGTGGACGGTAGCCTTTGAAGAACGGAGTGTGACGACCGCCTTCTTCTTTGCTCAGAACGTAAACTTCTGCGGTGAACTTGGTGTGCGGCTTGACCGAACCTGGCTTGACCAGAACCTGGCCACGCTCAACGTCGTCACGCTTGGTACCACGCAGCAGAACGCCGCAGTTCTCGCCAGCACGACCTTCGTCGAGCAGCTTGCGGAACATCTCGACACCGGTGCAGGTGGTGGTGGTAGTGTCACGCAGACCAACGATTTCCAGTGCATCCTGAACGCGAACGATACCGCGCTCGATACGACCAGTCACAACAGTACCGCGACCCGAGATCGAGAATACGTCTTCGATTGGCATCAGGAATGGCTTGTCGATCATACGAACTGGTTCTGGGATGTAGGTATCCAGAGTTTCAACCAGTTTACGAACGGCAGTGGTGCCCATTTCGTTGTCGTCTTTGCCTTCCAGCGCCATACGAGCCGAACCGATGATGATCGGAGTGTCGTCACCTGGGAAGTCGTAGGTCGACAGCAGGTCACGAACTTCCATCTCAACCAGTTCCAGCAGCTCAGCGTCGTCTACCAGGTCAGCCTTGTTCAGGAAAACCACGATGTACGGAACGCCTACCTGACGGGACAGCAGGATGTGCTCACGGGTTTGTGGCATCGGACCATCAGCGGCCGAGCAAACCAGGATCGCGCCGTCCATCTGGGCAGCACCGGTGATCATGTTCTTCACGTAGTCAGCGTGACCTGGGCAGTCAACGTGAGCGTAGTGACGAATAGTCGAGTTGTACTCAACGTGAGCGGTGTTGATGGTGATACCGCGAGCTTTTTCTTCTGGAGCGCTGTCGATCTTGTCGAATTCAACGACGGCCGAACCGAAAACTTCGGAGCAGACGCGAGTCAGAGCAGCGGTCAGAGTGGTTTTACCGTGGTCAACGTGACCGATGGTGCCAACGTTGACGTGCGGTAGGGAACGATCAAATTTTTCTTTAGCCACGACAATTAACTCCTAGCCTAAAGGGGCTGAATCAGCCTTGTTTTTTGGTTACGGATTCGACGATGTGCGACGGAGCCGTATCGTATTTTTTGAATTCCATAGAGTAGCTTGCGCGACCCTGGGACATGGAACGAACGTCGGTCGCATAACCGAACATCTCACCCAGTGGAACCTCGGCACGGATAACCTTGCCGGACACTGTGTCTTCCATACCCTGGATCATGCCGCGACGACGGTTAAGGTCGCCCATCACATCACCCATATAGTCTTCAGGCGTAACAACTTCTACAGCCATGATCGGCTCGAGCAACTCACCACCGCCCTTCTGGGCCAGTTGCTTGGTCGCCATGGAGGCAGCCACTTTAAACGCCATCTCGTTCGAGTCGACGTCGTGGTAAGAACCATCGAACACGGTAGCCTTCAGGCCGATCAGCGGATAGCCGGCAACAACGCCGTTCTTCATCTGCTCTTCGATACCCTTCTGGATAGCCGGGATGTATTCCTTAGGAACCACACCACCTACAACTTCGTTCACGAATTGCAGACCTTCCTGACCTTCGTCAGCAGGAGCAAAACGAATCCAGCAGTGACCGAACTGGCCGCGACCACCGGACTGACGAACGAACTTGCCTTCGATTTCACAGTTCTTCGTGATGCGCTCACGATACGAAACCTGAGGCTTGCCGATGTTGGCTTCGACGTTGAACTCACGGCGCATCCGGTCAACCAGGATGTCCAGGTGCAGCTCGCCCATGCCGGAGATGATCGTCTGACCAGTCTCTTCATCAGTTTTAACGCGGAAAGACGGGTCTTCCTGAGCAAGTTTGCCCAGAGCGATGCCCATTTTTTCCTGGTCGTCCTTGGTCTTGGGCTCTACGGCAACCGAAATAACCGGCTCCGGGAAGTCCATACGAACCAGGATGATTGGCTTGTCGGCGTTGCAGAGGGTTTCACCAGTGGTGACGTCCTTCATGCCGATCAGGGCCGCGATGTCGCCAGCGCGCACTTCCTTGATCTCTTCACGGGCGTTTGCGTGCATTTGCACCATACGACCCACACGCTCTTTCTTGCCTTTGACCGAGTTGATCACGCCGTCGCCGGAGTTCAACACGCCCGAGTAAACGCGGACGAAGGTCAGAGTACCCACGAATGGGTCGGTAGCAATCTTGAACGCCAGAGCAGCAAACGGCTCGTCATCGCTTGCGTGACGCTCCATTTCCTCTTCCTCGTTATCAGGGTTGGAACCCTTGATCGCAGGAATGTCGGTCGGAGCAGGCAGGTAGTCGATAACGGCGTCGAGAACCAGGGGAACGCCCTTGTTCTTGAACGAAGAACCGCAAACGGCCAGAACGATTTCGCCGGCGATAGTACGCTGACGCAAAGCAGCCTTGATCTCTTCGATCGACAGCTCTTCGCCTTCCAGGTACTTGTTCATCAGCTCTTCGTTGGCTTCGGCGGCAGCTTCAACCATGTTGTTGCGCCACTCTTCAGCCAGCTCTTGCAGCTCGGCAGGGATGTCCTTGCGAACAGGGACCATACCCTTGTCAGAGTCGTTCCAGTAGACAGCTTGCATGTTGATCAGATCGATCTGACCCTGGAAGTTGTCTTCGGAACCGATAGCCAGCTGAATCGGCACCGGAGTGTGACCCAGACGCTGCTTGATCTGACCGATCACGCGCAGGAAGTTGGCGCCGGCACGGTCCATCTTGTTTACGTAAACAAGACGCGGAACGCCGTATTTGTTGGCCTGACGCCATACGGTTTCCGATTGCGGCTCAACACCCGAGGTACCACAGAATACCACGACAGCGCCGTCGAGTACGCGCAGGGAACGCTCAACTTCAATGGTGAAGTCTACGTGGCCCGGGGTATCGATTACGTTGAAGCGGTGTTCGTGCGGGTACTGCTTCTCGGAACCTTTCCAGAAGGCGGTAATGGCAGCAGAAGTAATGGTAATACCACGCTCCTGCTCCTGAACCATCCAGTCTGTGGTCGCGGCGCCATCATGCACCTCGCCCATTTTGTGACTTTTGCCGGTGTAAAACAGTACGCGCTCGGTGGTGGTGGTTTTACCAGCATCCACGTGAGCGACGATACCGATGTTACGGTAGCGGCTAATCGGAGTAGTACGAGCCATAAAGCCCTCGCAAAATTAGTGAAGCTAAAATTAGAAGCGGTAGTGCGAGAAAGCTTTGTTGGCTTCAGCCATACGGTGCACGTCTTCACGCTTCTTAACAGCAGCACCTTTACCTTCAGCAGCATCCAGCAGTTCGCCAGCCAAACGCAGGGCCATAGACTTCTCGCCACGCTTACGGGCGAAGTCTACCAACCAGCGCATTGCCAGAGCGTTACGACGGGAAGGACGAACCTCGACCGGAACCTGGTAAGTAGCACCACCAACGCGGCGCGACTTCACTTCGACCAGCGGAGCGATGGCGTCGAGTGCTTTTTCGAAGAGTTCCAGGGGATCGGTGCCAGCCTTACGGGCCGCAACGGTTTCCAGGGCACCATAAACGATACGCTCGGCAACGGCTTTCTTGCCGCTTTCCATAACGTGGTTCATGAATTTGGCGAGGATCTGGCTTCCGTATTTCGGATCGTCCAGAATCTCACGCTTTGCTGCTACGCGACGTCTTGGCATGATAAGCCCTCAAGCGGTCTTCAGGTTAGCTCGGGACAGATCCAGAGGATGCGTGCCCGACCTTACTCTTATCGACTCAATAAAATGAAAAACTGCAAAACGGCCGATTACTTCGGACGCTTGGTACCGTACTTCGAACGACCCTGGTTACGGCCTTTAACGCCGGAAGTATCCAAGGAGCCGCGAACGGTGTGGTAACGAACACCTGGCAAGTCTTTTACACGACCGCCGCGGATCAGTACCACGCTGTGCTCTTGCAGGTTGTGACCTTCACCACCGATGTACGAGGAAACCTCGAAACCGTTGGTCAGGCGCACACGGCATACTTTACGCAGTGCCGAGTTAGGTTTTTTCGGCGTGGTGGTGTACACACGGGTGCACACGCCACGACGTTGCGGGCAGTTCTGCAGCGCAGGTACGTCGGATTTCTCGACGATACGCTTACGCGGCTGACGTACCAGCTGGTTGATAGTTGCCATCTACTAGCTCCACTGTTGTCTTGCGACGCTATTGTCTTGCAAGAAAAGCAAAATGGCAGGAACGAATTCCCGCCAAATTTAGGGGATCAAGAGTCTAAAGAGGATCTTGATCCCAGTCAAGGCAAGGCCCCGACCTCCCCACTCATCGAACCTCGACTAAATGTCTCGATTCGACGAACGGAGCGATCAGGGCCTTACGCTCAATTACCGCAGAACTCAGTTACCGCTCGAGTTCAGTGCTTCGGTCAGTGCAGCTTCCACTTCACTGGCGCTTACGCGCAACGGTTTGTCTGCATCACGGCGACGCTTGCGCTCGCTGTGATAAGCCAGACCGGTACCCGCCGGGATCAGACGACCCACGACGACGTTTTCTTTCAGGCCGCGCAGGTAATCGCGCTTGCCGGTGACTGCCGCTTCGGTCAGTACGCGCGTGGTTTCCTGGAAGGAAGCCGCCGAGATGAACGATTCGGTGGACAGCGACGCCTTGGTGATACCCAGCAGAACGCGAGTGAACTTGGAGACAAACTTGTCTTCCGTGCTCAGACGCTCGTTCTCTACCAGAACGTGAGTCAGTTCCATCTGGTCGCCCTTGATGAAGCTGGAGTCGCCGGACTCGGAGATCTCAACTTTACGCAGCATCTGACGCAGGATCGTCTCGATGTGCTTGTCGTTGATCTTCACGCCTTGCAGACGGTAAACGTCCTGGATCTCGTTGACGATGTACTTGGCCAGCGCACTCACACCCAGCAGACGCAGGATGTCGTGTGGATCGCTCGGGCCGTCGGAGATAACTTCGCCGCGGTTGACCTGTTCGCCTTCGAACACGTTCAGGTGACGCCACTTCGGAATCAGCTCTTCGTACGGATCGCTACCGTCGTTCGGGGTAATGACCAGACGGCGCTTGCCCTTGGTCTCTTTACCGAACGCGATGGTGCCGCTGACTTCAGCCAGAATCGACGCTTCTTTCGGACGACGGGCTTCGAACAGGTCGGCAACACGCGGCAGACCACCGGTGATGTCGCGAGTCTTCGAAGTTTCTTGCGGGATACGAGCGATAACATCACCGATCGCAATCTTCGCGCCGTCAGCCACACCGACCAGAGCGTTGGCTGGCAGGAAGTACTGAGCGATAACGTCAGTGCCTGGCAGCAACAGATCCTTGCCGTTGTCGTCGACCATCTTCACTGCAGGACGGATTTCCTTACCGGCAGCTGGACGATCTTTCGCGTCGAGTACTTCAATGTTGGTCATACCGGTCAATTCGTCAGTCTGACGCTTGATCGTGATGCCTTCTTCCATGCCCACGTAGGTCACGGTACCTTTCATTTCGGTAACGATCGGGTGAGTGTGCGGATCCCACTTGGCCACGATTGCGCCAGCGTCGACCTTGTCACCTTCTTTAACCGAAATCACGGCACCGTATGGCAGCTTGTAACGCTCGCGCTCACGACCGAAGTCATCAGCGATTGCCAGCTCACCGGAACGGGACACAGCTACCAGGTGACCATCCACTCGCTCAACGTGCTTCAGGTTGTGCAGACGGACAGTACCGCCATTCTTCACCTGAACGCTGTCGGCTGCGGAAGTACGGCTTGCCGCACCACCGATGTGGAACGTACGCATCGTCAGCTGGGTACCCGGCTCACCGATGGACTGGGCAGCGATGACGCCGACCGCTTCACCGATGTTCACCTGGTGACCACGAGCCAGATCACGGCCGTAGCACTTGGCGCAAATGCCATAGCGGGTTTCGCAGCTGATCGGCGAACGCACGATCACTTCGTCGATGCTGTTCAGCTCGATGAACTCGACCCACTTCTCGTCTACCAGAGTGCCGGCAGGAACGATAACGTCCTCGGTACCTGGCTTGAATACGTCACGAGCAATAACACGACCCAATACGCGCTCACCCAACGGCTCTACAACATCACCGCCTTCAATGTGCGGAGTCATCAGCAGACCGTGCTCGGTGCCGCAATCGATCTCGGTTACTACCAGATCCTGCGCCACGTCTACCAGACGACGAGTCAGGTAACCGGAGTTCGCAGTTTTCAACGCGGTATCCGCCAGACCTTTACGAGCACCGTGAGTCGAGATGAAGTACTGAAGTACGCTCAAACCTTCACGGAAGTTCGCAGTAATCGGCGTTTCAATGATGGAACCGTCTGGCTTGGCCATCAGACCACGCATACCGGCCAGCTGACGAATCTGTGCGGCGGAACCCCGCGCACCCGAGTCAGCCATCATGTACATCGAGTTGAACGATTCTTGATCGACTTCAACGCCGTGACGGTCGATAACCTTCTCTTTCGAGAGGTTGGCCATCATTGCCTTGGAAACTTCGTCGTTCGCTTTCGACCAGAGGTCGATCACTTTGTTGTACTTCTCGCCCTGGGTTACCAGGCCGGAGGCGTACTGGCTCTCGATCTCTTTCACTTCGTCGGTGGCAGCACCGATGATGCGGGCTTTCTCGTCCGGGATAACGAAGTCGTTAACACCGATGGAAACGCCGGAAATGGTCGAGTAAGCGAAACCGGTATACATCAACTGGTCAGCGAAGATAACGGTCTCTTTCAAACCAACCACGCGGTAGCACTGGTTGATCAGTTTGGAGATCGCCTTTTTCTTCATCGGCAGGTTGACGACGTCGAACGACAGACCTTTTGGCACAACCTGGAACAGCAGCGCACGGCCGACAGTGGTGTCGACGATACGGGTACCGCTCACGCTGTTGCCGTCACGGTCGTTGACGGTTTCGTTGATACGAACCTTGACCTTGGCGTGCAGTGCGGCTTCGCCGGCACGGAACACACGGTCGACTTCCTGCAGATCCGCGAACACACGACCTTCGCCTTTGGCGTTGATCGCTTCACGAGTCATGTAGTACAGACCCAATACAACGTCCTGCGACGGAACGATGATTGGCTCACCGTTGGCTGGCGACAGAATGTTGTTGGTCGACATCATCAGCGCACGCGCTTCGAGCTGGGCTTCCAGCGTCAGCGGTACGTGCACGGCCATTTGGTCGCCGTCGAAGTCGGCGTTGTACGCGGCGCAGACCAGAGGGTGCAGCTGGATAGCCTTACCTTCGATCAGAACCGGTTCAAACGCCTGGATACCCAGACGGTGAAGGGTCGGTGCACGGTTGAGCAGGACCGGGTGTTCGCGAATCACTTCAGCGAGAACGTCCCAAACCTCTGGCAGTTCGCGCTCGACCATTTTCTTGGCCGCTTTGATGGTGGTCGCGAGACCACGCATTTCCAGCTTGCCGAAAATGAACGGCTTGAACAGCTCGAGAGCCATCTTCTTCGGCAGACCGCACTGGTGCAGACGCAGGGTCGGGCCTACGGTAATTACCGAACGACCGGAGTAGTCAACACGCTTACCGAGCAAGTTCTGACGGAAACGACCCTGCTTACCCTTGATCATGTCAGCCAGGGATTTCAGAGGGCGCTTGTTGGAACCGGTGATGGCGCGGCCACGACGACCGTTGTCGAGCAGAGCATCGACAGCTTCCTGCAACATACGCTTTTCGTTGCGCACGATGATGTCCGGAGCGGACAGATCCAGCAGGCGCTTCAAACGGTTGTTACGGTTGATCACTCGACGATACAGATCGTTGAGGTCGGAAGTCGCGAAACGACCGCCATCGAGCGGGACCAGTGGACGCAGATCTGGCGGCAGAACCGGCAGAACGGTCAGCACCATCCACTCTGGCAGGTTGCCGGAACCCTGGAAGGCTTCCATCAACTTCAGACGCTTGGACAGCTTCTTGATCTTGGTTTCCGAGTTGGTTTGCGGAATTTCTTCACGCAGACGGCCAATCTCGTGTTCCAGGTCGATAGCGTGCAGCAGTTCACGGACAGCTTCCGCACCCATGCGGGCGTCGAAGTCGTCACCGAACTCTTCCAGCGCTTCGAAGTACTGCTCGTCGTTCAGCAGCTGACCTTTTTCAAGGGTGGTCATGCCTGGATCGATAACGACATAGCTCTCGAAGTAGAGAACGCGTTCGATATCACGCAGGGTCATGTCCATCAGCAAGCCGATACGCGACGGCAGCGATTTCAGGAACCAGATGTGGGCAACCGGCGAAGCCAGTTCGATGTGCGCCATGCGCTCACGACGAACTTTGGCCAGTGCAACTTCAACGCCGCACTTCTCGCAGATCACACCACGGTGCTTCAAGCGCTTGTACTTACCGCACAGGCACTCGTAATCCTTTACCGGGCCAAAGATCTTGGCGCAGAACAGGCCGTCACGCTCAGGTTTGAACGTACGGTAGTTGATGGTTTCCGGCTTTTTAACTTCACCGAACGACCACGAACGGATCATCTCAGGCGATGCCAATCCGATACGGATGGCGTCGAACTCTTCGACTTGACCCTGGTTTTTCAGCAAATTCAGTAGGTCTTTCAAGGCCTTTCCTCCTGGCGGAGCAGAGAGCGGGCAATCCTGCCCCGCTCTCGATTCGCGTCACGTGTTATTCGGTTTCCAGATCGATATCGATGCCGAGGGAACGAATTTCCTTGATCAACACGTTGAAGGACTCGGGCATGCCCGGCTCCATACGGTGATCGCCATCCACGATGTTCTTGTACATCTTGGTACGGCCGTTCACATCGTCCGACTTCACTGTGAGCATTTCTTGCAGAGTGTATGCAGCACCGTATGCTTCCAGTGCCCAGACCTCCATCTCCCCGAAACGCTGACCACCGAACTGCGCCTTACCACCCAGCGGCTGCTGGGTAACCAGGCTGTACGAACCGGTAGAACGCGCGTGCATCTTGTCGTCTACCAAGTGGTTCAGCTTCAGCATGTACATGTAGCCAACGGTAACTGGACGCTCGAACTTGTTGCCGGTACGGCCGTCGGTCAGCTGCATCTGGCCGCTTTCCGGCAGGTCTGCCAGTTTCAGCATGGCCTTGATTTCGCTTTCCTTGGCGCCGTCGAACACTGGAGTGGCCATTGGAACGCCGCCACGCAGGTTCTTCGCCAGATCCAGGATTTCCTGATCGGAGAAGCTGTCCAGATCTTCGTTACGACCGCCGATCTGGTTGTAGATCTCGTCCAGGAAGGTACGCAGTTCAGCGACTTTACGCTGCTCTTCGACCATCCGGTTGATCTTCTCGCCCAGACCTTTGGCCGCGAGGCCCAGGTGGGTTTCAAGGATCTGACCAACGTTCATACGCGAAGGTACGCCCAGCGGGTTGAGGACCACGTCGACCGGAGTGCCATTGGCATCGTGCGGCATGTCTTCAACCGGCATGATCACGGAGACCACACCTTTGTTACCGTGACGACCGGCCATCTTGTCGCCCGGCTGGATGCGACGACGGATTGCCAGGTAAACCTTGACGATTTTCAGCACGCCTGGAGCCAGGTCATCGCCCTGCTGCAGTTTGCGCTTCTTGTCTTCGAACTTGTCGTCCAGCAGACGGCGACGATCAACGATGTAGGCCTGAGCCTTCTCGAGCTGCTCGTTCAGAGCATCTTCAGCCATGCGCAGTTTGAACCACTGGCCGTGCTCAAGACCGTCGAGTACTTCGTCGGTGATGTCCTGACCTTTCTTAAGACCGGCGCCGCCTTCAGCCTTGTGGCCTACCAGAGCGGAACGCAGACGTTCGAAAGTAGCGCCTTCAACGATGCGGAACTCTTCGTTCAGATCCTTGCGGATCTCGTCCAGCTGGGACTTCTCGATCGACAGTGCACGAGCATCACGCTCAACGCCGTCACGGGTGAAGACTTGTACGTCGATGACAGTGCCTTTGGTGCCGGTTGGCACGCGCAGGGAAGTGTCTTTTACGTCGCTGGCTTTTTCACCGAAGATCGCACGCAGCAGTTTTTCTTCCGGAGTCAGTTGGGTCTCGCCTTTCGGAGTGACCTTGCCCACCAGGATGTCGCCTGCGCCTACTTCAGCACCTACATAAACGATACCGGCTTCGTCCAGCTTGTTCAGTGCAGCTTCACCCACGTTCGGGATGTCCGCAGTGATTTCCTCTGGGCCAAGCTTGGTGTCACGGGCCACACAGGTCAGTTCCTGAATGTGGATCGTGGTGAAGCGGTCTTCCTGAACCACACGCTCGGACAGGCAGATGGAGTCTTCGAAGTTGAAGCCGTTCCATGCCATGAACGCGATGCGCATGTTCTGACCCAGAGCCAGTTCACCCATGTCGGTGGACGGGCCGTCGGCCATGATGTCGCTACGCTGAACGCGATCACCTTTACGCACCAGCGGACGCTGGTTGATGCAGGTGTTCTGGTTCGAGCGGGTGTATTTGGTCAGGTTGTAGATGTCGACACCGGCTTCACCGGTTTCAACTTCATCATCAGCAACACGAACCACGATACGGCTGGCGTCGACGGAATCGATCACGCCACCACGACGAGCCACGACGCAAACGCCGGAGTCACGAGCAACGTTACGCTCCATGCCGGTACCGACCAGCGGCTTGTCAGCGCGCAGGGTTGGTACAGCCTGACGCTGCATGTTCGAACCCATCAACGCACGGTTGGCGTCGTCGTGCTCGAGGAACGGAATCAGCGACGCTGCAACCGAAACTACCTGCTTCGGCGAAACGTCCATCAAGGTGACTTCTTCAGGCGCCTTGACGGTGAATTCGTTCAGGTGACGTACGGCAACCAGCTCGTCGATCAGGACTTTCTGCTCGTTCATGGTCGCCGAAGCCTGCGCGATCACGTGATCGGCTTCTTCAATGGCGGACAGGAACACGATCTCGTCGGTGACCACACCCTCTTTCACCACACGGTACGGGCTTTCCAGGAAGCCGTACTGGTTGGTGCGAGCGTACGCAGCCAGGGAGTTGATCAGACCGATGTTCGGACCTTCCGGCGTTTCAATCGGGCAGACACGACCGTAGTGAGTCGGGTGTACGTCACGGACTTCAAAGCCGGCGCGCTCACGAGTCAGACCGCCAGGGCCGAGTGCGGACACACGACGCTTGTGGGTGATCTCGGACAGCGGGTTGTTCTGGTCCATGAACTGCGAGAGCTGGCTGGAACCGAAGAACTCTTTCACCGCCGCAGCCACTGGCTTGGCGTTGATCAGGTCTTGCGGCATCAGGCCTTCGCTTTCGGCCATCGACAGACGCTCTTTGACCGCACGCTCTACACGTACCAGGCCAACGCGGAACTGGTTCTCGGCCATTTCGCCTACGCAGCGAACACGACGGTTACCCAGGTGGTCGATGTCATCGACGATGCCTTTACCATTACGGATGTCGACCAGAGTCTTCAGTACCGCGACGATGTCTTCCTTGCACAGCACGCCCGAACCTTCGATCTCGGTACGACCGATACGACGGTTGAACTTCATCCGGCCGACCGCAGACAGGTCATAGCGCTCAGGGCTGAAGAACAGGTTGTTGAACAGGGTTTCGGCAGCGTCTTTGGTTGGCGGCTCGCCTGGACGCATCATGCGATAGATCTCGACCAGCGCTTCCAATTGGTTGCTGGTGGAGTCGATCTTCAGTGTGTCGGAGACGAACGGACCGCAATCGATATCGTTGGTATACAGAGTCTCGATGCGTACAACGCCGGCCTTGGCAATTTTTGCCAGGACTTCGGTGTTCAGCTCGGTGTTGCACTCAGCCAGGATTTCGCCGGTAGCCGGGTGCACGATGACCTTGGCGGTAGTGCGACCCAGGACGTAGTCCAGTGGTACTTCCAGCGTCTTGATACCGGCTTTTTCGATCTGGTTGATGTGGCGCGCGGTAATACGGCGGCCTGCTTCAACGATGACCTTGCCCTTTTCGTCCTGGATGTCCAGAACTGCGATCTCGCCACGCAGGCGCGACGGCACCAGTTCCAGGCTGAGGGTTTCGCCGCTCAGGTGGAAAACGTTGGTGGTGTAGAACGCGTCGAGCACTTCTTCGGTGGTATAGCCGAGCGCGCGCAGCAGCACGGATGCCGGCAGCTTGCGACGACGGTCGATACGCACGAACACGCAGTCTTTCGGGTCAAACTCGAAGTCCAGCCACGAACCGCGGTAAGGAATGATGCGCGCGGAGTACAGAAGTTTGCCGGAGCTATGCGTCTTGCCGCGGTCGTGGTCGAAGAACACGCCCGGGGAACGGTGCAGCTGGGAAACGATTACACGCTCGGTACCGTTGATTACGAAGGTACCGTTCTCAGTCATCAGGGGAATTTCACCCATGTAGACTTCTTGCTCTTTGATGTCCTTGATCGCTTTGTTCGACGATTCTTTGTCGAAAATGATCAGGCGCACTTTTACCCGCAAAGGTACGGCGAAAGTTACACCGCGCAATACGCATTCTTTGACATCAAATGCCGGTTCGCCCAGACGATAACCGACGTACTCCAGCGCAGCATTGCCGGAGTAGCTGATGATCGGGAAAACGGATTTGAAGGCCGCATGCAGGCCCACGTCGCGGAACTGATCTTTAGTCGCTCCCGCTTGCAAGAATTCACGATACGAATCCAGCTGGATGGCCAGGAGGTAAGGCACATCCATGACGTCCGGCAACTTGCTAAAGTCCTTGCGGATACGTTTTTTCTCAGTATATGAGTAAGCCATCAGCGTTCCCCAGCTTGGTCACCTGCTTGTTTGGCCCCTCCCGACGGGAGCAGCCAGAAAATCGTGCAAACCCCATGGTTTGCGCCACCGCATCGGGTGGTTACAGCGCCTTTATCAGCACCGACCCAGTCGGCTGCCAATAACGGAAAAAGGCCGGTGGCAAGAGCCACCAGCCATCAGCCTGTCGCTTGACGCTCGGGCTGGAGGAGCAAAGTCGATGCTTACTTCAGCTCGACTTTAGCGCCTGCTTCTTCCAGCTTCTTCTTGGCGTCTTCAGCCGCTTCTTTCGAAACGCCTTCAGCTACAACCTGAGGAGCGCCGTCTACTTTCTCTTTGGCTTCTTTCAGGCCCAGACCGGTCAGTTCACGAACTGCCTTGATCACGTTAACCTTCTTCTCGCCAGCTTCCAGCAGAACAACGTTGAACTCGGTTTGCTCTTCAACAACAGCGGCAGCAGCAGCTGGGCCAGCCGAAGCGGCAGCAGCGGTAACACCGAAGGTTTCTTCCATCGCTTTGATCAGCTCAACGATTTCCACTACGGATTTCTGGCCGATTGCTTCGATGATTTGTTCGTTAGTCAGAGACATGACTCAATTCCTGAATTGGGGGACGGCCTACGCGACCATCGAAATAAACAAAAAACGCGAGAAGTTGACGAGCCTTAGGCTGCGGCAGCTTCTTTCTGGTCGCGAATTGCCGCCAGAGTACGAGCCAATTTGCTGGTAGCGCCTTGAATCACGCTCATCAGCTGGGAAATTGCTTCGTCACGGGTCGGCAGAGTTGCCAGTACGTCGATCTGATTAGCTGCGAGGAACTTGCCCTCGAACGCAGCTGCCTTGATCTCGAACTTGTCCTGACCCTTGGCAAACTCTTTGAAGATACGGGCAGCAGCGCCCGGATGTTCGTTGGAGAATGCAATCAGGGTCGGGCCGGTGAACACGTCATTGAGGACACTGTATTGAGTGTCAGCAACAGCGCGCTTGAGCAGGGTGTTACGTACAACACGTACGTAAACGCCAGCTTCACGAGCCTCTTTACGGAGTCCGGTCATTGCGCCTACTGTTACGCCACGTGCATCAACCACGACAGCGGACAGAGCGACTTTGGCAGCCTCGTTGACTTCAGCGACGATGGCCTTCTTGTCTTCGAGATTAATTGCCACGGGTTTAACTCCTGCTTGTTACCGTTTCATTCGATCGAAACCGAATGTCGTTTTGGTGTCTGATTCGGTAAGGAACCGGGAGCACCATCTGCGTAGGCTGATGGTTTAAGACTTGCGTCGCCTACGGTCTTGGATAGCCCCCGCCAGGCAGGGACCCCAATTTTTCAATTGACGCGATCTCTCGCGCCAATCTGTGTCTTACGCGTCCAGCGAGCTCTGATCGATAACCAGACCTGGGCCCATAGTGGTGCTCAGGGTAACGCGCTTAACGTAGATACCTTTCGAAGAAGCTGGCTTGATACGCTTCAGGTCAGCGATCAGGGCTTCAACGTTTTCCTTCAGCTTGACGGCATCGAAACCGATCTTGCCAACGGAGGTGTGAATGATGCCGTTTTTGTCGGTGCGATAACGAACCTGACCAGCCTTGGCGTTTTTAACCGCAGTAGCTACGTCTGGAGTCACGGTACCAACCTTAGGGTTAGGCATCAGACCACGTGGACCAAGGATCTGACCCAACTGACCTACAACGCGCATGGCATCCGGGGATGCGATCACTACGTCGTAGTTCAGGTCGCCGCCTTTCATTTCGGCAGCCAGATCGTCCATGCCTACACGGTCAGCGCCGGCAGCCAAAGCGGCCTCAGCAGCTGGACCCTGAGTGAACACAGCAACGCGAACAGTCTTGCCAGTGCCGTGTGGCAGCACGGTAGCGCTACGAACAACCTGGTCGGATTTACGCGGGTCTACACCCAGGTTTACAGCAACGTCGAACGACTCGCTGAACTTGACAGTCGACAGCTCAGCCAGCAGGGCAGCAGCGTCTACAATGTTGTAGGCCTTGCCTGCTTCGATTTTGCCGGCGATAGCCTTTTGACGCTTGGTCAGCTTAGCCATTACACACCCTCCACGTTAAGGCCCATGCTACGAGCAGAACCGGCGATAGTACGCACGGCTGCATCCATATCAGCTGCAGTCAGATCCGCGTTTTTGGTTTTCGCGATTTCTTCCAGCTGAGCACGGGTAACAGTGCCAACCTTAACGGTGTTCGGACGAGCGGAGCCGCTGGTCAGACCGGCCGCCTTCTTCAGCAGAACCGAAGCAGGGGTGGATTTGGTTTCGAAAGTGAAGCTACGGTCGCTGTAGACAGTGATGATCACTGGAGTCGGCAGACCTGGCTCAAGACCCTGAGTACGGGCGTTGAAAGCCTTGCAGAATTCCATGATGTTCACGCCGTGCTGACCCAGAGCAGGACCAACAGGTGGACTTGGGTTAGCCTGAGCGGCCTTCACTTGCAGCTTGATGTAAGCGGTAATCTTCTTGGCCATGAGGCACTCCAATTACGGGTTCGAACGCCTCGAAAGGCTCCCCGGTTACTTGCGCGTTTATCCCAGTGACGACAAAACCCCACAGCCTAGGGCTGCGGGGTTGGGATTGCTTGTCCAGTTAGACCTTTTCGACCTGACTGAACTCGAGCTCCACCGGAGTAGAGCGACCGAAAATGAGCACCGCGACCTGGATCCGGCTCTTTTCGTAGTTAACTTCTTCGACGACGCCATTAAAATCAGCAAATGGACCGTCATTGACGCGTACCGTTTCACCCGGCTCAAACAGAGTCTTAGGCTTCGGCTTGTCGCTACCATCAGCAACACGACGCAGAATCGCTTCTGCCTCTTTATCAGTGATAGGCGCAGGCTTGTCAGCAGTACCGCCGATAAAGCCCATCACCCGAGGAGTATCCTTGACCAAGTGCCAAGTACCCTCGTTCATATCCATCTGGACCAGCACATAGCCTGGGAAGAACTTACGCTCGCTTTTGCGCTTCTGGCCATTACGCATTTCAACCACTTCTTCAGTGGGAACCAGAATCTCGCCGAAGCCATCTTCCATGCCAGCCAGCTTTACGCGCTCGATCAGCGAGCGCATCACATGCTTCTCGTAACCCGAGTAAGCATGCACAACATACCAACGCTTAGCCACGGGACACCCTTAGCCGACAATCAAGGAAACAAGCCAGCCGAGCAGGGAATCAAGACCCCACAACAGCAACGCCATAACCAGAACAACAGCCACCACAATCAGGGTGGTCTGCGTGGTTTCTTGGCGAGTTGGCCACACGACTTTACGAATCTCGGTGCGAGCTTCCTTAACCAGTACAAAGAAAGACTTGCCCTTCGCAGTCTGCAGGCCTACAAAGGCAGCTACAGCGGCGATGACAAGCAAAGCAAGTACGCGGTACAGGATCGGCGAAGCAGAGTAATACTGATTGCCAACAACGCCAACAACCACCAAAGCGACAACTACAAGCCACTTGAGCAGATCGAAGCGAGAGCCTTGAGCTTCAGCTTTAGGAGTCATCTATGAAGATCCTGTGAAAAGAAAGCCAGACACACCGAGTGAATCTGGCAGGTCAGGAGGGAATCGAACCCCCAACCTACGGTTTTGGAGACCGTCGCTCTGCCAATTGAGCTACTGACCTAAAACAAAATCAGGCCGACCATTATGCCGGCCCGAAAAATACATTACAACCACTTACTCGATGATTTTAGCCACGACACCGGCGCCGACGGTACGACCGCCTTCACGGATAGCGAAACGCAGACCGTCTTCCATCGCGATGGTTTTGATCAGGGTAACAGTCATCTGAATGTTGTCACCTGGCATTACCATTTCAACGCCTTCTGGCAGCTCGCAGTTACCAGTCACGTCAGTAGTACGGAAGTAGAACTGTGGACGGTAGCCTTTGAAGAACGGAGTGTGACGACCGCCTTCTTCCTTGCTCAGAACGTAAACTTCTGCGGTGAACTTGGTGTGCGGCTTGACCGAACCTGGCTTGACCAGAACCTGGCCACGCTCAACGTCGTCACGCTTGGTACCACGCAGCAGAACGCCGCAGTTCTCGCCAGCACGACCTTCGTCGAGCAGCTTACGGAACATCTCAACACCGGTGCAGGTGGTGGTGGTGGTGTCACGCAGACCAACGATTTCCAGTGCATCCTGAACGCGAACGATACCGCGCTCGATACGACCAGTCACAACAGTACCGCGACCCGAGATCGAGAATACGTCTTCGATTGGCATCAGGAATGGCTTGTCGATCATACGAACTGGTTCTGGGATGTAGGTATCCAGAGTTTCAACCAGCTTACGAACGGCAGTGGTGCCCATTTCGTTGTCGTCTTTGCCTTCCAGCGCCATACGAGCCGAACCGATGATGATCGGAGTGTCGTCGCCTGGGAAGTCGTAGGTCGACAGCAGGTCACGAACTTCCATCTCAACCAGTTCCAGCAGCTCAGCATCGTCTACCAGGTCAGCCTTGTTCAGGAAAACCACGATGTACGGAACGCCTACCTGACGGGACAGCAGGATGTGCTCACGGGTTTGCGGCATCGGACCATCAGCGGCCGAGCAAACCAGGATCGCGCCGTCCATCTGGGCAGCACCGGTTGTCATTTTCTTCACATAGTCAACGTGACCTGGGCGGTCAACGTGAGCGTAGTGACGAATAGTCGAGTTGTACTCAACGTGAGCGGTGTTGATGGTGATACCGCGAGCTTTTTCTTCTGGAGCGCTGTCGATCTTGTCAAATTCAACGACGGCCGAACCGAAAACTTCGGAGCAGACGCGAGTCAGAGCAGCGGTCAGAGTGGTTTTACCGTGGTCAACGTGACCAATGGTCCCAACGTTGACGTGGGGCAGGGAACGATCAAATTTTTCCTTAGCCATCGATATCACCCTCAAACAGAAGAATTAGAAAAACAATATCAACCATTAAAACAAAGGCAGATATTTTCATATCTGCCTTGTTAGATGGAGCTCTTGAGCGGATTTGAACCGCTGACCTCACCCTTACCAAGGGTGTGCTCTACCAACTGAGCTACAAGAGCAAAACACTTTGCACAACCTGCAAACTTGGAGCGGGTAGCGGGAATCGAACCCGCATCATCAGCTTGGAAGGCTGAGGTTCTACCACTAAACTATACCCGCGGAGCCTGCAGCTCACGCTTAAATCTGGTGGAGGGAGAAGGATTCGAACCTTCGAAGTCGTAGACGTCAGATTTACAGTCTGATCCCTTTGGCCGCTCGGGAACCCCTCCTAATCAGGCCGGCATTCTATACTATGCCAAACCCCTGTCAAGCATTTTCTCATTTAAAAACCTGAGGTTAGCTGCATTGACATCACCCCACTTCAACTACCTCTTCAGGTCTTCGCTGTGGAGCGGGCGCCATTCTATGCAAACTATTGAGCAGGTGCAACCCCCTCACACAGCATTATTTTATGTTTTAACTCATTGAATTCATTGGAAAGGTTTTGCAGCTGGACATCGCCCAGCAAACGCTGGCTCTGAGGCGCGACAGACAACCAATAACCCTCCCCCCAAACATCTTTTGACGAAGATCGCACCTCGACCCCCAGTGCTGCCAAACGTTGTTGAAGGCGCGCAATCGATTCCTGACGGGTGAGGCCGCCGAGCAACAGACAGTCTTGCCGCCGCCCCTCCTGCCTTTCGCTCACATTACTGTTCGATTCACTGAGCAAACGAATGTCTTGCTGGGAACCGCGGTACAAACTGAGAGGCGTTACATCCTTCGCTCGCAGAGGCGCCTCCTGCTGATGCCAGACATAATAAAAAACGTTCAGAACGACTAGCAGGAGGAACAACCAACGCATACAAACCTCAGGAAAAAGGACACGCCATAGCCAACCCCACAAATACCAAGTCCGGGACGACCCGAGCCTCAGGCGCAACATCTGCTACAAGTTGAGCATCACCACCCGTTA
This sequence comes from Pseudomonas fluorescens, assembly GCA_902825215.1. Taxonomy (GTDB): domain Bacteria; phylum Pseudomonadota; class Gammaproteobacteria; order Pseudomonadales; family Pseudomonadaceae; genus Aquipseudomonas; species Aquipseudomonas fluorescens_G. The sequence goes on from LR782234.1 coordinate 5,559,298, forward strand.
TGAAAACTGCAAAATCCCCCCCCCACGACGCGCGCGCCATTTCCATCTGGGTCAACACAAAGCCTCGCAACATCAAGGAACAACCGCGCTCCACCGCCTCTACAGTTGTCCGCCCTGGCGCGGTACTGGACAGCGCGCGCTCAGCCGCCAGGTCTCCATAGCGAATCTTCCGGGTATGGGTGCGCAACTGATCTCGCATCAACGGCATTCCAGGACAAATGAAGCCTCCCAGGTGCTCACCGTCAGCAGCTACGAAATCAGCGGTTACCGCCGTACCAAAATCGAGCACCAGGCAAGCCTTGCCCGACGCCAGGTGAAAGCCACCCAGCATTGCAAGCCAACGATCAAGGCCCAAGCGCTGATAATCTTCGTAACCATTCCTGACGCCGGACATCTCCTTAGCGGAAGTGGCGCGCACAACGGAAATAGCGAACTCTCGCTCAAGAACATCAACCAAAGCATCTGTTTCCTCAGTGGTCCTGACACTGACCAAGCGACATCTGCGCAGGCCAAGCCCATCAACAGCCCTCAAGCTCTCAAGCAATGCCAGATTAGAGTCGACAACACCCTCGGCAAACAAGATTCCAAGGGCAGATTTCAATACTCGCCACTTGATGAAACTGTTTCCACAATCGAGCTCAAGAATCATCACGCAACCTCAGGCTGAGCTCACCACCACTAAATACCTTTTCCACGCCATCCACCTTCAAGCGCAGCGCACCCTGGTTATCTATTCCAACTACCACGCCGTCGATATGGCTTGAACCTGCAATCAATGACACCGAGCGATCCTGCCACAAATGATTGGCTTCCCATTCCGCCCGGAGCGTAGAAAAGCCTTCCAACTGGTGGCGCTGGATGTAGGCATTCAACCGTGCGTTCAACTCACCCACCAAAACATTACGATCAATACATTTGCCGGATTCGAGCCGTATCGAAGTCCATTGCTGGTCGACTTCGTCAGCCTTTTGCATGTTCACGTTGATACCAATACCCAGCACTACATGACAAACATCCGCCGGATCCCCGACGAGCTCAAGGAGGATGCCTGCAATTTTTTTGCTTCCGACCAAAACATCGTTAGGCCACTTCAACCCGGCAGACGAAACGCCGAAATTTCGCAAAACCTGCAGCACAGCCAACCCCACGACAAGACTCAAGCCTTCGAGCTGGCGCATCCCGCCATCAATACGCAGGACAAGACTGTAGTAAAGATTTTCGGCAAACGGGCTGACCCATTTACGGCCTCTACGTCCACGGCCGGAAACCTGCCGCTCCGCAAGAACCAAAAAAGGCGCAAGAGCACCTTGGCCAATGGCGCGCAACGCTTCTGCGTTTGTCGAGTCGACGGAATTCAAAACGGTCACAGGCCATTTCAGCGCTGCGGCCGAAATTTCCACCGAGTCGAGCAAACTCAAGGGTGCTGCCAATTGATAGCCCCGCCCTCGAACTTTATGGATGGACAATTCAAGCTCAGCCTCGAGGTGCTGAAGCTGCTTCCATACTGCGCTCCGACTTATCCCCAGAGCCGCCCCTAGATCCTGGCCCGAATGAAATCGACCATCCTTCAAGAGATTTAACAACGTCAGCATGCAGGTCTCGCCTCACAATGAGGCCCGAATGATAGCCATGCACCGGGCCATTGCATAGAAACCAAGCGCGTAGCTTTCCTGCAGGCAAAACAAAACCCCAACTGCTTTCGCAATTGGGGTTTCGGAATTTAATCTTGACGATGACCTACTCTCACATGGGGAAACCCCACACTACCATCGGCGATGCATCGTTTCACTGCTGAGTTCGGGATGGGATCAGGTGGTTCCAACGCTCTATGGTCGTCAAGAAATTCGGGTACTGACTCGTGACCAGATGGCCTCGCTTCAGCAAATTGGGTATGTGACAGCCAGGTGTTTGTGAACTTCGAACTTTCGGTTCGTTTCGTCTTCACACACCGCAATCTGGTGCCTTCTCAGGTCAGCAAATTGCTTGGGTGTTATATGGTCAAGCCTCACGGGCAATTAGTATTGGTTAGCTCAACGCCTCACAGCGCTTACACACCCAACCTATCAACGTCGTAGTCTTCGACGGCCCTTCAGGGAACTCAAGGTTCCAGTGAGATCTCATCTTGAGGCAAGTTTCCCGCTTAGATGCTTTCAGCGGTTATCTTTCCCGAACATAGCTACCCGGCAATGCCACTGGCGTGACAACCGGAACACCAGAGGTTCGTCCACTCCGGTCCTCTCGTACTAGGAGCAGCCCCTCTCAAATCTCAAACGTCCACGGCAGATAGGGACCGAACTGTCTCACGACGTTCTAAACCCAGCTCGCGTACCACTTTAAATGGCGAACAGCCATACCCTTGGGACCGGCTTCAGCCCCAGGATGTGATGAGCCGACATCGAGGTGCCAAACACCGCCGTCGATATGAACTCTTGGGCGGTATCAGCCTGTTATCCCCGGAGTACCTTTTATCCGTTGAGCGATGGCCCTTCCATACAGAACCACCGGATCACTAAGACCTACTTTCGTACCTGCTCGACGTGTCTGTCTCGCAGTCAAGCGCGCTTTTGCCTTTATACTCTACGACCGATTTCCGACCGGTCTGAGCGCACCTTCGTACTCCTCCGTTACTCTTTAGGAGGAGACCGCCCCAGTCAAACTACCCACCATACACTGTCCTCGATCCGGATAACGGACCTGAGTTAGAACCTCAAAGTTGCCAGGGTGGTATTTCAAGGATGGCTCCACGCGAACTGGCGTCCACGCTTCAAAGCCTCCCACCTATCCTACACAAGCAAATTCAAAGTCCAGTGCAAAGCTATAGTAAAGGTTCACGGGGTCTTTCCGTCTAGCCGCGGATACACTGCATCTTCACAGCGATTTCAATTTCACTGAGTCTCGGGTGGAGACAGCGCCGCCATCGTTACGCCATTCGTGCAGGTCGGAACTTACCCGACAAGGAATTTCGCTACCTTAGGACCGTTATAGTTACGGCCGCCGTTTACCGGGGCTTCGATCAAGAGCTTCGCGTTAGCTAACCCCATCAATTAACCTTCCGGCACCGGGCAGGCGTCACACCCTATACGTCCACTTTCGTGTTTGCAGAGTGCTGTGTTTTTAATAAACAGTCGCAGCGGCCTGGTATCTTCGACCGGCATGAGCTTACGGAGCAAGTCCTTCACCCTCACCGGCGCACCTTCTCCCGAAGTTACGGTGCCATTTTGCCTAGTTCCTTCACCCGAGTTCTCTCAAGCGCCTTGGTATTCTCTACCCAACCACCTGTGTCGGTTTGGGGTACGGTTCCTGGTTACCTGAAGCTTAGAAGCTTTTCTTGGAAGCATGGCATCAACCACTTCGTCACCCAAAGGGTAACTCGTCATCAGCTCTCGGCCTTAAGATCCCGGATTTACCTAAGATCTCAGCCTACCACCTTAAACTTGGACAACCAACGCCAAGCTGGCCTAGCCTTCTCCGTCCCTCCATCGCAATAACCAGAAGTACAGGAATATTAACCTGTTTTCCATCGACTACGCTTTTCAGCCTCGCCTTAGGGACCGACTAACCCTGCGTCGATTAACGTTGCGCAGGAAACCTTGGTCTTTCGGCGTGGGTGTTTTTCACACCCATTGTCGTTACTCATGTCAGCATTCGCACTTCTGATACCTCCAGCAAGCTTCTCAACTCACCTTCACAGGCTTACAGAACGCTCCTCTACCGCATCACCCGAAGGTGATACCCGTAGCTTCGGTGTATGGTTTGAGCCCCGTTACATCTTCCGCGCAGGCCGACTCGACTAGTGAGCTATTACGCTTTCTTTAAAGGGTGGCTGCTTCTAAGCCAACCTCCTAGCTGTCTAAGCCTTCCCACATCGTTTCCCACTTAACCATAACTTTGGGACCTTAGCTGACGGTCTGGGTTGTTTCCCTTTTCACGACGGACGTTAGCACCCGCCGTGTGTCTCCCATGCTCGGCACTTGTAGGTATTCGGAGTTTGCATCGGTTTGGTAAGTCGGGATGACCCCCTAGCCGAAACAGTGCTCTACCCCCTACAGTGATACATGAGGCGCTACCTAAATAGCTTTCGAGGAGAACCAGCTATCTCCGAGCTTGATTAGCCTTTCACTCCGATCCACAGGTCATCCGCTAACTTTTCAACGGTAGTCGGTTCGGTCCTCCAGTCAGTGTTACCTAACCTTCAACCTGCCCATGGATAGATCGCCCGGTTTCGGGTCTATTCCCAGCGACTAGACGCCCTATTAAGACTCGCTTTCGCTACGCCTCCCCTATTCGGTTAAGCTCGCCACTGAAAATAAGTCGCTGACCCATTATACAAAAGGTACGCAGTCACCCAACAAAGTGGGCTCCCACTGCTTGTACGCATACGGTTTCAGGATCTATTTCACTCCCCTCTCCGGGGTTCTTTTCGCCTTTCCCTCACGGTACTAGTTCACTATCGGTCAGTCAGTAGTATTTAGCCTTGGAGGATGGTCCCCCCATATTCAGACAAAGTTTCTCGTGCTCCGTCCTACTCGATTTCATGACTAAGAGATTTTCGCGTACAGGGCTATCACCCACTATGGCCGCACTTTCCAGAGCGTTCCGCTAATCTCAAAGCCACTTAAGGGCTAGTCCCCGTTCGCTCGCCACTACTAAGGGAATCTCGGTTGATTTCTTTTCCTCAGGGTACTTAGATGTTTCAGTTCCCCTGGTTCGCCTCTTGCACCTATGTATTCAGTACAAGATAACCATCTTATGATGGCTGGGTTCCCCCATTCAGACATCTCCGGATCAAAGTCTGTTTGCCGACTCCCCGAAGCTTTTCGCAGGCTACCACGTCTTTCATCGCCTCTGACTGCCAAGGCATCCACCGTATGCGCTTCTTCACTTGACCATATAACCCCAAGCAATCTGGTTATACTGTGAAGACGACATTCGCCGAAAATTCGAATTTCTCAACTAAGAGAACTCACAAATTTTACCTTAGCCTGATCCGTTACCAGTGAAAGTAACGTTCAGTCTATCTTTCTATCACATACCCAAATTTTTAAAGAACGATCTAATCAAAAGACTAGAAATCAATATTCTCTCGGAATATTCATTTCTAAGCTTTCAGAAGCAGTTTATATGGTGGAGCCAAGCGGGATCGAACCGCTGACCTCCTGCGTGCAAGGCAGGCGCTCTCCCAGCTGAGCTATGGCCCCATAACAAAATTGGTGGGTCTGGGCAGATTCGAACTGCCGACCTCACCCTTATCAGGGGTGCGCTCTAACCAACTGAGCTACAGACCCAATTTCGAGCGCGTAACTGTTAGCCTGGAGCTATCAGCTTGGAGCTTAAAGCTGCTTCTATCGTCTTCTTCAATGAATCAAGCAATTCGTGTGGGAGCTCATGCAGCAGCTGATGTCGTCGATTAAGGAGGTGATCCAGCCGCAGGTTCCCCTACGGCTACCTTGTTACGACTTCACCCCAGTCATGAATCACACCGTGGTAACCGTCCTCCCGAAGGTTAGACTAGCTACTTCTGGTGCAACCCACTCCCATGGTGTGACGGGCGGTGTGTACAAGGCCCGGGAACGTATTCACCGTGACATTCTGATTCACGATTACTAGCGATTCCGACTTCACGCAGTCGAGTTGCAGACTGCGATCCGGACTACGATCGGTTTTATGGGATTAGCTCCACCTCGCGGCTTGGCAACCCTTTGTACCGACCATTGTAGCACGTGTGTAGCCCAGGCCGTAAGGGCCATGATGACTTGACGTCATCCCCACCTTCCTCCGGTTTGTCACCGGCAGTCTCCTTAGAGTGCCCACCATAACGTGCTGGTAACTAAGGACAAGGGTTGCGCTCGTTACGGGACTTAACCCAACATCTCACGACACGAGCTGACGACAGCCATGCAGCACCTGTCTCAATGTTCCCGAAGGCACCAATCCATCTCTGGAAAGTTCATTGGATGTCAAGGCCTGGTAAGGTTCTTCGCGTTGCTTCGAATTAAACCACATGCTCCACCGCTTGTGCGGGCCCCCGTCAATTCATTTGAGTTTTAACCTTGCGGCCGTACTCCCCAGGCGGTCAACTTAATGCGTTAGCTGCGCCACTAAGAGCTCAAGGCTCCCAACGGCTAGTTGACATCGTTTACGGCGTGGACTACCAGGGTATCTAATCCTGTTTGCTCCCCACGCTTTCGCACCTCAGTGTCAGTATCAGTCCAGGTGGTCGCCTTCGCCACTGGTGTTCCTTCCTATATCTACGCATTTCACCGCTACACAGGAAATTCCACCACCCTCTACCATACTCTAGCTCGACAGTTTTGAATGCAGTTCCCAGGTTGAGCCCGGGGATTTCACATCCAACTTAACGAACCACCTACGCGCGCTTTACGCCCAGTAATTCCGATTAACGCTTGCACCCTCTGTATTACCGCGGCTGCTGGCACAGAGTTAGCCGGTGCTTATTCTGTCGGTAACGTCAAAATTGCAGAGTATTAATCTACAACCCTTCCTCCCAACTTAAAGTGCTTTACAATCCGAAGACCTTCTTCACACACGCGGCATGGCTGGATCAGGCTTTCGCCCATTGTCCAATATTCCCCACTGCTGCCTCCCGTAGGAGTCTGGACCGTGTCTCAGTTCCAGTGTGACTGATCATCCTCTCAGACCAGTTACGGATCGTCGCCTTGGTGAGCCATTACCTCACCAACTAGCTAATCCGACCTAGGCTCATCTGATAGCGCAAGGCCCGAAGGTCCCCTGCTTTCTCCCGTAGGACGTATGCGGTATTAGCGTTCCTTTCGAAACGTTGTCCCCCACTACCAGGCAGATTCCTAGGCATTACTCACCCGTCCGCCGCTGAATCCAGGAGCAAGCTCCTTTCATCCGCTCGACTTGCATGTGTTAGGCCTGCCGCCAGCGTTCAATCTGAGCCATGATCAAACTCTTCAGTTCAAACATCTTTGGGTTTTTAAGAAACCCTAAACTTGGCTCAGCAATCGTTGGTTACATCTTTGATTTCTCGCGGAGTAACTTGTGATGCTGATAATCTTGTTGACTATCAGTCTGACTCCACAAGCACCCACACGAATTGCTTGATTCAGTTGTTAAAGAGCGGTTGGTTAAGATCTTTCGTCTCAACCGAGGCGCGCATTCTACAGCAGCCTCATTTGCTGTCAAGTGATTATTTTCAGAAGCTTTCGAAGATTTCTTCAACAACTTCAACCACTTGCGCCTCCGATCTCTCGTCAGCGGGAGGCGAATTCTACAGCGTTACACGCTGCTGTCAACACCTCTTTTCAGCTTCCTTTCGAGCTTCGATGAACTGAAGCCGCCTGCTGCCGAAACCTACTTAACTCGTTGAATTTCAAGGAGTTTTCCGTTTCGACTGCGCCGGAAGTGGGGCGAATTATAGACATCTGAAATTCGCCGTCAACACTTATTTAAAACATTACTCGGATTTCAGCGTGATACGAGCAAATGCCTTTTTGCCGGCCTGGCAAACGTGGGTCGCACCCAGTACATATATAAAGGAGCGATCAACCACTTCACCATCAACGCGAACACCGCCAGACGCCAGAAGATCACGCGCAGCCGCCGAGTTCTTCACCAGCCCTGCCTTATTAAGGACAGCGGCAATCGGCATATCCTCAGCGGACACCAATTCGATCTCCGGCAAGTCGTCCGGCAGCTCGCCATCCTTCATACGGTTACCTGCAGCACGGTGAGCATTGGCCGCAGCCTCCTCACCATGGAAACGCGCTACGATTTCTTCCGCCAGCTTGATTTTGACGTCACGCGGATTGGCACCGGCCTCGACGTCAGCCCGCAATGCATTGATTTCGTCCATCGAGCGGAAGCTGAGCAGCTCGAAGTAGCGCCACATCAGCGCATCCGGGATCGAAACCAGCTTGCTGTACATGACACCCGGCGCCTCCTGGATACCGACATAGTTGCCCAACGATTTGGACATCTTCTTCACGCCATCCAGACCTTCGAGCAACGGCATGGTCAGAATGCATTGAGCTTCCTGGCCATAACCACGCTGCAACTCGCGCCCCATCAGCAGATTGAATTTCTGATCGGTACCGCCCAACTCTACATCTGCGCGCAGAGCCACCGAGTCGTAACCCTGCACCAGCGGATAGAGGAATTCATGAATAGCGATAGGCTGGTTGGTGGTGTAGCGCTTGTCGAAGTCGTCGCGCTCAAGCATGCGAGCAACCGTGTATTGCGAAGTCAGACGAATGAAATCCGCCGGCCCCATCTGATCCATCCAGGTGGAGTTGAACGCGACCTCGGTTTTCGCCGGATCGAGAATCTTGAACACCTGAGTCTTGTACGTCTCGGCGTTTTCCAGAACCTGCTCGCGGGTCAGCGGCGGACGCGTCGCGCTCTTGCCACTCGGATCACCGATCATCCCGGTGAAATCACCGATGAGGAAGATCACCTGATGCCCCAGTTCCTGGAACTGGCGCAGCTTATTAATAAGCACGGTGTGACCCAAATGCAGATCCGGCGCAGTTGGATCGAAACCAGCCTTGATACGCAGCGGCTGGCCGCGCTTGAGCTTCTCGATCAGCTCGGACTCGACCAGTAGTTCTTCCGCACCACGTTTTATCAGCGCTAGCTGCTCTTCAACCGACTTCATAACAGACCCGCAAGGCTCAGATTCAAAGGGAACCAACCATACAATATCGCGCACCAATTACAAGTTTTGCCCGGCGCACGGACACCAATCCACAGACTCACTGTCTGTAGACTTGCTTCAGAGATGATTTGGTTATATTTTATACAGTTATTTCATCTTCATCATGTCATTCATCTTTTCCAATTCATCATTTTTCAAAGTCAAAATTACCTATGACCACAGAACCGTCTAAAGCGCCCCCGCTTTACCCGAAGACCCACCTGCTTGCCGCAAGTGGAATCGCCGCCCTTCTCAGCCTGGCGCTGCTGGTGTTCCCCTCCAGTGATGTTGAAGCCAAAAAGACGACCCTGAGCCTTGAACTGGAAAGTCCTGCTGAACAACTGACACAAGATCAAGACGCTGCTGACGCGGCTCAAGCCACAAATGAACCCGTAGCCTCGCCGTTTGCGCAAATCGAAAACACTGACGACAGCACCGCACAAACCGCGGATGCTGCCCCTGCCCCCGCACCTGCAATTGAAGAAAAAGCTAAGGCCCCAGGCCATCGCGAAGTCGTTGTAGCCAAGGGCGATACGCTATCCACGTTGTTTGAAAAGGTCGGCCTGCCAAGTGCGTCTGTGCATGAAGTGCTGGCAAGCGACAAACAAGCCAAACAGTTCAGCCAACTCAAGCGCGGCCAGAAGCTCGAATTCGAACTGAGCCCGGAAGGCCAACTGACCAGCCTGCACAGCAAGGTCAGCGACGTCGAAACCATCACTCTGACCCGCAACGACAAGGGCTACGCGTTCAATCGCATCACCGCGAAGCCGACTGTTCGCACCGCTTATGTTCACGGTGTTATCAACAGCTCGCTGTCACAATCCGCTGCTCGTGCAGGCCTCTCGCACAGCCTGACCATGGATATGGCCAGTGTTTTTGGCTATGACGTCGACTTCGCCCAAGACATCCGTCAGGGCGACGAATTCGATGTGATCTACGAGCAGAAAGTGGTCAACGGCAAGGCGGTCGGCAATGGACCGATCCTCTCAGCCCGCTTCACTAACCGCGGCAAGACCTACACCGCTGTGCGCTACACCAACAAGCAAGGCAACAGCAGCTATTACACCGCCGATGGCAACAGCATGCGAAAGGCCTTTATTCGCACTCCGGTGGACTTCGCTCGTATCAGCTCGAAGTTCTCCATGGGCCGCAAGCATCCGATTCTCAACAAGATCCGTGCCCACAAGGGCGTTGACTACGCTGCGCCACGTGGCACGCCGATCAAGGCTGCCGGTGACGGTAAAGTGCTGCTCGCCGGCCGTCGCGGCGGTTACGGCAACACCGTAATCATTCAGCACGGCAATACTTACCGCACGCTGTACGGTCACATGCAAGGCTTTGCCAAAGGTGTGAAAACCGGCGGTACCGTCAAGCAAGGCCAGGTAATTGGCTACATCGGCACCACCGGCCTGTCGACCGGTCCGCACTTGCACTATGAATTCCAGGTCAATGGCGTGCACGTCGATCCACTGGGCCAGAAACTGCCAATGGCCGACCCGATCGCCAAGTCCGAACGCGCTCGTTTCATGGCTCAAAGCCAGCCATTGATGGCGCGGATGGATCAAGAAAAGGCCACCATGCTGGCTTCGAGCAAGCGTTAAGCCATGGCCTTGTATATCGGGGTAATGTCCGGAACCAGTCTCGACGGGCTGGACATTGCCCTGATCGAGCAGACCTCGGCGATCAGACTGGTCGCCACCCACTACATCCCTATGCCCGATTCCCTGCGCGCCGAGCTGCTTGGCTTGTGCGCCAGCGGCCCTGACGAAATTGCCCGCTCGGCCATCGCTCAGCACCATTGGGTGAATTTAGCCGCTCAGGGTGTACACGCCCTACTGAACAACCAGGACCTCAAGCCTGAAGCCATTCGCGCGATCGGCAGTCACGGTCAAACCATCCGCCACGAACCGGCGCGTGGTTTTACCGTGCAGATCGGCAACCCGGCCCTCCTCACCGAACTGACCGGCATCACGGTCGTCAGTGACTTCCGTAGTCGGGACGTCGCGGCCGGCGGCCAGGGTGCGCCGCTGGTGCCCGCGTTTCATGAGGCTTTGTTTGAAGAGCGTAGCGGTAATCAGGCGGTCTTGAATGTCGGCGGCTTCAGTAATTTGAGTCTGATCGAGCCGACCAGGCCTGTAGCCGGTTTCGACTGCGGCCCGGGGAATGTCCTGATGGACGCCTGGATTCAGCAGCAACGCGGCGAAAACTACGACCGCAATGGTGACTGGGCGAAGACAGGCACTGTTGAACCGGAATTGCTCGAAGCCCTGCTCAGCGACCCGTTCTTCATTACCCAAGGGCCGAAAAGTACCGGACGCGAGGTGTTCAACCTGCCCTGGCTTGAACAACACCTTTCATGCCTTCCCCCACTTGCCGCGGAAAATGTGCAGGCCACGCTGCTCGAACTGACCGCGCTTACTATCGTTACCGCGCTGCAAAGCGCTCAAACCGATACGCAGGAGCTGCTGGTCTGCGGCGGCGGTGCACACAACTCAGCGCTGATGACACGACTGGCCGCGCTGCTGCCCGGCACTACCGTCGCCAGCACTGCTACCCATGGTGTCGACCCGGACTGGGTCGAAGCGATGGCCTTCGCCTGGCTGGCTCATTGCTGTCTCGAAGGCATCGCCGCCAACCGCCCGAGTGTCACCGGCGCCCGCGGCCTCCGAGTGCTTGGCGCCATCTATCCGGCCTGAGTGAATCGCAGACAACAAAACGCCGCAGAACCGTGAGGCTCTGCGGCGTTTTGTTGTTTGAATCGAAGCTCCGAAAGCAGCAATCAGATCGAGAACGACGACCCGCAACCACACGTCGTGGTGGCGTTCGGGTTCTTGATCACGAAGCGCGACCCTTCCAGACCTTCCTGATAATCCACTTCCGCACCGGCCAGGTACTGGAAGCTCATCGGATCGACTACCAGACTCACGCCTTCGCGCTCGACGATGGTGTCGTCATCGGCCACATCTTCATCGAAGGTGAAACCGTATTGAAACCCTGAACAACCGCCGCCCGTAACGAATACGCGCAGCTTCAAGCGATCATTCCCCTCTTCATCGACCAGGCTCTTCACCTTGTGCGCAGCACCGTGGGTGAATTGCAAAGCCGTGGGGGTGAAGGATTCGACGCTCATGCTGACTATCTCCCGGCGTTACGCCGCCATAATGCGTGATGACGCGCATTATCCGCTTGTCCTAGAAAATTGGTCAACTATTAGAGAGCAGCGGCAAGCTTCAAGCGCTGAGCTTCAAGCTTACGGCTGATGACTTGTAGCTCGAGGCTCGAAGCTCGCAGCTGCTTTTAAGGCAGCATGCCGGCGTGGGACAGACCGAAGCGTTCGTCCAGGCCAAACAGGATGTTCATGTTCTGCACTGCCTGCCCTGACGCGCCTTTGACCAGGTTGTCGATGACCGAAAGGATTACCACCAGGTCGCCATCCTGAGGACGGTGCACCGCGATGCGGCAGACGTTGGCGCCACGCACGCTACGGGTTTCGGGATGGCTGCCGGCCGGCATCACGTCGACGAACGGTTCGTTGGCATAGCGTTTTTCGAACAGCGCTTGCAGATCCACCGAACGATCGACCACCGTCGCGTAAAGCGTGGAGTGGATGCCACGAATCATCGGAGTCAGATGCGGGACGAACGTCAGACCGACGTCTTTGCCCGCCGCACGACGCAGGCCCTGGCGAATCTCCGGCAGGTGACGGTGACCTTTCACCGCATACGCTTTCATACTTTCCGACGTTTCGGAGTATAGCGAGCCTACAGCCGCACCACGGCCGGCACCGCTGACACCGGATTTGCAGTCGGCGATCAGGCGAGAAGCGTCAGCCAGTCCGGCTTCCAGCAATGGCAGGAAACCCAGTTGCGTCGCGGTCGGATAGCAACCCGGCACCGCAATCAGGCGTGCCTTTTTGATCTGCTCGCGATTGACTTCCGGCAGGCCGTAGACCGCTTCATCCAGCAGTTCGGGAGCGCCGTGAGGCTGGCCGTACCACTTGGCCCATTCTTCGGCGTCCTGCAGGCGGAAGTCTGCCGACAGGTCGATGACCTTGGTGCCCGCCGCCAGCAACTCACCTGCCAATGCGTGCGCAACACCGTGCGGGGTGGCGAAGAACACCACATCGCAAGCACCGAGGGTTTTCACGTCCGGCACGCTGAACGCCAGGCCGTCGTAGTGGCCGCGCAGGTTCGGGTACATGTCAGCCACGGCCAGACCGGCCTCGGATCGGGAAGTGATAACCACCACTTCTGCCTGCGGATGCTGTGCCAACAGACGCAGCAGTTCGACACCGGTGTAACCCGTGCCGCCGACGATACCGACCTTGACCATAAACCTGCCCTCAACGAAACCACTGGAAAGCCGTCGATAATAGGGGCCGCACGCCCCTGCGACAACCGTCAAGGTGACGTGCGGACGCTCAAGCCTCTACTATCTGGCTTACCGTGAATGAGGGAATCACCAAAATGCTCTATCTGTGGATCAAAGCGTTGCATATCGTCAGTGTTGTCTGCTGGTTCGCCGGGCTGTTCTACCTGCCGCGCTTGTTCGTTTATCACGCGCAAAGCGAGGACACGACCAGCAAGGAGCGCTTCAGCGTCATGGAGCGCAAGCTGTATCGCGGCATCATGGGCCCGGCGATGATCGCCACCCTGATCTTTGGCGGCTGGCTGATTTACCTTAACCCGACGATCTTCAGTCAAGGCGGCTGGATCCACGCCAAACTGACCCTGGTCGTGCTGCTGATCGGCTACCACCACATGTGTGGCGCACAGGTAAAACGCTTCGCCCGTGGCGAAAACACCCGCAGCCATGTCTTTTATCGCTGGTTCAATGAAGTGCCGGTTCTGCTATTGCTGGCTATCGTAATTCTGGTCGTCGTCCGGCCGTTCTAGTTTCGATAATCACACCATTTCGGGGTATTCCAATGTCGCTGCCCGCTTTGCTCGAACAACGTCTGCGTCTGCCCGTAGTGGCTGCGCCGATGTTCCTGATATCCAACCCGCAACTGGTACTCGCCTGCTGCCGCAATGGCGTTGTGGGTAGCTTTCCCGCGTTGAACCAGCGCGAAAGCAGTGGTTTCAAGGCCTGGCTGGAAGAGATCGAGGCGGGACTCGCCGCATTGGAAAACCCGGCGCCGTATGCGGTGAATCTGATCGTGCACAACAGCAACCCACGCTTGCAGGCCGACCTGGATATCTGCGTCGAGCATAAAGTGCCGATCGTGATCACCAGCCTCGGTGCGGTGAAGGAGCTGGTCGACGCGGTGCACAGCTATGGCGGCCTGGTGTTCCACGATGTGACGACGCGGCGGCATGCCGAAAAAGCCGCCGAAGCCGGAGTCGATGGCTTGATCGCGGTTGCGGCCGGCGCCGGTGGGCACGCCGGCACCTGGAGTCCGTTTGCGCTGATCGCCGAGATCCGCCAGTTCTTCGACAAGACACTATTGCTCGCAGGATGTTTGAACCACGGCCATGAGATTCTCGCTGCACAACTGCTCGGTGCGGATTTGGCCTACTTCGGTACGCGATTTATCGGCACCCACGAAAGTCATGCGCCTGACGCTTACAAGCAGATGCTGCTGACAGCCAAGGCCGCGGACATCATCCATACTCCAGCGGTGTCGGGGGTACCGGCCAGTTTCATGCGCCAAAGCCTGGAAGCGGCCGGTTTCGACATGGCCGCTCTACAAGGTAAAGGCGAGGTGAATTTCGGCGACAAGCTCAAGCCGATCAGCGACGAAGCCAAAGCCTGGAAAACCGTGTGGTCGGCCGGTCAAGGCGTCGGGCAGATCGACGACTTGCCGACAGTCGATCAATTGATTGCACGACTGGACGCCGAGTACCGCCAGGCACAGAGTCGCGCAGCACAGCTGGCGAGCCGCTGGCCACGCTGAAAAAAACCGGGCCTGCTCCGGCAGACTGGCCTTACACTGCCGACCTTCCAAACAATTCGCGACAAGGATGCCTCGACCATGAGCGAACCCCGTTACAAGATCGTCTTCGACGGCGCTCTGCAGCCCGGTGTCGATCTCACCACCGCCAAACTCAATCTGGCGGACCTGTTCAAAAGCGATGTTGCCGCCATCGAGCGTCTGTTCAATGGCCGCACCGTCGCGCTCAAGCGGGACCTGTCGCACAGCGATGCACAGACCTATCTACAGGCACTGAACAAGACCGGCATTGATGCACGGATCGAAAGCGAAACCGTCATCGACCTGAACCTGTCCGACGTCCATGAACAATCTGCGGCGATGGCGGAACCTGACTCCCCTTACGCACCACCGCGCGCCAGCGTCGGCGAAAATATGCCGGCGTTCGCCACGCTCAAGCCGTTCAGCGTCGAAGGGCGAATTGGCCGCTTGCGTTTTCTCGCCTGGACAATGGTCCTGAGCCTGGTGACGTTGCCGATTGTCGGCGTGTTCGCCCTGATGGCTCTGGGGCTGGTCGCGGGCGACTCCACCACCGGCCTGATCATTGGCGGGATCCTCGCGTTCTTCCTGTTCGTTGCGTTCCTGATCGTCAGCATCCTGTTCAGTGTCCAGCGCCTGCATGACATCGGCTGGTCGGGCTGGCTCTGGCTGCTGAACCTCGTTCCGTTCGTGGGCAGCTTCTTTCCGCTGGTGATCATGGTCGTGCCGGGCAACGCCGGAGCCAACCGTTACGGGCCACCGCCGCCGCCCAACAGCACCGCTGTCAAAGTCCTGTGTTCGCTGTGGATCGTGTTCTTTGCGCTGATCTTCGTCGGCGGGATGCTGGGTGGCATCTCGGCCATTCAGCAGGAATACGAAAGCAACGTCGAAAGCAGTTATGACAGTGGCTCGGTGACCACCGATGAAATCGACGTGGAGGTCGAACCGCCGGTGATTTCCAACGACGATGCAGCCGAAGCGGCGCAGCCCCCTGTAGACTCTGCGCAAGAATGAACAGCGCTCCCCGCCGTGACACCCGCGTCGTTGGCGCGGAGCTGTTGCGATGGAGAATTGCATGACCCGTTACGCTCTGATCACTGGTGCGTCCAGCGGCATCGGCCTGGCCATGGCCGAAGCGCTGGCCCGCCGCGGCCGCAGCCTGATCCTGGTGGCTCGACAGCGTGATCAGCTGGAAAGTATTGCCCTGGAATTGACCCAACGCTTCGGGGTCGAAGTGCTGTTTCGCGCCTGCGATCTCGGCGAACCGCTGCGCCTGTCCGGCTTCCTGCTGGAGCTCGAGGAAGGCGACCGGCAGATCGATTTGCTGGTGAACTGCGCCGGCATTGGCACCTGCGGTCCGTTTCTCGCCCAGGACTGGATGACCGAGCAGGATCTGATCGAGGTGAACATCCTCGCCCTCACCCGCCTCTGCCACGCCATCGGCAACAGCATGGCACTGCAGGGTGGCGGGCAGATCCTTAATGTCGCCTCGGTGGCAGCTTTCAGTCCCGGACCGTGGATGAGCACTTATTACGCGAGCAAGGCGTACGTGTTGAATTTCTCCGAAGCCTTGCGGGTTGAACTCAAACAAAGTGCGGTAAAGGTTTCAGTGCTCTGCCCTGGCCCGACACGCACGGCCTTTTTCCGGACGGCACAGCTCAACGGTGAAAAACTCGAAGACAGCGCAAAGCTGATGAGCCCCGAGGAAGTCGCGCTGTACACCGTGCGCGCCCTCGAAAAGAACCGCGCCATCATCATTCCGGGACGACGTAACCGCTGGCTGGCGTTTTTGCCGCGGCTCGGCTCGCGCTGGCTCAACCGGACCATCGTCGGCATGATCAACAAAGCTTACTGCCCGCGCTGAAAATTCCGAATTCAACACGGTACACTCGACTCAGCCCCTATAACGGAGAAACAGCAGTGGATACTCTGTTCACCAAGATCATCAACCGGGAGATTCCGGCGAAGATCATTTACGAGGACGACCAGGTTCTGGCGTTCCACGACATCGCCCCGCAGGCACCGGTGCATTTCCTGGTGATCCCGAAGAAACCGGTGCGTACCCTCAACGACCTGACCGAAGACGACAAGGCACTGGCCGGGCACATTCTGTTCACCGCGCAACGCCTGGCGCTGGAGCTGGGCTGCGAGAAAGGTTTCCGCGTGGTGATGAACTGCAATGAACTCGGCGGGCAGACTGTCTATCACATTCATATGCATGTACTCGGCCAGCGCCAGATGAACTGGCCGCCGGGCTGATTCACGGCAAAACCTGTGGGAGCGATCCTGCCCGCGGAGGCTTGGGTACATTCGACATTTGAATACCAGATAGTCCGCTTTCGCGAGCAGGCTCGCTCCCACCTAAAGCCTGCCCGCGCAACCCATGACCCAACGCAAACCTTCGCCGGCCGATTCGGTTAAACTGGCCGTCGAGATTTTTCCCGGAGGTCAGCATGACTACCCAACGTCACTACTCGCCGATTGACCGTCTTCTGCTGCAAGCCGATGCCGCAATGCGCACTCTGTTGCCCTTCAGTGGCCAGCCGTACCGCCCGTCACCGGCCATCCTGCAGCCAGATACGCCAATGAGCGACGAAGACACCCGCCACGTCGCCGGCCTGATGCGCATCAACCATACCGGCGAAGTTTGCGCCCAAGCGCTGTACCAAGGGCAGGCGCTGACCGCCAAACTGCCGCAGGTGCGCGAGGCCATGGAGCATGCAGCCGAAGAAGAGATCGATCATCTGGTCTGGTGCGAACAGCGCATTCATCAGTTGGGCAGTCATACCAGCGTGTTGAATCCGTTGTTTTATGGCATGTCGTTCGGGATTGGTGCAGTTGCCGGGCTGATCAGCGATAAGGTCAGCCTCGGTTTTGTCGCGGCGACCGAGCATCAGGTGTGCAAGCATCTGAACGAACACCTTGAGCAACTGCCCGCCGAGGACGAGAAGTCCCGAGCGATTCTGGAGCAGATGCGCATCGATGAAGAACATCATGCGGAGAGTGCGCTGGATGCGGGCGGGTTTCGCTTTCCGGCGCCGGTGAAGTTCGGGATGAGTATTTTGGCCAAGGTGATGACCAAGAGTACTTATCGGATCTGATCGTTATGGTGACTGGAAGGTCCTCATCGCTGGCAAGCCAGCTCCCACAGGATTCTGCATCCCAGTAATAAAAAAAGGCGACTGCCGTGAGGGAGTCGCCTTTTTTGTGCGCGGAAATCTTACGCAGGCATGTTGCGAGCGTAGAAGATTTCGAGCATTTCGTGTTTCACCCGGTCGGTCACTTGAGCACGCTGCTCAGGGGACAGGTTGCTGGTGGCGTCGCCGAACAGGTAGTTGTCCAGTTCGAAGTTCTTCAGCAGCATTTTGGTGTGGAACAGGTTTTCCTGATACACGTTCACGTCGGTCATCTGGTACGCGTCGCGAGTGTCTTCCGACAAGTAGTTCTGGATCGAGTTGATCTCGTGATCGATGAAGTGCTTGTTGCCTTCAACGTCACGGGTGAAGCCGCGCACACGGTAATCCACAGTCACGATGTCCGAGTCGAACTGGTGAATGAGGAAGTTGAGCGCTTTAAGCGGTGAAATGACACCACAGGTCGATACGTCGATATCCACACGGAAAGTTGCAATACCATCGTCCGGATGGATTTCCGGGTAGGTGTGCACCGTGATGTGACTCTTGTCGAGGTGGGCCAGGATAATTTCGGGCAACGGGCCCGGCGATTCTTCGATCTGACTGTCAGTCGGGGTTACCGGCTCTTCAGAGATCAGAATCGTGACGCTGGCGCCCTGAGGTTCGTAGTCCTGACTGGCAATGTTCAGGATGTTGGCACCAATGATCTCGACAACTTCTGTGAGAATCTGCGTCAGGCGTTTCGCGTTGTACTCTTGATTGATGTACTCGACGTAAGCCTGCTGGTCTTGCGGGGTTTCCGCGTAGCAGATGTCATAGATGTTGAAGCTCAAGGTCTTTGTCAGGTTATTGAACCCGTGGAGCTTGAGTTTGCTTTTCACCGTTAAAAACTCTCTATGTATGCGGCCCGGCCGCGTGATCAAGCATGCCCGTCAAGTGCGAACGACGCACCTGCGTAGGACGGTTAACACCTCTTCGCGATGGCGATTTTGGTTGTCTGTTCAGGCGGATGACCCGTCGGCTGACCGATCACTGCCCTGAAAAAAGTGGCGCATTATGCAGACGTCAGCGGGGGATCGCCAGAGTCTGCACTGCTTTTATGATAGTTGAATGTCGGTTCAGCCGAGTTCGATGATTTCGTAATCGTGGGTAATCGCCACGCCAGCCGCGCCGAGCATGATCGAGGCCGAGCAATACTTCTCGGCGGACAGCTCGATGGCACGCTTGACCTGGGCTTCCTTCAGGCCACGACCCTTGACGACGAAATGCATGTGGATCCTGGTGAAGACCTTGGGGTCTTCGGTGGCGCGCTCGGCTTCCAGGAACGCTTCGCAGCTTTCAACAGCCTGACGCGACTTCTTGAGGATGCTGACCACGTCGAAGTTGCTGCAACCGCCGACGCCCAGCAGGAGCATTTCCATCGGCCGAACACCCAGATTGCGACCACCGGCGTCCGGCGGACCGTCCATCACCACGACATGACCGCTGCCGGATTCGCCGAGGAACATAGCTTCGCCAGCCCATTGGATGCGTGCCTTCATCGCCCAGACTCCACTGTAAAAAAAGGGTCGCCAGCTTAGCACAGCGATTTGTCCCGACAGGAGCGGCGTCCTAGGACATACGCCATTGGACTGTAGGTAATTTCTCGAATTTGCGACGAAGTGTCTGTTAAGCTGGCGCCAATTCGCTGGCGCCCATGTCAGCCCGTGTCGTCAGCTGTTGCAGCGACCCTCTTCAGCGCCTCATAAAAAAACCAAACATCACCGTGCAGTCTTTTCGGGATACAACCATGGTTGCTATTACCCCCACATCCAGAATCAAGAATCTCGACAAGTTGTTGATGCATTGTCAGCGCCGTCGCCACGCAGCCAAAAGCAATATCATCTGTGCGGGCGATCGCTCGGACACGCTGTATTTCATCATCAAGGGTTCGGTGACGATTCTGATCGAGGATGATGACGGACGCGAAATGATCATCGCGTACCTCAACGCCGGGGATTTCTTTGGTGAGCTGGGTCTGTTCGAGCAAGCCGGTCAGGAGCAGGAGCGCAGCGCCTGGGTACGGGCCAAGGTCGAATGCGAAACCGCCGAAATCAGCTACGCCAAGTTTCGCGAGTTGTCCCAGCAGGACCCGGACATTCTTTACGTACTCAGCGGACAAATCGCACAACGCTTGCGCAATACCACGCGCAAGGTCGGCGATCTGGCTTTCTTCGACGTCACCGGTCGTGTGGCTCGTTGCCTGCTGGAACTGTGCAAACAACCGGACGCCATGACCCACCCGGACGGCATGCAGATCAAGGTGACGCGTCAGGAAATCGGGCGGATTGTCGGTTGCTCGCGGGAGATGGTCGGTCGCGTGCTCAAGGATCTGGAAGAACGTAACCTGGTCGATGTGAAAGGCAAGACCATGGTGGTTTTCGGTACGCGTTAACTGCGCAGATTCAGGCGCTGTAGATCTGCGCCAGCATCAGACGAAACAATTCATCGAGACGCGCCAAAGCCTGTGGCGCGTTGAATTTCTCATGCAGGGCGATGTGGCTTTGCGCCCGCACCCGTTGCTCCAGGCCGCAGGCCTCGTTGAAGCGATTGACCGCTGCAACCATCGACTCACGCTCGTCATCCATCAGCATCGCACCGTGCACCAGCCCGACCGGACGCTGGCCGCCCTGACTCTGGCGCCAGCGTTGCGCGGTGCCGACCATTTTGCGTCCGTCCAGATTGACGTTGAAGCGCCCGTCGCAGAATGCGCCGTCGATCTCGCCCAGCGAGGACGTACCGCCCAACTCATCGAGCAACTGACAGATCGGATCGCACAAACGTCGGTAGCCGGTTTCGATACGATTGAGATCGCCCTCGCTGCGCGGCGGCGCGTAAACCAGTGCAATGTTGATCGTCGCGGCAGATTGCGGGACCGGCTCACCGCCGGTTTCGCGCAACAGCACCGGCCAACCGGCCGCGGCTGAGACTTCGCAGGCGTGATCGAAACCCGGTAACCGGTTGAGGCGGCGCGGCATGACCAGCGCGCGATCGCTGGGTTGCCAGAACAGCAGACCGAATTCCGCATCGCCGGCGCAGACCGAAGCCAACAGATCTTGCTCGGCTTGCAGGCCGGCTTCGATGGTCAGGGGGGTTGGCAGCGACATGGAGGGCTCCGGCAGATGTGCAGTCTTGAGAGAATTCCAAGGCCCCTTCGCGAGCAGGCTCGCTCCCACATTGGAATGCATGTTCCTGTGGGAGCGAGCCTGCTCGCGAAAAGATCAACTCGGTCTGAAAGATATCAGTCGAGGGTCGAACCGCTGACTACCGGAGCGCCACGCTCCGGGAAGAACAGACGCTGCAGCTCGGTGCCCGGGCTTTCGGCACGCATGAACGCTTCGCCAACCAGAAACGCGTACACGTCGCTGATTTCCATCAGCTCGACATCGGCACGGTTGAGGATGCCGCTCTCGGTGATCACCAAACGATCACGGGGAATGCGCGGCAGCAGGTCCAGCGTGGTTTCCAGGCTGACCTCAAACGTGTGCAGATTACGGTTGTTGACGCCTATGAGCGGTGTATCGAGGGTCTTCAAGGCGCGTTCGAGCTCATCGCCGTCGTGCACTTCCACCAGCACATCGAGGCCGACGCTTTCAGCCACCGCAGCCAGTTCGGCCATCTTCACGTCATCCAGTGCGGAGACGATCAGCAGCACGCAGTCCGCGCCCAGTGCGCGGGCTTCGACGATCTGATACGGGTCGATCATGAAATCCTTGCGGATGACCGGCAGTTTGCACGCGGCACGGGCCTGCTGCAGATAGGCGTCGGCGCCCTGGAAATAGTCGATGTCGGTGAGCACGGACAGGCAGGTCGCCCCGCCCTTCTCGTAGCTTTTGGCGATGTCGGCAGGAACGAAATCTTCGCGAATCACGCCTTTGCTCGGCGAGGCCTTTTTGATCTCGGCAATCACCGCCGGCTGCTTCTTCTTGGCTTGCGCCAGCAATGCTTGGGCGAAACCACGCGGTGTATCGGCCGCCTTGGCCAGATTTTCCAGCTCGGCGAGGCTGACGCGGGCGCTACGCTCGGCCACTTCCTCGACCTTGCGGGCGAGAATCTTTTCCAGAACCGTCGGTACACTCATCCTTCATTCTCCACTTTGAATACCGCGGTAAAGGCACCCAGCTCCTCGAGTTTCTCCCGAGCGAGGCCGGTGTGCAAAGCGTCGTGCGCAAGCTCCACGCCCTGTTTCAAACTGCTGGCCAGATCGGCGGCGTACAACGCAGCACCGGCATTGAGCACGATCATCTCGGCGGCTTTCTGGCCGTTTTCGGTTTTGCGCTTGCCGAGGGCATCACGGATCAGCGCCAGCGACGCTTCCGGGCCTTCGACCGAGAGGCCGTGCAGGCTCTGGCTCTTCATGCCGAGATCTTCCGGCTCGACCCAGTATTCAGTGATTTCATTGTTTTTCAGTTCGGCGACAAACGTCGGCGCGGCGAGACTGAATTCATCCAGCCCATCCTTCGAATGCACCACCAGCACATGCTTGCTGCCCAGACGCTGCAAGACTTCAGCCAATGGCCGGCACAGTGCCTGAGTGAACACGCCCACCACCTGATGTTTCACACCGGCCGGATTCGTAAGCGGGCCGAGCATGTTGAACAGCGTGCGCAGGCCGAGATCGCGGCGCGGGCCGGCGGCGTATTTCATGGCTTTATGGTGAGTCTGGGCAAACATGAAACCGATGCCGACGTTGTCGATGCAGCGCGCGACTTGTACCGGCGTCAGGTTCAGATAGATGCCAGCGGCTTCGAGCAGGTCGGCGCTGCCGCTTTTGCCCGAGACGGCGCGGTTGCCGTGCTTGGCCACAGTGCAACCGGCTGCCGCGACAACAAAGGAAGAAGCGGTCGACACGTTGAAGATGTTCGCACCGTCACCACCGGTGCCGACCACATCGACCACGCCGTCGAGAGTTTTAAGCTCAACCTGATCGGCCAGCTCACGCATGACCGACACGGCGCCGACGATCTCGTCGATGCTCTCGCTTTTCATGCGCATGGCCATCATGAACGCGCCGATCTGCGCGTCGCTGCATTGGCCGGTCATGATTTCGCGCATCACATCGCGCATCTCATCGGTGCTGAGGTCGAGGTGATCGACGATACGGCTCAGGGCTGTCTTGATGTTCATGCAAAGTCCTTAGCGCGTGCCGCCGGTTTGTTTGAGGAAGTTGGCAAACAGTTCATGGCCCTGTTCGGTGAGGATCGACTCGGGGTGAAACTGTACGCCTTCGATATTCAGGGTCTTGTGACGCAGGCCCATGATTTCGTCAACCGAACCGTCATCGTGCTGTGTCCATGCGGTCAGCTCCAGGCAATCAGGCAAGCTCTCGTGCTTGACGATCAGCGAATGGTAGCGGGTGACGGTCAGCGGATGGTTCAGGCCAGCAAAGACGCCCTTGTCCTCGTGGAATACCGGGCTAGTCTTACCGTGCATCACTTGCCGCGCCCGCACGACGTCGCCGCCGAAGGCCTGACCGATGGACTGGTGGCCGAGGCAGACACCGAGAATCGGCAGCTTGCCGGCGAAGTGCTTGATCGCATCGATGGAAATGCCCGCTTCGGTCGGCGTGCATGGGCCGGGGGAAACCACGATGCGCTCGGGGTTGAGCGCTTCGATTTCGGCGATGGTCAGTTCGTCGTTGCGCACCACTTTGACCTCGGCACCCAGCTCGCCGAGGTATTGCACAACGTTGTAGGTAAAGGAGTCGTAGTTGTCGATCATCAGCAACATGGCGTGGCGAACCTCTTGAATTCTGATTTGAAAACAGCCTTCAGAACACTTGCCCGCAGGGCGCTGCACGATGTCGGACGCAATCAGGTGCGTCGGCACAGCGGCATTTCAGACAGGCAAGGAAGGCAAAGCGATACAGATCCGGCAGGGCCGGCAGAAAAGATTCAGGCGCGCCAACGCCAGCGGGCGTGTGCCTTGATGACTTGATCCAGAAGTTTGCTGGTGATCAACACGGGGAAGGTCTCGTTCATGCGTTCCGGCACAGTAACTTAGCTGAACGGAGCGTGCAATATGGCCGGGGCACGGGGGGATAAATCCTACGCAGAGATTCGCGACCGATGGCAAAACGCCGGGAGTTTTTGGTACTGTCGTTTCGTTCACCTACAACAATAAATAAACGGACTTGCTCATGATCAGACAGACGCTGTTTGTACCGCTGGCCGGATGCCTGCTTGCACTGGCTTGTGCTCAGGCGAATGCAGCACCTAATCCTTATTCGAATTTCGTGGTTTTCGGCGATAGCCTCAACGATGCCGGCACCTTCGCCGACGCAGGCGGCCCGGCTGGCTCGACCGAGCGTTATACCAACCGCACCGGGCCGGTCTATCAGGATGGCAGTGGTGAGGTGTATTCATTGAACTCCACACAACTGCTTGGCGGACGTCTGGGCTTCAGCGCAGATCAGTCAGCGTCTTCCAGCTCCGCCGTGCGCGCCGAGAACGGTCAGCCCGATGGCAACAACTGGGCAGTAGGCGGTTATCGCACCGATCAGATTCTCGACTCGATCACCAGCCAGTCGGCCACCGGCGAACGCACGCGCCCCGGTTACCTTCCATCGAACGGCTTTCGCGCGGACCCGAATGCGCTCTATTACATTTCCGGGGGCGGTAACGATTTCCTGCAGGGGCGCATTCTCAGCCTGCCCCAGGCCAATGCCGCCGCTGATCGGCTGGCCGACAGCGTGCAAACCCTGCAAACCGCCGGCGCCAAATACGTGATGGTCTGGCTCCTGCCCGACGTAGGCCTGACTCCGGCGATCAACGGTACGCCGCTGCAAGCGTTCAGCAGCACCCTCGCCAACCAGTTCAACAGCCAGCTGGTGACACGCCTGCAAGGCATCAACGCCGAAGTCATTCCGCTGAACATTCCTGTGCTGCTATCCGAAGTGTTCGCCGATCCGGGACGCTTCGGTCTGGCGACTGACCAGAACCTCACCGCGACCTGCTTCAGTGGCAATAGCTGCACGGAAAACGCCCGCTACGGGATCAACAGCGCCACGCCAGATCCGACCAAACTGATTTACAACGACGGCGTGCACCCGACCGAAGCCGGGCAAAAACTGATCGCCGACTACGCCTACTCCCTGCTGGCCGCACCCTGGGAGCTGACCCTGCTACCGGAAATGGCCCATTCCACCGTGCGCGCGCATCAGGACGAACTGCGCAGCCAATGGCAGGCCGACTGGGAAAGCTGGCAAGCGGTCGGCCAATGGCGCGCGATTGTTTCGGCGGGCGGGCAACATCTGGACGTCGACAGCCAAAGCAGCGGCGCCAGCGCCGACGGCAGCGGTTACAACCTCAACGTCGGTGGCAGCTATCGCTTGAATGACGCCTGGCGTGTTGGCGTGGCGGCAGGTTTGTACCGGCAGAACCTGGAGGCCGGGCATAACGACTCGGACTACAAACTCAACAGCTACATGGCCACGGCATTTGCACAGTTCCAGCAGAATCGCTGGTGGGCCGACGCGGCATTGACCGGCGGCAAGCTCGACTACGACAACCTCAAGCGCAAGTTCGATCTGGGCGCCAGCGAGGGTGCCGAGAAAGGCGATACCGACGGCAGCCTGTGGGCGTTCAGCACCCGCATCGGTTACGACATTGCCCAGCCGGGCAGCGAATGGCACTTGTCGCCTTTCGTCAGCGCCGACTACGCCAGCGTCGACGTCGACGGTTACTCAGAGAAGAGCAACCGCGCCACGGCGCTGACCTTCGACGATCAGAGCCGTGATTCGAAACGTCTCGGTCTTGGTTTGCAGGGCAAGTACAACTTCACTCCGCAAACCCAGGTGTACGGCGAGTACGCCCACGAGCGCGAATACGAAGATGACGTGCAGAAGGTCAATATCGCGCTCAACACCCTGCCGGCGAATGACTTCACCCTGGAAGGCTACACGCCGGCCAGCCACCTGAACCGTTTGAGCCTGGGCGTCAGCCACAAGCTCACTGCGGATCTGGCGCTGCGCGGCGGGTACACGTTCCGCAAGGATGACGACTTCAAGCAGCAGGGGTTGAATGTCGGGGTGGTGCTGGACTTCTGATTTGCAGATGTAAAAAAAAGCGGCGCCTTCACAAGCGCCGCTTTTTTATGCTTCGACACAAAACCACATGTGGGAGCGAGCCTGCTCGCGAAAGCGCTGGGTCAGCCAACATCAATGGTGACTGACACACCCTCTTCGCGAGCAGGCTCGCTCCCACAGGGGAAATTGCGTGTCTCAGGCGTCCGGGGTTTGCTCGGCCAGCGCCACGGCGCGGAACATCGCCCGGCGTTTGTTCAGGGTTTCTTCCCATTCCAGCGCCGGCACCGAGTCGGCGACGATGCCGCCACCGGCCTGTACGTGCAGTTCGCCGTTCTTGATCACCGCGGTGCGGATGGCGATCGCGGTGTCCATGTTGCCGTTCCAGGCGAAGTAACCGACTGCACCGCCGTACACGCCACGCTTGACCGGCTCGAGTTCGTCGATGATTTCCATCGCGCGGATCTTCGGCGCGCCCGACAGGGTGCCCGCCGGCAGAATCGCCCGCAGCGCATCCATCGCAGTCAGCCCGGCTTTCAACTGGCCGGTGACGTTGGACACGATGTGCATCACGTTGGAATAACGCTCGATGACCATTTTCTCGGTGAGCTTCACCGAACCGATTTCCGAAACACGCCCGGTGTCGTTGCGGCCCAGGTCGATCAGCATCAGATGCTCGGCGATTTCCTTGTCGTCGGAGAGCAGATCCTGCTCCAGCGCCACATCGGCTTCCTCGGTGGCACCGCGAGGTCGGGTGCCAGCGATCGGGCGCACGGTGATCAGGTTGTCCTCAACGCGCACCAGCACTTCTGGCGAACTGCCGACGACATGGAAGTCGCCGAAGTTGAAGAAGTACATGTACGGCGTCGGGTTGAAGCAACGCAGCGCGCGGTAGAGATCGATCGGCGCAGCCTTGAAGTCGATCGACATGCGCTGCGACGGCACCACTTGCATGCAGTCGCCGGCGAGGATGTATTCCTTGATGGTGTCGACGGCTTTTTCGTAATCGTTCTGGGTGAAGCTTGAGCGGAATACTGGATCAGCCGACTGCTGCTTGCTGAAGTCCAGGCCACGACGCGGGGTGATCGGCTGGCGCAATTGCTCGAGCAATTCCTGCAAACGCGCCTGACCTTGTTCAAAAGCATCGGCCTGCGCCGGGTCGGCGAGCACGATCGCATGCATTTTGCTGGCGAGGTTGTCGAACACCACAACCGCGTCGGAGACCATCAGCAGAATGTCCGGCACGCCGAGCGGATCGGGATTCGGGCATGTGCCAAGGCGTTTTTCGACATAACGCACGCAGTCGTAACCGAAGTAACCGACCAGACCACCATTGAAACGCGGCAGGCCGGCAATGGTCGGCACGTTGTAGCGCGCCTTGAAGGTTTCGACGAAGGCCAGTGGGTCTTCAACGTCATGGCTTTCGGTCTCGACGCCATCGACGGTGATGCTGACGTGATGGTCATGCACACGCAGAACGGTGCGGCATGGCAGGCCGATCATCGAGTAACGGCCCCATTTCTCCCCGCCCTGCACCGATTCGAGCAGGTAGGTGTTGGGCTGGTCGGCCAGTTTCAGGTAGATCGACAGCGGGGTGTCGAAGTCGGCCAGGGTTTCGCAGGCCAGCGGGATGCGGTTGTAGCCGTCAGCGGCCAAGCGCAGGAATTCTTCGCGGATCATGAGGTGCCTCGTGGTGTGAGGGGCAATCGGTCAGGTATGCAAACGCGCCGGCAGGCCGGCCAGGAACAAGTCAGGCGCGCCAACGCCAGCGGGCCAGGGCCTTGATGACTTTCATCCAGAGTTTGCGAGTGACCACCACGATGGCGTTTCCAGAACGGGATTGAGCAGCGTCGGGCAACGTTATCTCAGCGGCCGAACCGAGGCAACCGGGAATTAACTCGCGCAGATTGTCGATCACCAGCGCCGGCGATTCCTCGGCGATCGGCCGGCCATGGTTGTAGCCGTAACTGAGCGCCACACACTTGACCCCCGCCGCTTTCGCCGCCAGCACGTCGCTGCGCGAGTCGCCGACGAACAACGATTGCGAGGCCGGGATGTTGGCCATTTTCATCACGAAGAACAGCGCCGCCGGATCGGGCTTCTGCTGCGGCAAGGTATCGCCGCCGATGATCCATTTGAAGTAGCGACCGATTTTCATCTGATCCAGCAGCGGCGCGACGAAGCGCTCCGGCTTGTTGGTGATCAGCGCCATGGCCACGCCTTGTTTGTGCAGCCACTTCAAAGTATCGCGCACACCGGGATAGACCACGGTCAGCTCATGGCTGGCGCCGTAGGCCTGCATGAAAATTTCCAGCGCGCGTTCGGCCTCGGCGTTATCCACCGCCGAATGATCGATACCCCCGGCCAACGCGCGACGCACCAGCACCGGCGCGCCGTTGCCGACCCACTGGCGTACCGCGTCGATGCCCGCAGGCGGCCGCCCGAGGGTGAGCAGCATGTTGTCCACCGCCGCTGCCAGGTCCGGAACCGAATCGATCAGCGTGCCATCCAGATCGAACATCACCAGCCGTGGCAGTTTCCCCGGGAACAGCTGCTCGAACCCGCTCATGGGCGGGCCAGCGCCAGTTCGGAGCGCATCTTGTCGATGACTTCCTGATAGTTCGGTGCGTTGAAGATCGCCGAGCCGGCAACGAAAGTGTCGGCGCCAGCGGCGGCGATTTCACGGATGTTGTTGACGTTGACGCCGCCGTCGATTTCCAGGCGAATGTCACGCCCCGAGGCATCGATGATCGCCCGCGCTTCGCGCAGTTTGTCGAGGGTGCCGGGAATGAACTTCTGCCCGCCGAAGCCTGGGTTGACGCTCATCAGCAAGACCATGTCGACCTTGTCGATCACGTACTTGAGCACGTCCAGCGGGGTCGCCGGGTTGAACACCAGACCGGATTTGCAGCCGCCTTCGCGGATCAGTTGCAGCGAACGATCAACGTGCAGCGTGGCTTCCGGGTGGAAGGTGATGTAGGTGGCGCCGGCTTCAATGAAGTCGCCGACGATGCGATCCACCGGGCTGACCATCAGATGTGCGTCGATCGGCGCGGTGACGCCGTACTTGCGCAACGCCGCGCAGACCATCGGGCCGATGGTCAGGTTCGGCACATAGTGGTTGTCCATGACGTCGAAGTGGACGAAGTCGGCGCCGGCGGCGAGAACGTTGTCCACTTCCTCGCCGAGGCGGGCGAAGTCGGCGGAGAGGATCGACGGAGCAATTACGAAGGGCTGCATGACGCACCTGTGCTGAGCTAAATCACGATGGCGCGCATTGTATACCTCAAGTTTCCACGCGCGCACCGTGACCGCGATGATTGGGTTGTGCCATGACCGGTGACCGGCGCGGACTCAATAAGCCGCGCGGTAGATCTTCTCGATGTCGGCAGCGCTGAGTTTGCGCGGGTTGTTGCGCATCAGCCGCTCAATCCCCGCCGCTTCCACGGCCATCGCCGGAATGGCGTCTTCCGGCACGCCGAAACTGCGCAGCCCGGCCGGGATTTCCACGGTTGCGCACAGATCGGCCATCGCCTGCACGGCTTTGTCCGCCGCTTCGGCCGCACTCAGATGCGCAGTCTTCAGCCCCATGGCTTCAGCAATATCCTGCATGCGCTCGACGCAGGCCATCTTGTTCCAGGTCATGACATACGGCAGCAGCAAGGCATTGCTGACGCCATGGGCAATGTTGAAGCGCCCGCCCAACGGATACGCCAGCGCATGCACCGCGCCGACCCCGGCATTGCCGAACGCCATACCCGCCATGAGGCTGGCGGTGGCCATGTCTTCGCGGGCTTGCAGGTTGGCGCCGTTGGCGTAGGCCTTGGGCAAGGCGCTGGCGATCAGTTTGATGGCGCCGATGGCCAGGGAGTCGGTGATCGGCGAGGCGTTAACCGACAAATAGGATTCGATGGCATGCACCAGCGCATCGACACCGCTGGCGGCGGTGACGCTTCGCGGGCAGGTCAGGGTCATCTGCGGGCTGACCAACGCCACGTCCGGTAACAGATAGTCGCTGACGATGCCTTTCTTCAGTTGCGCGACCTTGTCGGAAAGAATCGCCACGTTGGTCACCTCGGAACCGGTGCCGGCGGTGGTCGGGATGGCGATCAGCGGCGGGCCTTTGCGCGGCACCTGGTCGACGCCGAACAGATCTTCCAGCGCACCGTGGTAACCGGCGTAGGCGGCGACACTCTTGGCAATGTCGATGGCACTGCCGCCGCCCAGCCCGATCAAGCCGTCATGCCCGCCTTCGCGATAGGCGCGCATGCAGTCTTCGACGATGGCGATTTCCGGGTCGGGCAATACACGGTCGAAGATCTCGTAGTCACGCCCGCCCAGTTGCGCCAGCGCCAGCTCAACGGTGCCGGACTGGACCAGCGCGGCGTCGGTGACGATCAGTGGATTATCGACATCGAGGCGGGTGAGCTCGGCGGCCAGTTGTTCGATGGCTGCGGCGCCGGTGATCAGTTTGTGAGCGATTTTGAACTGGGACAGATTCATTGGGCGCAGCCTCTTATAAATAGGGGAGCTGGGCACAAGATTAGCTGGGGATTTGGGGTTGTCTGTGATTCAGTTGGTGAATGCTGGATAAGGTCAAGATCAAGAGCCCCTCACCCTAGCCCTCTCCCGGAGGGAGAGGGGACGGACCGCGGTGGATGTTGGAGGTACGCCGACTTGCAATACCGAGTCGAACTCAGATTTTGAAGCACACCGAGATCGGCTCCCTTTCCCCCTCGCCCCCTTGGGGAGAGGGCTGCGGTGAGGGGGTAGCTTTTGATCTGGCCGTTAAACCTGGGCGGTACGCAATTTTTCACTACGCCCGCGTAGCCATTCCAGCGTCAGCAGCAGGATTACGGAGAACGCGATCAACAACGTCGCCGCCGCCGCAATCGTCGGACTGAGGTTCTCGCGAATCCCGCTGAACATCTGCCGTGGCAACGTCGCCTGCTCGGGCCCGGCGAGAAACAGCGTCACCACCACTTCATCAAACGACGTCGCAAAGGCAAACAGCGCCCCGGAAATCACCCCCGGCGCAATCAGCGGCAAGGTCACCCGGCGAAATGCGGTCAGCGGCGATGCGCCAAGACTCGCGGCGGCGCGCACCAGATTGTGATTGAAACCCTGCAAGGTCGCCGACACCGTAATGATCACGAACGGCACACCGAGCACCGCGTGCACAACGATCAGCGAGAAGAAGCTGTTGCCCAGCCCGAGCGGTGCGAAGAACAGGTAACTCGCCACGCCGATGATCACCACCGGCACTACCATCGGCGAAATCACCAAGGCCATCACCAGCGACTTGCCGGGGAAGTCGCCACGGGTCAGGCCGATCGCCGCCAGCGTACCGAAGATCATCGCCAGCACCGTCGCGGCCGGGGCGACGATGATGCTGTTCTTCAATGCGCGCATCCATTCCGCCGAAGCGAAGAAGTCGTGGTACCACTGCAATGAAAACCCCTGCAGCGGATAGACAAGGAAACTGCCGGAGTTGAACGACAGCGGCACGATCACCAGCACCGGCAGGATCAGGAACAGCAGGATCAGGCCGCAAAGGATCCGCAGGCTGTAGAACCACACCCGTTCGATGGGCGACATGTAAGGACTGAGCATTTCGAATTCCCCTTAGCTCAAGCGCAGGCGACTGGCGCCGACCAGCCAGCTGTAAATCAGATAAAGCACCACGGTCGCCAGCAAGAGCAGCCCGCCGAGCGCGGTGGCCATGCCCCAGTTGATGCTGGTGTTGGTGTAGAAGGCGACGAAGTAGCTGACCATTTGATCGTTCGGGCTGCCGAGCAGCGCCGGGGTGATGTAATAGCCGATAGCGAGGATGAACACCAACAGGCAGCCGGCGCCGACACCCGCGTAGGTCTGCGGGAAGTACACCCGCCAGAAACTGGCGAACGGGTGACAGCCAAGGGAAATCGCCGCGCGCATGTAGGTCGGAGAGATGCCTTTCATCACGCTGTAGATCGGCAGAATCATGAACGGCAGCAGAATGTGCACCATCGAGATGTACACGCCGGTGCGGTTGAACACCAGTTCCAGCGGCTTGTCGATGATGCCCATGGCCAGCAATGCGCTGTTGATCAGGCCGCCCGACTGCAGGAGCACGATCCACGCCGCGACCCGCACCAGGATCGAGGTCCAGAACGGCAGCAGCACCAGAATCATCAGCAGGTTGCTCTGCCGTGACGGCAGATTCGCCAGCAGGTAGGCCAAGGGATAGGCGAGCAGCAGGCAGATCACCGTGATGACCAGGCCCATCCAGAACGTGCGGGCGAAGATGTCGAGATAAATCGCCTGGTCCGGGGTCGCCGGGGCCAGTTCGCCGAGGTCGTCGATACGATGGTCGACCGCCGCCAGCAGGTAATAAGGCGTGATGCTGCTGGTGTTGCGTTTGACCGCTTGCCAGTAGGCCGGGTCGCCCCAACGTTCATCAAGGCCTTCGAGGGCTTCTTTATACGAGGCCGGTTCGCTGGCGAACGGCAGCGCCCGGGCGGTTTTGGTCAGCAGGCTGCGATAGCCGGCCAACTCCATGTTCAAGCGCTTGGACAGATCGCCCAGCGTCTGGTTTTTGCGTGCTTCGGCGAGGTCTTCGCTGGCGGCTTTGTACACCGGTTCGGCGGGCAGGCCGCGGCCGTCCCAACTCGCGATGGCAGTGACAGTGCGCGGCATGCCGCCGACCACTTCAGGGTTGCCGACGCTTTTGTAGAGCAGCGCCACGATCGGCACCAGAAACACCAGCAGCAGAAACAGCACCAGCGGCGCAATCAGCGCTTGCGCCTTCCAGCGGTTGACCCGCTCGGCGCGCTTGAGCTTCTGCTTCAAGGTGGGGCTGGCGCCCTCGTTCAGGGGAACGGCGATGGCCATGACGTACTCCGCAAATCTTTGATCGTTACAGAGGTGGCGAGCCACCTCTGTTGTGTTGGAACACCGCTAACTGTGGGAGCGAGCCTGCTCGCGAAGAGGCCAGCCCATTCAACATGGATGCTGGCTGTACTGGCGCTTTCGCGAGCAGGCTCGCTCCCACATGGGCAGGCAAGCCCACCCCACTGGCCCCTGCTTATTTGGCCGCCCAGGAATTGAAGCGCTGCTCCAGTTGCTCGCCGTTGTCAGCCCAGAAGCTGACGTCGATCTGCACCTGGTTGGCGATGTTTTCCGGGGTGGTCGGCATGTCCTTCAGGACGTCCTTGGCCAGCAGCGGTACGGCTTGGGTGTTGGCCGGGCCGTAGGCGATGTTTTCCGAGTAGGTTTTCTGCTGCTGCGGCTGCACCGAGTAGGCGATGAATTTCTTCGCCGCTTCGGCACGCTTGGCGTCCAGGCCTTTCGGGATGGCCCAGGCATCGAAGTCGTAAATGCCGCCGTTCCACACCACTTTCAGGTTGGATTCTTTCTGCACCGCAGCGATGCGACCGTTGTAGGCCGAGCTCATTACTACGTCACCCGAAGCGAGGTACTGCGGCGGTTGCGCGCCGGCTTCCCACCACTGAATGCTCGGTTTCAGCTCGTCGAGCTTCTTGAACGCGCGGTCCTGACCGCCCTTGCTCGCCAGCTCTTTGTAGACGTCTTTCGGCGCCACGCCGTCGGCCATCAAGGCGAATTCGAGGGTGTACTTGGCGCCTTTGCGCAGGCCACGTTTGCCCGGGAATTTCTTGGTGTCCCAGAAATCGGCCCAGCTGGTCGGTGCGGTTTTCAGCTTGTCGGCGTTGTACGCCAGTACGGTCGACCAAACGAAGAAGCCCACGCCGCATGGCTGAATCGCGCCTTTGACGTAGTCTTCGGTCTTGCCGAACAGCGCCGGATCGAGTTGCTCGAACATGTCTTCATCGCAACCACGGGACAGCTCTGGCGATTCCACTTCGACCAGATCCCACGACACGCTTTTGGTATCGACCATGGCTTTGACCTTGGCCATCTCGCCGTTGTATTCGCCAGCGACGATCTTGCCGTTGCCCGCCGCTTCCCACGGTGCATAGAAGGCTTTGACTTGCGCAGCCTTGTTCGCCCCGCCAAACGACACCACGGTCAAATCCGGGCCGGCGGCCATTGCGCCGGTCGCACCCATCAGGCCCAAGGTCAGGGCGGTGAACTTCAGGGATCTCAACATTTATTGTTCTCTCCACGTGCAGGGTTGGTGTTGGTATTGCCGGGGCGCTTAATGCGCCTCTGAAAGAGGATCGAGTGCGCGTACGTGCTCGACCTGCCAGCCAAGCGGCACCACGTCGCCGACGCTGAGCGCTGGATCGAGCTCGGCAATCGGTTGTTTCACGAAGAAGTCGGTCTTGCCGCAGACTTCCAGGCGCACCCGGACGTGGTCGCCCAGATAGATGAATTCCGCCACCCTCCCTGAGAAGCGGTTGACGCATTGATCACTGGAACCGTTGAGGCTGACGCGCTCCGGACGGATCGACAGGGTCACCGGCTCGCCGGTCTGGCCGACGTTGACCGCCAGCGCCTCGACCTTCTCGCCACGGCCCAGCTCGACCACGCAGCGCTCGCCGCTTTGGCTGAGCAGGCGGCCGTTGAGGCGGTTGTTCTCACCGATGAAATTGGCGACGAAAGTGTTTTTCGGCTCTTCATAAAGCGTGCGCGGTGGGGCGATCTGCTGGATTTCGCCCTGATGAAACACGGCGACACGGTCGGACATGGTCAGCGCTTCGCCCTGATCGTGGGTCACGTAGACCACGGTCACGCCGAGACGCTGGTGCAGGTGCTTGATCTCCATCTGCATGTGTTCGCGCAGTTGCTTGTCGAGGGCGCCCAGCGGTTCATCCATCAGCACCAGTTGCGGTTCGAACACCAACGCGCGGGCCAATGCCACACGCTGTTGCTGACCACCGGACAGCTGCGCCGGATAGCGCGAAGCGAAGGCATCGAGCTGGACCATGCTGAGGACTTTCTTCACCCGCTCGCTGACGTCGCTTTTGTTCAGGCCTCGCACGGTCAACGGGAAGGCGAGGTTTTCCGCCACGGTCATGTGCGGGAACAGCGCGTAGTTCTGAAACACCATGCCGATGTCGCGCTTGTGCGGCGGCACGTTATTGATCGAGCGCCCGGCCAGCAGGATTTCGCCGGCGGTTGGCGTTTCAAAACCGGCGAGCATCATCAGGCTGGTGGTCTTGCCGGAACCGGACGGCCCGAGCAGGGTGAGGAATTCGCCTTTGCGAATGTCGAGGTTAAGGTCTTTGACGATCAGGTTCTCGCCGTCGTAGCTCTTCTGCACACCACGAAAGCTGACCAGTACATCACTGGCCCCTGCGTTTGAATCGACCTGGCTCATACCCGCACCTTTGTTGTGGATGACTGCTTGTGGGGTAAGCCTAGTGGCTGCTGACAGCCGCGCAAATCGGGGCGCAGGAGAGAATGGCTTAAGCCGGATGGAAGGTTCGGGGTAGGGATTGCCCTACAAGGATGGCGCTAATGGACAAGGCAGTTGCGAGGGTTGAGCTGCAAGCCGCAAGCAACGGCAAAAGCACTTGTCGCTAATGGATATGCCTACATTCTCAGGCTAAACAGAGAACCCTGTGGGAGCTGGCTTGCCAGCGATAGCGGTGGGTCAGCCGACATAGATGTGACTGACATTGCCTCATCGCTGGCAAGCCAGCTCCCACAGGAATTTGTGGTGGATTCAGAGAAGCTTGTGTTCCATCGCGTATTTGACCAGCTCGGCCAGCGAGGTGATGTTGAGCTTCTGCATCAGGCGCGCCTTGTGCGTGCTGATGGTCTTGCTGCTCAGCGCCAGTTGCTGGGCGATATCGTTGACATTGGCGCCCTGAGCCAGGCGCTCGAATACCGAGAACTCGCGCTCGGACAGCAGCGAATGCAGCGGCCGCGCATCGGTCAGGCCGACTTCGAAGACCATACGGTCGGCCAGCTCCGGGTCAATGTAACGCCCGCCCGCAGCAACTTTGCGGATCGCCGTGAGCAACAGCGCCGGATCACTGTCCTTGGTCGCATAACCGGCCGCGCCGACTTTCAATGCACGGGCGGCCATCTGCGCTTCGTCGTGCATCGACAACACCAGTATCGCCGGCGGATTGTTCAACGCACGGATGCGCGGAATCGCCTCGAGGCCATTGACCCCGGGCATGGAGATGTCCAGCAGCACCACTTCGCACGGCACATGGCGCAGGGTTTCCAGCAATTGCTCACCATTGCTCGCCTCGCCGACCACTTGCAGGTCCTTGGCCAGGCCAATCAACTGCTTGATGCCCTCGCGGACGATGGTGTGGTCTTCGGCTACCAGTACACGGATCACATCTATTCTCCAGATTTCAGGTACACACCAATCCCTGTGGGAGCGAGCCTGCTCGCGATAGCGTCAGCCCAAGCACCACAAATCTTCAAACCTCACCCACCGGCACCCGCACCACCAGACTGGTGCCCTCCCCCGGCACACTCTCAAGCAGCAACTGCCCGCCCATGATCAGCACCCGCTCGCGCATGCCAACCAGACCAAACGAAGTCGGCCGACCGGTGGCGGCGACAAATCCTGCGCCATCATCGCTCACGGTCAGACACAACTCCTCGCCTTCCAGCGCCAGCGTCAGTTCCACCGTGTGCGCCTGGGCATGGCGCATCACATTGGTCAGGGCTTCCTGCAAAATCCGGAACAGCCCCACCGCTTTGGCATCGCTGAGCGCCGGCAGATTGTCCGGCACCTGCACCAGACATGGAATCTGCGTACGCGCTTCGAACCGCCGCGCCTGCCATTCGATCGCCGAGGCAATCCCGGCATCGAGAATCGGTGGCCGCAGCGCCGTTGCCACATCCCGCACCAGCTGAAACAACTGGGCGATCAGGCGCTTCATGCTGTTCAACCGCTCATGCAGTCCGGGATCGAGTTGCGCATACGCCAGTTCGCACATCGACGTTTCCAGTTTCAGCACGGTGAGCATCTGCCCCAGCTCATCATGGACTTCGCGGGCGATTCGCGCCTTCTCTTCTTCGCGCACGCTTTCAAGGTGCGCCGACAATTCGCGCAGCTGTTCACGCGAGGCGGCGAGTTCCAGCTCGATGCGTTTGCTTTCGCTGATGTCCCAGACGATGCCGTCCCAGACATACGCGCCGTCCTCCAGTCGCCGGGTGATCGCCTTGATCTCGGCCCAGCGCTGCTCGCCCTGACGCGTGAGGATGCGCCCCTGCCATGACCAGTCGCTGTCACTGTCGAGGGCCTGATCCTGAGTGCGGTGATAACTGGCCTTGTCGTCCGGGTGCACCAGACCGCGCAGGCCCATGTCGCGATGGGCGATGACGGCCGGGGCGTAACCGACCAGACTTTCACTGCCTTCGCTGATATAGGCAAAATCGATCTGCCCGGTGACCGGCGCCCGCTCCAGACGGAACACCAGCCCCGGCACGTTGGCGGCGATGCCCTGCAGGCGCGCTTCACTTTCCTGCAACGCCGCCAGGGCGCGACGCCGTTCGGTGACGTCGGTGAGGTAGACCACCAGGTATTCACTGTCGCGAAAACGCAGAAAACTCAGCGACACGTCCGCTGGCAGAACACTGCCGTCGGCACGCACGCAACTGGTTTCGAAACTCAGCGGCCCCTCTTCACTGGTCCGCGCGCGTTTCCACAGGTTGAGCCAGCGATCCATGTGCAGGCCCGGCTCAAAGTCGATCAGAGGGCGTTCGATCAAGCCACCGGCGCAGTAGCCGAGCATGCTTTCCGCCGCGCGATTGGCGTAGCGCACATGACTGTCCCAGTTGACCCAGAGGATGCCGACGGTGCTCTGATCGATGGAAAATTGTGTCAGGCGCAAGGCCTCTTCACTGGCGGCGCGCAAGGCGATGTCTTCACGCGCGGCAAGCAGACGCTGTTCCAGGCTGTGCTGCTGGCGCCGCTGCCAGAACACGATGGCGGCACAACTGAGCAGCATCACCGCAAACAACAGGCTGAGGTTCTGCCAGAACCCTGGCGATTCCGACAACCGTGGATATTTCGGTTGCAGCCACTGGTTGTGCAGCTGTTCCAGATCCTTGGCCGGAATTGCGCGCAAAGCACTCTGGACGATGCCGGCCAGTTCCGGCCAATCACGGCGCGTGGCCACTCGCAGCAGTTGCGGCAGACCGATATCGCCGACCACCACCAGCTCGGCGAACTCCGGCTCGACCGACAGCCGCCCCAGCTGGGCTTCATCGACTACCGCGTAAGCGGCTTGCTGGCTCAACAGCAACTGCAACGCCTGCCGCTCGAGCGGCACGCCTTGCAGGTTCAGGTGCGGATAGTTGCTGCGCAGGTAATCGGCGGTGGTGCTCGGCATGCGCACGGCAACGCGGGTCTGGCTGTCGAGCTTTTCCAGATCGACCACGCCGGCGCCCTTCTGGTCGCTGACCACCAGTTGTGGCACGCGCATGTACGGATCGGAAAATTGCCACAGGCGCAACGCGCTCGGGGTCTGGCTCAGGCCGGGGGCAATGTCGATTTCGCCGTCGCGCAAGGCGTTTTCCAATTGCCCGAGGTCTTGAAAGTTGCGCCAGCTCAGCTCGATATTCAGCGCTTTCGCCAACAGCTTCATCAGCTCGACATTGGCACCCGACAGTCGCTGCAAACGCCGATCGTACGTCGCATACGGCGCTTGCAAGACCAGACCGACGCGCAGCTCATTGTGCAGCGCCAGCCACTGCTGCTGGCTCGCCGACAATTGCGCAAGGTGTGCAGGCGGCGCAGGCGCGGCCCAGCCCATCAAGGGAAACCACAAACAGCCGATAACCCACAGGCAGCAAAATCGCTTCATTGAAGTCTCATACACTGACAAATTCTGACCAACCCATTAGGCTGCCGGGATACTTTCTGGCCTGGAATAACCGATGCCCTTTGTTAATCGCCTGGCAATGCCAGCATTGTGCCTGTCGCTGATCCTGCCTTGTGCGTTTTCCGTCGAAGCCGCCGATCCGGCGCCTGCCGCCACAGCAGAAAAACCCGCCGAAGAGAAACCGGTGGAGCGCCAGCCCTTGCTTGAGCGTAATCAGGAAGAAGCCGCTGCACTGGAACGTCTCCTGCCGGCGCAAGAGCAACAACAACTGCAGGCCGGCAGCGAAACTTTCCTGGCACTGTGGAAACCGGCCAACACGGCCGAACCCAAGGGCGCAGTGATCATCATTCCTGGCGCCGGCGAAACCGCGGACTGGCCGCAGGCAATCGGCCCGTTGCGGCGCAAACTGCCGGATGCGCAGTGGAGCAGCCTGAGTATCACCCTGCCCGATCTGCAAAGCGATGCCATCGCACCCCGTGTCGTCGAGCCCGCGGCTGCAGCGAAAGCACCTGAAACCGGCAGCAAGGATTCAACTACCGCGCAGCCGATCGAGCAGGCCGCTGGCGGTGAGGCCGAAGTGGCCGATCAGGTCGTCGCCGAAACCACCGAGGAACAATCCCGGGCTGATGCCGAACGCATCTTCGCGCGCATCGACGCGGCGATTGCCTATGCCGAACAGCAGAGCGCGCGCAGCATCGTCGTGCTCGGCCATGGCACCGGCGCTTACTGGGCGGGGCGCTATCTGAGCGAGAAGCAAACGGCGCAAGTCGAGAAGTTCGTCATGGTTGATGCGCAGGCACCGGCCAAGGTCCTGCCGCCATTGGCCGAGCTGACGCCGACATTGAAGCTGCCGACCGTAGATATTTTCTACATGGACAAGCCGCTGGATCGCAACGCCGCACTGGAGCGCATGCAGGCGAGCAAACGCCTGAAGACTTCGGCGTTCAGCCAGGTGGCGCTCAAGGCGTTACCGGATAAAAATGCTGAGGAAGTGCAACTGTTGCGGCGGGTGCGGGGCTGGTTGAATCCGCAGAACACGGACTGACCAGTAGACCGAGTAGCGCCCATGGCGAGCAGGCTCACTCCTACAGTTGATCGAGTTCCTTCATTGGAACGCAATCATCTGTAGGAGTGAGCCTGCTCGCGAAGAGGCCAGATCACGCAACGCACCTTTGACGGTTAGCGAAAATCCCGCCGCTCGCGAATCAACGTGTAGGCATTGTGCAATTCGCGAGTACGCTCGGTCGCCTCGCGCACCTGCGCCGCTGACGCCCCGCTGCCGGCGATCTTGTCCGGATGATGGCGACTGAGCAGGCGCCGATAAGCGCGCTTGATCTGCGCCGGCTCGCTGCTCGCCGAGACGCCGAGCAGCTTCATCGCTTCCTGATAACTCACCGCCGCGCTGACGATCGGCCGCTTGCCCGGTTCGTAATCACTGGCCAGCGCCTGTACCTGCTGCGGCGTCCAGCCCAGCCACTTGCCCCACTGTGCCAGCAGCTCACGCTCACTGACACCGGCGCGACCATCGGCCCAGACCATCCGCCAACAAGCGCGCAACACGCCTTCGGCGGCATGCGGCTGCGCGCTCAGGCGGCGCAGATAACCGCGCAGATTGTCGTTGCCGGACTTGCCACGGTTGAATGCCGCAATGGCCCGGCGCGTGGCCGGCTCGCTCATCTCCAGGGCGCGCATTTCATTGCGCGCCTGCTGGATATGCCCGTCCGTCACTCGACCGTCACTTTTGGCCAGCCGCCCGAGCAACACGAACAACAGCTCGTCGTTGCGCAACATCGGCCGGCCGCCAAGTCTTTCCCGCAAATGCCCCCAGCTTTGCAGATTCAGGCGCCGATCCAGCGCCTGCCCCAACAATGCCCCAAGCATGGCCCCCGGAATGCTGGCAATCGCAAAACCCGCTCCGGCTCCAATCAGAGTCCCTGGCCACAACATATCAGCGACTCGCTTTTATCAAGGTTTCAGCTTCGGCCAGCCGCTCATGCGTGCCGACATCCACCCAGTGCCCTTTCAATCGCTCGCCGCTGACCTCGCCGGCCGCCATGGCTTTGCGCAGCAGTGGCGCAAGTTTGAAAGCGCCGTCGCTGCAGCCGTCGAACAATTGCGGATGAAGCACGGCGATGCCGCTGTAAGTCAGGGTCTGTGCATTCGGCTGGCCGTCCTGCACCTTGCCGTCGACCAGGGAGAAATCGCCGTTGGGGTGATGCGCCGGATTGTCCGCCAGTACCAGATGCGCCAGCCCAGTGATCGGTTGATGCAGGACGCTGAAATCGTAATCGGTCCAGATGTCGCCGTTGACCACCAGAAACGCATCGTCACCCAGCAACGGCAAAGCACGGAAAATCCCGCCGCCGGTTTCCAGTGGCTCACCTTCCGGCGAGTACTGGATGCTCAGGCCGAAACGCGAACCGTCGCCCAAATGGTCCTCGATCTGCTGACCGAGCCAGGCGTGGTTGATCACGATTTCGTTAAAGCCAGCCGCCGCGATGCCGCGCAGGTGATATTCGATCAACGGCACGCCGCCGGCACGCACCAGCGGTTTAGGAGTGGTCAGGGTCAGCGGGCGCATGCGCTCGCCTTTGCCTGCCGCCAGAATCATTGCCTTCATGCCGTCGCTCCAGCGCGCAAGCTGCTGAACAGCACTTGCAGTTCCGCCAGTTCGGGACGACGGGCAATCACCGCTTCTATATAAGAGAAGAAGCGCGGCACGTCGGCCAGATAACGTGGCTTGCCGTCGCGGTGGCAGATGCGCGCGAAAATACCGATGACTTTCAGATGACGCTGCACGCCCATCAGGTCGCTGGCGCGCAGGAAATCGTCAAAATCGGCCTGCACCGGAATATTCAGGGCCAAGGCTTGCTGCCAGTATTTTTCCAGCCAGCCGCGCACGCGCTCTTCAGGCCAGCTGAGGAAGGCATCCTTGAACAGGCACGTCACGTCATAGGTCACCGGGCCGTAGACCGCATCC
Source organism: Pseudomonas fluorescens (assembly GCA_902825215.1). Classification (GTDB taxonomy): domain Bacteria; phylum Pseudomonadota; class Gammaproteobacteria; order Pseudomonadales; family Pseudomonadaceae; genus Aquipseudomonas; species Aquipseudomonas fluorescens_G. Next base: position 5,600,826 of record LR782234.1, read on the forward strand.
TGGAAATCCAGGACACCGGGATTGGGCTCGCTGAGCATCAGATTGCGCGGCATGTAGTCGCGGTGCACCAGCACTTTCGGCTGGGCCAGCGCGCTGTCGATCAGCAGATCGCTGATGTGTTGCCATTGCTGTTGTTGAGCCGCATCGAACTCAATGCCCAGCTCATGTTTCACGTACCACTGCGGGAACAGTTCCAGTTCACGGCGCAGCAAGGCAACGTCGTAGCTCGGCAGTGGCGCAACCATCGGCAATTGCTGAAACGCCAGCAAGGCTTGCAGCGCATCGTCGAACAAGGCGTCGGCATTTTCGCCATCGATCACGTCGAGATAAGTCTGGTTACCCAGGTCATTAAGCAAAAGAAAGCCGCGCTCAAGGTCCTCGGCATAAATTTTCGGCACGTTGATCCCGGATTTCGCCAGCAAAAAGGCGATATCCACGAACGGTTTGCAGTTTTCCTGCGGCGGCGGCGCGTCCATCACGACGAAGCTGCGACCCTCACCTTCCCAGCGGAAGTAACGGCGAAAACTCGCGTCGCTGCTGGCCGCGGTCAACGTGGCCGGGGGCACGGTGCCCCAGCCTTGTTGCGCAAACAGATTTGCCAACTGCTCATCGAGCCAAACTTTCAGGTGTTGCAAGCGTACATCTTGGTCAGGCATTGCAAGGGTCTCCGACGGCGCTAGCCGTCAAGCGGGTCATGCTTTATTATCCAGCATCTTTTTCAGACCATCGAGAGGCGTGCGGCCCACACCGCGGGCAGATGGCACGCAGGAAGCCCGGACTAATAAGATGGCATTGAAATCCCCCGCGTTTCGTAAAAAATTTCCGTTGTTGGTAACCGGCAGTCTGCTGGCTATGCAACCTCTGGCCAGTCAATTCGTTGTTGCCGCCGAGCAGTATGACTGCTCCGTCTCGGCTACGGGTGGTTGGGACTGTGCGCCCAAATCACCGGCCGCTGCGTTGCCGCCGCGCCCGGTGCATGACGGCAGTGCCGTCAGCGCCACCGGCGATGCGCCGAGCGAGAACGGTTCGACGGCCGACACCGGCCCGAAAACCGCACTCGTCACCGAAGCCAAGGGCCGCGGTCTGAAATCCCGTAGCGAAGACTACAGTCACCTCGACTGGGTTCCGCGCGAGAAACTCACCGCCGCCCAACTGGCCGAGACCGGGCCTTACTGCTCCGGCGCCTACATCGAGCCGACTCGTCCTGGCATGAACGACAAGACGAACAAAAGCGATGCTCCGACCTTTATCGGCGCAAAAGCCTCGCGCTATAACACCGATGATCAAGTCGGTACGCTGGCCGGTGATGTCGTCCTGCGTCAAGGCAGCATGCAGGTCGAGTCCGACGAGGCCAGCCTGTACCAGGCCGAAAGCCGTGCCGAGCTCAATGGCGATGTACGCATCCGCGACAACGGCGCGCTGATCGTCGGCGACCACGCCGATGTGCAGCTCGACACTGGCGAAGCCAAGATCGACAACGCCGAATACGTGATGCACAAATCGCGCATCCGCGGTAACGCGCTGTATGCCAAGCGTGCCGAAAACGCGATCATCCGCTTGAAGGACGGCACGTACACCACGTGCGAACCGAACAGCAACGCGTGGCAGCTCAAAGGCAACAACATCACCCTGAACCCGGCCACCGGTTTCGGTACCGCGACCAACGTGACGTTGCGCGTCAAAGACATTCCAATCCTGTACACGCCGTACATCTACTTCCCGATCGACGATCGTCGTCAGTCGGGCTTCCTGCCGCCGACCATCGGCAGCGGCAGCGATACCGGCTTCATGCTGGTCACGCCGTACTACTTCAACCTGGCGCCTAACTACGACGCCACGTTGTACCCGCGTTACATGAGCAAGCGCGGCATGCTGGTGGAAGGCGAGTTCCGTTACCTGACCAAGTCGAGTGAAGGTCAGTTCGGTGCGGCGTATCTGAATGACGAAGATGACGATCGAAAAGCGCAAACCGACTACGATAAAACGCGCTACATGTACAACTGGCAGCACAAGGGTGGTCTCGACTCCCGTGTGTTCACAGAGGTTGATTACACCAAGATCAGCGATCCTTATTACTTCCAGGATCTGCAGACCGATCAGATTGGTGTGAAAAGCTCTGACTACGTGAACCAGCAGGGCGCAGTGACCTACCGTGGTGACAGCTATACCGCACGCCTGAATGCTCAGCAGTACCAACTGGCGACTGTTTCGAACATCACGCCTTATGGTCGTTTGCCGCAGATCACGTTCAATGGTCAGCTTCCGTATCATCCAGAAGGTCTGAATTTTGATTACGAAACTGAGATCGTGCGGTTTGATCGTGATTTGAAGACCGGCGATTTCGTCGATGAAAATGGCAACTCTTCGCCGCGCCTGGACAGGAACGTAACAGGGCTGGCGCGCGCAAACGGCGATCGCCTGAATCTGAAGCCCGGCGTAAGCCTGCCGATGAACTGGACCTATGGGTTCCTGAAGCCGTCGCTCAAGTACCAATACACGCAATATCAACTGGACCTGGACGGCACCGGCAAGTCGCAAATTGCCCAGATGACTCCAGCGGATCAAAAACTCAACGGCACCTTTGACAGCAACCAGAACCGCGGCGTACCAATCGCCAGTGTCGACAGCGGCCTGTACTTCGACCGCAACACTTCCTACTTCGGCAAGAACTACCGCCAGACCCTGGAACCGCGTCTGTTCTACCTCTATGTACCGGAGAAAGACCAGGAAGACATTCCAGTGTTCGACACTAGCGAATACACCTTCAACTACGCGTCTTTGTTCCGCGATAACCGTTTCTCCGGTTCCGACCGTGTCGGCGACGAGAACAAACTGTCGCTGGGTGTGACCAGCCGCTGGATCGAAGACGATGGTTTCGAACGTCAGCGCATCAGTGTCGGTCAAGCTCTCTACTTCAAGGACCGCGAAGTTCAATTGCCTGGTATCGCTTTCAAGGATCGTGATGACGCGAAATCCAACGTCTCGCCTTACGCGCTTGAGTACGAGTACCGCTGGAACCGCGACTGGCGGACCACCGCCGATTACAACTGGGATCCGGACAGCCATAGCCCGCGCTCCGGCAGTGCGATGTTCCACTATCAACCTGAAGACAACCCGAACAAGGTTATCAACGCCGGTTATCGTTATCGCAACGACCAGATCCGCTACGACCAGACGACCGGCAAGTGGCAGATGGGTGGCGACTACGGCACGCCGGGCACAGCTGGTTACGTGAAGGACTACTACAAGATCCAGCAGCATGACTTCTCGGTCATCTGGCCGATCGTTCCGCAGTGGAACGCGATCAGCCGCTGGCAGTACGACTACAACCGCAATCGCACGCTGGAAGCCTTCGGTGGTTTCGAATACGACAACTGCTGCTGGAAACTGCGCCTGATCAACCGTTACTGGGTTTCCTATGACGAGTTCAGTCAGGATGCTCCGCAAAACGAAAAAGGCGACCATGGCGTCTTCCTCCAAATTGTTCTGAAGGGACTCGGCGGCCTCACCGGCGCCAAGGTAGAGAGCTTCCTCGACAAAGGCATTCAAGGTTATCGTGAACGTGAAGACCAAGCTTTCTGATTGTCTGCGCCCGCTGATGCTGGGCGCGCTGTTTCTGGGTACGGCGGCCAACGCCGCCGTACAGTCCATCGACAAAGTGGTAGCGATCGTCGACAACGACGTGGTCATGCAGAGCCAACTGGACCAGCGTGTCCACGAAGTGCAGCAGACCATTGCCAAGCGTGGCGGCGGCTTGCCGCCTCCGGGCGTGCTGGACCAACAGGTGCTCGAACGCCTGATCGTCGAAAACCTGCAACTGCAGATCGGCGAACGCTCCGGCATCCGTATCACCGATGAAGAGCTGAACCAGGCAGTCGGCACCATTGCCCAGCGCAACAATATGAGCATCGATCAGTTCCGTGCGGCTCTGGCACGCGATGGCCTGTCTTATGACGACGCACGCGACCAGATCCGCCGCGAGATGATCATCAGCCGCGTGCGTCAGCGTCGTGTCGCGGAACGCATTCAGGTCTCCGAGCAGGAAGTGAAGAACTTTCTCGCCTCCGACCTGGGCAAGATGCAACTGTCCGAAGAATTGCACCTGGCCAACATCCTGATTCCGACACCGGAAAGCGCCAACTCCGAAGCGATTCAGAGCGCCGCACGTCAGGCCATGGAGGTTTACCAGCAGCTCAAGCAAGGCGCCGACTTCGGTCAGATGGCCGTGGCAAAATCGGGCAGCGACAACGCACTGGAAGGCGGCGACATGGGCTGGCGTAAAGCCGCGCAATTGCCACCGCCGTTCGATCGCGAGCTGAGCAGCATGGCCGTTGGCGACATCACTCAACCTGCGCGCACGCCGGGCGGTTTCATCATTCTGAAACTGCTGGGCAAACGTGGCGGCGAAGCGCAGATGCGCGACGAAGTGCATGTTCGTCATATTCTGGTCAAGCCGAGCCCGATTCGCGACGAAGCCAAGACCGAGGCGCTGGTGAAGTCGCTGTATGAGCGCATCACCGCCGGGGAAGATTTCGCCACCTTGGCGAAAAACTACTCCGAAGATCCGGGTTCGGCGCTCAACGGCGGCGACCTGAACTGGATCGACCCGAACGTACTGGTTCCGGAATTCCGCGAAGTGATGGCCAAGACCCCGCAAGGTCAACTGTCCAAGCCATTCCAGACCCAATACGGCTGGCATGTTCTGGAAGTCCTCGGCCGTCGCGCCACCGACAGCACCGAACAGGCCCGCGAGCAGCAAGCCATGACCGTCCTGCGTAACCGCAAGTACGACGAGGAGCTGCAAACCTGGCTGCGTCAGATCCGTGACGAAGCGTACGTAGAGATCAAACTTCCTGGTGCAGACCAGGCAGCGCAGTGAAACCCAAGCGTTTCGCGCTGACACCCGGCGAACCAGCCGGCATCGGTCCCGACCTGTGCCTGCTGCTCGCCTCGCAAGCCCAGCCACACCCCCTGATTGCCATCACCAGCCGCGACCTGCTCCTTGAGCGGGCCGTGCAGCTGGGGCTGGCTGTCGACTTGCTCGATGTCGGCCCTGATCACTGGCCGGACGCTCCGGCGCCAGCCAACAGCCTGTATGTCTGGGATACGCCACTGAGCGCCCCCGTGGCGGCCGGGCAACTGGACAAGGCCAACGCGGCGTTCGTTCTCGAAACCCTGACCCGCGCCGGCAACGGCTGCCTGAACGGCGACTTCGCCGGGATGATCACCGCGCCCGTGCACAAGGGCGTGATCAACGAGTCAGGCATTGCGTTCTCCGGGCACACCGAATTTCTCGCTGACCTGACGCACACCGCGCAAGTAGTGATGATGCTCGCCACTCGCGGTTTGCGCGTGGCCCTGGTCACCACTCACCTGCCCCTGCGCGAGATTGCCGATGCAATAACGCCAGAGCGGCTGGAGCGGGTAACGCGCATCCTGCATGCCGACCTGCAGAACAAATTCGGCATCGCCCAGCCACGGATTCTGGTGTGCGGACTCAATCCGCACGCCGGCGAAGGTGGTCATCTGGGCCGTGAAGAAATCGACATCATCGAACCGACATTGGAACGCCTGCGCGGCGAGGGCATGGACCTCCGTGGCCCGCTGCCTGCCGACACTCTGTTTACCCCCAAATATCTGGAGCACTGCGATGCAGTGCTGGCGATGTACCACGACCAGGGCCTGCCCGTGCTGAAGTACAAAGGCTTCGGCGCTGCGGTCAACGTGACGCTGGGCCTGCCGATCATCCGCACATCGGTCGATCATGGCACCGCGCTTGATCTGGCCGGCAGCGGCAAGATCGACACCGGTAGCCTGCAAGTCGCCCTGGAAACCGCCTACCAGATGGCCGAGACCCGTTTATGAACGAGCAATACCAACATAAGGCGCGCAAACGCTTTGGTCAGAACTTCCTGCACGATGCCGGCGTTATCGACCGCATTCTGCGTTCCATCCATGCCAAGGCCGATGATCGCCTGCTGGAAATCGGCCCGGGCCAGGGCGCACTGACCGCCGGCCTGCTGTCCTCCGGCGCGCAGCTTGATGTGGTGGAACTGGACAAGGACCTGATCCCGATTCTCAACCAGCAGTTTGCCGGCAAGAGCAACTTCAACCTGCATCAGGGCGATGCGCTGAAGTTCGACTTCAACACGCTCAACGCCGCGCCGAACAGCCTGCGTGTGGTCGGCAACCTGCCGTACAACATCTCGACGCCGCTGATTTTTCACCTGCTGAACAACGCCGGCATCATTCGTGACATGCACTTCATGCTGCAAAAAGAAGTGGTCGAGCGTCTGGCCGCAGGCCCTGGCGGTGGTGACTGGGGTCGCCTGTCGATCATGGTTCAATACCACTGCCGCGTCGAACACCTGTTCAACGTCGGCCCGGGCGCGTTCAACCCGCCACCGAAAGTTGATTCGGCGATCGTTCGTCTGGTGCCGCACGCGGTGCTGCCGCACCCGGCCAAGGATCACAAGTTGCTGGAGCGTGTTGTGCGCGAAGCGTTCAACCAGCGCCGCAAGACCTTGCGCAATACGCTCAAGCAATTGCTCAGCAATGCCGAAATCGAAGCCGCCGGCGTCGACGGCAGCCTGCGTCCCGAGCAACTGGATCTGGCCGCGTTCGTGCGCCTGGCCGACCAGCTCGCCGTACAAGTCCCGGCCGCCCCTGTCGCCGACTGACCGGCGATGAACGCTATCGGGCAGCACACCACTCTGGTTTACTGCCCGATACTTGCCTAGACTGATTCCCCATCAGCTACGCCCCGCGTTCCGCTTCGTTAAGGCCTTTTTGCATGTCCGATCCCCGTTATAAGGTTGATGTCAGCGTCGTCACCCGCTATCTGGCAGAACAATCGCAACCCGAAAATGACCGCTTCGCTTTCGCCTACACCATCACTGTGCAGAACAACGGTCAGATTCCCGCCAAGCTTATGTCCAGGCACTGGGTGATTACTGACGGTGACGGCCATGTCGAAGAAGTACGGGGTGAAGGGGTCGTGGGCCTGCAACCGTTGATCGACGCAGGCAAGAACCACGTCTACACCAGCGGCACCGTGATGACCACCAAGGTCGGCACCATGCAGGGCACTTATCAAATGCTCGCCGAGGATGGCAAGCGCTTCGATGCAATCATCAAACCGTTCCGCCTCGCGGTGCCCGGAGCCCTGCACTGATGACGACGTATGCCGTCGGCGACCTGCAAGGCTGCCTCGAACCGCTCAAATGCCTGCTCAAGCAAGTGGCGTTCGATCCGCAACTCGATCGACTCTGGCTGGTGGGCGACCTGGTCAACCGTGGCCCGCAATCGCTGGAAACGCTGCGCTTTCTGCACAACATGCGCGAGTCGCTGGTTTGCGTACTCGGCAATCACGATCTGCATCTGCTCGCCGCCGCGAAAAACATCGAGCGCCTGAAAAAATCCGACACCTTGCGTGAAATCATCGAAGCGCCAGACTGCGCCGAACTGCTCGAATGGGTGCGCCAGCAAAAACTCATGCACTACGACGAGCAACGCGATGTCGCCATGGTTCACGCCGGCATTCCGCCGCAATGGTCGCTGCGCCGCGCCCTGAAGTGCGCCGCCGAAGTCGAGACGGCGTTGCGCGATGACAACATGCTGCCGGCCTTTCTCGATGGCATGTACGGCAACGATCCGGCGAAATGGGACAGCGACCTCAAAGGTGTCGAGCGCTTGCGCGTCATCACCAACTATTTCACGCGCATGCGCTTCTGCACCGCCGAAGGCAAACTCGACCTCAAAAGCAAGGAAGGCCTCGACGCTGCTCCGCCCGGCTATAAACCGTGGTTTCAGCACAAGGAGCGCAAGACCCGCGGCCTGCGCATCATCTTCGGTCACTGGGCGGCGCTGGAAGGCAATATCCACGAGCCGGGTATCTCGGCGCTGGACACCGGCTGTGTCTGGGGTGGCAGCCTGACCCTGATGAACGTCGACAGCGGTGAACGCCTGTCGTGCAAATGCGATGAACGTGGCGGACTCGCACCTTCAGTCACGCCATCCCTACCCGAAATTTCGCCAGTCAACGCGCCGCGTTAGACTGCGCTATCAGTTGAGCACAGGAACACTGCCATGACCGATTTCAAACGAATCCCCCCGGAACAGGCCCAGGCCCTTCGTGAACAAGGCGCAGTCGTAGTCGACGTGCGTGACCCGGCGACTTTTGCCGCCCTGCACATCAGCGGCTCGAAGCACCTGGACAACCATTCGCTGCACGCCTTCATTCAGGGCGCCGACCTCGATGCACCGACCGTGGTGGTCTGCTACCACGGCAATTCCAGCCAGGGCGCTGCGGCCTACCTGATCAGCCAAGGCTTCTCGGACGTCTACAGCATGGACGGCGGCTTTGAGCTGTGGCGTACGACTTATCCTGCGGAAACCGCCCAAGGCACCGCCGAATAATTTTTTTGTCACGCGCAGCCCCCGGCTTCCGTGGGCCTGCGCGAGGCAGACGAACGGTCTGCCACAACTAATTACGTATCTCGCCTTTACCTCTCGAATTCCCAACTATCCTTAAGCGCAGGCCATCCAAAACAGGGGAGAGCCGGTACACCGGCGCACGGGTCATCGGGAGTAGCTTCCGTGGTTGTCCACTGCGGGAGAGTTCTGGGGGGTAAACAACGGCTGCCACTGTGGCTGTTGCCAGCATCGACTGAGTGATCCGGCGTCGGCTCCACGTATCGAGCGAGGTGACGTCATGAGTATCTTTAGCCACTTCCAACAACGCTTCGAATCCACACGCCAGGAAGAATTCTCTCTGCAGGAATACCTGGAACTGTGCAAAAAGGATCGCAGCGCCTACGTATCCGCTGCCGAACGTCTGCTGCTGGCGATTGGCGAACCGGAACTGCTCGACACTTCGACCAACTCGAGGCTGTCGCGCATCTTCTCCAACAAGGTGATTCGCCGCTATCCGGCCTTTGAAGACTTCCACGGGATGGAAGAATGCATCGACCAGATCGTCTCGTATTTCCGCCATGCCGCGCAGGGCCTGGAAGAGAAGAAACAGATCCTTTATCTGCTCGGCCCCGTCGGCGGCGGTAAATCGTCCCTGGCCGAGAAGCTGAAACAGCTGATTGAAAAAGTGCCCTTTTATGCGATCAAGGGCTCGCCGGTATTCGAATCGCCACTGGGTCTGTTCAACGCCACCGAAGATGGCGCGATCCTCGAGGAAGACTTCGGTATCCCGCGGCGCTACCTCAATACCATCATGTCGCCATGGGCGACCAAGCGTCTGGCCGAATTCGGCGGTGACATCAGTCAGTTCCGGGTGGTCAAGCTGTATCCGTCGATCCTCAATCAGATCGCCGTGGCCAAGACCGAACCGGGTGACGAGAACAACCAGGACATTTCCGCACTGGTCGGTAAAGTCGACATCCGCAAACTCGAGGAATACCCACAGAACGACGCCGACGCCTACAGCTATTCCGGTGCGCTGTGCCGGGCCAACCAGGGCCTGATGGAATTCGTCGAAATGTTCAAGGCACCGATCAAGGTGCTGCACCCGCTGCTGACCGCCACTCAGGAAGGTAACTACAACAGTACTGAAGGTCTTGGCGCAATTCCGTTCACCGGCATCCTGCTCGCGCACTCCAACGAATCGGAGTGGCATACCTTCCGCAACAACAAGAACAACGAAGCGTTCATCGACCGGATCTACATCGTCAAGGTGCCGTACTGCCTGCGCGTCAGTGACGAAGTGAAGATCTACGACAAACTGCTGTTCAACAGTTCACTGGCCAAGGCGCACTGCGCGCCGGACACCCTGAAAATGCTGGCGCAGTTCACCGTGCTGTCGCGCCTCAAGGAGCCGGAAAACTCCAACATCTATTCGAAGATGCGCGTCTACGACGGTGAAAACCTCAAGGACACCGATCCAAAGGCCAAGTCGATTCAGGAATACCGCGACTCGGCCGGTGTCGACGAAGGCATGAACGGCCTGTCGACCCGCTTCGCCTTCAAGATCCTGTCCAAGGTGTTCAACTTCGACCCGCATGAAATCGCCGCCAACCCGGTGCACCTGCTTTATGTGCTGGAACAGCAGATCGAACAGGAACAGTTCCAGGCCGAGACCCGCGAGCGCTATCTGCGGTACCTGAAGGAATACCTCGCGCCGCGCTACATCGAGTTCATCGGCAAGGAGATCCAGACTGCCTACCTCGAGTCCTACAGCGAATACGGTCAGAACATCTTCGACCGCTACGTGCTCTACGCGGACTTCTGGATTCAGGATCAGGAGTACCGCGACCCGGAAACCGGCGAAATCCTCAACCGCGTCGCGTTGAACGAAGAACTGGAGAAAATCGAGAAACCGGCCGGTATCAGCAATCCGAAGGATTTCCGCAACGAGATCGTCAACTTCGTGCTGCGCGCACGGGCCAACAACAACGGCAAGAACCCGACCTGGCTCAGCTACGAAAAACTGCGGGTGGTCATCGAGAAGAAAATGTTCTCGAACACAGAGGATCTGCTGCCCGTCATCAGCTTCAACGCCAAGGCCAGCAAGGAGGACCAGCAAAAACACAACGACTTCGTCACACGCATGGTTGAACGTGGCTACACCGATAAACAGGTACGACTGCTGTCCGAATGGTACCTGCGGGTCCGCAAGTCGCAGTGAGGCAGCTGCAAGCTACAAGCCACAAGCTGCAAGAAAGAGCGCGTAACCCCTGAATCAGGGCCATTCGCTTCTACTTGCAGCTTGCAGCTCAAAACTTGAAGCTCCCCGGAGGGGCCTATGAGCTATGTGATCGACCGACGCCTCAATGGCAAGAACAAGAGCACGGTAAACCGTCAGCGTTTCCTGCGGCGTTACCGTGACCACATCAAGAAGGCCGTCGAAGAGGCGGTCAGCCGGCGCTCCATCACCGATATGGAACACGGCGAACAGATCAGCATTCCCGGTCGCGACATCGACGAACCGGTACTTCATCACGGTCGTGGCGGCAAACAGACCGTGGTCCACCCCGGCAACAAGGAATTTACCGCCGGCGAGCACATCGCCCGTCCACCAGGTGGTGGTGGCGGACGCGGTCCGGGCAAGGCCGGCAACTCCGGCGAGGGCATGGACGAGTTTGTCTTCCAGATTACCCAGGAAGAATTCCTCGAGTTCATGTTCGAAGACCTCGAACTGCCGAATCTGGTCAAACGCAACCTCAGCGGCACCGACACCTTCAAAACAGTGCGCGCCGGGATCAGCAACGAAGGCAACCCGTCCCGCATCAATATCATCCGCACCTTGCGCTCGGCGCATGCCCGGCGTATCGCCCTGTCCGGCAGCAGCCGGGCGAAGCTGCGCGAAGTCAAAGCCGAGCTGGAGCGCCTGAGACGCGAAGAGCCGGACAACTTTGGCGATATTCAGGAACTGGAAGCGGAAATTGAAAAACTCAGCGCGCGCATCCATCGCGTGCCGTTCCTCGACACCTTCGACTTGAAGTACAACCTGCTGATCAAGCAGCCGAACCCCAGTTCGAAAGCCGTGATGTTCTGCCTGATGGACGTTTCCGGTTCGATGACCCAGGCGACCAAGGACATCGCCAAGCGCTTCTTCATCCTCTTGTACCTGTTTCTCAAGCGCAATTACGACAAGATCGACGTGGTGTTCATCCGCCATCACACCAGCGCCCGGGAAGTTGATGAAGAAGAGTTCTTCTACTCGCGAGAAACCGGCGGCACCATCGTTTCCAGCGCCTTGAAACTGATGCAGGAAATCATGGCCGAGCGTTATCCGAGCAACGAGTGGAACATCTATGCCGCTCAGGCGTCGGACGGCGACAACTGGAACGATGACTCGCCGATCTGCCGTGACATCCTGATCAACCAGATCATGCCGTTCGTGCAGTACTACACTTACGTGGAGATAACCCCGCGCGAACATCAGGCCTTGTGGTACGAATACGAACGCATCGCCGAAGCCTTTTCTGACACGTTTGCCCAGCAGCAACTGGTCTCGGCCGGAGATATCTATCCGGTCTTCCGTGAACTCTTCCAGCGCAGGTTAGTGACATGACCGCCAAAGAGCAGAAGCGCCAACCCATTTCCACCGGCTCGGAATGGACGTTCGAGTTGATCCAGACTTACGACCGCGAAATCGCACGTATTGCGGCCCGCTATGCTCTGGATACTTATCCTAACCAGATCGAAGTGATTACCGCCGAACAAATGATGGACGCCTATGCTTCGGTGGGCATGCCGCTGGGTTACCACCACTGGTCCTACGGCAAGCACTTCCTCAGCACCGAGAAATCCTACAGCCGCGGGCAGATGGGCCTGGCCTACGAGATTGTGATCAACTCCGATCCATGCATTGCCTATCTGATGGAAGAGAACACCATCTGCATGCAGGCACTCGTGGTAGCGCACGCTTGTTATGGTCACAACAGTTTCTTCAAGGGCAACTATCTGTTCCGCACCTGGACTGATGCCAGTTCGATCATCGATTACCTGGTGTTCGCCAAGCAGTACATCATGCAATGCGAGGAGCGCCACGGCATCGATGCGGTGGAAGACCTGCTCGATTCCTGCCATGCACTGATGAACTACGGCGTCGACCGTTACAAGCGTCCCTATCCGATATCGGCCGAAGAAGAGCGGCGCCGGCAGAAAGATCGCGAAGAGCATATGCAGAAGCAGATCAACGATCTGTGGCGCACCATTCCAAAAGGTGCGGACAAGTACAGCGACAAGGACAACGCACGCTTCCCGGCCGAGCCGCAGGAAAACATCCTTTACTTCATCGAAAAGCACGCGCCGCTGCTGGAGCCATGGCAACGCGAGATCGTGCGCATCGTGCGCAAGATAGCCCAGTATTTCTATCCACAGCGCCAGACCCAAGTGATGAACGAAGGCTGGGCAACGTTCTGGCATTACACCTTGATGAACGACCTGTACGACGAAGGGCTGGTCACCGACGGTTTCATGATGGAATTCCTCACTTCACACACCAGCGTGGTGTTCCAGCCAGGTTTTGACAGCCCCTATTACAGCGGCATCAACCCGTATGCGCTGGGTTTTGCCATGTATCGCGACATTCGCCGCATGTGCGAAGAGCCTACCGAGGAAGACCGTCGCTGGTTCCCGGAAATCGCCGGGACCGATTGGCTGTCGACCATCAAGTTCGCCATGAGCAGCTTCAAGGATGAGAGTTTCATCCTGCAGTACCTGTCGCCGAAAGTGATTCGCGACCTGAAACTGTTCAGCATTCTCGACGATGATCAGAAAGACGACCTGCTCGTGCCAGCCATTCATGACGAAAGCGGCTATCGGATCATCCGCGAAACCCTGGCGGCGCAGTACAACCTCGGTAATCGTGAACCGAACGTGCAGATCTACAGCATTGATCGACGCGGCGACCGTTCACTGACACTGCGTCACCAGCAGCACGATCGCAAACCGTTGGGCGATTCCACTGACGAGGTGCTCAAACACCTGCATCGACTCTGGGGCTTCGACATTCACCTGGAAACCCTGCAGGGCGACCAGATCATGAAAACCCATCACGTTCCGCCTCGCAGTGAACACAGCGAAGGGGATTACGGTCGACTCGATCTGGCCGTGATACATCTTTAAGCCGGTTCTGGCCTCCGAAAGTCTGACGCAAGGGTTATCCTGTCGGGCTAACGGAGGTTTTTTATGCAGGTTTACAAGGTTGGCGGCGCGGTACGTGATCGCTTGTTGGGGTTGCCGGTCACCGATATCGACCGGGTCGTCGTCGGCGCAACGACCGAAGAAATGCTCGCTCAGGGCTTCCGCCCGGTTGGCGCGGATTTTCCGGTGTTTTTACACCCGAAAACCGGCGAGGAATACGCCCTCGCCCGTACGGAACGCAAGAGTGGCCGTGGTTATGGCGGCTTCACGTTTTACGCAAGCCCCGAGGTGCCCCTCGAAGAAGACCTGATCCGCCGCGACCTGACCATTAATGCCATGGCCGAGGACGATCAGCAGAATCTGACCGATCCGTACCATGGCCAGCGCGATCTCGAAGCGCGAATCCTGCGCCACGTTTCCCCGGCATTCGCCGAAGATCCTTTGCGTGTGCTGCGCGTTGCCCGCTTCGCCGCGCGTTATGCAGGCCTGGGCTTTACGGTTGCACCAGAAACGCTGGAGCTGATGCGCCAGCTCAGCGAATCCGGTGAACTGCAAGCCTTGACCGCTGAACGTAGCTGGAAGGAAATTTCCCGGGCATTACTGGAAAATCAGCCGCAAGTATTCATTGAGGTGCTGCGCGACTGCGGCGCACTGAAAGTGTTGATGCCGGAGGTCGACGCGCTGTTCGGCGTGCCGCAACCGGAAGCACACCACCCGGAAATCGACACCGGGCTGCACACCCTCAGCGTGCTGCAACAGGCGGCCCTGCACAAACAACCGCTGACGGTACGCTGGGCCTGTCTGCTGCACGATCTCGGCAAAGGGCTGACGCCAGAAGAAGAGTGGCCACGACACATTGCCCACGAGCACACTGGGTTGAAGCTGATCAAAGCAGTCAACGAGCGCTTCAAGGCACCAAAGGATTGTCAGGAATTGGCGTTGCTGGTCGGCCAGTACCACACCCATGGTCACCGGGCGCTGGAATTGAAGGCTTCGACACTGCTGGAGTTGCTGCAAAGCTTCGATGTCTACCGTCGCCCGCAGCGTTTTGAGGAGTTTATTGCCGCCTGCGAAATGGACGCCCGTGGCCGCAAAGGCCTGGAGCAGCGGAGTTATCCACAGGCGGATTATTTGCGCGGTGCTGCAACCGCAGCGCGCGGTGTGGCGGTGCAGCCGTTGCTGGAAAAGGGATTCAAGGGACCGGCGCTGGGCGAAGCGCTGAAGCGCGAACGACTAAAGGTGATGAAAGCCTATAAAGACGCGGCGTCTGCATAAAGCTTCGTCGGACCACAGCCCTGAGCCGACTCACTCCCACATTTTGGAACGCGCCCCCCCTGTAGGAGTGAGCCTGCTCGCGATAGCGCCCCTGAGCTCAGTGCAAATCCGGAGGCGTAAGCTGCTGCCCTCGCCAGTCGAATGCCACCGGCGCCAATACCTGATCAATCTGCGCCTCGGCCCACAGCGTCGCGAAGCTTTTTCCCACACCCGGATGCACCCGATCCGGTGCAATCAGCGACAACGGCCACAGCACAAACGCATTTTTCAGAATTTCTGCCCGCGGCAGTACCAAACCATCGAAATTGCCGGCCAGATCGCCGTACAACAGCACGTCTATATCCAGTGGCAATCCTTTGCGATCCGGAGCATAGCGGCCATTGTCCGCCTCGATGAATTTCAGCCGCCGATCCAGCTCCATCAGCGGTAGATCGGTTTGCGCCGATACCACGAAATTGAAAAAAGGACCGCTCTTAATGCCCACCGGCTGGCTTTCGAACACCGCCGAACAGCGGATATCCACCAGGAATGTCGCCAAAGCGTCGAGCCCGGCGCGCAAATGAGTTTCACGGTCGATATTGCTACCGAGCCCGAGGTAAACCTGAGTCAGCGACATCCGCGCTCGATCTCCACACCCACGCCGCCCTTGGCCGCTGGTACCGCGCCGGGCTTGGTCAGTTTCAGACGAACCCAAGTGATGTTGAATTCGTTCATGAGCACTTCGACCAGACGCTCGGCGAAGGTCTCGACCAACTGAAACTGCGCCTGCTCGGCAAAGGCCTGAATGCGCGTAGAAACGCTGGCGTAGTCAAGCGCCAGGGTCAGGTCGTCACCGGCAGCGGCCGGGCGATTGTCCCAGGCGAAGCTCAGATCAAGTCGCAGGCACTGGCGGATGCCGCGCTCCCAGTCATAGGCACCAATGACGGTGTCGACTTCCAGGCCCTCGATAAACACTCTGTCCAAGCACTTCTCTCCGCTGCACGACAAGGGCGCAATGCGCCGTTAGAATCAGGGCGTCCTCGCCCGGAATAGTTAGCATGTTTTGGTTACTGGCGATTCTCGCCTACCTGCTCGGCTCGCTGTCCTTCGCCATTTTGCTCAGCCGCCTGACCGGAAATCCGGACCCGCGAATGAGTGGCTCGGGTAATGCCGGCGCCACCAACATGCTGCGCCTGGCCGGTCGCAAACTGGCGATCCTGACCCTGCTGGGTGATCTGTGCAAAGGCTTGCTGCCGGTACTCATGGCAGCGGCTGTGGGCCTTTCGCTGCAGGATCAGGCGTGGATCGGCGTATGCGCCGTGATCGGTCACCTGTTCCCGCTGTATTTCCGCTTCCGTGGCGGCAAAGGCGTCGCCACCGCTGCCGGCATGCTGCTGGGCCTGTATCCGCCCGCCGCGCTGCTGGCCGTTTGCGCCTGGTTGCTGACGTTCTACCTGACCCGCACCAGCTCGTTGGCGGCGCTGATTGCCACGCCGCTGACCCTGCCGTTGCTGGCCTGGCAGGAACCGGCGGCACTGCTGCCGATGAGCGCGCTGACGCTACTGATTGTCTGGCGCCACCGCGGCAATCTACGCGACCTGTTTGCCGGGCGCGAACGGCATTTCTAAATAACGCCGTCGAGCGCCGTTCATCACAACGCCGACAACTGCTCCATCGGCCAGCGCGCCTGCACGCTGATCGCCAGGGTTTCCTGCTGACCGGCCTTCAGCCGCTGGCAACCGGCAAAGGCGATCATTGCGCCATTGTCGGTGCAGAATTCCGGGCGCGCATAAAACACATCGCCTTTCATATCGCCGAGCATTTTTTCCAGGGAAACCCGCAAAGCCTTGTTGGCACTGACGCCGCCAGCGATCACCAGACGCTTCATGCCCGCCTGTTTCAGCGCGCGCTTGCACTTGATGGTCAAAGTCTCCACCACGGCCTGCTGGAACGCCAGCGCAATGTCGCTGCGGGCTTGCTCGCCGTCGTCCCCGGCGCTGACGCATTGCTGCCAGGTGTTGAGGGCGAAGGTCTTGAGACCGCTGAAGCTGAAATCCAGGCCCGGGCGATCACACATCGGACGCGGGAAAGTGAAACGTCCTGCAGTGCCCTTTTCAGCCAACTTGGCGATTTCCGGACCGCCGGGATAATTGAGGCCCATCATCTTCGCGGTTTTGTCGAACGCTTCGCCGGCGGCATCGTCGAGCGTCTCGCCGAGCAGGCTGTATTGGCCGATGCCATCGACCTGAACCAGCTGCGTATGCCCGCCGGATACCAACAAAGCGACGAACGGGAATTGCGGCGGTTTCGGCTCCAGCATTGGCGCCAGCAGATGGCCTTCCATGTGGTGCACGCCAAGCGCCGGAATCCCCCAGGCGAACGCCAGCGCCTGAGCGCAAGACGCACCGACCAGAAGCGCGCCAACCAGGCCGGGACCTGCGGTATAGGCGATCGCATCGATCTCGGTGGGCACGCAGTCGGCTTCGGCCAACACCTGACGGATCAAGGGCAGCATGCGTTTGACGTGGTCACGCGAGGCCAGCTCGGGCACTACTCCGCCGTAAGCGCGGTGCAGGTCGATCTGGCTGAACAGCGCGTCGGCCAGCAGACCGTGTTCGCTGTCATATAATGCGACGCCGGTTTCGTCGCAGGAGGTTTCTAATCCCAGTACTAGCATGGGTTTGCGCCTTGTTTAGGCTGAATTCGAAGGCGCGCATAATAGTCGCCGCGGGATGCCCCGACCAGCGGTTTTCGATCAGAGGCTTTGCATTCCGAGCGATGAGGGGTTAACATCCGCAACCCTTAAAAACCGACGTCTTCAAGTGCTCTTTTGCCGCGAGGATGTTGACCCCGGTAATGAATGAAGGTAGCTCTGGATGCCAGCCGTCAAAGTAAAAGAGAACGAACCCTTCGACGTAGCTCTGCGTCGTTTCAAGCGCTCCTGCGAAAAAGCCGGTGTACTGGCTGAAGTTCGTAGCCGCGAATTTTACGAGAAGCCAACTTCTGAGCGTAAGCGCAAGGCAGCAGCTGCTGTCAAGCGTCACGCCAAGAAAGTTCAGCGCGAACAGCGCCGCGCCGTTCGTCTGTACTAATACACAGACGTTCGTAGCAAGCTTCTTGCCTAAGCCCGGCTCACTGCCGGGCTAATGGCATTTGCGTAAAACGCTTGATGCTTCACCGTCGACGCCGCAGATGCGACCGAGACAAATCCGCTTCACCGCGTCAGGCCTGGCTCTTTTGCCAGCGGTGCACGTCTTTTCTGACGAGCCTTTCAAGGCTACTGACGAGCACACCCACTGATTCCTCTTACGACGATCAGCCCAAGGCACCTCATGCGTGCCCGCTTTATTGAGCTATCCGAGGCCTTTTACCGGCCGTCAGCGGACTCAGCGCAACACTTTCAAATAGTCGAAGACTGATAGGTATTAACGTCAGTGGATTTTCGGCAGATACACTTCCCGACAGCGATCACGCAGACGACACCGGTCGAGCCGCACATTTTGTGCGCTTCCAACAAAGACCCGCGTCCGACAGCCTGTCGCAACGGACTTTTTGCAGCGCAGACGACGAGAACGCCATGGCCGGGCTGATACCCCAGAGCTTCATTGACGACCTGCTGAACCGCACCGACATCGTCGACGTGGTCAGCTCGCGCGTGCAACTGAAGAAGGCCGGCAAGAACTACACCGCCTGTTGCCCGTTTCACAAAGAGAAAACCCCGTCATTCAGCGTCAGCCCCGACAAGCAGTTCTATTACTGCTTTGGCTGTGGCGCCGGCGGCAATGCCCTCGGCTTTCTCATGGATCACGACAACCTGGATTTCCCCCAGGCCGTCGAAGATCTGGCCAAAGCCGCCGGCATGGAAATCCCCCGCGAAGAAAGCGGTCGCGAGCGCAAGCCCCGGCAACCGACCGACTCGCCGTTGTACCCACTGCTGACCGCTGCCGCCGATTTTTATCGGCAGGCGCTCAAGAGCCATCCTGCGCGTAAAGCCGCAGTGGATTACCTCAAGGGCCGCGGACTGACCGGCGAGATCGCCCGGGACTTCGGCCTCGGCTTTGCGCCGCCGGGCTGGGACAACCTGTTCAAGCATTTGAGCAGCGATACCCTGCAACAAAAGGCCATGATCGACGCCGGCCTGCTGATCGAGAACGCCGAAACCGGCAAACGCTATGACCGCTTCCGCGATCGCGTGATGTTCCCGATCCGCGACACCCGCGGCCGGATCATCGCATTCGGCGGCCGCGTACTGGGTGACGACAAACCCAAGTACCTGAACTCCCCGGAAACCCCGGTATTTCATAAAGGCCAGGAACTCTACGGCCTTTATGAAGCCCGCAAGAACAATCGCAACCTCGACGAGATCATCGTCGTCGAAGGCTACATGGACGTCATCGCCCTCGCCCAGCAAGGCTTGCGCAATGCCGTCGCGACGCTCGGCACCGCCACCAGCGAAGAACATCTGAAGCGGCTTTTCCGTGTCGTGCCGAACGTGCTGTTCTGTTTCGACGGCGACCAGGCCGGCCGCAACGCCGCATGGCGCGCACTGGAAGCCACTCTGCCGTGCCTGCAGGACGGCCGTCGTGCGCGATTCCTGTTTCTGCCCGAAGGCGAGGACCCGGACACCCTGGTTCGCGCCGAGGGCACCGATGCCTTCAAGGCGCGGATCAATCAGCATGCGCAGCCGCTGGCCGATTATTTTTTCCAGCAACTGACCGAAGAAGCCGACCCGCGCTCGCTCGAAGGCAAGGCCCACATGGCCACCCTCGCCGCGCCGCTGATCGACAAAGTGCCCGGAGCCAACCTGCGCATTCTGATGCGTCAACGCCTGAGCGAAATCACCGGACTGAGCAGCGAAACCGTCAGCCAGCTCGCGCAAAGCGCACCGCAGGAAGCGCCGCCCGCCTACGATCCCGGCATCGATTACGACGCCATGCCGGACTACGGCGACTATCATCAGCCGCAGGCACAGGACATGTATGCGCCGCAGCAGGAGTGGACGCCAAAGAAACCCGGCGCCGGCGGCAAAAAGTGGGACAAGAAACCCTGGGACAAGAACGGCAAGCGCGGCGGCGATCGTGATCAGCAGCGTCCCCGCACGCCGATCGGTGTCGAATCGCCGACCCTGACCGCCCTGCGCACACTGCTTCATCATCCGCAATTGGCCAAGCGCGTCGAAGATGCCGGGCATATTGCTGA
Source organism: Pseudomonas fluorescens (assembly GCA_902825215.1). Classification (GTDB taxonomy): domain Bacteria; phylum Pseudomonadota; class Gammaproteobacteria; order Pseudomonadales; family Pseudomonadaceae; genus Aquipseudomonas; species Aquipseudomonas fluorescens_G. The sequence goes on from LR782234.1 coordinate 5,620,881, forward strand.
CGAAAATCAGACCAATGCCCAGTTACTTGTGGCACTGCTCGAAGCCGTACAGAAGAATCCCCAGCTAAACTCATTTCAGTTGATCGCGCGATGGCACGGCACTGAACAGGGACGCTTGCTCAAGGCACTGGCGGAAAAGGAGTGGCTGATTGACGGAGAAAACCTTGAACAACAGTTTTTCGACACCATTACTAGCTTGTCAGCCCGCCAACGCGAGCGAAATCTCGAACAGTTACTCAGGAAAGCGCGGCAAAGCGAACTGAGCGTCGAAGAGAAAAATCAACTGCGCGACCTTTTAAGTCGCAATGTTTCCGCATCAAACCCGACCTCAACTGGCGCGTGAGGTCATAGCTCAGGTATAATCCTCGGCTTGTTTTTTGCCCGCCAAGACCTTCAGTGGATAGGGTGTTATGTCCGGAAAAGCGCAACAGCAGTCTCGTATTATTGAGTTGATCAAACTGGGTCGTGAGCAGAAGTATCTGACTTACGCCGAGGTCAACGACCACCTGCCCGAGGATATTTCAGATCCTGAGCAGGTGGAAGACATCATCCGCATGATCAACGACATGGGGATCCCCGTACACGAGAGTGCTCCGGATGCGGACGCCCTTATGTTGGCCGACGCCGATACCGACGAGGCCGCTGCGGAAGAAGCAGCCGCTGCGTTGGCAGCGGTGGAGACCGATATCGGTCGCACCACTGACCCTGTGCGCATGTATATGCGTGAAATGGGTACGGTAGAGCTTCTGACTCGTGAAGGCGAAATCGAAATCGCCAAGCGGATCGAAGAAGGCATTCGCGAAGTGATGAGCGCGATCGCGCACTTCCCTGGCACGGTTGACCACATTCTCTCCGAGTACACGCGTGTCACCACCGAAGGTGGTCGCCTGTCCGACGTTCTGAGCGGTTACATCGACCCGGACGACGGCATTGCGCCGCCAGCGGCAGAAGTGCCGCCGCCGGTTGACCCGAAAGCCGTCAAGGCCGACGACGATACCGACGATGAGGATACCGATGCTTCCGATGACGAAGAAGAAGCCGAAAGCGGTCCGGATCCGGTCATCGCTGCGCAGCGCTTTGGCGCCGTGGCCGACCAGATGGAAGTCACCCGCAAGGCCCTGAAAAAGCACGGTCGCAACAACAAGGCAGCGATTGCCGAGTTGCTCGCACTGGCCGAGCTGTTCATGCCGATCAAACTGGTGCCGAAGCAATTCGAAGGCCTGGTCGAGCGTGTACGCAGTGCCCTGGATCGTCTGCGTCAGCAAGAGCGCGCGATCATGCAGCTGTGCGTACGTGATGCACGTATGCCGCGCGCCGATTTCCTGCGTCAGTTCCCGGGCAACGAAGTCGACGAAAGCTGGTCCGACGCCCTGGCCAAAGGCAAGAGCAAGTACGCCGAAGCCATCGGTCGCGTGCAGCCGGACATCATTCGTTGCCAGCAGAAACTGATCGCGCTGGAAACCGAGACCGGTCTGACCATCGCAGAAATCAAGGACATCAACCGTCGCATGTCGATCGGTGAGGCCAAGGCCCGCCGCGCGAAGAAAGAGATGGTTGAAGCCAACCTGCGTCTGGTGATCTCGATCGCCAAGAAATACACCAACCGCGGCCTGCAGTTCCTCGACCTGATCCAGGAAGGCAACATCGGTCTGATGAAAGCGGTGGACAAGTTTGAATACCGTCGTGGTTACAAGTTCTCGACTTATGCCACCTGGTGGATCCGTCAGGCGATCACTCGCTCGATCGCCGACCAGGCCCGCACCATCCGTATTCCGGTGCACATGATCGAGACGATCAACAAGCTCAACCGCATTTCCCGGCAGATGCTGCAGGAAATGGGTCGCGAACCGACCCCGGAAGAGCTGGGCGAACGCATGGAAATGCCTGAGGACAAGATCCGAAAGGTATTGAAGATCGCCAAAGAGCCGATCTCCATGGAAACCCCGATCGGTGATGACGAAGACTCCCATCTGGGCGACTTCATCGAAGACTCGACCATGCAGTCGCCAATCGATGTTGCCACCGTTGAGAGCCTGAAAGAAGCGACTCGCGAAGTACTGTCCGGCCTCACTGCCCGTGAAGCCAAGGTTCTGCGCATGCGTTTCGGTATCGACATGAACACCGACCACACGCTCGAAGAGGTGGGCAAACAGTTTGACGTAACGCGTGAGCGGATCCGTCAGATCGAAGCCAAGGCGCTGCGCAAGCTGCGCCACCCGACGCGAAGCGAGCATCTGCGCTCCTTCCTCGACGAGTAATACCAGAACCCCCGGCCCAGGCCGGGGGTTTTGTTTTTATGGCAGATTAAATTCTCCGCACCGCCCTTCCCCCGCCTACCGCGTCTACACTCGAACCAATCATCCCCGAGCCATAACGAGAGCGTTATGCACAGACTGGCGCCCGTGCTTTTTTTGCTGTCATTGATGATCTGGACCGCAACGGCTGACGCGCTGACTCTGACCGATGAAGAACGCAGCTGGCTGGCGGCACACCCGGACTTACGCCTGGGTGTCGACGCATCGTGGCCACCTTTCGAGTTTCGCGACGATCAGAACCGCTATCAGGGCCTGGCCGCCGACTATATCGGCGTGATTCGCCAACGTCTGTCGATCAAATTGACGCCGATCGAACCGGTCAGTTGGACTGTGGTGCTGGAACAGGTCAAAAGCGGCAAGATCGATCTACTGCCCGGAATCATGTCGACCCCTGAACGCCAGACTTACCTGTCGTTCACACGGCCCTATCTGGACTTTCCGATCGTCATCCTCGCCCATGTTGGCGGCGCTCAGCCGCGAAAATTAGACGATCTGTACGGTTTGAAAATTGCCGTGGTGGAAAATTACGCGCCGCACGAACTGCTGCGCACTCACCATCCGGATCTGAACCTGGTAGCCATGCCTAACGTCAGCTCGGCGTTGCAGGCATTGGCCACAGACGAAGTCGACGCAGTCGTCGGCGATCTTGCTTCCAGCGTCTGGAGCCTGCGCCAGCTCAAGCTCGACGGCCTCTACGTCAGCGGCGAAACGCCTTATCGCTACCAATTGGCGATGGCCGTACCTCGCGAGAACAAGGTGCTAGTGGGAATTCTCGATAAAGTCCTGGCCGACATGAGCCCGGACGAGATCAGCAGCATTCAGGAGCAGTGGGTCGGAAACGTACTCGATCACCGGACATTCTGGTCGGATCTGCTGATTTACGGTCTGCCAGGATTACTGCTGTTGGTGACGATTCTTGCCGTGGTAATCCGCATCAACCGCCGCTTGAGCTCGGAAATTGCCCGCCGCATCGACCTCGAACAGGAATTGCGCAGCAGCGAGTATCACTATCGCGGCTTGGTGGAAAGCCTGTCGGCTATTGCCTGGGAAGCGCGGATGAGCGACTTCACCTACAGCTACGTCTCGCCCCATGCCGAGGATTTGCTCGGTTATCCGCAATCCCATTGGCTGATACCCGGTTTCTGGCACAACATCATCCATCCGGCCGACCTGACCCGCACGCAGAACTACTGCAAAGAGGCCCTGCGCGAGGGCCGCGATCACATCGTCGACTACCGAGTGATTACCGCCGACGGCCGCTGCCTGTGGGTGCGCGACATTGTCAGCCTCATCGAACATGGTCATGAACCGGTGATGCGCGGTTTGATGATCGACATCAGCGAAATCAAGCGAACCGAAGAAGCGCTGCGCCTTTCAGAGCAGAAATTCGCCTCGGTCTTTGAACAGTGCCCGGATATTCTGGTGATCGCGCGCCTGTCCGATGGCTGCCTGCTGGAAGTCAACGAAGCGTTTGAAGAGCAGATCGGCCTGAAAGCCAGGGACGTCCTCGGGCAGACCGCGACCGATCTGAATATCTGGGGAATTCCCGGTGTCGGCCCGGGACTGCTCCAGCGGTTGCAGGCGGGCAGCATCCGCAACCTGGAGATGCCTTTTCGCCGCAACAACGGCCAAGTGTTCACCGGTCTGATTTCCGCCGAGCCATTCGATCTGGACGCCACCGCGGCGCTGGTGGTGGTCGTGCGTGACATCACCCAGCTCAAGGAAACCCAGCAGCAGCTGCAAACCTCTGAAGAAAAATTCGCCAAGGCTTTCCATGCTTCACCGGATGGCTTGCTGCTGTCGCGCCAAAGCGATGGTCTGCTGCTGGAAGTCAACGAGGGCTTCAGCCGGATTACCGGCTTCAACAGCGCCATGTCGGTGGATCGCTCGACACTTGACCTGGGCATCTGGGTCAATCTCAATGAGCGCAAACAGATGCTCGACTTGCTGCAGCGCGATGGCTTCGTTCGCGACTTCACTTGCCATATCCGCCGCAGTGACGGGCAGATTCGCCTTTGCGAAGTGTCCAGCCGGCCGCTGCCGATCGGCGAAGAAGACTGCATGCTGACCATCGCCCGCGACATCACCGAGCGCCACCTGATGCAGGAAAAACTGCAGCAGGCCGCCACCGTGTTCGAAAGCACCGCCGAGGGCGTGCTGATCACCGATACCCAACAACACATCAGCGCAGTCAACCGCGCCTTCACCGAAATCACCGGTTACAGCGAAAGCGAAGCGCTTGGCCATACCCCGCGCCTGCTCGCGTCCGGCCTGCATGACAGCGCCTTTTACGCGGCGATGTGGCACCAGTTGACCGCCGAAGGCCACTGGCAAGGCGAGATCTCCAACCGGCGCAAGAACGGCGAGTTGTACCCGAGCTGGCTGACCATCAGTGCGGTGCGCAATCGCGACAAGTTCATCACCCACTTTGTCGCAGTGTTCGCCGACATCTCCAGCCTCAAGCATGCCCAGGCCAAGCTCGATTATCAGGCGCATCATGACCCGCTTACCGGCCTGCCGAACCGCACGTTGTTCGAAAGCCGTTTGCAAATGGCGCTGAACGGTCAGCAGGAAAACGGTGGTCAGGGCGCCGTGTTGTTCCTCGATCTAGACCGTTTCAAACACATCAACGACAGCCTCGGCCACCCGGTCGGCGACCTGCTGCTCAAGGGCATCGCCATTCGCTTGAAAGAACAATTACGCGATATCGATACCGTTGCGCGCCTGGGCGGCGATGAATTCATCATTTTGCTGCCCGGCCTGCAACAGGCCAGTGATGCCGACAACATCGCCATTAAACTGCTCAATTGCTTTGGCGCACCGTTTCAGGCCGGCGAGCATGAGTTCTTCATCAGCGCCAGCATCGGCACCAGCCTATATCCGCGTGACGGCTGCGACGTCGCCACACTGGTAAAAAACGCCGACGCGGCGATGTATCGCTCCAAGGCCAAGGGTCGCAACCGCGTCGAAAGCTACACCCGCGACCTCACCGCCCAGGCCAGCGAACGCATTGCGCTTGAACACGAACTGCGCCGCGCCATCGAGCGCGACGAACTGTTCCTGTATTACCAACCAAAAATCAGCCTCGACGATCATCGCCTGGTCGGCGCCGAAGCGTTGATCCGCTGGCGTCACCCGACGTTCGGCGACGTACCGCCCGAGCATTTCATTCCGCTGGCCGAAGAGAACGGCATGATTCTGCAGATCGGTGACTGGGTGCTCGAGACGGCGTGCCGGCAGATGTTCGAATGGAATCAGGTCTACGACAGCCTCGGCCCGCTGTCGGTCAACCTCGCCGGCGCGCAACTGCGCCAGCCGAATCTGCTCGGACGCATCGAGCAACTGCTCAAGGACAACCGCCTGCAGCCGGATTTACTGCAACTGGAAATTACCGAGAATTTCATCATGAGTCAGGCCGAAGAAGCGCTGGCCGTGCTGCACCAGCTCAAACACCTCGGCGTGCAACTGGCGATCGACGACTTCGGCACCGGTTATTCCTCGCTCAGCTACTTGAAGCGTCTGCCGCTGGACATCCTCAAGATCGACCAGTCATTCGTCCGCGGCCTGCCTGACGACCCCCACGACGCGGCCATTGTGCGGGCCATTATCGCACTGGGCCGGAGCATGCAATTCACCGTCATCGCCGAGGGCGTCGAAACCCAGGCACAACAACAATTCCTCGCCGCCGAAGGCTGCGAACAGATCCAGGGCTACATCGTCAGCCTGCCCCTGCCACCGGAAGAATTCGCGGCAACGTTTCTGCGTGTAACCGTATCGGATTTTTCGGATAGCACAGCCGAGAAACCGTCGCTATAATCCGCGACCTACTGAGGGCCTATAGCTCAGTTGGTTAGAGCAGAGGACTCATAATCCTTTGGTCCACGGTTCAAGTCCGTGTGGGCCCACCAAATTGAAAGCCGCGCTATATGCGCGGCTTTTTTATGGGCGGGTGGTTGGGCTCCTACCTTGCGAACGCAGTGTTCAGAAGACTTCCCCGAGACTGTAGGCAAGTTCCGAAGCTGCGATTTTGAGCGTTTTGATGCCTGTTGGGATTATGTTCCCAGGGATACTCTCCAGACGTCGCAGCTTATCAGCGACCAGGCTTGGAAACCCGGCGAAATCAGTGAACAGCAACAGCGCTTCGCTCTTTAGCTATGGCGGCCGTAAATAGGACGTCTTAGACGCGCCGGTTCCTGGTTCCGTTTTCCAACCTACGCATGGTTGCCATTCGACTCAAACGAACGTGGTGACTCCCCACATCGCGCTCGTTGCACGTTCGGCGACAATCACTATGGAATGGAAAGACCTGCTTATTGGCGAACGCAAATACTGCATGGTGCATTTACAACCCTTTGAACTTGCGTTCGACGTCGCTGAGCAGCAGCTTGTCGTCAGATTTGAATTCGGCTTCCACTGTTTTACCGATGACAAAGGTCACGGCCAGCCGCTCAGACACAAAGGAGAGGTTCGGTATTTTTGTGCGGACCGCCATTACCGTAGCAGCCAGATTACAGACTACCTGCATAAACGCTTTTTCAAAGGTCTGGCTGTGCCCTTCTACGTAGAAAACAGTCAGCGCTACTACTGCCTTGATTTGCATGACTACGCGCTCTTTTTTTCGATCAGCAAGCCGAAGAACACGACGAACCGCCTGAAACTCCGAATCATTTCCGCCTACGAGGTCGCTGACTGGGGACGAGCGAAGCTGCCGAAAGGAAAACCTCATAACGTCCGCTACATTCTGGAAATGCGTAACGCGGGGAAATCCGTTTGAGAGAAAGCAAAAAGCCCCGATGCTTGCGCATCGGGGCTTTTTGTAAATCTCAATATCGGCCTGTTCTTTCACGGTTTCCCGTTTATCCCGCTCACTGGCTAGGAGTAGCTTGCACCACCGAAATCAACACCCTTTGCTTGCAAAGTTCCGGTCTGTGCTGACGTGCCGATGATAGCCCTTGAACTTGACAAGAGCAACCGTCCCGTCCGTTCGCTTCTTCGTAGACGACGATAGGTGCCGCCGTATGCTCCAACGTGATTGACCCTGTAACATCCGAACCTCATTGCTCATGCTATCGGAGCCACCTTTGCCAGACACCCGCCCCCCCACTCTCGACGAAATCGACCGCCAGCTGATCGCCGCCCTGCAAATCAACGCCCGCGAGAGCGTGGCCATGCTCGCCCGGCAGCTGGGCATCGCGCGCACCACAGTGACCTCACGACTGGCGCGGCTGGAAAAAACCAAAGTCATCACCGGTTATGGCGTGCGCCTCGGGCAGCGCGTGGTTGATGGCGGGTTGCAGGCCTATGTCGGGATCAAGGTGCAGCCGCGGTCCGGCAAGGAGGTGTTGCGTCGCTTGAGTGCGATGGCGCAGGTGCAGCAGTTGTGTGCGGTGAGTGGCGAGTTTGATTATGTGGCGTGGTTGCGGACCGATTCGCCGGAGCAGCTGGATCAGTTGCTGGATCAGATCGGCAGTGTCGACGGGGTGGAGAAGACCACGACTTCGATCATTTTGAGTAGCAAGATTGATCGGGGGCAGCCGGTTTGAATTTTTCCCACTGGGGTTTCTCTGTGAGATGTGCAGGCCTCTTCGCGGGCAAGCCCGCTCCCACAGTGATCGAAGTGAAGTCCAGAATCGTCGTTCTGCACAACTTAATAGCAAAACGACGACACATTGAGTCTTATTAACGTGTTCCGTGCTCCCTAGAATGGCTGGCATCTTTTCCTATACTCAGACGCGCATTCCGCGTCGAGTCGCCAGCAAGGTCAGCCATGAACAAGAACAATCGCCATCCTGCAGACGGTAAAAAACCAGTCACCATTTTCGGTCCGGACTTTCCGTTTGCTTTCGACGATTGGATCGAACATCCGGCCGGTCTGGGCAGCATTCCTGAAAACCACCACGGCGCAGAAGTAGCGATTGTCGGCGCGGGCATTGCCGGTCTGGTGGCTGCTTACGAGTTGATGAAGCTTGGCCTTAAACCGGTGGTTTATGAGGCGTCGAAACTGGGCGGTCGTCTGCGTTCGCAAGCCTTCAACGGTACCGACGCCATTGTTGCTGAACTCGGTGGCATGCGCTTTCCGGTGTCTTCCACGGCGTTCTATCACTACGTCGACAAGCTCGGCCTCGAAACCAAGCCTTTCCCCAACCCGTTGACCGGCGCCTCCGGCAGCACCGTGATCGACCTGGAAGGCGAAACCTATTACGCAGAAAGCCTGAAAGATCTTCCTCCACTGTTTCAGGAAGTGGCTGACGCCTGGGCGGATGCGCTGGAGGCCGGTTCGCAGTTCTCCGATATCCAGCAAGCCATCCGTGACCGCGATGTGCCACGCCTAAAAGAGCTGTGGAACAAGCTGGTGCCGCTGTGGGACGACCGAACCTTTTACGACTTCGTCGCGACCTCGAAAGCCTTCGCCAAATTGTCGTTCCAGCACCGCGAGGTGTTCGGTCAGGTCGGTTTCGGTACCGGCGGCTGGGACTCGGATTTCCCCAACTCGATGCTGGAAATCTTCCGTGTGGTGATGACCAACTGCGACGATCACCAGCATCTGGTGGTCGGCGGTGTCGAGCAAGTGCCGCAAGGCATCTGGCGGCATGTGCCGGAGCGCTGCGCTCACTGGCCCGCGGGCACCAGCCTGAAATCCCTGCACCGTGGCGCACCGCGTTCCGGCGTGAAGAAGATTGCCCATGCACCGCAGGGCCGTTTCGCGGTGACTGACAATAACGGCGACACCCGCGAATACGCCGCCGTGCTGACCACCTGCCAGAGCTGGCTGCTGACCACCCAGATCGAATGCGACGAAACCCTGTTTTCGCAGAAGATGTGGATGGCGCTGGACCGCACGCGCTACATGCAGTCGTCGAAAACCTTCGTGATGGTCGATCGGCCGTTCTGGAAGGACAAAGACCCGGAAACCGGCCGCGACCTGATGAGCATGACCCTCACTGATCGCCTGACCCGTGGCACCTACCTGTTCGACAACGGCGACGACAAGCCAGGGGTGATTTGCCTGTCGTATTCGTGGATGAGCGACGCATTGAAAATGCTCCCGCACCCGGTGGAAAAGCGCGTTGAGCTGGCGTTGAACGCGTTGAAGAAGATCTACCCGAAAGTCGACATCGCCGCGCGGATCATCGGCGACCCGATTACCGTGTCGTGGGAAGCCGACCCTTATTTTCTTGGGGCCTTCAAAGGCGCCCTGCCCGGCCACTATCGCTACAACCAGCGCATGTATGCGCACTTCATGCAGGACGACATGCCGGCCGAACAGCGCGGGATCTTCATTGCCGGTGACGACGTGTCGTGGACGCCGGCATGGGTCGAAGGCGCGGTGCAGACTTCGCTCAATGCGGTGTGGGGGATCATGAAGCATTTCGGCGGTTCGACACATAAAGCGAACCCGGGCCCGGGTGATGTGTTCAAAGACATCGGCCCTATCGCCCTGCCCGAGTAAGAGGATTCTTCGATGCGTGTAGCCCTTTACCAATGTCCACCGCTGCCACTGGAGCCCGCCGCCAACCTGCACCGCTTGCACCGGGTGGCGATGGAAGCCAACGGTTCGGACCTGCTGGTGCTGCCGGAAATGTTCATGACCGGCTACAACATTGGCGCCGAAGCGGTCAGCACCCTGGCTGAGGTCTACAACGGTGAATGGGCGCAACAGATCGGACGGATTGCCAAGGCTGCGGGCATGGCGATCGTTTACGGTTATCCCGAGCGCACCGCGGACGGGCAGATTTACAACGCCGTGCAGTTGATCGATTCGACGGGCGAGCGCTTGGCCAATTACCGCAAGTCGCATCTGTTCGGCGACCTCGACCGGTCGATGTTCAGTCCGGGAGAGGCGGATTTGCCGGTGGTCGAGTTGAACGGCTGGAAGCTCGGCTTTTTGATCTGTTACGACCTGGAGTTTCCGGAAAACGCCCGCCGTCTGGCGCTGGCTGGCGCCGAGTTGATCGTGGCGCCGACAGCCAACATGATTCCGTTCGATTTCGTTGCCGATGTCACCGTGCGTTCGCGCGCGTTCGAAAACCAGTGCTACGTGGCCTACGCCAATTACTGCGGTCACGAAGGCGATATCCAGTATTGCGGACAAAGCAGCATTGCTGCACCGGACGGTAGCCGCATCGCCCTGGCCGGACTTGACGAAGCGCTGATCGTCGGCGAGCTGGATCGTCAGTTGATGAACGACTCAAGGGCTGCCAATCGCTACCTCAGCGATCGCCGTCCTGAGCTTTACGCCGCGCTCAACCGGCGCTAATCCGCTAGCATTGGCACTTCACTGTTCTGGAAGTGCCCATGCCTGCGCCGACTCACCCCCGCCCCCACACTGAAACCCTGGCCAACGGCTTGCGCGTAACCCTGCGTCATGTGCCCGGCCTCAAACGCAGCGCCGCCGCGTTGCGCGTGGCGGCCGGCAGCCACGACGTGCCGCTGGCGTGGCCAGGTCTGGCGCATTTTCTCGAACATTTGCTGTTTCTCGGGACCGAGCATTTCCCGGCGGCGGAAGGGCTGATGGCCTACGTTCAGGGCCACGGCGGCCAAGTGAACGCCAGCACCCGCGAACGCACCACCGACTTCTTCTTCGAGCTGCCTGTGCGATCTTTCAGCGGCGGGTTGGAGCGTCTGTCAGACATGCTCGCCCATCCGTGTATGAATCTGGACGATCAATTGCGCGAACGTGAAGTGCTGCAGGCGGAATATGTCGCCTGGTCGCAGGATCCGACAGCGCAAAAGCAGTTTGCCCTGTACGCAGGTTTACCGGCAGAACACCCGCTGCGGGGTTTTCATGCCGGCAATCGCGACAGCCTGAAAGTCGAACTGCCGGCGTTTCAACAGGCGTTGAAAGACTTCCATCAGCGCTTTTATCGCACCGGGCAGATGACATTGAGTCTGGCCGGGCCGCAAAGCCTGGAACAGCTGCGTGCGCTGGCCGAACAGTTCGCCGCTGCGCTACCGGCTGGGGATAAAGTTGCGCAGGCAGCGCCTGTGCCGCTGGCGGTGAAAAGTTATCAACAGGTCGACGGAGCGCACGGGCATCTGCTCTTTGCGTTTGATGCATTGCCGCATTCGTCTGCCGAAGCGCTGGCGTTTCTTTGCCATTGGCTCAATAGCGCCAAGGCCGGAGGGTTGCTGGCGCATTTGCAGCGGCACAGTCTCGCTGAGGGACTGAAGGCGCTGCCGCTTTATCACTTCGACGGGCAGGCGCTGCTGCATCTGCACTTCAACGCGGGTGCCGAATCGCTGAAGATGATTCGCCAACATTGGCTCGACTGGCTGAGCTTTTTCGCGCAACAGGACTGGGCGCCGCTACGCGAGGAATATGCAGTCGCACAGCAACGGCAGCAGCAAATCTGCGGTGCGCTGCAATTGGCACGGCTGGACAGTGAACAGTTGCAAAACGGCCTGCCTGATTGCGCCGTTGAAACGCTGAAAAACATTCTGCGCGAACTCGGTGCTGTGGATAACTTCGCCGCGCACTGGCACTTGCCAGCCGCCAACCCCTTCCTGCGCGCTAACGAGCCGCTGGCCAACGCCGGACTGATTCGCGGCCAGACCAGCGCGCACCGCGGCTTGCGCACGTTCGCTCAGGACCGCTCGCGCGGGCGCCGCGAACGCTCGCCGATGCAGTTCAGCCAGGCAGTACCGGGCAACGGTGATGAAGGCGCGATTTATCTGCGCTGGCAGGTCGACGCCGCAGCCAGCGTTGATCTGCAAGCGCGACTGCAGCGCAGCCTTCAACAGATCCGCCAAGATGCCAGCGAGGCCGGGGTCGAGCTGTCGTTAAGCGCAACGGGCAAGCAATGGCTGCTGAAACTCACCGGTCTGCAAGAGCCCATGCCCAGCGTGCTGGAGCATGCGCTGAAATGTCTGACATCGATCTCAGCCGATTCCCCGCGTGACGAGCCGGAAGCGCCGTTGATACCGATCCGTCAACTGCTCAAAGCCTTGCCTGAGAGCTGCCTGGAGCCTGTCGGCGCATCCGATGACGCTGCGAATCTGTGGGCAACCGCGCGCTGGGACGGGCTCGCGCTGGGTTTCAACCCGCAAAGCCAATCTGCCATGGGCCTGGCCTTGAGTCGCATCCCCGGCCAACCGGACCACCAACTGTCTGCACCTCGCACCATCAACGGCCGATACCTGTGGCAACACATCGATACGGCATCCAGCGAACACGCTGCGCTGCTGTACTGCCCAAGCGCCAGCCAGGATCTCTCAGATGAAGCCGCCTGGCGGTTGCTCGCACAATTGCTTCAGACGCCGTTCTATCAGCGCCTGCGCGTCGAGTTGCAACTGGGCTACGCGGTGTTCAGCACCGTGCGCCAGATCCATGGCCGCGTCGCGCTGGTGTTTGGTGTGCAATCGCCCAACGTGCAGCCTGACGATCTGCTCAAGCACATCCAGCAGTTCCTCAACAGTCTCCCGGCGCTGATTGAACAGATGGATGAGGCCAGCCTCAGCCAGCAACGGCAAAGCCTCGCCGATCAGTTCGACGCGGCTGATCTGGACTTCAAGGAAGCTGCCGAGCTGCTCTGGCAGGCCCGCCTTGCCGGCCATTCGTCGGATTATCTTGAACGGGTGGACGCAGCCATCGGCGCGCTGGACCACTCGACACTGATGGGTGCCGCCCAGCGTCTGCTCGACGCCGAAGGCGGCTGGCTCTGCCTCGCCAGCGCTCCGGCTCACGCCGCCCGATGGCAAGCGACGAAATGATCATTACCGAGGCTGCAAGGAGCTTTCTCAAAGATTCACGGGTCATCGCGTTGAAATTTTGAGTAACATAGCCGCCTAACTAATTGGAACATCACCGCGCTGCCGTGGACTATACCTATGGATAGCGCTATCCCAACCCACAGAAGGAGACATCTCATGGCCTGGACCAAACCTGCTTATACCGACCTGCGTATCGGCTTCGAAGTCACCATGTACTTCGCCAGCCGCTGAGTTCTGCTTACGCAGGATCGCAGTGCAACGCCTCGGCTCGCCGGGGCGTTTTATTTTCCGCGTTGAAATGATGGAGTGTTCATGTTCGTCCAGATTCTGGGATCGGCCGCAGGCGGCGGTTTTCCGCAGTGGAACTGCAACTGCGTCAATTGCGCAGGCTTTCGCGACGGCAGCCTCAATGCCAAGGCCCGGACCCAATCGTCCATCGCGATTTCCGATGACGGCGTGAACTGGGTGCTGTGCAACGCCTCGCCGGACATCCGCGCACAATTGCAAAGCTTTGCCCCGATGCAACCGGGCCGCGCCCTGCGTGACACCGGCATCAGCGCGATCATTCTGATGGACAGCCAGATCGACCACACCACCGGCCTGCTAAGTCTGCGCGAGGGCTGCCCGCATCAGGTCTGGTGCACGGACATGGTTCACGAAGACCTGAGCACCGGCTTTCCGTTGTTCAAGATGCTCACACACTGGAACGGCGGGCTGGACTGGAACCGCATCGAACTCGATCAGAGCTTCACCGTCGCCGCATGTCCGAACCTGCGTTTCACGCCGCTGCCGCTGCGCAGTGCAGCGCCACCGTATTCGCCGCACCGCTTCGATCCGCATCCGGGCGACAACATCGGTTTGATCGTTGAAGATTCGAACACCGGCGGCAAGCTGTTCTACGCGCCGGGCCTGGGCAAAGTAGACGCGCCGCTGCTGGAAATCATGGCTGGCAGCGACTGCCTGCTGGTCGACGGCACGCTGTGGGACGACGATGAAATGCAGCGTCGTGGCGTCGGCACCCGCACCGGTCGCGAAATGGGCCATTTGGCACAGAACGGCCCCGGCGGCATGCTCGAAGTGCTCGAACAGCTTCCCGAGCAGCGCAAGGTGCTTATCCACATCAACAACACCAACCCGATTCTCGACGAGGATTCGGCCGAGCGCGCAGAACTCGCGCGGCGCAATGTTGAAGTGGCGTTTGATGGCATGAGCATTGTGCTGTAGCTGATGGCCCCATCGCTGGCAAGCCAGCTCCCACAGGTCTTGTGAACACCGCAAACCTTGTGGTGCCAGACAACACAGAATCCAACGGTTGTTCCCCGGAGAACCGCAATGACCGACACCCCGCTGTCCCCCGCCGAATTCGAAGCGGCCCTGCGCGCCAAAGGCGCCTATTACCACATCTATCACCCCTACCATGTGGCGATGTATGAAGGCCGCGCCACGCGCGAGCAGATTCAGGGCTGGGTCGCCAACCGCTTCTATTATCAGGTGAACATTCCCCTGAAGGACGCGGCGATTCTCGCCAATTGCCCGGATCGGGAAATTCGCCGCGAATGGATTCAGCGCTTGCTCGACCACGACGGCGCTCCTGGCGAAGACGGCGGCATCGAAGCCTGGCTGCGTCTCGGCCAGGCGGTCGGCCTCGACCCGGATCAATTGCGCTCGCAGGAACTGGTGTTGCCCGGCGTGCGTTTCGCCGTCGACGCTTACGTCAACTTCGCCCGCCGCGCCAGTTGGCAGGAGGCCGCGAGCAGTTCGCTGACCGAACTGTTCGCGCCGCAGATCCACCAGTCGCGTCTCGACAGCTGGCCGCAGCATTACCCGTGGATCGACCCGGCCGGTTACGAATACTTCCGCACCCGCCTCGGTCAGGCGCGGCGGGATGTCGAACATGGTCTGGCGATCACGCTCGAACACTACAAGACCCGCGAAGGCCAGGAGCGCATGCTGGAAATTCTTCAGTTCAAACTGGACATTCTTTGGAGCATGCTCGATGCCATGAGCATGGCCTACGAACTGAACCGTCCGCCGTATCACAGCGTCACTGATCAACGGGTCTGGCACAAAGGAATCAGCTTATGAGTTTTGACCGCAGCAAAGTCCCGAGCTGGCGTCCCGGCTACCGTTTCCAGTACGAACCGGCACAAAAAGGCCACGTGCTGCTGTACCCGGAAGGCATGATCAAGCTCAACGAGAGCGCAAGCGAGATTGGCAAATTAATTGACGGTGAACGTGATGTCGCGGCAATCATCGCCAAACTCGACGAGCAGTTCCCCGGTGTGCCTGATCTCGGTGACGACATCGAGCAATTCATGGAGGTTGCCCGTGAGCAACACTGGCTCACCCTTGGCTGATCTGCCGGCCAAACCTGAAGTCGGCCTGCCGCTGTGGCTGCTCGCCGAGCTGACCTACCGCTGCCCGCTGCAATGCCCGTACTGCTCCAATCCGCTGGATTTCGCCGAGCAGGGCAAAGAGCTGACGACCGAACAGTGGATCAAGGTGTTCCGCGAGGCACGGGAAATGGGCGCGGCGCAACTGGGCTTTTCCGGTGGTGAGCCGCTGGTGCGTCAGGATCTCGCCGAGCTGATTCACGAAGCACGGCAGCTGGGTTTCTACACCAACCTGATCACCTCCGGCATCGGCCTGACCGAGCAGAAAATCAGCGACTTCAAGAAGGCCGGGCTTGATCACATCCAGATCAGTTTCCAGGCCAGCGACGAGCAAGTGAACAACCTGCTCGCCGGCTCGAAAAAAGCCTTCGCGCAGAAGCTGGAAATGGCCCGCGCGGTGAAGGCCCATGGTTACCCGATGGTGCTGAACTTCGTCACCCATCGGCACAACATCGACAAGATCGACCGCATCATTGAGCTGTGCATTGCGCTGGAGGCTGACTTTGTCGAGCTTGCGACCTGCCAGTTCTATGGCTGGGCGCAACTCAACCGTGTCGGCCTGTTGCCGACCAAGGAACAACTGGTGCGCGCCGAGCGCATCACCAACGAATACCGGGCGAAGCTGGAAGCCGAAGGGCATCCGTGCAAGCTGATTTTCGTCACCCCGGATTACTACGAAGAGCGCCCGAAAGCCTGCATGAACGGCTGGGGCAGTATCTTTTTGACGGTGACACCGGACGGCACCGCCCTGCCCTGCCACGGCGCGCGTCAGTTGCCGGTGCAGTTTCCCAATGTGCGCGATCACAGCATGCAGCACATCTGGTACGACTCGTTCGGCTTCAACCGCTTCCGCGGTTACGACTGGATGCCCGAGCCGTGCCGCTCGTGCGACGAAAAGGAAAAGGACTTTGGCGGCTGCCGCTGCCAGGCGTTCATGCTCACCGGTGATGCGAGCAACGCCGACCCGGTGTGCAGCAAATCCGAACATCACGGCGTGATCCTCAAGGCCCGCGAAGAAGCCGAGAGCGCCACGCAGACCATCGAACAACTGGCCTTTCGCAATGAACGAAACTCACGCCTCATCGCCAAGGGCTGAGCCCTTCAGCGCTTCGCAAGCCGTCGCCGCCGGCGTGGATTTCGCCGAGTTGCAGCTCGGCGCCAACGGCCTGTTCTGGAATGAATATCGCCCGCTGGATGCCGCGTGCCGGATCTGGCACTGGCGCGATGGCGTGACGCAATGTCTGACGCCGGATGGCTTCAGCGTGCGCAGTCGCGTGTACGAATATGGCGGTGGCGCATTTTGTCTGACGCCTGACGGGGTGGTTTTCGTCAACGAGGCGGACCAGCAGTTGTATCGGCAGGCCCTCGATGGTGCGCCTGAAGCACTGACCACCGGCGATTGCCGTTTTGGTGATTTGCAGTATGCGTGTGGGCAGATTCTGGCGGTCGAGGAGCAGCGCAATCAGCACCGATTGGTGGCGGTTGATCTGGCTGACGGTGTTCGGCACGTATTGGCTGAGGGCGCAGACTTTTATGCATCGCCCCTTCTGAGCCCGGATGGGCGGCGCCTGGCGTGGATCGAGTGGAGCCGGCCGCATCAGCCGTGGACCTCAACCCGGTTGATGACCGCCCAGCGCTTGCCCGATGGCGGATTCGCTTCGCCGCGCTGCGTGGCTGGCGATGACATTGAAGAGTCGATTCAACAACCGCGCTTCGATGACGAGGGCCGCCTGTATTGCCTGACCGATCGCGGTGGATTCTGGCAACCCTGGGCGGTAACTGTCGACGGTCTGGAATCATTGGTTGCCGCCCAGGCCGACCATGCGCCGGCACCGTGGCAACTCGGCGTCTGCACCTGGCTGCCGCTTGGTGATGCTTTCCTGGCCAGCTGGAGCGAAGGCGGTTTCGGTCGCCTTACTCTTGGCGATGTAGATTTCACTGGTGAGTACAGCCGCTTCCGTCATCTGGCCGCAGATCAGCAAAACATCTACTGCATTGCTGCCTCGCCGATCAGCCCCTCGGCGATCATTGCCATTGATCGAATGACGAACGAAGTTACCGTGCTGGTCGGCGGTATAGCGCCGTTGCCCGCCGAACGCATCAGCCGTCCGCAAACCCTGCGTTACCCAAGCGGTTCGGGTGAGGCGCACGGTTTCTTTTACCCGGCCATGACCGCCGAGAAGACTCCGCCACTGCTGGTGTTCATCCACGGCGGCCCGACATCGGCCTGCTATCCGATGCTCGACCCGCGCATTCAATACTGGACGCAACGCGGCTTTGCCGTCGCCGATCTCAACTATCGCGGCAGCAGCGGTTACGGCCGGCAATATCGCCAGGCGTTGCATTTGCGCTGGGGTGAAGTGGATGTCGAGGATGCGTGCAACGTCGTCGCGTATCTCGCCGACCAAGGCTTGATCGACGGGCAGCGCGCGTTCATCCGGGGCGGGAGCGCGGGTGGCTACACCACGTTGTGTGCGCTGGCGTTCAAGCAAGTCTTCCGCGCTGGCGCGAGTTTGTACGGAGTCAGCGACCCGGTGGCATTGGGCCGGGCGACGCACAAGTTCGAAGGCGACTATCTCGACTGGCTGATCGGCGATCCCGAGCAGGACGCCGAACGCTATGCCGCACGCACGCCATTGCTACACGCAGACCATATCCGCGTGCCGGTGATTTTCTTTCAGGGTGAACTGGATGCTGTGGTTGTGCCGCAGCAGACTCGCGACATGGTCGCCGCACTTGAACGTAACGGCATCCCGGTCGAAGCACACTACTTTGCCGATGAACGCCACGGTTTCCGTCGTGCCGTTAACCAGGCGCATGCGCTGGAAAAGGAGTGGCAGTTTTATCGGCGGGTGATGGGTTTATCTGACTGAAATACCGAGTCGCCTCGATCGCGAGCAGGCTCACTCCTCCAAGGGATCTGTTGTGTTCGCAAATCCTCTGTGGGAGCCAGCCCGCTGGCGATGGCGGGCTATCGACTGACGCTGGAATCAGCGCTTGGCGATGATATACACCGCATGCACAATCCCCGGAATGTACCCGCACAGCGTCAGCAGAATGTTCAACCAGAACGCCCCGCCGAACCCGACCTGCAGAAAGACACCCAGTGGCGGCAACAGAATAGCGATGATGATGCGAATAAAGTCCATGGGGCAGCTCCTGAATGGGGGTTGGCTCACTTGAGCCATACAAGCTAATCGACCTGCGCCGTTCGTCAGGGTTCAGTGCTTCTGCCATTTCATCGTCCCCCCACAAAAAAACGCCCCACGCCAAAAGCAATCAGACGTGGGGCGTGCGTTATACCGCGAGACGGTTCTGGAAATCGGGTGGGAAATGTCAGCTCAAACGGCAATCCCTTTGCGGCATTGCAACTGTGCCGTGCGCACTCGCGAGAACGCGCGGCCCAGGCGCAGGAGCATTTCGTCGATGTTGGTTTTGCTCACGGTGAGCGCGGGGGTGAAGCGCAGGCAGTTGGCTTGCGGCGCATTGAGCAGCAGGCCTTCATGCAGGGCGGCGTGGACCACGGCATGGGCGCAGTCGTCTGACAGGGTCAGTCCGTAGAACAAGCCTTGGCCGCGCAGGTCGCCGTGATCGTAGCGGTACGCCAATCGGGCCAGGCCTTCGCGCAGGTGCTGGCCGTTTTCTCTGACTTGGGCGAGGAAGCTACGGTCCTGCACACTGTCGAGCACAACCAGGCCCGCCGCCGTCATCAAGGCGTTGCCATGATGCGTGCCGCCCAGCTCACCCGCGTCAAAACAACAGGCCTCGCCCCGGGCCAGCAACGCCGCCAGAGGCACACCGCCGCCGAGGCCTTTACCGAGCACGACAATATCGGCGCGCACGCCGTAGGACTGTTCGGCAAGCAAGTTGCCGCAGCGGCCAATGCCGGTTTGCACTTCGTCGAGGATCAGCAGAATGCCCAGTTCACGGCACAGGCGTTCGACGCCTTTGAGGTAATGCTCGCTGGCCGGAATTACCCCGGCATCGCTCTGGATCGGTTCGAGCATGATCGCCACGGTCTGCGCATCGACCGCCGCATGCAGCGCCGGCAAGTCGTTGAACGGTACCTGATCGAACCCCGGCAGCAATGGCGCAAAACGATTCGCCAGGTTGCAGCTGTCCGAGGCGGAGATCGTCGCCAGACTCCGGCCGTGACAGCCCTGCCTGGCAACAATGATTCGCGAAGCACCGCCGCGATGCAGTTGTCCCCACTTGCGCGCCAGTTTGATCGCCGCTTCACAGGCTTCGCTGCCGCTGTTGAGCAGATAGGCCTGATCGCTGCCGGTGCTGGCACACAGACGTTCGGCGAGGCTGAGCATGCCGCGATTGTGCAGATTGAAACCGGGGTTGATCAGCGCCTGCGCCTGGTTGGCGATGGCTTTGACCAGCGCCGACGGACTGTGCCCGAGACTGTTGGCCCCGCCGGCCTGGGAAAAGTCGAGATAGGCACGGTCCTGGCTGTCCCACAGCCATGAACCCTGCCCGCGCACGAACACTTGCTGTGGACGCTGAACGCTGGGCATCAGACGCTCAGCGCCGAGATCACTGCCAGCCTCGGGTGCGTCGTTAGCCATAAGGAGATCATCGAGATTCGGCGCCTGGCGCCGCAGATTGAACAGATTCATTGAAAAACACCCTGCTCGAGGTGTTTTGAACTGCCTATGCAAACGCTGTCGAAGCGAACGCTGATCATCGCGCTTTCTGACCCTGTAAGCCTTGTGAATGCGGTTAGACTAGGCTCACCGAAGGCTTCGGGCCATTTCGATTTATCAGCTATTTCGATAAGCGTTACTTATGGATTTCAAACAACTGCGTTATTTCGTCGCGGTCTACGAAGAGGGTCATGTCGGCCGCGCTGCCGAACGTCTGTCGATCTCGCAACCGGCGCTGTCGCAACAGATCCGTCAGCTCGAACAGAACCTCGACGTTACCTTGTTCGAGCGCAGCAGCAAGCGCCTACTGCCGACGCTTGCCGCGCATACTTTGTACAATCACGCGCTGCCGTTGCTTGACGGTTTGCAACGGGCGCGCGAGGCGCTGGGCAATTTCAAGGGTCAGGCTTTGCGTACGCTGGCGATCGGCGTGCTGCAAACGGTGCACACCAGCCTGGTACCGCAGATGCTTGAGCGGGTGCGCAAGGCGCAACCGCATCTGGTGGTGCAGATCTACGAGCTGACGGGACTGGAAATCGAACGGCGTTTGCTCAATGGTTCGCTGGACATCGGCATCAGCTATCTGCCCCCGCGCCAACCGGGTCTGCACGGCGTCATGCTCTATGAGGATGAACTGACACTGGTGATTCCGGCGGACCATCCGTTGCGCGAATTCAAGAAAGTCTCGATGCGCCAGGCCGCCGAACTGCCGATGTTGCTGCTGGGTGAGGAGTTCCAGATCCGCCAGATCTGGCAGGCGCAACTGGCCAGCCTCGGCCGGCGCCCGCAGGTACAGGCAGAGCTGAACAATATGGTGGGAATTCTCGACAGCCTGCCGCATACCCGATTGGCGACGGTGCTGCCAGGGCAATCACAGCGGCAGTACGACGATGAGGATCTGCTGTGGAAGCCGCTGAGCGAACCGCGGGTGCCGCTGAAGGTCGGCCTGGTGTGTCGCGATGTGCAACGCCAGCAGGCGTCGTTGGCGCTGCTGCGCGGTTTGCTTGAGGAAGTGCTGGAGCGCGAGGCGAAACCGGCGCTGGATCCGCTGGCCTGAAACTTTTCTT
This sequence comes from Pseudomonas fluorescens, assembly GCA_902825215.1. GTDB lineage: Bacteria > Pseudomonadota > Gammaproteobacteria > Pseudomonadales > Pseudomonadaceae > Aquipseudomonas > Aquipseudomonas fluorescens_G. The sequence continues at coordinate 5,642,018 of LR782234.1, forward strand.
CAGGCAAAAGAAAACCCCGCCGAAGCGGGGCTTTGCAGACTGTTTCCCTGACATCCATTTCACTCCGCCACCCTGGCAGAATCCTACGTGTCCGTGTTGTTGCTTTGCGCTTCCTGCGCGACGTCCATGAAACGTAGATTAGCCGTGGATCCAATTGGCGACTATGGGAGAACAGCAGCACGTCATGTAAGCGAATGCTTACATGACGCTATCGCATCAGAATTGCGCGGCATCCAGCAGGAACAACGACTCGCTGCCGGCCTTCACTGACGCGCTCAACGAGTGGATGCGCGGCAGCAAACGGGCGAAGTAGAAGCGTGCAGTGCCCAGCTTGCTGGCGTAGAAATCATCCTGCGCTTCTTTGCCCAGCGCGGCTTTGGCCATCAATGCCCACATGTAGGCATACGCCGTGTAACCGAATGCTTGCAAATATTCGACAGAGGCTGCGCCGATTTCGTTCGGATTATTTTTCGCCCGGTCCAGCAGCCATGAAGTCAGCTCGTCCAGGGTATCGACTGCGTCGTTCAGCGGCTTGGTGAACTCGCCCAGATCGGCGCTCGCGGTGGCGGTGAAATGGCGGATCTCATCGGCGAACAACTGATAGAACGCGCCGCCGCTGCCGACGATCTTGCGCCCGACCAGGTCCAGCGCCTGAATGCCGTTGGTGCCTTCGTAGATCTGCGTGATGCGCACGTCACGCACCAGTTGCTCCTGGCCCCACTCGCGGATGTAGCCGTGGCCGCCGAAGATCTGCTGGCCATGCACTGTGGTTTCCAGGCCCAGATCGGTGAGGAACGCCTTGGCCACCGGCGTCAGCAGTGCGACCAGATCTTCCGCACGTTTGCGCGTCGCCGGGTCTTCGCTGAACTTGGCGGTGTCGAGTTGCATCGCCACATACGTGGAGAACGCCCGGCCGCCTTCGTTCGAGGCTTTCATGGTCAGCAGCATGCGCCGCACGTCCGGGTGAACGATGATCGGATCGGCGACCTTGTCCTTGTTCTGCGCACCGGTCGGCGAACGGCTTTGCAGGCGATCGCGGGCGTACTCAACCGCGTTCTGGTAGGACCGCTCGCCGGTCGCCAGGCCCTGAATGCCGACGCCCAGACGCTCGTAATTCATCATGGTGAACATCGCGGCGAGGCCTTTGTTCGGCTCGCCGACCAGATAACCCACGGCTTCGTCGAAGTTCATCACACAGGTCGCGGACGCCTGAATGCCCATCTTGTGTTCGATCGAACCGCAGTTGGCCGGGTTGCGCGCGCCGAGGCTGCCATCGGCATTGACCATGAACTTCGGCACCAGGAACAGCGAAATGCCCTTCGGACCCGCCGGGGCGTCCGGCAGCTTGGCCAGCACCAGATGGATGATGTTCTCGGTGAGGTCGTGTTCGCCGCCAGTAATGAAGATCTTGGTGCCGCTGACCTTGTAGGAACCGTCGGCCTGTGGCTCGGCCTTGGTGCGAATAATCCCCAGATCGGTGCCGGCGTGCGGCTCGGTCAGGCACATCGAGCCGGCCCAAATCCCCGCGTACATGTTCGGCAGATACGCCGCTTTCAGCTTTTCGCTGGCGTGGGCGTTGATCGACAGGCAGGCGCCGGCGGTCAGCATCGGATACAGACCGAACGCCAGGCTGGCGGAGTTGACCATTTCTTCGACCTGAGCCGATACGGCCTTGGGCATGCCCATGCCGCCATAGGCCGGATCACCGCCGACGCCGACCCAACCGCCTTCAGCATAGGTCTGGTAAGCCTCGGGGAAACCGGCGGGCGTGGTCACGGCACCGTCCGCCCAGTGGCAGCCTTCTTCGTCAGCGGCGCGGCTCAGTGGCGCGATGCTTTTGCTGGTGACTTTGCCGGCTTCTTCGAGAATCGCTTCAACGGTTTCGGCGTCGACGGTCTCGGCCAGCGCCGGCAGTTCGGCCCAGAGTTTGGCGACTTCGAACACTTCATTGAGGACGAAGCGCATATCGCGCAGCGGCGCTTTGTAGTCGGCCATGGCAAACCTCGCAGGATCTGGAATAGGTGATTCGTGGAATGATGTTTTCTGTGAGCCCGAGTGTACCTCAACAACTTTTGCGACACATAGGGTCAGGCCATGACTGATTTGTTATTTTTAGTCATCGGCGGATTCCCAAAAAAGAAGCCCGCAATCAGCGGGCTCTTTTTTGCCGCAAACCCTTAGAGCGCGAACAGCTCCGCCGGCAATTTCATCAGACAATCACTGCCCGCCTCGATCGCCGCGCGATGTGCAGCGGTGCGTGGCAGCAGACGCTTGAAGTAAAACTCGGCCGTCGCCAGTTTGCCGCGCAGGAAATCCGCCTCGCCTGTGCCCGCGTCCAATTGCGCCTGCGCCACCAGGGCCATGCGCAGCCACAGATAGCCGAGGATGATGTAGCCGCTGTACATCAGATAATCGACCGAGGCCGCGCCGGCTTCGTCGGGATTCTTCATCGCGGCCATGCCGACCTTCATGGTCAGATCGCCCCACTGTTGATTCAGCTCGTTGAGCTGCACAACGAAAGCGCCCAACTGCGCATGCTCAGCGTTGGCGGCACAGAATTTATGGACGATTTTGGTGAAGCCACGCAGCAACTTGCCCTGGCTGCCGAGCACCTTGCGCCCGAGCAGATCCAGCGCCTGAATGCCGTTGGTGCCCTCATAGATCGGCGCGATGCGGCAGTCACGCACCAGTTGCTCCATGCCCCACTCACGAATGAAACCGTGGCCACCGAACACCTGCATACCGTGGTTGGTCACTTCCAGCCCGGTGTCGGTCATGAACGCTTTGCAGATCGGCGTGAGAAACGCCAACAGGTCTTCGGCTTCCTGACGCGCCTCGGCATCGCTGCTCAGATGGGCGTTATCGAGTAGCTGGGCGGTGAAATAGGTCAATGCGCGATTGCCTTCGTTAAAGGCTTTCATGGTCAGCAGCATGCGCCGCACGTCCGGGTGAACGATGATCGGATCGGCGGCTTTGTCCGGCGCTTTGGCGCCGGTCAGCGAGCGCATCTGCAAGCGGTCGTTGGCGTACTTGATCGCGCCTTGAAAGCTCGCCTCGCCCAGACACAAACCCTGCATGCCGGTGCCGAGACGTGCGTGGTTCATCATGGTGAACATGCAGTTCAGGCCCTTGTTCGGCTCGCCGATCAAATAGCCCTTGGCGCCATCGAAATTCAACACGCAGGTGGCCGAGGCCTTGATGCCCATCTTGTGTTCGATCGAACCACAGGAAACGCCGTTGCGCTCGCCCGCTTCGCCTGCCGCATCGGGCAGGAACTTCGGCACGATGAACAGCGAGATGCCCTTGGTCCCGGCCGGCGCGTCCGGCAGTTTGGCCAGGACGAGATGAATGATGTTGTCGCTCATGTCGTGCTCGCCGGCGGAGATGAAAATCTTGCTGCCGGTGATCGCGTAGCTGCCGTCGGCCTGCGGCACGGCGCGGGTTTTGATGATGCCCAGATCGGTGCCGCAATGCGCTTCGGTCAGGCACATGGTGCCGGTCCATTGCCCGGCGGTGAGTTTGCTCAGGTAAGTGTTTTTCTGTTCGCTGCTGCCGTGGGCATGGATCGCCGACATCGCGCCGTGTGTCAGGCCCGGGTACATGCCCCAGGACGTGTTGCTGGAGCCGACCATCTCGCTGATGACCAGCCCCAGCGAACTCGGCAGGCCCTGGCCGCCGTAGGTCGGATCTGCGGCCAGGCCGTGCCAGCCACCCTCAACGTATTGTGCGAAGGCTTGCCTGAAGCCTGTAGGCGTTGTCACCACACCGTTGTCGAAATGACAGCCCTCTTCGTCACCGCTGCGATTGAGCGGCGCGAGCACGTTCTCACAGAATTTCGCACCCTCTTCAAGAATCGCGTTGATCATGTCCGGGCTGGCGTCATGGGCGCCGAGGGCAGCGTAATTGCTGTGGAAGTCGAAGACGTGGTCGATCAGAAAGCGCATGTCGCGCAGGGGAGCTTTGTACTCAGGCATGGTGGCTTCTCCGTCAGCAGATTTCTTCAACCTACTGCCGGCCACCCCACCCGACAATCATTGTGCAGGCGCTGAATGCGCCGTCATCACTCAACCCGCAGCGGTGTCCATGCGTACCGCGCCACGACGGTTCTGCCCGAACGCCATCACGCAGTTACGCCCGGCGCCCTTGGCGCTGTACAACGCCTGGTCGGCGGACTTGAGCACTTCTTCCGGTGTGCGCTGCTCGAGGCGCTCGGCGACGCCGATACTGACCGTGACCGACACCGCAGACGCTCCTGAACCAGCGCGGCGCTGGCGACCTTGCTGGTCGTCCTGCGGGCGGTTTTCCTGGTTGCGCAGCTGGATGCTGTAGGACGCAATCGACTCGCGAATCACCTCCAGGTGCGGCATGCATTCCTCGAGGGTCTTGCCTGCGAACACCAGGGCAAATTCCTCACCGCCATAGCGATACGCCCTGCCGCCGCCGCTGATTTTCGACAGCTTGCTGGCGACCAGACGCAACACCTGGTCACCGACGTCATGGCCGTGGGTGTCGTTGAATTTCTTGAAATGGTCGACGTCACTCATCGCCAACACATAATTGCGTCCCAAACGCTGCATGCGTTCGTTGAGCGCGCGACGCCCCGGCAGACCGGTGAGCTCATCGCGAAAGGCCATCTGATAAGCCTCGTGCGCAACGGCGGCGGCAATCATCAACATCACCTGACTGCACATGATGTTCAGGGTGAACGGCAGGATGAAGGTTTTCGGCAGCATCCAGAACACGCCGAGCAAGCCGACCAGTTGCGCCGCATGCAAAGGCCGCGGGTTACGCCAGTATTGCCACGCCAGCAACAGAAAGGCCGAGATGAATACCGGATAGGACAACTGGATCAGGCTCATCCACGCGCCGTGCAGCGCCGGCCAACGGATCTCCGACAGCCACAACAGCAGCGCCTGTGGGTAACTTTGTTCGAGCCCCAGCGCCACACTGCCGAAGGCCAGCAACACGGCGAATCGCGCAACCATGTCCTGAAACAGATGCGTGCGTTCCTGCCACGCCGCAAACAGTCCGAACAACAGCGGCAAAAGCAGACACACCAAATGAAAGACCACCGCCGCGTCTTCACGGACCTTGCCGTTGTCGCGGTAATAATCGGTCTGGGTATCGAGCAAGAAGTAGGCGATGTACACCGTGAGCATCAGAAACAGTTCACGCTGACGTCGGTAAACCGCGCAATAGGCGCCGCCCAACAGCAGCACCAGGGTCGGCAACACGTTGAACAAGGAGGTAAAGAACACACTCAGGTCTTTGACGTACGCAGCCGCCAACCCCGCCAGCAACAATAGCAGTGAGGGAAGGAAATGACTGAAACGTACAGCGGAAGAACGCGGCAAGGGTAAGCTCCGACCCGTCATGGCAAAGAGATAGCATTGTGCCTGCAATGATGCCTGCGAAGCACTCACAATGTGATCCAGATCACATGCTGTCTCTGTAACGGCAGAAGCCCTGACTATCTGAGCGAATCGGCAATAAAAAACCGCTACCCCTCACAGGGCAGCGGTTTCAGCGGACAGCGGCAGGCCTCAGTAGCCCAGCGCGAAGTCTTCTTCTTTCATGTCCATCAGGTTGTTCGCGCCCGACAGCATGGTGGCCACGTGCGTGCGGGTACGCGGCAGGATGCGCTGGAAGTAAAAGCGTGCGGTTTGCAGCTTGGCGGTGTAGAACGCCGCGTCGCCAGTGCCTTCTGCCAGCTTCTCGGCAGCCAGGCGTGCCATGTCGGCCCAGAAGTACGCCAGGCAGGCATAACCGGAATACATCAGGTAATCCACGGAGGCCGCGCCGACTTCTTCGCGATCTTTCATGGCGGCCATACCGACCTTCATGGTCAGCTCGCCCCATTCCTTGTTCAGTGCAGCCAACGGTGCGACGAACTCTTTGACGGCTTCGTTGCCTTCGTTGCTCTGGCAGAACTTGTGCACGATCTTGGTGAAACCCTTGAGGGCTTCGCCTTGGGTCATCAGTACTTTACGGCCCAGCAGGTCGAGCGCCTGGATACCGGTGGTGCCTTCGTACAGCATCGAAATGCGGCTGTCGCGAACGTTCTGCTCCATGCCCCACTCGGCGATGAAACCGTGACCGCCGTAGATCTGCACGCCGTGATTGGCGGCTTCGAAGCCGACTTCGGTCATAAAGGCTTTGGCAATCGGCGTCATGAACGCCAGCAGCGCATCAGCTTTCTTTTTCTCTTCTTCATCGACGCCATATTTGACGATGTCGACCTGTTTCGCGGTGAAGTACACCATTGCACGGTTGCCTTCGGCGAAGGCTTTCATGGTCAACAGCATGCGGCGTACGTCAGGGTGGACGATGATCGGGTCTGCGGCTTTGTCCGGCGCTTTCGGGCCAGTCAGGGAACGCATTTGCAGGCGATCGCGAGCGTATTTCAGGCCGCCCTGGAAACCGATTTCGGCGTGGGCCAGACCTTGCAGTGCGGTGCCCAGACGTGCGGTGTTCATGAAGGTGAACATGCAATTCAGGCCTTTGTTCGCCGGGCCGATCAGGAAACCGGTAGCGCCGTCGAAGTTCATGACACAGGTGGCGTTGCCGTGGATGCCCATCTTGTGTTCCAGCGAACCGCAGGTGACTGCGTTGCGTGCGCCGACGGTGCCGTCAGCATTCGGCATGAACTTGGGAACGATGAACAGCGAGATACCTTTGGTACCAGCCGGTGCATCCGGCAGGCGGGCCAGTACGATGTGGACGATGTTGTCGGCCATGTCGTGTTCACCGGCCGAGATGAAGATCTTGGTGCCGGAGACTTTGTAGGAACCATCGGCCTGAGGTTCGGCCTTGGTGCGCAGCATGCCCAGGTCGGTGCCGCAGTGCGGCTCGGTCAGGCACATGGTGCCGGTCCATTCGCCGGACACCAGTTTGGTCAGATAGGCTTCCTGCTGCTCAGGCGTGCCATGCTCGGAGATGGTGTTCATCGCGCCGTGCGACAGGCCCGGGTACATGCCCCACGACCAGTTGGCCTCGCCAACCATTTCGCTCACCGCCAGACCCAGCGACTCCGGCAGGCCTTGACCGCCATGCGCCACGTCGTGCGCCAGGCTCGGCCAGCCGCCTTCGACGAATTGCTTGTAAGCCTCTTTGAAGCCGGTCGGGGTTTTCACGCCGGACTCGCTCCAGGTGCAGCCTTCCAGGTCGCCCACACGGTTCAGCGGTGCCAGTACCTGCTCACAAAACTTGGCGCCTTCTTCGAGAATGGCGTCAACCATGTCCGGAGTTGCGTCTGCGCAAGCCGGAAGGCTCTGATAGTGCGCTTCGTAGCCGAGCAGTTCGTCACGAACGAAGCGAATATCACGCAAGGGGGCCTTGTAGTCAGGCATAGCGATAAACCTCTGCTGATGTAACCGGGAATGAACGACCGCGTTGATTTGTTGTGACGGTCAAACAGTTGTTTGAAACATACGTTTACGCCGAAATCTTGTCAAGCGGCGATCTTTTGCCGTTCGTCATTCATTACAAAGTCGCACTGCAGCTAACGAATCTGGCTCGCAAAGCTACTGATTTTGGCCTGCAAAGGGCCCAGAACTGTCAGTTATGACAGGTGTTTATTCTCTCGACAGTGGCTTAACTGGCCTTGCCCGTATTCACTTTAGCCGGGGTGGCTGAAGCCGGGCCGCTAAGGGAGAGAAAACATGCCGTTAAAAAATGGACCGCGCCTTGAAGATTCACCCGGTGAACTGGATAAAACATTCGCCACCGCAGGGCAGATAGAGATCGAGCAGAGAGGTACTGCCAATGCGATCGCATCTGACTCCGAAGCCCGGCTCCTTCTAGCCTTACAGGAAAACAACGGTTTTGTGCTTTCACGCTACGGTGTTGATGGCGAAAAAGATGGCGACTTCAAGGAAACACACTGGAATTTCGAAGAGGGAGATGTTTCCACGCCTACTCGCGTGTTATTGCAGGAAGACAACAAAATCGTCTTGATCGGCAGGTCTCTAAAAAACGGGATCGAAAGAGCCGCTGTAACGCGATTCAATTCAAACGGCAGTCCTGATCTGGTGTTCGGTCGCAGAGTCCTCCCTGTTCCCGATAACACCGTAACTCCACGGCTCAATTACAAATTTGTAGATGGTTGCCTGCAGCACGGAAACAAGATTCTTGTTTGCGCGTGCCATAAATCCGGGTCCCTGGAAGTGCCGCTGAGCAGGGTGTATTGCCTGATGGGCAACGGTGAGCCTGACGAAATGTTCGGCCCTGATGGCGGGTTCATCAATATCATGCTCCACGATCAGCCGAGCTATGTAACCGATGTGCAAATCCAGCACGACGGAAAGATCATTGTCGCGGGAAGCTGGACATACTCCGGTAAATCAAAAAGAACCCGCACGGTGGCACGCTACACGCCAACGGGCGTTCTCGATAATACGTTCGGGCGTGCGGGGTATGCCGACATCGTTGTTCCTGACGAGTCGAGCCCCAAAGCGAAGGCGCTGGATTTTGCTGACCTTGTCAATCGACTGGTCATACAGAGCGACGACAAGGTTCTCATTGCAGGTTATTCGCCAGGAGCAGACGGACGCGAAAGCGGATTGCTCGCAAGACTGAATGTTGATGGCACTGTTGATGCTGATTTCCATGCAGGCACGCCGTTACTCATCTCGCGGCCGTCGAACGATCTGACCTTGAATGCGCTTGCCTTGCAGCCCGACGGAAAAATCGTAGCCGTAGGCAGAAGCCTGGTGGCCGGGACCGTCATGCAGTGTTACGAGCGAATCAGCGAGACGGGTGAGCTTGAGAATTTCTGGAAGGGGAACAGTATCGGCGACTGCAGCGATGTAACAATCCAGCCGTCAGGGCGTGTGGTCATTGCGGGCAGCAGTGGAGCGTCCTTCACGGGTGCTCGTTATCCTAGGGTCTGGGGACGGGTGGGTAACTGATCTCAACGACTTTGCCAGTTCGTGCGCTCGGTTAATTGAAGTCAAGAGCGCAGGCAAGTAGCGATCGTAACCGAGTCGCTTTTATCGATCAGGCGAAGGTGTCGATGATCGTCCCGAGCACTTCGTCGGAAGCCTTGGCCACCTTCACGCCCAGCTCTGCCTGGATCTTGCCCTGGGCCATCTCGACCATATTGCTGGCCAGATCCGATTGCTGGGCACGATCCACCCCGCGCAGACGATCAACCTGCACTTCGGACGACTGGCTGGTCACCGAACGTTCGATGGTGTTGTTGGCGATTTGACTAGCGGCCTGATCGATGCGGTTCTGCCCGCTCTGAATCGAGCTCAGACCTGCGTAAAAAGCGGTACTGCCGGAGATTTCCATAACGGTTCTCATCCCTGGAAAGGATCAATAGGCGCCATTGAAGCAGAGCCGCCAGAAAAACACCCGTCAAAAACACTAATGGCACAGTGCCTGCCCATAGACAAAAGCTTAGTCGAGCAGATCCAGTTGCAAGTGCTCGGCGACTGCTTCGGCGCTCGGCGCCTTGAGTTTCGGCACGCGGCCCAGGCACGGCGCCGGGATCCGCTCAGCCAGTGTCGCCAGATTCTCTTCCAGCCGCGAGGTCTTCGGATCGATGATATTCGCCACCCACCCGGCCAGTTGCAGACCATCGCGGGCAATCGCCTCGGCCGTGAGCAAGGCATGGCTGATGCAACCCAACCGCACCCCCACCACCAGAATCACCGGCAGCTTCAGCGCGATCGCCAGATCCGACAGATTATCCTGATCGGCCAATGGCACCCGCCAGCCGCCGGCACCTTCGATCAAGGTGAAATCGGCGTTCATCGCGAGAATCCCGCGCATCGGCGCCAGCAACGCTTGTACGGTCAACGCCACACCCGCTTCGCGCGCCGCCAGATGCGGAGCGATAGCCGGTTCGAACGCCAGCGGATTGACCTGTTGATACGTCAGCGGCAGCGAACATTCGGCCAGCAGTGCCAGCGCATCGGCGTTGCGCAAACCCTTGGGCGTAACTTCGCACCCGGACGCCACCGGTTTGCCCGCCGCCGTACTCAAGCCCGCCGAGCGCGCCGCGTGCAGCAAACCGGCGGCTACAGTAGTTTTGCCCACATCGGTGTCGGTGCCGGTGATGAAATAGGCTGCGCTCATACGGGTTTCTCCAACACGGCGTAGACCACCTGATAAGTCGCCGGCAATCCCGACGCCTTGCGGAACCGCTCGTAAGCCTCGACCAGCGCGAGAATCCGCGCACGTCCGGTCAAGCCACCCGGCCGTCCCGGATTGAGATTGTGCGCGCCCAGCGCTTTCAACTCATGGGTCAGGCTGCGCACATCCGGGTAATGCAGCACGTGCGGCAGATTCGCCAGACTCAGCGTGCGCAGGCCACTGGCCGCGCACGCCTGCTCATAGCGAGCAAATTCGCGGAAGCGGTTGACATGCACCAGCCCGTCGACCTGTCGCCAACTCTCGCGCAGCTCGAACAGCGTCCCTGTGCAAAGACTAGCAAATGCAAAAATCCCGCCCGGTTTCAGCACGCGAAACGCCTCGCTGAGCACCGCCTCGAAATCCGCACACCACTGCACCGCGAGGCTGGAGAAGATCAGCTCACAGGTCGCATCCTGCAACGGCAGGCGCTCCGCATCGCCGGCAATGAAATGCTCGGCGCCGCCCAGCGGCCGCGCGTGGTTGAGCATGCCTTGCGCAATATCCAGCGCCAGCCCTTGGCCTTCGGTAAAGCGTGAGCCCAGCGCGCGAGTGAAATAGCCGGTGCCACAGCCCAGATCCAGCCAACGAGCGGGGACGAAATCCAGCGGCAAGCGCGCCAGCAACTGTGTACCGACATCACGTTGCAGCTCGGCGACGCTGTCATAACTGGCCGCCGCGCGGGAAAAAGACGCGGCAACCTGACGCTTGTCGGGCAAGCCGCCGGGCAGCACAAGAGACAAATCAGTCATCAGCGCACTCGTGTAGAAAAGCCTGGATTGCGCCCGCCAGTCCGTGGGGGTCCTCCAGAAGAAACGCATGGCTGGCCTGTTCGATCAGGCCAATTTCGATATCCGGCAACAACGTAAACAAGGCCCCGGCAGCTTCCGCCGGCACCAGACCGTCCTGGCCGGCGAACAGGTGCAACTGCGGACCGCGAAAAGCTTGCAGCGCCGCGCGGATATCCATCTGCGCGAGCAATTCCAGACCGGCCATCAATACCGCGGGCGAGGTGTTCGGTGCCGCGCCGAGCAGCAATCGGGACAAGCCGCGCGGATCTTGCGCACCCTGGGCACACAGCAGCGAAAAACGCTTGAGCGTCGCGCGCGGGTCGGCCTGGCAACCGGCCAGAAACGCATCGAACGTCTCGGCCGGCATCGCATGCGGCCACTGCTCATGAGCAACGAAACAGGGATTGCTCGCCAGGGTCAGCACACCGCAGCAATGCTCGCCACGGCGCGCCGCCAGTTCGGCGGCGAGCATGCCGCCCAGCGACCAGCCGCCGAGCCAGACGTCTTGAGGGATACGTTCATCGAGTTCATCGAGCCAGTCCTGCGGGTCACCGGAATCCAGCTCCGGCAACGGCTCGATGCTGACCGTCAGATGCTCGTCCAGCCCTTGCAATGCGGCCGCCAAAGGTTCCATTGGCGAGATGCCAAGGCCCCAGCCAGGCAACAGAATCAGACGATCACGCATGGTTTGGCTCCGACGAAAGCCGAGCAAAGCAATCGGCCAGTCCCTCTAACAATAGCTGCACCTGCGCCTCGCTGTGGGCGGCGGTCAGGGTCACGCGCAGCCGTGCGCTGCCGGCGGGCACGGTCGGCGGGCGGATCGCCGTGACCATCAACCCGCGCTCGCGCAGCATCTGCGACAGGCGCACCGCGCGTCCGGCATCGCCGATCAGGATCGGCTGGATCGGGGTAAAGCTGTCCATCAATTGCAGGCCGATCTGCTCGGCACCGTGGCGGAACTGACGGATCAACGTCTGCAGATGCTCGCGACGCCAGTGTTCGCTGCGCAGCAGTTCAAGGCTTTTCAGCGTCGCGCAGGCCAACGCCGGTGGCTGGCTGGTGGTGTAAATGTACGGGCGGGCAAACTGAATCAGGCTCTCGATCAGCTCCTCGCTGCCGGCGACAAATGCGCCCGCTGTACCGAATGCCTTGCCGAGGGTGCCGACCAGTACCGGCACGTCTTCCGGGCTCAGGCCGAAGTGCTCGACGATGCCTGCGCCCGTGGCGCCGAGCGGGCCGAAACCATGGGCATCATCGACCATCAACCAGGCACCTTTGGCCTTGGCTTCACGGGCCAGCGCCGGCAGATCGGCGATATCGCCGTCCATGCTGAACACGCCATCGGTGACCACCAGCGTATTGCCGGTGGCTTTCTCGAGACGCTTGGCCAAGCTCTGCGCGTCGTTATGCAGATAGCGATTGAACCGTGCTCCTGACAGCAGACCGGCATCCAGCAGCGAAGCATGATTGAGCCGGTCTTCGAGCACTGTATCGCCCTGCCCGACCAGCGCTGTGACTGCGCCAAGATTGGCCATGTAACCGGTGGTGAACAACAGCGCACGCGGCCGGCCGGTCAGGTCCGCCAGCGCTTCTTCGAGTGCGTGATGCGGGCCGCTGTGGCCAATCACCAGATGCGAGGCGCCACCGCCGACGCCCCAGCGCTCGGCCCCGGCGCGCCAGGCTTCGATCACCTGCGGGTGATTGGCCAAACCCAGGTAATCGTTGTTGCAGAAGGCCAGCAACGGTTTGCCGTCGACCACCACTTGCGGCCCCTGCGGGGATTCAAGCAGTGGGCGCTGGCGGTAGAGGTTGTCGGCACGGCGGGCGGCAAGGCGTGCGGCGAGATCGAAAGACATGCAGGCCTCGAAAAAATCAGAACACATGAATCCAGATAGACACGGCACCTGTGGGAGCTGGCTTGCCAGCGATGAGGGCAGCACATTCAACATCCATGTCGACAGTCAGTCCGCTATCGCTGGCAAACCAGCTCCCACAGGTGCTTGCATCGCTTCAAACAATCAGACGGCAGCGTTATAGAACTGCTCGCTGCTCTTCTGCTCCACCAGCGCCTGTTCGATCGCCGCCTGATGCACTTCATCGGCATGCTCTTCGCGCGCTTCTGGCTGGATACCCAAACGTGCGAACAACTGCATGTCCTTGTCCGCCTGCGGGTTGGCGGTGGTGAGCAACTTGTCGCCGTAGAAAATCGAGTTGGCACCGGCGAAAAACGCCAGCGCCTGCATCTGCTCGTTCATCGCTTCGCGGCCGGCGGACAGGCGTACGTGAGACTGCGGCATGAGGATGCGCGCCACGGCGAGCATGCGGATGAAGTCGAACGGATCGATATCTTCAGCATTTTCCAGCGGCGTGCCGGCGACCTTGACCAGCATGTTGATCGGCACCGATTCCGGGTGCTCCGGCAGGTTGGCCAGTTGAATCAGCAGATTGGCGCGGTCATCCAGCGACTCGCCCATGCCGAGAATGCCGCCGGAGCAGATCTTCATGCCCGACTCGCGCACATAAGCCAGCGTCTGCAGACGCTCGCTGTAAGTGCGCGTGGTGATGATGCTGCCGTAGAACTCCGGCGAGGTGTCGAGGTTGTGGTTGTAGTAGTCGAGACCGGCCTTGGCCAGCGCTTCGGTCTGCTCCTGGTCGAGCCGCCCCAAGGTCATGCAGGTTTCCAGGCCCATGGCTTTGACGCCTTCGACCATTTTCAGCACGTAGGGCATGTCCTTGGCCGAAGGATGCTTCCAGGCGGCGCCCATGCAGAAGCGCGTCGAACCGATGGCTTTGGCGCGCGCCGCCTCTTCGAGGACTTTCTGCACTTCCATCAGCTTTTCTTTTTCAAGACCGGTGTTGTAGTGACCGGACTGCGGGCAGTACTTGCAGTCTTCCGGGCAGGCGCCAGTCTTGATCGACAGCAGCGTCGAGACCTGAACGCGGTTGGCGTTGAAATGCGCGCGGTGCACCGTTTGCGCCTGGAACAGCAAGTCGTTGAATGGCTGTACGAAGAGTGCTTTGACTTCGGCCAGAGACCAGTCGTGACGCAGGGTGGCGGTGGTGCTCGCGCTCATGGGCAATTCCTTGGTTATGCTTGGCTGGCGCCAGGGAAATGGAATACCCACAGGCGCTACACGGATGTTCGGCATATTTAAGGAAGTGTCATGCGCTGTCAACCACGATACGAAGGACCGGTTTACATCTGTTTAAAAAACGTACAGACGTGCTTGTTGTGTGATGAGCCCGCAGAAGCAGAAATGCCAATCTGCGTGGCCTGCGAAACCGAGTTGCCCTGGCTCGGCAGCCATTGCCAGCGCTGCGCTTTGCCCTTGATTGCCGAGGGCCTGACATGCGGAGCATGCCTGCTAGAGCCTCCGGCGTTTATGCAGGTCGCCGCGCCTTGGCTGTATGGCTTCCCGGTGGACAGTCTGATTACGCGTTTTAAACACAACGCGAAATGGCCGTTTGGCCACTTGCTCGCCGACGTACTCGGACAATACCTGCAACATCGCTTCGATGAAGATCTGCCAAGGCCGGATGCGTTGGTGCCGGTGCCACTGGCGCGTAAACGCTTGCGTCAACGCGGGTTCAACCAGGCAGCGATGCTTGCGCGGTGGTTGGGAAAGTCGCTGAGTCTGCCTTGTGAAGAACAGATCTTGCGCCGCGTCAAAGAGACCGATGCGCAGCAGGATCTCGATGCCAATGCGCGTAGACAAAATTTGCGCAACGCCTTCGATCTGGTGCCAAACGCAGCGGTAAACGGCCGGCATTTCGCGCTGATCGATGACGTGCTGACTACTGGCGCCACCGCCCAGGCGCTGGCCCGGCTATTGATGAACGCGGGCGCCGCGCGTGTCGATGTGTATTGCCTGGCCCGCACGCCAAAACCCGGTACCTGAGCTGCTCACAATTCCCTGTAGGAGTGAGCCTGCTCGCGATAGCGGTAGAACAGCCAACTCAGATGTCGCCATTGATGGCGCCATCGCGAGCAGGCTCACTCCTACAGGTTTTGTGCTTGGCTTGACTCCGGCGCGCGAAGCCGCCAGCTTCTGTAGCAACTGCCGCAACTAGTCTGGCCGATATGTCCCTACCCTCCCTCCTCTCCCAACACATCGTGCGCCGTCCGCAGCGCATCGCCCTGCTGCAACACATCGCCGAGCAGGGCTCGATCACCCGCGCGGCGAAAAGCGCGGGCCTGAGTTACAAAGCGGCGTGGGACGCCATCGATGAGTTGAACAACCTGGCGCAGAAACCGTTGGTCGAGCGGGTCATCGGTGGCAAGGGCGGGGGTGGCGCAAAACTGTCCAGCGAAGGCGAACGCGTGCTGCGCCTGTATCAAAAGCTGCAAGCGTTGCAGGCCCAGGTACTCGAAGCCGCAGAAGACGCCAGTGACCTGGACCTGCTCGGGCGCCTGATGCTCAGAACCAGCGCGCGCAATCAGTTGCACGGCAAGGTGGTAGCGATCGGCAGTCAGGGCCGCAACGACCTGATCCGCCTCGAACTGGCCGAAGGCCTGTACCTCGACGCGCAAATCACTCACGACAGCACCCTGCACCTTGAGCTGCAGATCGGCACGCCAGTGGTCGCGCTGATCAAGGCCGGCTGGCTGGAATTGCTTGGCCGTGAGCAAG
This sequence comes from Pseudomonas fluorescens, assembly GCA_902825215.1. Classification (GTDB taxonomy): domain Bacteria; phylum Pseudomonadota; class Gammaproteobacteria; order Pseudomonadales; family Pseudomonadaceae; genus Aquipseudomonas; species Aquipseudomonas fluorescens_G. Next base: position 5,657,577 of record LR782234.1, read on the forward strand.
TCGCAACGCCGGGACACAATTTGCTCGACGGCCTCCTCGAGGCGATTCTCGATGCCGAGGACGGCCCCAGCGAAGTGCGCATTTCTTTGCCCAACGGCCACACTCTTTGCGCTCTGGCCGAACCGCTGGAGTTGCGTGAACGCGGTTTGGGGGTCGGTCAGCCGGTGCGTGTGCAGTTTTCGCCGAGCAATGTGCTGATCGGCACGCCGCTCTGAGCGGGCGCTGCAACGAAAGCGTCATCGTTGCTCATTAAGGTGGCTGCCAAAACCATGCAGGGAGCCTGAGATGAGCCTGTTAGAAGAAAACCAATCCACCGATCTGGAAAAAATGGTCGGCCTCAGCCGTCGCGGTTTCATCAGCGCCGGTGCGTTGTGCGGTGCCGCGATGTTTCTGGGCGGCAACCTGCTGAGCCGCAGCGTGATGGCGGCCAGTGTCAGCGCCGGCAACAGCCGTCTGCTCGGTTTTGAAAGCATTGCCGCCGCAACCAGCGACGCGATCAGCCTGCCCAAAGGCTACAAGTCTTCGGTGCTGATCAGCTGGGGCCAGCCGCTGCACAAGAACGGCCCGGCCTTCGACCCGAGCGGCAATGGCACCGCGGCCGCACAGGAAGTGCAGTTTGGCGACAACAACGACGGCATGAGCCTGTTCGCCTTCCCGGATGACCGCAACCGCGCGTTGATGGCGATCAACAACGAATACACCAACTACCGCTACCTCTACCCGCACGGCGGCATGCCGCAGTCGGCTGAAGACGTGCGCAAGGCGCTGGCCTGTGAAGGCGTGTCGGTGATCGAAGTGCAGCGCAAGAACGGCCAATGGCAGTTCGTCCAGGGCTCACGCTACAACCGGCGCATCCACGGCAATTCGCCGCTGCGCATCAGCGGCCCGGCGGCCGGTCACGACTTGATGAAAACCGCTGCCGACAAGCACGGCAAAAAAGTCCTCGGCACGTTCCAGAACTGCGCCAACGGCAAAACGCCGTGGGGCACCTACCTGACCTGCGAAGAAAACTTCACCGATTGCTTCGGTAGCAGCAATGCCCAGCAGCAATTCGACGCCGCGCAAAAACGCTACGGCGTAACGGCCGCCAGCCGTGAGATCAACTGGCACCCGTACGATCCGCGTTTCGACATGGCCAAGAACCCGAATGAGCTGAACCGTCACGGCTGGGTGGTCGAGATCGATCCGTTCGACCCGCAATCGACCCCGGTCAAACGCACCGCGCTGGGCCGTTTCAAACACGAAAACGCCGCCCTCGCCGAGACCGACGACGGCCGCGCCGTGGTGTACATGGGCGATGACGAACGTGGCGAGTTCATCTACAAATTCGTCAGCCGCGACCGTATCAACCACCGCAACGCCAAAGCCAACCGCAACATCCTCGATCACGGCACCCTGTACGTGGCCAGATTCGACGCCGGTGACGGCAACCCTGATCACCCGAAAGGCCAGGGACAGTGGATCGAACTGACCCACGGCAAGAACGGCATCGACGCCAGCAGCGGTTTCGCCGATCAGGCCGAAGTGCTGATTCATGCACGCCTTGCAGCCAGCGTCGTCGGCGCGACACGCATGGATCGTCCGGAATGGATTGTCGTCAGTCCCAAGGATGGCCAGGTCTATTGCACCCTGACCAACAACGCCAAACGTGGCGAGGACGGTCAGCCAGTGGGCGGGCCGAACCCGCGCGAGAAAAACGTCTACGGGCAGATTTTGCGCTGGCGCACTGACCGCGACGATCACGCCGCGAAGACATTTGCCTGGGATCTGTTTGTGGTGGCTGGCAACCCCGGCGTGCATGCCGGTACGCCGAAGGGCGGCTCGTCCAACATCACCCCGCAAAACATGTTCAACAGTCCGGATGGCCTGGGCTTCGACAAGGCCGGACGCCTGTGGATTCTCACCGACGGCGATTCGAGCAATGCCGGCGACTTCGCCGGGATGGGCAACAACCAGATGCTCTGCGCCGATCCGAAGACCGGTGAGATTCGCCGGTTCATGGTCGGGCCGGTAGGTTGCGAGGTGACCGGGATCAGCTTCTCGCCGGATCAGAAAACCCTGTTTGTCGGGATTCAGCATCCGGGCGAGAACGGCGGTTCGACCTTCCCCGAGCATTTGCCCAATGGCAAGCCGCGGTCTTCAGTGATGGCGATTACTCGTGAAGATGGCGGGATCGTCGGCGCCTGATAATCCCTCATCGCTGGCAAGCCAGCTCCCACAAGGTCTTGCGCAAAACCTGTGGGAGCTGGCTTGCCAGCGATGGCATCAGCAAGGACATCAACCAACTTCCCCGCCGCCATCTGCGCTAACATGCCGGGCCGGACGCGGCAGCCTGCTGCGCGCAGGAGTCAGCATGGCCCACCCGTTTGAAACCCTCACACCCGATCTCGTGCTCGATGCTGTCGAAAGCGTCGGTTTTCTCAGCGATGCGCGCATTCTGGCGCTCAACAGCTATGAAAACCGTGTCTATCAGGTCGGCATCGAAGACTCCGAGCCGCTGATCGCCAAGTTCTACCGTCCGCAGCGCTGGACCAACGAAGCCATCCTTGAAGAACACCAGTTCACCTTTGAATTGGCCAATGTGGACATCCCTGTGGTCGCGCCGCTGGTTCACAACGGCGCAACCCTGCACGAGCACGCCGGTTTCCGCTTCACTCTGTTTCCGCGTCGCGGCGGCCGCGCACCGGAGCCGGGCAACCTCGATCAGTTGTACCGCCTCGGCCAGTTGCTTGGACGGATACACGCGGTCGGCGCAACCAAACCGTTCGAACACCGCGAAGCCCTCGCCGTGCAGAACTTCGGCCACGCTTCGCTGAACACCCTGCTCGAAGGCAATTTCATTCCGAAAAGCCTGCTGCCGGCTTACGAGTCCGTCGCCCGCGACCTGCTCAAGCGCGTTGAAGACGCCTACGCCAATACCCCGCATCAGAACATTCGCATGCACGGCGACTGCCACCCCGGCAACATGATGTGCCGCGACGAGATGTTTCACATCGTCGACCTCGACGACTGCCGCATGGGCCCGGCGGTGCAGGACATCTGGATGATGCTCGCCGGTGATCGTCAGGACTGTATGGGACAGTTGTCGGAACTGATGGATGGCTACAACGAATTCCACGATTTCGACCCGCGTGAACTGGCGTTGATCGAACCGCTGCGTGCCCTGCGGTTGATGCATTACAGCGCCTGGTTGGCGCGACGCTGGGATGATCCGGCGTTTCCGCACAGCTTTCCGTGGTTCGGCACCGAGCGTTATTGGGGCGATCAGGTACTGGCGCTGCGCGAGCAACTGGCGGCGCTGAATGAGGAACCGCTGAAGCTCTTCTGATTTCCCAATATTCTTGTGGGAGCGAGCCTGCTCGCGAATACGGACTGACATTCAACACTGATGTCGATTGAAATGACGTCTTCGCGAGCAGGCTCGCTCCCACAATTGTCCGCCGTTCACAATTTCCCGACCATTGCGGTACGGCATTCGTAGACAAATCTCCTTACAATCCCTCCTTTGTCAGCTGCCAAAGCAAGGATTCTGCATGCAAGCCGCCAACCCGCGTCGCGGGTACATTCTGGGCCTGAGTGCCTACATCATCTGGGGCCTGTTCCCGATCTATTTCAAAGCCATCGCCGAAGTCCCGGCAGTCGAGATCATCATCCATCGAGTGTTGTGGTCGGCGCTGTTTGGCGCGCTGCTGCTGATGGTGTGGAAACACCCGGGCTGGCTGCGCGAACTGCTCGACAATCCCAAGCGTCTGGCGATCCTGGCCTTGAGCGGTACGCTGATCGCGGCTAACTGGCTGACTTATGTGTGGTCGGTGAATAACGGGCGCATGCTCGAAGCGAGCCTCGGTTATTACATCAACCCGTTGATCAACGTACTGCTTGGCATGGTGATTCTCGGTGAGCGGCTGCGGCGCATGCAGTGGCTGGCGGTGGGGCTCGCCGCGGTTGGCGTGGCGCAGCAGGTGTGGCAGGTCGGCAGTCTGCCGTGGGTGTCGCTGGCACTGGCGTTGACCTTCGGTTTCTACGGCCTGATCCGCAAACAGGCACCGGTCAAGGCGTTGCCGGGGCTGGTAGTGGAAACCTGGATGCTGGTGCCGATTGCGATTGCGTGGTTGTTGTTCAACCAGACCGCGACTAGCGTACAACCGGAATTCTGGACTACTTCCCAAGCCTGGTGGCTGGTAGCCGCCGGCCCGGTGACGCTGGTGCCGCTGGTGTGTTTCAACGCCGCGACCCGGCATCTGCCCTACACCACCATCGGCTTCCTGCAATACATCGCGCCGACCCTGGTGTTGTTGCAAGCAGTGCTGTTGTTTGGCGAGCACTTGTCGTCAAGCACGCTGGTGGCGTTCATCTTCATTTGGGCGGGTCTGGCGGTGTACAGCGTCGATGCGTGGATAAGTTTGCGCCGCCGCAGCTGATCAAAAAACGTACAAACCTTCACAGGCCACGGTTCTCGTGGCCTGTATCGTTCCTTCCCAAGGTTATCCACAGCGTGATCCCCGCCGTTTGTGCGCAAGTCACTGAATACTGGCGGTTTTTTGATCAATCACCGCAAAGCCACGGCGGACGTGGCGTGGCGCTCGGTCTCTACAGGTTATCCACAGGCAGGTGCACGTTTAAACTGGATAACCCTGCGGCTCAAACTTCGGTGCGCAATACCAGCTCGACCATCAAATCATCGGCCAGGGTTTCCAGGCGCGCCTGCAATACATCCAGCGACAGCGTCAACGGCACGGCCAGAATCGCTTCGGCGTGAAACAGCGGCTCGCTGCTCATCGGCGCCGGACGCACTTCGGTGACCAGCCTTTCGAGATTGACGCCCTGCTCGCTCAACAGCCGCGTGATGTCGCGGACGATGCCGGGGCGGTCATTGCCGACCAGCTCCATGGCGATCGGCTTCCAGGTACAGGATTGCTCGATGCCGCTTTCGGCAACCAGTACACGAATACCGTGCGCCGTCAGTGCTTGTAAGGCATCGACCAATTCATCGTAAGCCTCTGCCGGTACGCCCACGCGCAGGATCCCGGCGAACTGCCCGGCCATCCGTGACATGCGGCTTTCCAGCCAGTTGCCGCCGTGCTCGGCGATGCATTGGGCGATGCGCTCGACCTGCCCGGGCTTGTCCGGGGCGAAAACGGTGAGTACGAGATGGTCCATGGCGCAGCCCTCTTGTCATGACTTTTGTTATCGAAGGGCAAGTATAGGCAAGGGCTTGTCTTGCGTTGGATGGACTAGCGCTTTCGCGAGCACAGGGGATCGCATTGCCAATGTGGGAGCGAGCCCGCTCACGAACAGCCGCACCAGCGCGATATCTGACGAAAGAAATCGTGTACAACTTTGGATATTTAACTGGAACAATCCAATGCTTTTTTGAGAACATCCCGTTCCGCGACGTGACCGCAATGCGTCATGAGGTCGCAGAACGACGTAATTAGTCTGATTTTCACAAGCGCAAGTCATCATGTAGTATGCCGCAGCGCGCACTACATAACGCCGGATCGATGTCCGCCCAGGCCTGTTCGCAACCCTGAAAGCCCCGTCAGCAAGGCCTCCAAGCCGTTGATTGGTCCTAGCCCAGCCGCCAGCAATGGCATGTACTGGTCGGCAGGTTTGTGGTTTAAATGGCCCGAGGCTTCATTGTTTAAATTGAAGAGCTGAAAAGCGAAATAGCTGAGCAGAGTGAGGCAAGCAATGACTGAACACGTTCAAGTCGGTGGCCTGCAGGTCGCCAAAGTCCTGTTCGACTTCGTGAACAACGAAGCCATTCCCGGTACCGGCCTCACCGCCGAGCAATTCTGGGAAGGTGCCGACAAGGTCATTCACGACCTGGCGCCGAAGAACAAAGCCCTACTCGCCAAACGCGATGACTTCCAGGCACGCATCGATGCCTGGCATCAGCAGCACGCAGGTCAGGCGCACGACGCCGTGGCCTACAAAGCTTTCCTGCAAGAGATCGGTTATCTGCTGCCAGAAGCGGCTGATTTCCAGGCCACGACGCAAAACGTCGATGACGAAATCGCCCGCACCGCCGGCCCGCAACTGGTGGTGCCGGTGATGAATGCGCGCTTCGCGCTCAATGCCTCGAACGCCCGCTGGGGTTCGCTGTACGACGCCCTCTACGGCACCGACGCAATCAGCGAAGACGGTGGCGCGGAGAAAGGCAAAGGCTACAACAAGGTGCGTGGCGACAAGGTCATCGCCTTCGCCCGCGCGTTCCTCGACGAAGCCGCGCCACTGGCCGCCGGCTCCCACGTCGATTCGACCGGCTACAAGATCGCTGACGGCAAACTGCTCGTTACCTTGAAGGGCGGCAGCACCAGCGGCCTGCGCGACGACGCTCAGTTGACCGGTTTCCAGGGCGACGCCAATGCGCCGATCGCGATTCTGCTGAAACACAACGGCCTGCACTTCGAAATCCAGATCGACGCCAGCACCCCGGTCGGCCAGACCGATGCCGCCGGCGTCAAAGACATCCTGATGGAAGCGGCGCTGACCACCATCATGGACTGCGAAGACTCCGTGGCCGCCGTCGATGCCGACGACAAAGTGGTGATCTACCGCAACTGGCTTGGCCTGATGAAGGGCGACCTGGCGGAATCGGTGTCCAAGGGCGGCCAGACCTTCACCCGCACCATGAACCCGGATCGCACCTACACCGCGCCTAATGGCGGGGAAGTGACCCTGCACGGGCGTTCGCTGCTGTTCGTGCGCAACGTCGGTCACCTGATGACCATCGACGCGATCCTCGACAGTCAAGGCAACGAAGTGCCGGAAGGCATCCTCGACGGTCTGGTCACGTGCCTGGCAGCGATGCACAACCTCAACGGCAATACGTCGCGGCGCAACACGCGCACCGGTTCGGTGTACATCGTCAAACCAAAGATGCACGGCCCGGAAGAAGCGGCGTTCACCAACGAGCTGTTCGGTCGCATCGAAGACGTGCTCGGCCTGCAACGCAACACGCTGAAAGTCGGGATCATGGACGAGGAGCGCCGCACCACGGTTAACCTCAAGGCCTGCATCAAGGCCGCCAGCGAGCGCGTGGTGTTCATCAACACCGGTTTCCTCGACCGCACCGGCGACGAAATCCATACCTCCATGGAAGCCGGCCCGGTAGTGCGCAAGGCCGACATGAAGGCTGAGAAGTGGATCGGCGCCTACGAAAACTGGAACGTCGATATCGGCCTGAGCACTGGCCTGCAAGGTCGTGCGCAAATCGGTAAAGGCATGTGGGCGATGCCCGATCTGATGGCAGCGATGCTCGAGCAGAAAATCGCTCATCCGCTGGCCGGCGCCAACACCGCGTGGGTGCCCTCGCCGACTGCCGCTGCGCTGCACGCGTTGCACTACCATAAGGTCGACGTGTTCGCCCGCCAGGCCGAACTGGCCAAACGTGCGCGCGCTTCGGTGGACGACATCCTGACCATCCCGCTGGCGGTCAAGCCGAACTGGACCCCCGAGCAGATCAAGAACGAACTGGACAACAACGCCCAGGGCATTCTCGGTTACGTGGTGCGCTGGATCGACCAGGGCGTTGGTTGCTCGAAGGTGCCAGACATCAATGACGTCGGCCTGATGGAAGACCGTGCGACGCTGCGTATCTCCAGCCAGCACATCGCCAACTGGCTGCGCCACGGTATCGTCACCGAAGCGCAAGTGATGGAAAGCCTCAAGCGCATGGCACCTGTGGTCGACCGGCAGAACGCCAACGACCCGCTCTACCGCCCGCTGGCACCGGACTTCGACAGCAACATCGCCTTCCAGGCGGCGGTCGAACTGGTGATTGAAGGCACCAAGCAACCGAACGGTTATACCGAGCCAGTACTGCACCGTCGTCGTCGTGAGTTCAAGGCTGCGAATGGTCTGTAAATTTGCGTAGATGATGGATGTGAAAAGCCCTGATCGAAAGATCAGGGCTTTTTTGTTTGTGCGCTGGGATTGGGTTTGTTGATCGTTCCCACGCTCCGCGTGGGAATGCAGCCCGGGACGCTCTGCGTCCCTTCCAAAGCCGAACGCGGAGCGTCCGTGGAAGCGTTCCCACGCAGAGCGTGGGAACGATCAGCGAAAGAGCGGCAGGTCCTAGGGTTCGATACCCAACTCGTGTTTCACCAACCCCAGCAACTTTCCCGTATCAATCGGCTTGAGCAGAAAATCCACCACGCTCAAGTGCATCGCTTCGATCGCGTCCTTCACATCGGCATCCCCGGAAACGATGATGATCGGCATCGCCGCCCGCACCGACTCGCGCACCTGGCGAATCAGCTCCAGGCCATCGACATTACCCATACGCAGATCAGTAATCACCAGTCCGATCGAAGGCTTTTCTTCGAGCATTTTCAGCGCGGTTTCACCACTGGCCGCCGTCAGGCAGCGGATGCCATCGAGCGCAAGAATCTCCGACAGCAGCTCGCGAGCGTCCTTGTCGTCATCGACGATCAACACGCGCTGCGGTGGCAGATCGGGTTCGAGCATCACTGCGCTGAGCGCTTCACGCTCGGCATCGCTCAAAATATCGTGGTCGGACATGGCGCTCTCTAAGTATTCGAATCAATCACCTGGCACAGTCGTCTGACATCGCCCGGCAGCGCTTCAATGTGCACTTCGTCGGATTTTTTTCCAAGAGGCTGAACAAGGTAATTTCCGACTGTTTGCGTAGGGCATCTCCGAAACCATGCCGATGATGGCAAAACCTAGACTTACGTCCAATGGGCACCCCGCGCGCAGGGGTCGACCATGGCCGCAACGATCCGACAACAACAATTCGAAAAAGACTGCGGTAATGGTTATGAGTAAAGCGGACGCCTTCACCCAGGCAGGGAAAACCGCGGTTTTGCAGAACATTCAGGGCACCCTGCAATTCCTCCAGCGCTTCCCGCCCTTCAATCAGATGGAACACGCCCACCTCGCCTATCTGGTCGAGCAATGTCAGTTGCGGTTTTATGCCCAGGGCGAAAGCATCATCAAGCCCGCCGACGGCCCGGTCGAACATTTCCATATCGTCAAACAGGGCCGGGTGGTCGGCGAGCGCCCGCACACCGCCAAGGGCGGTACCGAAACCACATTCGAAATCACCACCGGCGAATGTTTTCCGCTGGCGGCGCTGTTGGGCGAGCGAGCCACGCGCACCGAGCACCTCGCCGGCGAAGACACCTTCTGCCTGCAATTGAACAAACTGGCGTTCATCAAACTGTTCGCCCTCTCCAACCCGTTTCGCGATTTCGCCTTGCGCGGGGTCAGCAGCCTGCTCGATCAGGTCAATCAGCAAGTCCAGCAAAAAGCCGTGGAAACCCTCGGCACCCAGTATTCGCTGAACACGCGTCTGGGCGAACTGGCGATGCGGCACCCGGTGACGTGCCCGCCCGACGCGCCACTGCGCGAAGCGGTGAAGCTGATGCACGAGCAGCAGGTCGGCAGCATCGTCGTGGTGGATGAACACAAGGCCCCGCTGGGGATTTTCACCCTGCGCGATCTGCGCCATGTGGTTGCCGAAGGTGCTGCTGATTTCGGTGAGGCCATCGAGCGCCACATGACCCGCGCACCGTTTTATCTGTCGCCGGATCACAGTGCCTTCGATGCGGCGATTGCCATGACCGAACGGCACATCGCGCACGTCTGTCTGGTCAAGGATCAGCGCTTGTGCGGCGTGGTCTCCGAGCGCGACCTGTTCTCGCTGCAACGGGTCGATCTGGTGCATCTGGCGCGGACCATCCGCAGCGCCCAGCGGGTTGAACAACTGGTCAGCCTGCGCGGCGAGATCGGCCAACTGGTCGAGCGCATGCTCGCTCATGGCGCCTCCTCGACGCAGATCACCCACATCATCACCCTGCTCAACGATCACACCGTGTGTCGGGTGATCGAACTGACGCTCGCCGAAAAAGGCGACCCCGGCGTGCCGTTCAGCTGGTTGTGTTTCGGTAGTGAAGGCCGCCGCGAACAGACCCTGCACACCGATCAGGACAACGGCATTCTGTTCGACGCCCGCGATGCTGCACATGCGGCGGAGATTCGCGGCAAGCTGCTGCCGATCGCCCAACAGATCAACCACAGCCTGGCGCAATGCGGTTTCACCCTGTGCAAAGGCAACGTCATGGCCGGCAATCCCGAGCTGTGTCTGTCGCGCGCGGAGTGGGCGCGGCGTTTCGCGGCGTTTATTCGTGAGGCGACGCCGGAGAACCTGCTCGGTTCGAGTATCTATTTCGATCTACGCGTGGTCTGGGGCGATGAGAAAAGCTGCGAGCAATTGCGCCGCGGAATTCTCGAGCAGGTCGGCGACAACCGCTTGTTCCAGCGCATGCTGGCCGAGAACGCGCTGCGCAATCGGCCGCCGGTCGGGCGCTTCCGCGAGTTTGTGCTGGCGCGCAAGAACGGCGAAAAAGCCACACTGGACCTGAAGATTCAGGGTCTCACCCCCTTCGTCGATGGCGCACGCCTGCTGGCGCTGGCCAACGGCATCGACGCCAACAATACCCTCGAACGCTTCCGCCAACTGGTGGTGAAAGAAGTCATCGAACCCCTCGACGGCGCGGCGTATGAAGAGGCGTATCACTTCATTCAGCAAACGCGCATGCAACAGCATCAACTGCAGACTCGGGAAAATCTGCCGTATTCCAACCGAGTCGACCCGGACAGCCTCAACCATCTCGACCGGCGCATCCTGCGTGAATCCCTGCGTCAGGCTCAGCGCCTGCAAAGCAGCCTGACCTTGCGGTATCAGCTATGAGCCTGTTCTCGTGGCTACGTCCGGCCAGCCCGCCAGTGTCGGCGCAGGTGCAACAACGCCTGACGCAATTACCGGTGGTCACCGAGCTGAGCGAATGCAGTCTGCGCGAACAGCGCTGGGTAGTGCTGGATCTGGAAACCACCGGGCTCAATCTGCACAAGGATCGGGTGTTGTCGATCGGTGCGGTAGTGATCGAGGACGGCGCGATCGATTTCGCCCAGCAGTTCGAACGCACACTACAATGTCGCGAACTGAAGATCAGCCCCAGCGTGTTGATCCACGGTCTGGCGCCGAGCGCGATTGCCGCCGGCAGCGACCCGGCCGAGGCGTTGCTGGAACTGATGGAGTTTATCGGCGACAGCCCGGTGCTGGCGTTTCATGCGCCGTTCGATCAGCACATGCTCGGGCGTGCCTTGAAGGAGCATCTGGGGCACAAACTCCAGCATGTGTTTCTCGACGTGGCCGATATTGCCCCGCTGGTTTGCCCGCAGGCACAGATTCGTGAGGCCGGGCTGGACGAGTGGATCGAGTGGTTCAAACTTGAGGTATTCGAACGGCACAACGCCAGTGCCGATGCGTTGGCGACGGCCGAGCTGGCGTTAATCCTGTTCAGCCGTGCGCGGGCGCAGCAGATTCATAGTCCGTTGAATTTGCAGCAGCGCTTGAGTCAGTGGAAGCGGCGGCAGCAGGCGCCGTCCTTTTAACTTTTCGCCGCCTGCCCAGCCCCCTTCGCGAGCAGGCTCGCTCCCACAGGGAAGCGCATTCCACATGTGGGAGCGAGCCTGCTCGCGAAGAACGATAACGCGGTTTTCCAGACCTCACCTGACCAGTGGCCAATTGCTAACCATTCCCACCTCTGCCAGAATCGCGAACAATTCGCGTTAGTTAATCTTTCCCAATCGGTGATGTCCGGTGTCGTCAGTCCCAAGCCCTCACAGTCAGCTTGTCGGTGCGCTGTATCGCGATCATCGCGGTTGGCTGCTGGCGTGGCTGCGGCGCAATGTGGCTTGCCCGCAGCGTGCCGAAGACCTGAGCCAGGACACCTTCGTGCGCCTGCTCGGTCGCGATGAATTGCCGACACCGCGCGAGCCGCGCGCCTTTCTGGTGGCGATCGCCAAGGGCCTGCTGTTCGACTATTTCCGTCGCGCCGCGCTGGAACAGGCCTACCTCACCGAATTGATGCTGATACCCGAAGCCGAACAACCGTCGGTGGAAGAGCAGCAAATGATCCTCGACGACCTCAAGGCCATCGACCGCTTGCTCGGCAAGCTCTCGACCAAGGCCCGCGCCGCGTTCTTGTACAACCGCCTCGATGGCCTCAGCCATGCCGAGATCGCCACCCGCCTCGGCGTCTCGGTGCCGCGTGTGCGTCAGTATCTGGCGCAGGGTATTCGCCAGTGCTACATCGCCCTCTACGGTGAGCCGACATGAGCCCGGCCAGTTCCCGACCGGTGCCGGCGCATGTGCTGGATGCGGCGATTGCCTGGCAATTGACCCTCGATTCGAGCAGCCCGCTGGAGCGCGAGGAGTTCGCCAAATGGCACGCTGCCAATGAAGAACACGCCCGTGCATGGCGCCAGTTGGGCATGCTTGATCAACGCTTCAGCGTGGCCAAAGGTCCGGCGCGCAGTGCCTTGCTGCAATCACGCGAGGGCATTCGTCGGCGCGTGCGCAAACTCGGCAGCGGCTTGGCCAGCGTGGTAGTGATCGTCGGTCTGGGGCTGTTCGCCAGTGAACGCTTTCTGCCGCTGGATTACTGGCTGGCCGATCAACGCACCGCGACTGGCGAGCAGCGCACCGTGCGCCTGGCGGACGGCACCGTGCTCAATCTCAATACCCATAGCGCGGTGGATGTGCGATTCGATGACCAGCGCCGGTTGATCGTCTTGCAGGAAGGCGAAATTCTCGTCGAGACCGCTCATGGCGATGCGCGGCCATTTATTGTCGAAACCCGCGAAGGCAGCATGCGTGCGCTGGGTACGCGGTTTCTGGTCAAGCGTGAAGAAGACGGCACGCGGTTGAGCGTGTTGCAGTCGGCGGTAGCCGCCCATGGGCAAGCCAATCCGCAGGAACAAATTCTGCGCGAAGGCCAGCAGGTGCTGCTGCGCCGCGATGGCCTTGGCCAGGTCGCCGCGCTCAATCCCGGCGCCGATGCCTGGACCCGCGGCATGCTGGTGGTCGATAACGCGCGCCTCGGCGATCTGGTGCATGAGCTGGGACGTTATCGTCGCGGGCACCTCGGCGTGGCGCCGGAGGTGGCGGACTTGCGCATTACCGGCAGCTTCCCGCTGCACGATACCGATAAGGCCCTGAGCGCGCTGCTGCCGACCCTGCCGGTGCAGATCGAGCGGCATACGCCGTATTGGGTCACCGTGGCGAAGGCCGAGCCCTCTTCCCCTTGACCTGATCGTTCCCACGCTCTGCGTGGGAATGCAGCCCGGGACGCTCTGCGTCCCTGCCGAAGCGGACGCAGAGCGTCCATTGAGGCATTCCCACGCGGGCATGGGAACGATCAATCCCGCAGAAATGTGGCTGTTTTTCAGTTAATCGAAATTATTTTCATCCAGCCCTATCACTTTCTGCTTTTCATCCGGCACACAGGCAATTGAGAAATATTTCCATTCAGGAGCCGCCGTATGTCCCGTTCGCTAGACACCTTGTTGCGCCCCAGTCTGCTGGCTGTCGCCATTGCGCTCAGCGCCCCGCTGATCAGCAGCCCGTTGCTCGCCGCCGAGCAAGCGTCCAGCGTGCGCGCCTACAACTTGCCGGCGGCGCCGCTGTCGACCACGTTGAACCAGATCGCCAGTCAGGGCGGCCTGGCGTTGTCGCTGAATCCGGCACTGGCGGCGGGTAAGTCTTCGGCGCCGGTCAACGGCCAGTACGATGCCGCCGGCGCCCTGCGCGCCGCCCTGCGTGGCACCGGCCTGCAACTGGAACAAAGCAGCGCCGGCACCTACACCCTGGTCGCTGTGCCTGAAGGCACGCTGGCCCTGCCGGAAACTTCGGTCATCGGCGTAGAGAATCTGGAAACCGCCTGGGGCCCGGTCGAGGGCTACACCGCCACGCGCACTGCCGCCGGGACCAAAACCGACACCGCCCTGGTCGAAGCGCCGCGCTCGATCTCGGTGGCGACCCGTCAGCAAATGGACGACCGCAGCGTGCACAGCCTCGACGATGCCGTGCGCTACATGCCGGGCATCACCGCCAGCAGCTATGGCAGCGACACCCGCGCCGACTGGCTGCGCGTGCGCGGTTTCGAACCGACCCAGTTCCTCGACGGCCTGCCGCTGCCCAAGGGCGTGTACGCCAACCCGAAACAGGAAACCTGGAACCTCGACCGCCTCGCCCTGCTGCGCGGCCCGGCCTCCTCGGTGTACGGCCAGACTCCACCGGGCGGCCTGCTCGACATGGTCAGCCGCCGCCCGAGTGCTGAAGCGAGCAACGAAATCCAGCTGCAATATGGCAGCGACAATCATCGCCAGATCAACTTCGCCAGCACCGGCAAGATCGATGACGCCGGGCAGTTTCTGTACGGCATCAGCGGCGTGGTGCGCGACAGCGGCACGCAGATCGACCACGTCGACAACAAGCGCTACAACATCGCGCCGAGCCTGACCTGGAACATCGACGACGACACCAAATTCACCCTGCTGAGCCAGTTCACCCGCGATGACACCGGCATCACCAGCCAGTTTCTGCCGATCCAGGGCACCAAAATCAACTCGCCGTTCGGTGATATCTCTCACCACAAGAACCTCGGCGATCCGGACTGGGAATATTACGACCGCACCTACTACGCGCTGGGCTACGCCTTTGAACATCGGCTGAACGATGTCTGGCAGTTCAAGCAGAACCTGCGCTACACCAAGTCGGATCTGTCGTTCCAGGTGCTGACGCCCGGCTCCTACCCATTCACCACGGTGGATGAACAAGGCAACGTCGGTCGCACCAGCACCAGCGTCGAAGAAGACATCAGCCAGTTCGCCGTGGACAACAACTTTCAGGCCGATTTCGCCACCGGTGACATCCGCCACACCCTGCTGCTGGGTCTGGATCACCAGCGCAGCAATACCAACTACACCTCGATTTTCGGCGATGGCCTGACCACCAACGTGATCACCCCGATCTACGGCCAGCCGATCGTCCGTCCGGCGCGCTCCACGGCGTTTTACGACTACGACCAGAAGACCTACCAGACCGGCCTGTACGTGCAGGACCAGATGGCCCTCGACCAATGGCGCCTGACCCTCGGTGGTCGCGAAGACTGGGTGCACACCAGCACGCAATTCATCAACCAGGGCGACGCCACCAACACCCAGCGCGACAAGAAATTCAGCGGCAACGCAGCCCTCAGCTACGTGTTCGACAACGGTTTCGTGCCGTACCTGTCGTACGCCGAGTCGTTCCAGCCAACCACCGGTGCCGACGCCACGTCCACCGGATCGCTGAAACCCACAGAAGGCAAGCAATGGGAACTGGGCATCAAGTACCAGCCGCCGGGCAGCAAGACCCTGCTGACCGCTGCCGTGTATGACCTCACCCAGAAGAACGTCTCGGTCAACACCTTCGTCAACAACGTTTCGATCACCAGCCAGACCGGCGAAGTCAAAGTCAAAGGTCTGGAGCTGGAAGCGGTGTCCGACGTGACCGATAACCTGAAAGTCATCGCCGCCTACACCCTGGCCAAGTCGGAAGTGCAAAATGGCGTCGACAAGGGCAATCGCCTGCAACTGATGCCCAACCAGCAAGCCTCGCTGTGGACCGATTACACCTGGCACAGCGGCGTGCTCGACGGCTTCGGCATTGGCGGCGGCGTGCGTTACACCGGCAACACCTATGGCGACAAGGCCAACACCTGGCTGGGCAAGGCCGACGCCTACACGGTGTTCGACGCTTCGGTGCATTACGACCTCGGGCGCCTCGACAACAGCCTCAAAGGCGCATCGTTGGCGGTCAACGCGACCAACCTGTTCGACAAGGAATACATTTCCACCTGCGACAGCTTCTATTGCTACTACGGCGACCAGCGCAGCGTCGTCGCCAGTGCCACCTACAAGTGGTAAGCGCGTGAGCTGAAACGGGCCCCATTACCAGGCCGTCCGCCGTGGACGGCTTCGGTGTTTTTGAAGGTCATGCAATGAAAAGTAAAACCATCCGCCGCTGGTCGTTCATTCACACCTGGACCAGCCTGATCTGCACGGTGTTTCTGCTGATGCTGGCGCTGACCGGTCTGCCGCTGATTTTCAGCCACGAGATCGATCATCTGCTCGGCAACGCCCCCGAGTTGCGCGAGATGCCGGCCGACACGCCGCAGCTCAACCTGCAGCAACTGGTCGACGCCGCGCAGCAGCATCGCCCCGGCGAAGTCATGCAGTACTTCGGTTATGACGACGAAGAGCCGAATGCGGCGTTCGCGATCATGGCGAAAACCGCCGACACCGAACCGAACTCGTCGCACACCTTCATGCTCGATGCGCGCACCGGCGAGGCGCTGGAAACGCCCTCGGCCAACGGCGGCTTGATGCTGTTCATCCTGCGCCTGCACGTCGACATGTTTGCCGGGTTACCGGGCAAACTGCTGCTGGCGTTCATGGGGTTGTTGTTTGTCGTGGCGATCGTGTCCGGGACGGTGCTGTACCTGCCGTTCATGCGTCGCTTGAAATTCGGCACCGTGCGCCAGGACAAATCCACGCGGCTGCGCTGGCTCGACCTGCATAACCTGATCGGCATCGTGACGCTGACGTGGTGCCTGGTGGTGGGCGTGACCGGGGTGATCAGCGCCTGCGCCGACCTGCTGATCGCCGCGTGGCGCAACGATGCGCTGACCACGCTGATTGCGCCGTACCGTGATGCGCCGCCTCTGACGCAATTGGCGCCGGCCACGCGCTTGCTCGACATCGCCGCTGAAGTCGCACCGGGCATGAAGCCGGATTTCATCGCCTTCCCCGGCACACGTTTTTCCAGCGAACACCATTACGCAGTGTTCATGAAGGGCGGCACGCACCTGACTTCGCATCTGCTGACGCCAGTGCTGATCGACGCCACCAATCTGCAGGTTACCGCCGTGGCCGAGCGTCCGTGGTACATGGACGCCATGGGCATGTCGCAGCCTTTGCATTTCGGTGATTACGGCGGCATGCCAATGAAGATCCTGTGGGCCACGCTCGATGTGTTGACCATCATCGTGCTGGCCAGCGGCGTGTACCTGTGGCTGGTGCGGCGCAAAGCGGCGAACCGGGTGGCGGAAACCGCGGAGGCCTCGGCATGAAGCCGCGTCAGTCGAGTTTCTGGAAGGTCTTCAGCACACCGATCGTGATCGCCCTGCTCAGTGCGGCGGGGTTGTTTGCGGCATTGCTGGGAGATGGCATCTGGGATGCGTTGAGCTGGGTCGGGCTGGGTGTGCCGGCATTTCTGGCGCTCAAGGGATTGCTGCAGCGCGGGTGATTTTTGTGTTGTCGGTGATGGCCTCATCGCTGGCAAGCCAGCTCCCACAGGGGTTTACGCTGAATCTGAAATTTGTGTTCACTGCAAAACACTGTGGGAGCTGGCTTGCCAGCGATGGCGATCGCCAAGGCACCATCATTTCCCTCGCCAGCCACAGAGGTTGTGGCTAGGCTAACCTCCTGCTCTTCGACGATCACCGAGGTTTGCCCATGTCCGCCCCCAGCATGACCCTGTACCACAACACGCTCTCCCCGTTCGTGCGCAAAGTGATGGTGTTGCTTCACGAAACCGGGCAGCAGGATCGCGTGGCGCTGCAAGACTGTGTGCTCAGCCCGGTCAGTCCGGACCCGGCGCTGATCGCCGACAACCCGTTGAGCAAGATCCCCGCCCTGCGTCTGGCCGATGGCAATGTCATCCATGACAGCCGCGTGATCCTTGAATACCTCGACCAGCAGCACGTCGGTAATCCGCTGATCCCGCGTGAAGGCGCGGCGCGCTGGCGGCGTCTGACCCTGGCGTCGATGGCCGACGGGATCATGGACGCCTCGGTGATGGTGCGTTACGAAACCGTCCTGCGCCCGGTGGAAAAACACTGGGAGCAGTGGCTCGACGCTCAGCGCGACAAGATCCGCCGCGCCCTCGCCGTGCTGGAAAACGAGGCGATTGCCGAGCTGACCAGCCACTTCGACGTGGCCGCGATCAGCGTCGCCTGTGCCCTGGGTTATCTGGATCTGCGTTTCCCGGACATGGACTGGCGCGCGGCCAATCCACAACTGGGCAACTGGTATTTTGAAGTGAGTCAGCGACCGTCCATGGTCGCGACAATGCCCAAGCCCTGATTCTGCGGCGCCTGTTCGGCCCCCATCGCGAGCAGGCTCACTCCTACAATTGACCGCATTCCCCTGTGCGAGCCTGCTCGCGATGGCACCACCTCGGTTGCAGTGGCAGAGCTGCAAGAATCAGGGTCAGCAAAACCGCTGCTTCCCTGCGCTCCTCGCGCAAGCCCACCCCGCTCATTCCACCACCCCCAGATCAAACTCCAGCGGCTTCGCCGGTTTCTGCGCAAGCGCATACCAGTCCAGCCGGCGCGTCAGCACCATGAACACCCCAAGCAGTCCGAACAGCAGTAGCGAGCCCATCAGCAGCGCGTAATCCTCGGCGCTCAGCAATCCGTAAAGCAGGCCATACAACGCCGCCAGCCCGGCGGAGAAGCTCAAGCCGTGACGCACGCTGCGCAGCACATGGCAGACGTAAAAGCCGATCAGCAACACGCAACCACTGGCCGACAGCAGATAGGCCAAGGCAAAGCCGATGTGTTCCGACAGCGACAGCAGCAACAGGTAAAAGAACGCCAGCGCCACACCGACCAACGCGTACTGCACCGGGTGCACCGCCAGGCTCTTGAGCACTTCGAAGAGGAAGAAACCAGCGAAGGTCAGGACGATGAACAGCAAGGCGTATTTGATCGCCCGGTCGCTTTTCAGGTATTGGTCGACCGGGTCAATGAAGCTCACGCCGAAGCTGCGGCCGTTCAGCCCATCGCAATCGCCGACGATGCAGCGGTCCATCGCCTCTTGCAGGTTGGTGGAGAAAAACGAAGTCTGCCAGTCGGCGCTGAAACCCTGATCGTTGATTTCACGCTTGGCCGGCAGGAAGTTGCCGACAAAGCTTGGGTGCGGCCAGTTGGCCTTGAGGCTGACGCTGCTGGTCTTGCCCACCGGCAACACTTTTAGCGAGCCGGTGCCTTGCAGGCGCAGGTCGAAGGCAAAGCTCAGTTGGGTGGCTTTGCCGGTGTCCAGCGCTGGCAGCGTTACATGCACGCCTTCACCGATCCAGCCCACTTCCGACCCGGGAACGAAGTCCAGGCGCTGGCCGTCGATTTCCAGTTTCAGCGCGTTTTCGATGCCGCGAATGTCGCTGATGCCCACCGCCAGGAACGGCGCGTCAAACTGGTAATCGGTGAAGTTCTCCTTGATCCCCAATTGCGCCGGCAGAGCGAAATGGCCGTTGATACGGTTGTCCGCGTGAAACAGCCGCGCCTCATAAATGCCGCGCTTGCGCAGCTCGGTTTCCACTTGGCCGTCGAGTTCGAAACGCTCCGGCAGGAAGTACAGACGCCCGCGTTCCTCACCGACTTCTTCGTAGCGCTGATTGGTTTTGTCGTTGGTTTTCCAGGTGCGCACCACCTTGCGATACGGCACCACCATCACCGGCCCGCTCAGCTGCTGGCTATAGCTGGAGCTGCGGGCGATGTCATCGAGCACACCGTCGCGTAATTGTTGGCGCTCGTCGATGACGCCGTCGATCATCAGCAGCGGTATCAGCAACAGCAGGATCAGCAAGGCGATGGCGCCGAGCTTGATGGTCAGATTTCGATTCATGGGACTCTCCCTGTTTGGATGGGCAGAGTCTGGTGAGGGCGTGTGAGGGTTTTGTGGTGAGAGTATGGAGATTATGTGGAGAATGCGCCGGTCCCTTCGCGAGCAGGCTCGCTCCCACTTTGGAATGTGCTTCTCTGTGGGAGCGAGCCTGCTCGCGATGGCCGCGACTCAGTCTCAAGGCAAGCGCAAAGTCACCTCAACGCCGTTTTCGACATTGCCAATGCTCAGCGCCCCACCATGCAACTTGACCACCTCTTCAACGAAGTTAAGCCCCAGCCCGGTGCTCTTGCGCCCACTGTCCGGGCGCGGCAATGAGTAAAACCGCTCGGTCAGGCGCGGCAAGGCGTAATCGGGAATCGGCGCCGTTTCATTGAACAAACGCACCTCGATCTGCTCGCCAACCCGCTCGGCACTCAAGCGCAACAGCCCTTGCACCTGAGTGAAATCCAAAGCGTTCTCCAGCAGATTGCCCAACGCCTGACGCAGCAAAAAGGGCTCGCCAATCAGCAACAGATCTTCGCCAATCGCTTGCTCGACACGCAACTGCTTGCCCTCGATCCGCGCAGCCTGCGCCTGCAGCAACTCTGCGACCAACAGCGCCAGCGGCACCGCCACACGCTCTTCCAGGCCTTGACGTTGTTCGACCTGCGCCAGATTGAGCAAGCGTTCGATCAACTGCTGCATCCGCGCGCTTTCGCTGTCGATGTTGCTGACAAAGCGCAGGCGCTGAACCGCCGGCATCTCGCCTTGCAGCAATTCCGCCGCGCCACGAATCGCCGCCAAAGGACTTTTCAGTTCGTGGGTCAGCGTGTGCACATAGCGCTCGACATAGGCTTTGCCCTCAAGCTGAGTGCGCATCTGCTCCACTGCAGTGGCGAGCTGTTGCAGTTCGCCGCCGCGATAATGCGGCACTTCCACGCGCCGGCCTTCGCTCACCGCCTGGGCATAACCGGTCAGCCTGTGCAGCGCGCGGCTCAGCCACCACGACAGCAACGCGCCAAACAACAGGCCGAGGCCGATCAGCGCGGCGCCGTAGATCAGCAAGCGCCGCTCGGTGCGATCGACGTAAGGCTGCAACGAGCTGTTCGGTTTGGCCACGGTGACCACGCCGATGATCTTGCCGTTGTCGCGGATCGGCGCGCCGACGTGCATCACCGAGGAGTTCGGGTCTTCAGGGTCGCTGCGGCTCGAACGCGCGCCGTACTCGCCGCGCAAGGTCAGGTAGACGTCATTCCAGCGCGAGTAGTCCTGGCCGACCGCGACGCCACTGGAATCAAGCACGACGATGCCGTGGGCGTCGGTCACGTAGATCCGGTGGTTGACCTGATTCTTCGGCAAACCCCAGATCGTCGCCTGCGGCTGGCGCTCGCCATAAGCGCGCAGCAGTTGCGGCCAGCGGTTCTCGCTGAGGGTGCCGGCCTTGAAGTCGTCGCGCAGGATTTCCGCCATCAGGTTGGCGGTGTCGACCAGGGTTTCCTCGGTGGACTGGCGCACGCCGGGGCGGATTTCCTCCATCACCGTGTTGAGCACGAAATACCCGGTCAGGCCGACGAACAGCACATACACCAGAAAAATCCGCAGCCCCAGCGACATCAGCTGTGCCCCGGACTGTAGCTGTAGCCGAGGCCGCGATGGGTCTGGATCGGCTCGGCGTCGGCGCGCACCAGACGCAGTTTGGCGCGCACGCTTTTGATGTGGCTGTCGATGCTGCGCTCGTAACCGGCGTCGGCGGCTACGCCCAAGGCGTCGAGCAGTTGCTCACGACTGAAGACCCGTTCGGGTTGTTCGAGCAGGCATTGCAACAGGCGGAATTCGTGACGGGTCAGGCTCAGGGTCTGGCCGCGATAGATGATCTGCACCCGATCGGCATCGATGCGAAACAGTGCCGAAGCACCTTCGATCGCCGGGCGCGGCGCCATGCGTTTGAGGATGGCCTTCACCCGAGCGGCAACTTCACGCGGGCTGAACGGCTTGACCACATAATCGTCGGCGCCGATTTCCAGGCCGACCACACGATCGATCTCGGCATCGCGCGCGCTGAGGAACAGCACCGGCACCTCGCTGAAGCGCCGCAGCTGTTTGCAGGTCTCGAAGCCGCTGATGTCCGGCAAGCCGATGTCGAGAATGATCAGATCGGCCGGCGTCTGCCGCTGATGTTCCAGCGCTGTCGCGCCGAGGCTCAGCCACGTAGTGCTGAAGCCTTCGCCCTGCAGGGCGAAAATCAGCGTATCGGCAATCGCCGCTTCGTCTTCGACAATCAGGATATGGGGCATGGCGTCCGAGCCTGTGGGTTAGGTGCGCGAACGGTGCCCCAAGCCTGAGGTTACGTCAATGAGACCACTTAGCAGTCCGGCTTGTCAGCGGTGAAGCGCCGCGCCGGATTCACTGCGGCGCCAAACTCGCGCAGCGCCTTGGCACCGATCAGCAACGGATAATTGAAGTGGCTGCGGTCGGTCAGGTTGACCTCGACGGTGCGCTTGACGTTGCCCAGACACAGTTCCAGATCGACCACCGGGCGCTTGGCGACGTCGGTGCTTTCACCCTCGTCCTCTTCGTCCGAGCGGCTCTTGATCTTGCTGATCCGCGCGACCTTGTGCTCATAGACCTTGTTGCTGGCGTCCTTGGTGGCGAGGCGGAAACGCACCCATTCATCGCCATCGCGGGTGAAGGTTTCGATGTCCTTGGCCGACAGCGAGGCGGTCAGCGCACCGGTGTCCATCTTGGCCTTGAGCACTTCACCGCCGATTTCCGGCAGCGCGATGTATTCGTAACGCCCGTACAGGGTCGGCTCGGCGGCCATGACCGGCAGGGCGACGAGGGCAAACAGTGCAAGGAGGGATTTCACGTAGGGGGCTTCCTTGGGAGAGGTTGGGCAACGGGATTTTAGACCGTTGCGCGCTTGATCGTTCCCACGCTCTGCGTGGGCAATGCATCCAGTGACGCTCTGCGTCACAGGGACGCGGAGCGTCCCGGGCGGCGTTCCCACGCAGAGCGTGGGAACGATCAGGTTAACGCGACTAAAGTGAAACATTCGTCACCGCCGATTTGGCCTGTCGCGCGAAGCTGCTTATCATGGCCCGCCTCCTGACACTTCCAAGAGTTGCCTATGCGCCGCCTGCTCACCGGCTGTTTCGTCACCCTGCTGCTGTTGCTCAACACCCTGATCCTGATCGGGCCGTTGATGGTGTTTGCCTTGCTCAAACTGATCGCACCGGGGCGCTGGCGCGATCATGCGTCCGCGGCGGTGATGTGGATTGCCGAGACCTGGGCCGAGATCGACAAGCTGATCTTTCAGCTGTGCATTCCGACAAAATGGGACA
Organism: Pseudomonas fluorescens; assembly: GCA_902825215.1. Classification (GTDB taxonomy): domain Bacteria; phylum Pseudomonadota; class Gammaproteobacteria; order Pseudomonadales; family Pseudomonadaceae; genus Aquipseudomonas; species Aquipseudomonas fluorescens_G. Next base: position 5,680,445 of record LR782234.1, read on the forward strand.
TTCGCGGCGGCGATGATTTGCGTCGCGACACCTCGTATCTGGTGGTCAGCAACCATCAATCGTGGGTCGACATTCCCGCGCTGATCCAGACCCTCAACCGGCGCACGCCGTTCTTCAAGTTCTTCCTCAAGAAAGAGCTGATCTGGGTGCCGTTCCTTGGGCTGGCGTGGTGGGCGCTGGATTACCCGTTCATGAAGCGCTACACCAAGGCCTTTCTGGCGAAGAACCCGGAACTGGCAGGCAAGGATCTGGAGATCACCAAAGCGGCGTGCGAGCTGTTCAAGCGTCAGCCGGTGACCGTGGTGAATTATCTGGAAGGCACGCGCTACACCTTGGCGAAAAGCACACAGCAGACATCACCGTTCAATCACCTGCTCAAACCCAAGGCCGGTGGCGTGGCGTTTGTATTGGCGGCGATGGGCGAACAGCTCGATGCCATGCTCGATGTGACGGTGGTCTACCCGCAAGAGAAGATTCCGGGTTTCTGGGATTTGATCAGTGGCAACGTGCCGCGGGTCATCATCGACATCAAGACCCGCGAACTCGACCCGGCGCTGTGGCAGGGCGATTACGAAAAGGACCCGGTGTTTCGCGAGCGCGTCCAGAACTGGGTCAACCAGCTCTGGACCGAGAAAGATCAGCGTATCGCCGAACTGCGCAACGAGCGCCGCTGACTCAGCTACCGCTGCCGGTGCCCCAGATATTGCCCAGGCTGCTCAGCAGCGAACCGCCGACACCCTGCTGACCGAGGTACTGCAGGAGCACCGGGGCAAACTGGCCGATCATGCCGCTGTCCATGCCCAGCGCGCTGAAGGCGTTGTTCAGGTCGTTAGTGTCTTTGACATTGCCCAACGCATTCTCAAGGCCAGCGGACTTGCCCGACGAACCGAGCAGCGCACCCAGCGCCGCCAGATTGCCGCTGCCACCGGACAGCTTGTCGATCCCCGGCACTTCCTTGGCCAGTTGCGAATAGTCGGTGCTGCTCAACTGGTTCTTCGCCAGCCCGAGCATCGCACTGGTGCCGCCCACCGCTTGCTCTGGCGTCACGTCCAGCGCACTCAGCGCGCTGAGCAAACCGGCGGTTTCCGAGGTCGGCGCCGCCGCAGCGGCCTTGTCGCCACCCTGCATGCCCGAGACCGCACCGGCCACGTCATTCAGGCTGAAACCGGCAAACACCGGCCCAGCGGCCAGGGTCAGGAGCGATGCCAGGGCAAAACCGCGTGAAATCTTCATTCAGACATCCTCTCGAGCTGTGAAAACCACCCGGTCGACGGGCAGTAAAACTGCCGGTTTGACCGGGTATCCAGGCGCATGTTCCGGCGCGGCGCATCCATTTTCATCTGGCCTGCGTATACAAAACGTGAAATCCGGACGCCGACATGATGAATGGCACAAGCCCTGTCGCTGAACTAGCCTGTGAACAGTTCGAGCCTCGCCGTCGTGCGCTCACGCTTGTCTGGAGAATGGTCATTTCCATCGCCGACACCGATCAGTTGCGCCAGCACCGCGAGCGTCCACTGGGCGATCTCGAGCAGGACGCACGGACGACAGTCCTTCTGCGCATGAACAATTGAGCAGCGCCAGTCGATCAGCGTGGCTTACTTTCAGTGCTTTTCCTAAGGAACATCCGGTGCCAGAGCGCGTGTGGCATGGCATCACCGCGCGGATTGAGCCGCAAGTCCTACATTTGCCGAAAAAAGACCGTTCTGGAATTGGCTGCGTATCACGGCCGCGCTGTGTTCAATCGTGGTGCTGGTATTCTTCGGCTCGCTGTACAACCGCGACGATGCCCGCTACACCGAGACCCTGCTGAACGCCGACGCGCAACCGGCGTTGAAGGTCGAGGCGCATGCGGATTACATGCAAGTAGAGCCTCTGACGCTGGCGGCGGTTGATTCGGATCGCAGCCTGGAGCTGTGGACGATTCCGGCAGATGGCAGAGCGATCTCACTGGGGGTGATTCCGGCGGGAGGCAAAGGCAAGGTTGAGTTGACTTGAGTGAGGCGCAAAGAGCCTTGATCGGTGACCGATTGCGCTGGCTGTAAGCTTCGAGCCGAAAGGTGGTTCACCGACCGGCGGCCGACTGGACCCGTGCTTAATCAGGGGCTCTGGCCGCACTCTGACCAAATTATGTATCAAAAACCGGGTTCTTATCGCGATAGAATATAAAAACCTGTCAGATCTGACAGTACCCCTAATTGGGCAAGCTCCTCATGCTGGGCATCCCATCCAGACACACAGGAGTGTGCAAATGAGCAAGTCGATCGCAATGGCACTTTTCGTCATCGGTGCAGCAACCACGAACGCTTATGCGGCCAGTGTTGAAAGTTGCCCCCCGGTGAATACCATTAAATCATCGGCCTATACGGACAGCAGCGTTCCGGCGCCGAACAACACCGGTTTCGAATACATATCGAGTTTCAATGGTAAAACCTGGACCGGCGTAACGCTGTCAACCCGAGACGACTTTCTGGCACCGAAATATGAGCTGAAAGCGGAAAGCTTCGACGGTTCGATCTGCTCTTATGGCGGGAAAAAAATTGTTGAAAACGGCGAAAATTCCACTCCCTATCTGAAACTTAGAGCCAATTGAACCTGGCGCCTTCAGGCTTAGACCTCTCATAAGAAGGGCGACCCATGGGTCGCCCTTTTTTCGTTACGCGCACAGAACAACTTATGCGGATCAATCGCAAATTTCTTCGGCACACCCGCATCGAACTCGCCATAACCTTCCGGCACCGGATCGAGGCTGATCATTTGCACTCCCACCACTTCGGCAATGTTGATGCGGTCCCGCCTGATCGCCTGCATCAGTTGGCGGCTGTACTTCATCACCGGGATTTGGGAGTGTGTTCCAGACAGCACATTCGTTTTCAATAAGTTCATTGAGGTAGTAGTAAAGCACGGAAATAACTGGAGGTGACTGCCCTGCTCTAAGCAATGTCGCTTATTTCCAGACTTCATAACCCCGCCCTTGGTCAATCCAAACAAGTCCAAAAGACTGTCAGACCTGACAGGTGTTCGAATGTCGGCGTTGGCATACGCTGTTGGTGTGTCAACGGTCTGAAAAAAGCGAGGTACAAAACCAACGGTCATTCAACGGAAGATACGAAGATGGAAAAGCAGTGCAGTTCGCGCGATCAACTGTTCGAATCAGATGTCCCGCCGATCATCTTTTGCATCAGCCCGGACGATCCCATCATCAAACACATCAAAGAGGGACAGAAGGTGACCTATGATCTTATGCGCGGTGATAACGGCCAGTTGTATGCCGTCGATATCAGACTGGCTCAAGACGAGGACATAGCCAGACCGGCTCGGTTCTCTGGGCTTTTGTAATGCGTCACTCAATCAATCGAAGCGGGAAGCACGAACATGTCAAACAGAACTACAGGTACCGTCAAATGGTTCAACGATGAAAAAGGTTTTGGCTTTATTACCCCGCAGGGTGGCGGCGATGATTTTTTCGTTCACTTCAAATCAATCGAGAGCGACGGTTTCAAATCGCTCAAAGAGGGGCAGACCGTTTCTTTTGTCGCTGCAAAAGGAGCGAAAGGAATGGAAGCCAAGGAAGTGCGGCCCGAGTAGCGAAACGTTGAACGGACTTCCGGGAAGTCTGGAACCCATATGAAAACGGCGACCCATAGTCGCCGTTTTTATTCCCTCATTGCTTACGCCGCACTAAACAACTTATGCGGATCAATCACAAACTTCTTCGGCACGCCCGCATCGAACTCGCCATAACCTTCCGGCGCCTGGTCGAGGCTGATGACCTGCACGCCTACCACTTCGGCGATGTTGATGCGATCCCACATGATTGCCTGCATCAACTGGCGGTTGTACTTCATCACCGGCGTCTGGCCGGTGTGGAAGCTGTGCGACTTGGCCCAACCGAGACCAAAGCGAATGCTCAGGCTGCCCATTTTCGCGGCGGCGTCGACGGCACCCGGATCTTCGGTGACGTACAGGCCCGGGATACCGATCTTGCCGGCTACGCGCACCACGCCCATCAGTGAGTTGAGTACGGTGGCCGGGGCTTCGGCCTTGACGCCGTCGTGGCCGTGGCCGCGGGCTTCGAAGCCGACGCAGTCGACTGCGCAGTCGACTTCCGGCTCGCCGAGCAGTGCAGCGATCTGTTCGTGCAGCGGAGTGTCTTTGGACAGGTCGACGATTTCAAAACCCTGCGCCTTGGCGTGGGCCAGGCGGATGGTGTTGACGTCACCGATGATCACCACAGCCGCACCCAGCAGACGTGCCGAAGCGGCAGCGGCGAGACCGACCGGGCCGGCGCCGGCAATGTACACGGTGCTGCCCGGACCGACGCCGGCGGTGACTGCGCCGTGGTAACCGGTCGGGAGGATGTCGGAGAGGCAGGTCAGGTCGCGGATTTTCTCCATGGCCTTGTCGCGGTCCGGCAGTTTCAGCAGGTTGAAGTCGGCGTACGGCACCAGTACGTATTCGGCCTGGCCGCCGGTCCAGTCGCCCATGTCGACGTAACCGTAAGCGCCACCGGCACGGGCCGGGTTGACGGTCAGGCAGACGCCGGTGTGTTGCTCCTTGCAGGAACGGCAGCGCCCGCAAGCCACGTTGAACGGCACAGAGACCAGATCGCCGATCTTCAGGTTTTCGACGTCGGAGCCTTTTTCGATGACTTCGCCGGTGATTTCGTGACCCAGCACCAGACCGGTCTGCGCGGTGGTACGGCCGCGCACCATGTGCTGGTCGGAGCCGCAGATGTTGGTGGAAACCACTTTGAGGATGACCCCGTGTTCGATCTTGCGACCGCGCGGGTCCTGCATTTTCGGATAGTCGATTTTCTGTACTTCGACCTTGCCAGCGCCGAGATACACCACACCACGATTGCCAGACATGCTTTCACCTCACTGTTGTTTTTATGGAACCACGTTGCCCCAGGCAGGGCAGCGCGTTGAGTGCTCGGGTACAGGTGCTGCTTTTGTGTTGCCTGTCAGGGCCTCATCGCTGGCAAGCCAGCTCCCACAGGTTTCTGGTGGAACTCAAAAATTCTGTACGACACAAATCCCTGTGGGAGCTGGCTTGCCAGCGATGGCGGCCTAAAGAACAACGGTTCTGTTGGCATTGAGAAACACTCTGCGCTCAATGTGATACCCCACCGCCCGCGCCAGCGTCAGGCCTTCGATATCGCGCCCCTTGGCAATCAGGTCCTCGGGATAATGACTGTGATCCACCGCCTCGACGCCCTGGGCAATGATCGGCCCTTCATCCAGATCGTTGTTGATGTAATGCGCCGTCGCGCCAACCAGCTTCACGCCTTTGTTGTAGGCCTGGTGATACGGCTTGGCGCCCTTGAAGCCCGGCAGCAGCGAGTGGTGAATGTTGATCGCCTTGCCATCGAGCTTGCGGCACAGCTCCGGCGACAGCACTTGCATGTAGCGGGCGAGGATCACCAGTTCGGCGCCGGACTCTTCGATCACCTGCCAGACCTGCCGCTCCTGCGCCGGTTTGTCGTTGGGGTCGAGGGGGAAATGGTAGTAGGGAATCTGGTGCCAGTCGGCCAACGGCTTGAGATCCGGATGGTTGGACACCACAGCGGCGACGTCCATCGATAACTGGCCGATGCGCTGGCGGTAGAGCAAGTCGTTGAGGCAGTGATCGGCCTTGGACACCATGATCACCACTTTCGGCCGGTAGTTCGGCGCGGTCAGCTCGAACAGCATGCCAAAAGCCTGCCCGCGTTCGGCGAGGCCGGCGCGGAAGGATTGTTCGTCGAAGCCGTCGGGCTGGCGGAATTCCACGCGAATGAAAAAGCGCCCCGAGAGGCGGTCATCGAATGAATGGTGCTCAGTGACGTAGCAGCCCTGCTCGAACAGAAAACGCGTCACCGCGTCCACGGTGCCGAGGACGCTGGGGCAGTCGGCGGTCAGAATCCATGTGTCTGGGGCACGGCTCATGTTTTTTCCTCTGATCGTTCCCACGCTCTGCCTGGGAATGCCGCCATGGACGCTCTGCGTCCGCTCTTGGGACGCGGAGCGTCCCGGGATGCATTCCCACGCGGAACGTGGGAACGATCATCCAACTCAGGTCGAAAACAACACAAATCGGCTCCCTTTCCCCCTCTCCCCCTGGGGGAGAGGGCTGGGGTGAGGGGGTGGCTTTTGACCTTCAGGCCTGAACGCTAAGGCCGTACTCAGCCGAAGCATCCTGCAACCACAACCACCAGTAATCCGAGAAGCTGCGACGGATCAGCAACTCCCAGGTGTCTTCAGCCGTGTGGCGAATCATCAACTGCGACTTGGCGAACACCGTGCCCACCGCTTTGCCGACCGGGAAGTTGTTCGGGTGCACGTCGTAGCTGGTCGATTTCATCAGCACCTGACGCACGTTCGGCCCGCTCAATTCGAGAAGCTGCTGGCCGCCGCTGACGTTGACGATTGCGATGTGCAGATCGCCCAGCGCTTCGCGCAGTTGCTGCTCGGCGGCGAATTCTTCACCGCTGGGCACGATCAGCAGCCACTCGTCCGGGCCCATCCATTGCAGGCTGGTTTCACCTTTGACGACGACGCTGAGGGCGCCGGGCAATTCAATGCCCAGCGCCTTGTGCACACCGGCGGCGAAGGCGGCATCGTGGCCATCGCCACGAAGGGTCAGGTGGCCGAGGAGTTTCTTTTCCCGCACGATCACGCCGGCGTTCTTGCGGCCCTTGCCGACCAGGCTGGCGAGGTCGGCATGGTGCAGCGACGACTCGGCGCGGGCGCCGGTGGTCGGACGTTGTTGGTACACATTGGCTGTGGTCATAAAGCACCTTCTGAATTCTGTTGGTTCCTGTGGTGGCTGTGCCGCCGCCTTCGCGAGCAGGCTCGCTCCCACAGGGGAACGCGATCGAATGTGGGAGCGAGCCTGCTCGCGAATAGTCGCCCGCACACCGCTCCCGAGGTTGTCAGATGTTCTGCCGCTCACCCTTCGGATCGAAGAACACCGAAGAAACGATTTCCGCCTCGATCACGCTGCCATCGGCCAGCGGTGCGAACACCCGCTCACCCATGCGCTTGAGACCGCCCTTGACCACACCCATGGCAAACGAATAACCCAGGGAGTTGTGCGCGTAGCTGGAAGTCACGTGGCCGACCATGCTCATCGGGATCGCCTGCTTGGTGTTGAACACCAGCTGCGCACCTTCCGGCAGCCATTTCGTTGGGTCGATCGGTTTGAGGCCGACCAGTTGCTTGCGCTGATCACGCACGCAATCTTCACGGTTCATGCCGCGCTGGCCGATCCACGAGAACGGTTTGGTGCGGCCGACGCACCAGCCCATGTTCAGGTCGTCCGGGGTCATCGAGCCGTCGGTGTCCTGACCGACGATGATGAAACCCTTCTCGGCGCGCAGCACGTGCATGGTTTCAGTGCCGTACGGGGTCAGGTTGTACTGCTTGCCGGCCTCGACGATTTTCTCCAGCACGCCCATCGCATAGTCGGCCTGGACGTTGACTTCGTACGACAGCTCACCGGTGAACGAGATGCGGAACACCCGCGCCGGCACCTCACCCACCAGACCTTCTTTCCAGGTCATGAACGGGAACGCTTCGTTGCTCAGATCGATGTCGGTCACGGCACTGAGCAGCTTGCGGCTGTTCGGCCCGGACAGGGTCATGGTCGCCCAGTGGTCGGTGACCGAGGTGAAGTACACCTTCATCTCTGGCCATTCAGTCTGGTGGTACAACTCCAGCCACTGCAGCACGCGGGCAGCGCCGCCGGTGGTGGTGGTCATGACGAAATGGTTGTCGGCCAGACACGCCGTGACACCGTCGTCGAAGACCATGCCGTCTTCCTTGCACATCAAACCGTAACGCGCCTTGCCCACGTCGAGCTTGGTCCAGGCGTTGGTGTACACGCGGTTGAGGAACTCGCGGGCATCCGGGCCTTGAATGTCGATCTTGCCGAGGGTCGAGGCATCGAGCAGGCCGACGCTGTCGCGCACGGCTTTGCATTCGCGCTTGACCGCGGCGTGCAGGTCTTCGCCGTTTTTCGGGAAGTACCATGGACGCTTCCACTGCCCGACGTCTTCAAACTCGGCGCCGTTCTTCACATGCCAGGCATGCAGCGCGGTGTAGCGCACCGGTTCAAAAATGTGCCCACAGTGACGACCGGCCACGGCGCCGAAGGTCACCGGCGTGTAGTTCGGGCGGAACATGGTGGTGCCCATCTGCGGGATGCTCACGTTCAAGGAGCGCGCCGCAATCGCCAGACCGTTGACGTTGCCGAGCTTGCCCTGATCGGTGCCGAAGCCCAGCGCGGTATAGCGCTTGACGTGCTCGACCGACTCGAAGCCTTCACGGGTCGCCAGTTCGATGCCACCAGCGGTGACGTCGTTCTGCAGATCGACGAATTGCTTCGGCGCCCGTGCCGAGTTCTTCTCGTGGGGCACCTGGAACAGCGCCAGCGTCGGTTCTTCGACGCGGCTCAAGGCTTTCGGCAGTACGCCTTCGACAGTCTGGAAACCGGCTTCAGCGGCAGCGCGCACGCCACCCTCGAAACCGTCAGCCAGAGAATCCCCCAGCGCATAAACACCGTTGACGCCGCCGACGCACACGCGTTTCTGCGGTGCCTCACCCGGTACGAAACCGAGGATGTCTTCACGCCAGATCGGCTTGCCACCCAGGTGCGACGCCAGGTGCACCACCGGGCTGTAACCACCGGAGCTGGCGACCAGATCGCAGTCGAGCCATTCGCCCGGGCTGGTCACGGCGTGTGCTTTCACATCGATCGCCGCAACGCGGGCAGCGGTCACGCGTTTGCTGCCACGCACTTCGATCACCGCACTGCCGGTCAGGATGCGAATGCCTTTGGCACGCGCCTCTTCGACCAGTGCCCCGCGCGGATTGCTCCGGGCATCGGCGATCGCGACCACTTGCAGACTCGCATCGAGCCAGTCCAGTGCGACGCGATAGGCGTGATCGTTGTTGGTGCTGAGGACAAGTTTCTTGCCCGGCGCCACGCCATAGCGACGTACGTAAGTCGACACCGCACCAGCGAGCATGTTGCCCGGCACGTCGTTGTTGCCGTAAACCAGCGGACGCTCGCAAGCACCGGTCGCCAGCACCACACGCTTGGCGCGCACACGGTGAATGCGCTGGCGCACCTGACCGATCGGCGCGCGGTCACCGAGGTGATCGGTGAGGCGTTCGTGAATGGTCAGGAAGTTGTGGTCGTGGTAACCGTTGACGGTGGCGCGCGGCAACAGCAGCACGTCCGGGGTGTTCTTCAGTTCGGCGAGGACGCTCGCGACCCATTCCATCGCTGGTTTGCCATCAAGGCTTTCGCGCGAGTCGAGCAGGCTGCCACCGAACTCTTCCTGCTCATCGGCCAGAATCACCCGGGCACCGCTGCGCGCAACGGCCAGGGCTGCGGCGAGACCGGCCGGGCCAGCGCCGACGATCAGCACGTCGCAGTGCTGGTTCATGTAGTCGTAGGTGTCCGGATCGTTCTCGGTCGGCGAACGGCCAAGACCAGCGGCCTTACGAATGTACTTCTCGTAAGTCATCCAGAACGATTGCGGGTACATGAAGGTTTTGTAGTAGAAACCCGGCGGCATCAGCTTGCCGCCGACCTTGCCGAGAATGCCCATCATGTCGTTGTTGACGCTCGGCCAGCCGTTGGTGCTGGTCGCGACCAGACCTTGGTACAACGCCTGTTGCGTGGCGCGCACGTTGGGAATCTGCGTGGCTTCGGTGGCACCGATCTGCAGAATCGCGTTCGGCTCTTCGGCACCGGCGGCGAAGATGCCGCGTGGACGCGAGTACTTGAAGCTGCGGCCGATGATGTCGACGCCGTTGGCAATCAGCGCAGCGGCCAAGGTGTCACCCTCGAAACCTTTGTAGGTCTGGCCGTTGAAGGTAAAGCTCAGCACTTTGTTGCGGTCGATCCGTCCACCGTTGGACAGGCGATTGGTCTGGCTCATACCTTCTCTCCCAGCGCCGTCGTGGCGGTTTTCGCAGTGCCAGCCTTGTCGGTGAATTGTGGTTTCTCGCCGATCTTGTAGCTTTCGAGAATCTCGTAGGTCACGGTGTCGCGGGTGACGTTGAAGTACTGCCGGCAACCGGCGACGTGGTCCCACAGCTCGTGGTGCAGACCGCGCGGGTTATCGCGGAAGAACATGTAGTCGCCCCACTCCTCGTCGGTGCAGGCGTTCGGGTCCAGTGGGCGCGGGATGTGCGCCTGGCCGGATGCGTGGAATTCCTCTTCGGAGCGCAGCTCAAAGCAGTGAGGACAGAAGATATGCAACATGGGGATTTCTCCTGTTAGTGGGCAACCGCAGCAGCGCCGTGTTCATCGATCAACGCACCGTTGTGGAAACGGTCGATGGAGAAAGGTGCGGCCAACGGGTGCATTTCACCCTTGGCCAGACTCGCGGCAAACACGTTGCCCGAGCCGGGAGTGGCCTTGAAGCCACCGGTGCCCCAACCGCAGTTGAAGAACATGTTCGGTACCGGGGTTTTCGAAATGATCGGGCAGGCGTCCGGGGTGGTGTCGACGATGCCGCCCCACTGGCGGTTCATGCGCACGCGGGACAACACCGGGAACATCTCGACGATCGCTTGCACGGTGTGTTCGATCACCGGGTACGAACCACGCTGGCCGTAACCGTTGTAGCCGTCGATACCGGCGCCGATCACCAGGTCGCCCTTGTCGGACTGGCTGATGTAACCGTGCACGGCGTTGGACATGATCACGCTGTCGATAATCGGCTTGATCGGCTCGGACACCAGCGCTTGCAGCGGGTGGGATTCGATCGGCAGACGGAAACCGGCGAGCTTGGCCATGTGCCCGGAGTTACCGGCAGTGACCACGCCGACGCGCTTGGCGCCGATGAAGCCCTTGTTGGTTTCGACGCCGATGCACACGCCGTTTTCCTTGCGAAAACCGATCACTTCGGTCTGCTGGATCAGGTCCACGCCCAAGGCATCGGCGGCACGGGCAAAGCCCCAGGCCACGGCATCGTGACGGGCGACGCCGCCGCGACGCTGCACGGTGGCGCCCATCACTGGGTAACGGGTGTTCTTCGAGCAGTCGAGGTACGGAATCTCGTCTGCGACTTGCTTGGCGTTGAGCAGTTCGCCGTCGACGCCGTTGAGGCGGTTGGCGCTGACCCGACGCTCGGAATCACGGATGTCCTGCAGGGTGTGGCACAGGTTGTAGACGCCACGCTGGGAGAACATCACGTTGTAATTGAGGTCCTGCGACAGGCCTTCCCACAGTTTCATCGCGTGTTCGTAGAGGTGCGCCGACTCGTCCCACAGGTAGTTGGAGCGGACGATGGTGGTGTTGCGCGCGGTGTTACCGCCGCCCAGCCAGCCCTTCTCGACCACCGCGACGTTGGTGATGCCGTGTTCTTTCGCCAGGTAGTAGGCAGTCGCCAGACCGTGCCCGCCACCGCCGACGATGACCACGTCATAGACCTTTTTCGGCGTGGGCGTGCGCCACATGCGCTGCCAGTTTTCGTGGTGGCTGAGCGAGTGTTTGAAGAGGCCGAAGCCCGAATAGCGTTGCATAGTCATTTACTCCAGAACGCTCAGCGATAAACCGGGAAGTCTGCGCACAGGGCCGACACCTGTTGGGCGACATTGGCCTCGACATCGGCGTCACCGAGGTTGTCGAGGATGTCGCAGATCCAGCCGGCGAGGGTTTCGCACTGGCTGACCTTGAAGCCACGGGTGGTCACCGCCGGGGTACCGATGCGCAGGCCCGAGGTCACGAACGGCGACTGCGGGTCGTTCGGCACGGCGTTCTTGTTCACGGTGATGTGGGCACGGCCGAGGGCGGCATCGGCGTCCTTGCCGGTCAGGCCCTGACGGATCAGGCTGACCAGGAACAGATGGTTATCGGTGCCGCCGGACACTACATCGTAGCCACGTTTGATGAACACGCTGGCCATCGCCTGAGCGTTGTCGATCACTTGTTGCTGATAGGCCTTGAAGCCTGGCTCCAGCGCTTCCTTGAAGCACACCGCCTTACCGGCGATGACGTGCATCAGCGGGCCGCCCTGGGCGCCGGGGAACACTGCAGCGTTGAGCTTCTTTTCGATCTCTTCGTTGGACTTGGCCAGAATCAGCCCGCCACGCGGACCGCGCAGGGTTTTGTGGGTGGTGGTGGTCACCACGTCAGCGTACGGCAGCGGGTTCGGGTACAAACCGGCGGCGACCAGACCGGCAACGTGGGCCATGTCGACGAACAGCAGCGCACCGACCTTGTCGGCGATCTGGCGGAAGCGCGGGAAGTCCAGAGTCTTCGAGTAAGCGGAGAAACCGGCGACGATCATTTTCGGTTTGCACTCAACGGCCAGACGCTCGACTTCGTCGTAATCGATCAGCCCGGTGTCGGTGTTGATGCCGTACTGCACGGCGTTGTAGAGCTTGCCCGAGGACGACACTTTTGCGCCGTGAGTCAGGTGACCGCCGTGGGCCAGGCTCATGCCGAGGATGGTGTCGCCCGGCTGGATCAGCGCCAGGTACACCGCGCTGTTGGCCGACGAACCGGAGTGCGGCTGGACGTTGGCGTAATCGGCGCCGAACAGTTGCTTGGCGCGTTCGATCGCCAGCGCTTCAACTTTATCGACGTGCTCGCAGCCGCCGTAGTAGCGCTTGCCCGGATAGCCTTCAGCATATTTGTTGGTCAGGCCACTGCCTTGCGCCTGCATGACGCGCTTGCTGGTGTAGTTTTCCGACGCGATCAGCTCGATGTGATCTTCCTGACGTTGCTCCTCGGCATTCATCGCCGCCAGCAGTGCATCGTCGTAACCCTGGATCTGGTCTTGCTTGCTGAACATCGCGTCTCTCCCAGCGGCATCTGTGCGCCATTCGTCTCGGTAAGGCACCGGCAATCGCAGCGGTGCCCTTTGATGCGATGGTATGACCGGCACAGACAGCTCAAATGCCTGCGCGCGCCACGCAAAGGTGCGTTTACGACATGGCCGGAAATGCGTTTTCCAGACTCGATCTCGAAAACACTGGAGAACCCTGTGGGAGCTGGCTTGCCAGCGATGGAGGTGTCATATCCGGCATTGATGGCGGCTGACCCACAGCTATCGCTGGCAAGCCAGCTCCCACAGGGTTAAGCGGTGATTTGACGGATGAGTTGCAGCAGGAGGAAATGTGCTGGATACAGCGCATACGCCCACCGGCGCATCGGTGGCGGCTGGAGATGTCGCCCGTGTCGCAACAAGAACATTCCCAGCATTGGCGCCAACAAACAGATCGCTAAACCCAGAATCGCCACGCGATTGCCGAACCGTGCCGATTCGAGCAACACCTGCCATTGATTCGCAGCGAGACAGATCAGGCCCGGCAGCAGACTGAAATACCACGGGCGACGAAACACCCACAGCAGCGCCACGGGCAGCAGAACGCCGAAAAAACCGAACATCAGTCGTTCTGAGAAAGCCGCCGCAGCCACCAGCGCAGCGGCCGCGAGCAATCGTGATAGCCACGATGAGTCCTGCCAACCGCGCGCCACCAACAACCCCAACGCCAGCGTCGGCATCACGTTCAACGTGTCAGGATCAGGAATGTACAAGCGATACGGAATTTCACTGACGGCGCTGAACAGCACCAACCAGCCCAGATAGCGCCACTCCATTTTCCGCGAACCATCGCGGGCCAGATTCGCCGCCATCGCCAGGCAAAACCACGGAAACGCCAGTCGCCCCGGCACGTATAGCCAATCGGCGGTATAGCCGACATATCGCAGGTGATCGAGGACCATGCTCAATAACGCCAGCCACTTGAGCAGATCCAGCGCGCCGTCGCGTCGGCTCAGGTGCATAATCGGCCCATAAACTGATAGTTTTCTGCACCCGACATCGCATGTGCTCCCCGGAAGATCTTCGGTAAAGTGCGCATCTTCATTGACCACGAGCCTTCACAAGAGTCTCGATTACGGAAGCCGGCCATGACCGACAAGAGCCAACAATTCGCCAGCGACAACTATTCCGGTATCTGCCCGGAAGCCTGGGCTGCCATGGAACAGGCCAACCACGGCCACCAGCGCGCCTATGGCGACGATGAATGGACCGCCCGCGCGGCCGATCATTTCCGCAACCTGTTTGAAACCGACTGCGAAGTGTTCTTCGCCTTCAATGGCACCGCGGCCAACTCGCTGGCCCTGTCGTCGCTGTGCCAGAGTTACCACAGCGTGATCTGCTCGGAAACCGCCCACGTTGAAACCGACGAATGCGGCGCCCCGGAATTTTTCTCCAACGGTTCGAAACTGCTGATCGCCGGCACCGAAAACGGCAAGATCACCCCGCAGTCGATCCGCGAAGTCGCGCTCAAGCGCCAGGACATCCACTACCCGAAACCGCGCGTGGTCACCCTGACCCAGGCCACCGAAGTCGGCAGCGTCTATACCCCGGAAGAAGTCCGCGCGATCAGCGCCACCTGCAAGGAGCTGGGCCTGCACCTGCACATGGACGGTGCGCGTTTCTCCAACGCGTGCGCGTTCCTCGGCTGCTCGCCGGCGGATCTGACCTGGAAGGCCGGCGTCGATGTGCTGTGCTTCGGCGGCACGAAAAACGGCATGGCGGTGGGCGAGGCGATTCTGTTCTTCAACCACAAACTGGCCGAAGACTTCGATTACCGCTGCAAACAGGCCGGGCAACTGGCGTCGAAAATGCGCTTCCTGTCGGCACCCTGGGTCGGCATTCTGGAAAACGGCGCCTGGCTCAAATACGCCCGCCACGCCAACCACTGCGCGCAACTGCTGGCCGAGCTGGTCAGCGACATTCCCGGCGTCGAGCTGATGTTCCCGGTCCAGGCCAACGGCGTGTTCCTGCAACTGTCGGAACCGGCCATCGCCGCGCTGACTGCGAAGAACTGGCGCTTCTACACCTTCATCGGCAAAGGCGGCGCACGTTTCATGTGCTCCTGGGACACCGAAGAAGAACGCGTGCGCGAACTGGCGCGTGACATCCGCGAAGTCATGTCGGCCTGACTTCAACCCCAACGAAGTCGCAAAGCAAAAAGCCCCTCACCCTAGCCCTCTCCCAGAGGGAGAGGGGACTGACTGGGGGAGGCTCAAGCATTGCGCCGATCTGAACGTGAAGTGTTGAATCCATAATCGACACGGTGTCTCAGGTCGGTGAGAGCTACAGACACCTCGGTCGGCTCCCTCTCCAGGGGGAGAGGGCTGGGGTGAGGGGCGAGCCGGACGCTGAAGCCCGCCTCACTCAGAACTCAATCCGCACATCGCCTTTAGGCACACTGCAGCAAGAAAGGATGAAACCCTCGGCCTCGTCATCCTCGGTAATCCCGCCGTTGTGCTCCATCTCCACTTCGCCGCCCAGTTTCATCACCTTGCACGTTCCGCAAATGCCCATGCCGCAGGCTTTCGGGATCATCAGGCCCAGCTTGGCCGCCGCCGCGTGCACGGTTTCGCCCGGTGCCACACGGATGCTCTTGCCCGAGGCGGTGAATTCGACCTGATGCAGGTCCGCCGCGTCGATTTCCGGCGCATCGGCTGCCTGCTCGGCTTGCTCCACCGCGTCGGCCCGCGCTTCCGGTGGCGTGGCGCCGAAGGATTCCTCGTGATAACGCGACATGTCGTAGCCGGCGTTTTCCAGCAAGCGCTTGACCGCAGTCATGTACGGCGTCGGGCCGCAGCAGAACACTTCGCGCTCGAGGAAGTCCGGGACCATCAGCTCAAGCATCTTGTGGTTGAGGTAGCCGCGATAACCGGCCCAGGGCTCACCGAGGCCATGTTTCTCGCAGATCAGGTGCAGGCTGAAGTTGTCGATCCGCGACGCCATGTGTTCCAGCTCGCGGTGATAAATGATGTCTTTTGGCGAGCGCGCGCTGTGGATAAACGTCATGTCGACGTTGGCGTTGGTGTCGTAGAACCAGCGCGCCATCGACATGCACGGGGTGATACCGACGCCGCCGCTGAGGTACAACACTTTCGGGCTCGGGAAATCGATGGCGTTGAACAACCCGACCGGGCCATGCACCGCCAACTCTTGCCCTTCATGCAGCGTGTCGTGCAGCCAGTTCGAGACCTTGCCGCCCGGCACGCGCTTGATCGTCACCGAGAAGCTGTACGGCACCGACGGCGAGCTGGATATGGTGTACGAGCGCATGACCGGCTGGCCTTCGATTTCCAGCTCCAGGGTGACGAACTGCCCCGGCTTGAAAAAGAACATGATCGGCTGATCGGCCATGAAGCAGAAGGTGCGCACATCCCAGGTTTCCTGGATGACTTTGACGCAACGGACAATGTGTCGGCCATTGGCCCAGGTCTGGGTGGTGACCGGATTCAGGAAGCTGTTGGACATGCTGTTCTCCACGGCCGACTGTCGGCCTCATGTCGGCGATTCTGCGTATAGCGCAGACCGTCCGTTTACCTATCCGCGACATTGACATACTTATCGCGACCAGCCCCCAACCACCGGGACTTGCGCGTCGGGAACAGATTGCACCATGTCGCCCATGGATAAGGTTCGGGGCAGCGCCGGCCCCACACTCGCCCCAACACAAGACGACTTCTTTACACCTTGCGTAGCAACCGTTTTGCAGCACACCTGATCAGCCACTTTCGCCGGCCACGCAGAGGGCCATGAGGATTACATCGATGGACGTCACCGCAAAAATCAGCCTGGGCGATCCGCTGGAACCCGCACGCAAGGCCACCGCACAGATGCTCCAGGAACGCGAGCGGACCTTTTCGCTGCCGCAGCCGTTCTACAGCGACGAGCGCCTGTTCGATATCGACATGCAGGAGATCTTTCAGAAAGAGTGGTTGATCGCCGGCATGACCTGTGAAATCCCGGCCAAGGGCAACTACCTGACCCTGCAGGTCGGCAAGAACCCGATCATCGTCATTCGCGGTGCCGAAGGCGTGGTGCACGCATTCCACAACGTCTGCCGCCACCGTGGCTCGCGCCTGTGCACCAGTGAAAAAGGCAAGGTCGCCAAACTGGTCTGCCACTACCATCAGTGGACCTACGAACTGGACGGGCGCCTGCTGTTCGCCGGCACCGAGATGGGCGCCGACTTCGACATGAAGCAGTACGGCCTCAAACCGGTGAACGTGAAAACTGCCGGTGGCTACATCTTCATCAGCCTGGCCGAGAACCCGCCGGCCATCGATGACTTTTTGTCGACGCTCAACCATTACATGGAACCGTACGACATGGAGAACACCAAGGTGGCGATCACCACCACCTTGATGGAAAAAGCCAACTGGAAACTGGTGCTGGAAAACAACCGCGAGTGCTACCACTGCAACGCGTCGCACCCGGAGTTGCTGAAAACCCTGCTGGAATGGGACGACGTCACCGACCCGCGCGCCGATCAGGCGTTCAAGGATCACGTCGCCGCCTCCGCGGCCGCCTGGGAAGCCGAGAAGATTCCGTACGCCCACGCCAGCTTCGGCCTGCGCAACCGTATCGTGCGCATGCCGCTGCTCAAGGGCACCGTGTCGATGACCCTCGACGGCAAACAGGGCTGCGCCAAGTTGATGGGCCGGATCAAGAACCCGGACCTCGGCTCGATGCGCATCCTGCATCTGCCGCATTCGTGGAACCACTGCATGGGCGACCACATCATCGTCTTCACCGTGTGGCCGATCAGCGCCCAGGAAACCATGGTCACCACCAAATGGCTGGTGCACAAGGATGCCGTTGAAGGCGTCGATTACGACGTCGAGCGCATGCGTCAGGTATGGGATGCGACCAACGATCAGGACCGCCGTCTGGCTGAGGAAAACCAGCGCGGCATCAACTCCACCGCGTACCAGCCTGGGCCTTACTCGAAGACTTATGAGTTTGGCGTGGTCAACTTTGTCGACTGGTACAGCGAGCGGATGCTGAACAACCTCGGGGCTGAGCCAGCACCGTACCTCAAAGGCGTTCCTGTCCAAGGCTAAAAAGCATCGCGAGCAGGCTCACGCCTACAGTTTGGAATGCGTTCCCCTGTAGGAGTGAGCCTGCTCGCGATAGCCATGTCACGTTTTCAAACCCTGATTGCACACTTTTTGATCAACCCCCCCGCCAGCCATACCCGGCAAGCCCCCCAGCTTTCCGCAAACAAGTTATCCACATACCCGCCCACAGCAATTGGGGGTAACTGTGGACGAACTGAAAAATATCCCGCTGATTTGTAAAGAAAAACCGTGACTTATTCAGAATCATGGTTTCTGAAAACGACAGATCACTTTTTGAGCAAATCTCTACAGGCCACGTATTTAGAGCTCTGTAGCGGGTAGCGAACACGTTATCCACAGAAGCGCCAACAGAGATCGGGGGTAACTTCGCTTGATCTGTGGAAAAGCGTGCTGGGCTGGGGAAAAGACCACGTCCATGAGCCTCTTACTGCAGAAAGGCTTCATTTGATCAAAATATGATCACATCCTTGTAGGCCTTGTTCCATAAGGCTTTCAGCGGACGGCGAACATGTTGTCCACAGAAGCGCCAACAGAGATTGGGGGCAAGTTTTCGCAGGGTCTTGTAGAAAAACCTCTGAAAATCCGTAGGTTACGCTGATTACTTTCTGATCATCGGGCTGGGAGGCTTGATTGGCGTGGCGTGCAGAGAGGGGCGAACACGTTATCCACAGATCCGCCAACAGGGATTGTGGGTAAACAACACGAAACTGGCTGCGAATGAATGCAATTGTGGGAGCGAGCCTGCTCGCGAATGCGGTAGATCAGTTGACACATGTATCAACTGACCGTCCGCTTTCGCGAGCAGGCTCGCTCCCACAGGGGTTGTTCAGTGCCTGGAAAAGCCTTGCTAGCGCACGACACCCTCTTCGATCAGCAATTTGAGGATGGCTTCGGCGCCAGCCTGCGCGGTGACACCTTTGAGCACCTGACCACCGCCCCCGCTAGCCTTGGCCGTTGCGGCCTTCATCCGGTCAGCCCCGCTCTTGGCCTTGATCACTTTCAAGCGCTTGGGCCGTGGCTTGGCCGGTTGCAGCGTGGCGACGGCCAGCAGTTCATCGTCCAGCACCTCCACGTCTTCAGCGTTCAACACGCCCCGTCGCGCCGGCCCATAAGCACTCTGCCGAGGCTTCGGCGCAGCGTTATCCACAGTCGCCAGAAACGGCAGCTTCACCTTCAAGCGTCGCCGCTGCCCGCGCGGCAACGCTTGCAGCACCAGTGCCGAGCCGTCATTGATCGACTCGACCTGCGCCAGCCCGACCACCAATGGCCAGCCCAGCCCTTCGGCCAGCAGAAACGGCAGCATCCCCGAACCTTCGCCGGTTTCCGCCTGGCTGCCGGTCAGCACCACCTGCGCACCCGCCTCACGCAGGTACGCCGTCAGCGCCGGCAACGCATCGGCGCCAGCCGGTTGTTCCAGCACGTGCATCTGCTCAAGACCCATGCCCAGATAGGCGCGCAGGGCCGGTTCGGCGATGTCGCCGGCGTGCAGCACTTGCAGGTTATCCCCCGCCAGTTGCAGGCCCAGTTCGACCGCGCGGGCGTCCTGTTCGGCGCGACGTGGCCGGCCCGAGGTCGGGTGGGCGCCGATCGAAACCAGACTGATAACGTTCGTGTTCATAGGGTTTCCTTAAGCCGCATCGCGCTTGGCATCGTTGCGGTAAGCCGCGACCGCTTCGATCAACGCTTGCAGAATCTCTGCGCTTTCGCCGATCACCGAAAGATCGGCGCGTTTGATCATGTCGCAGCCCGGATCGAGGTTGATCGCCACCACCTTGTCGCAGGCGCCGATACCTTGCAGATGCTGGATCGCCCCGGAGATACCCACAGCCACATAGACCCGCGCCGTGACCCAGGTGCCCGACGCGCCGACCTGGCGATCGCGGGCCATAAAGCCATCGTCCACGGCGACTCGCGACGCGCCTTCGGTGGCGCCGAGTGCAGCGGCGGTTTCGTGGAACAGCGCCCAGTCCTTCACGCCGTTGCCACCGGAGAAAATGAATTCGGCTTCGGCCATCGGAATCGCGCCCGGGTCCACCGCCACCGCACCAAGATCTTCGATCCGCGACAGGCTGCGCGCGACGCTTGTGGATAACTCTACTGGCAGTGCTTCGTGACGGGTTTCGCTGACGGGTTCGGCGCATTCGGCCGCCGCCAGAATCAACCGCGCAACCGGACGGGCCAGATCCTGCAACCCGGCACCGGCACGGCCGATGCATTCCTGGTCCTTCACTTGCCAGACCCGCGTTGCCGGGCGTTCGCCCAGCGCTGCAGCAAAGCGTCGGCCGAGTTCACCGCCACCGCTGCGACTGTCCGGCAGCAGCCAGTGGCGCGGAATGAACTGGTTATCCACAGCCCGCAACCCTTGTACCCGTTGTTCCGGTGCATAACCGCTGAATTCGTCGCCTTCGAGTACCAGCAAGCGGTCGACGCCGGCGGTTTCGAAAGCGGATTCCTTGTGCTCACCGAACACCACCGCCAACACCGCGCCGTCCGTACCGGCCAGTTGATGGGCAAGGCCGAGCAAGTCGCGGTCATGGCTGCTCAGACGGCCGCCGACCATGTCCGGCACCACGCAGATGTAGAACGCCGGCGCTGGCACCTGATGCAACGGCAATTGCACCTCAACCGCGGCCGAACGCTTGACCGCCCCGCCCTGCTGCGCGCCGCTGCGGTCAATGCGTTTGATGCCGTTGGGGCCGATGAAACCGATGCCGTGCAGATTCTTGCGGATGACGCCGTTCGGTCCCATCCAGCTGTGTTGCGCCGGTTGCATTGCCGCGTGCAGCGGATGCAGACGGTTGCGCGCAATCCATTCGGCGCGCGGGTCGCGGCGGATAATGTCGCTCATCAATGCACCTCCGCAGGTTCACGTTTGGCCGGTGTCGCCGGTTTGCTCGGCGCGGCGTCTTCGAGCAGCGCGTCGGCGACCAGTTCGGCAATGTCCTTGATCAGCGGGCGCGGTTCGACGACACCTTCGAGCATCGCCGTGCACTGTGGACAACCCACGGCCACCAGTTCGGCGCCAGTCTCGCGGATGTCGTCCATACGCATATCAGGAATGCGCTGCTTGCCCGGAATGTCAGTGATCGGCGCGCCGCCACCGCCGCCGCAGCAGCGTGAGCGGAAGCCGGAACGTTGCATCTCTTTGACTTCGATGCCGAGCGCACGCAGCACTTCGCGCGGCGCTTCGTACTCGCCGTTGTAACGGCCCAGGTAGCACGGGTCGTGATAGGTCACGCTGTTGCCTTTGTGCTGACCGAGGTTGAGCGCGCCAGCCTGGATGATTTCAGCCATGTAGGTGCTGTGGTGCTGCACCAGGTAGTTGCCATCGAACGCGCCGTACTCGTTTTTCAGCACATGGAAACTGTGCGGATCGCAGGTAACGATGCGGTTGAAGCGGTATTTGGCCAGGGTCTGAATATTGCGCTTGGCGAGCAACTGGAACGTCGCTTCGTCGCCGAGCCGCCGCGCCACATCACCGCTGTCACGCTCTTCGAGGCCGAGCACGGCGAAGTCGATTTTTGCCGCTTTCAGTACTTTGACGAAGGCACGCAGGGTGCGCTGGTTGCGCATGTCGAAAGCGCCGTCGCCAACCCAGAACAGCACGTCGGTAGTTTTCTTCTCGCTGAGCAGATTGAGGTTCAGATCCGCTGCCCAGTTCATCCGCCCGCCCGGGGCGAACCCGCCGGGGTTGTCGGTGGCAATGAGGTTTTCGAGAACTTCGGCGCCCTTGTTCG
This sequence comes from Pseudomonas fluorescens, assembly GCA_902825215.1. Taxonomy (GTDB): domain Bacteria; phylum Pseudomonadota; class Gammaproteobacteria; order Pseudomonadales; family Pseudomonadaceae; genus Aquipseudomonas; species Aquipseudomonas fluorescens_G. The sequence continues at coordinate 5,702,089 of LR782234.1, forward strand.
GCGTCGCGCCTTTTTCCAGGGTCAGATGACGGCGCATGTCGACGATCGCATCGACGTGCTCGATCATCATCGGGCATTCCTCGACGCAGGCGCGGCAAGTGGTGCACGACCACAGGGTTTCGGCATCGACCAGACCGTTGACGATCGGCTGATGCGGATTGCCGCCATGTTCGCCTATGGGTTTGCCCGGATAGGGACTACCAGCGAATCTGGCATCAGTGCCGCCGGCGAGGCCGACGACCATGTCCTGAATCAGTTTTTTCGGGTTCAGCGGCTGGCCGGCAGCGAACGCCGGGCACGCGGCTTCACATTTGCCGCACTGCACGCACGCATCAAAACCGAGCAACTGGTTCCAAGTGAAATCCTTGGGTTTTTCTACGCCCAGCGGTGCGTCTGGATTGCTCAGGTCCAGCGCTTTCAAACCGGTCGAGCGACCACCGCCAAAGCGTTCCGGGCGACGGTGCCAGGCCAGGTGCAGGGCGCCGGCGAAGGCGTGCTTCATCGGCCCGCCCCAGGTCATGCCGAAGAACAGTTCCGACACGCCCCACAACACGCCAACACCGAGAATGGCGGCGAGCACCCAACCGCCGAAGTTTTCCGGCAGGATCCCGGCCACCGGCAAGGTCACCAGAAAGAACGACGCCGAGAATGCCAGCAGGCTTTTCGGCAGGCGCATCCACGGGCCTTTCGACAGCCGCGCCGGCGGGTTGCGCCGACGCAGGTACATGAAGATCGCGCCGACGAACATCACCGCCGACATCAGCAGCAAGGCGTAGCCGAGGATGCGGTTGTGCAGGCCGAAACCGTGCACCAGAATCGCCAGCACAATCGACGCCACGGCACCGCCCGCCGTGGCGACGTGGGTGTTGGCGATGTATTTGTCCCGCGCCACCACGTGGTGCAGGTCGACCATGTAGCGCTTGGGCATGGCCAGCAGACCGCCGAGCAGATCGACCTTCGCCGCCCGGCCACGACGCCACATGTTCATCCGCCGCAGCGCGCCGAGGACAGCGAGGCCCAGGGCTGCGAACAACAGGATTGGAAGAAGGGTGTTCAACATCAGAGTCACCTCTGGCGAGCGGCAAGCTGCGAGCTACAAGCGGCAAGAAAGAGCAGCATGGACCGGCTGTGCTTTTACTTGCAGCTTGCAGCTTGTGGCTTGCAGCTGAGCCGTCAAAAATCCTTACAGAGCCGAAGTGCGTCGTAGATGGCGGCGTGCGTATTACGCTGCGCCACGCAGTCGCCGATGCGGAACAGCAAGTAGCCGTCACCCGCTTCGCTCAGCGAAGGCTGTGGCTGGATCGCAAACAACGCTTCGACGTCGATCTGGCCCTTGTTGCGTGAGCCGTCCTTGAGCGCGTAGTAGATTTCCTCGTCCGGGCGCACGCCGTTTTCGACGACCACCTGATCGACCACCCGCTCCTCTTTCGCGCCGGTGTACTCGTTCTCCAGCACCGCCACCAGCTTGTCGCCTTCGCGGTAGACCTTCTCCAGCATCATGTCGCCGGTCATGATCACTTCTTTCGGGTACATGCTGCGGTAGTAGGTCGGGAACGACGTACCGCCAATGGCCACGCCCGGTTTGATGTCGTCGGTGACGATCTCGACCTGGCTGCCCTTGTCGGCGAGGAAGTCGGCGACCGACATCCCGGTGAACTCGCAAATGGTGTCGTAGACCAGCACGTTCTTGCCCGGCGCGACTTTGCCGTCGAGCACGTCCCAGCTGCTGACCACCAGCCCTTCGGCGGCGCCCCAGTGCTCGTTCTGCTCAAGGTACGGATGCCCGCCGACCGCCAGCACCACCACGTCTGGACGCAGGTCCATGATGGTGTCGGCGTCGGCCGCAGTGCCGAGACGCAGATCGACTTTCAAGCGCGCCAGCTCCAGCTGGAACCAGCGAGTGATGCCGGCGATCTGGTCACGCTGTGGTGCCTTCGACGCAGTAGTGATCTGCCCGCCGATGAAGTCTTTCTTTTCGAACAGCGTTACGTCGTGACCCCGCTCGGCAGCCACCCGTGCGGCTTCCATCCCGGCCGGGCCGGCACCGACGATCACCACTTTGCGTTTCGGTCCGGTGGATTTCTCGATGATGTGCGGCACACCCATGTATTCACGGGAAGTCGCAGCGTTCTGGATGCACAGCACGTCCAGGCCCTGATACTGGCGGTCGATGCAGTAGTTGGCACCGACGCACTGTTTGATCTGGTCGATCTGGCCCATCTTGATCTTGGCGATCAGGTGCGGGTCAGCGATGTGCGCCCGGGTCATGCCGACCATGTCGACGTAACCGCCCTCGAGAATCCGAGTGGCCTGGTTCGGGTCCTTGATGTTCTGCGCGTGCAGCACCGGCACCTTGACCACTTCCTTTATCCCGGCAGCCAGATGCAGGAACGGCTCCGGTGGATAACTCATGTTCGGAATGACGTTGGCCAGGGTGTTGTGCGTATCGCAACCCGAGCCAACCACGCCGATGAAGTCGAGCATGCCGGTGTCGTCGTAATACTTGGCGATCTGCTTCATGTCCTCGTGGGACAAACCGTCCGGGTGGAACTCGTCACCGCACAGGCGCATGCCCACGCAGAAGTCGTCACCGACCTCGGCGCGCACGGCTTTGAGCACTTCCAGACCGAACTTCATCCGCCCTTCGAAGCTGCCGCCCCACTCGTCGGTACGCTTGTTGACGCGCGGGCTCCAGAACTGGTCGATCATGTGCTGGTGCACGGCCGACAGTTCGACGCCATCGAGGCCACCGGCCTTGGCCCGGCGCGCGGCCTGGGCGTAATTGCCGATCACCCGCCAGATCTCTTCCGGCTCGATGGTCTTGCAGGTGGCGCGGTGCACCGGTTCACGGATGCCCGACGGCGACATCAGGGTCGGCCAGTTGAAGCCGTCCCAGCGCGAGCGCCGGCCCATGTGAGTAATCTGGATCATGATCTTGGCGCCATGCTTGTGCATGGCGTCGGCCAGATTCTGGAAGTGCGGAATGATCCGGTCGGTGGACAGGTTGACCGAACTCCACCATTCCTGCGGGCTGTCGATCGCCACCACGGACGAACCGCCGCAGATGGCCAGGCCGATGCCGCCCTTGGCTTTCTCTTCGTAGTATTTGACGTAGCGGTCGGTGGTCATGCCACCGTCAGTCGCGTAGACCTCGGCGTGCGCGGTGCTGAGCACGCGGTTGCGGATGGTCAGTTTGCCGATCTGGATCGGCTGGAACATTGCTTCGAAAGCCATGGCACGGTCCTCGGCTTACAACGGCTTGACGGTGAACAAGCCGTCATCGTGGCCCTCTTCGGAGCCTCCGTAGACTTGTTCAGCCACAGTACGAATCTTGCTGCCACGGGCTTCGAGGATCTGGTCCATGGCGCCGGCGAACCAGCCGGTGAACATGTAGTCGACCTTGCGCCCGACCTTGCCGTAGACGTAGACGAACGCCGAGTGCTCGAGCTTGACGCTGGCGGTGCCTTTATCGAGGTCAATGTCCTGGATCTTGAACAGGCCCCAGCCGCGTTGCGACAGGCGCTTCATGTAGTGTTCGAACACCGCAACGCCTTCCAGGCCGTGGCATTCGGCTTCTTTTTCGCACCAGTGCCAGGCGGACTTGTAGCCGGCCTTGTAGAGGATTTCGGCGTAGGCGTCAGCGCCCAATACTTCTTCGATGCCCATGTGGTTATTCACGAAGAAGTGCCGCGGCACGTAGAGCATCGGCAGGGCGTCGGAGGTCCAGACACCGGTCTCGCTGTCGACTTCGATTGGCAATTGCGGGGCGATCTTGGCCATGGAAACTTAACTCCAGAAAAATACGTGGTCGGTACACAGCAAAGCTTTTGCTTTGCTTTTATAAACAAGCCGTGTGAATGACTTTGGAGCCGTAGCGAGCACGTCGAGAGCAAGGAAGGACCGGAGCGACAAGCGAGACAGTACGGGACGTACGGCGAGCTTGGCGCGAGGACCTGACGCAGCTATCGGCGAGCGGAGTAGGCTCCAGAGTTATTCACTCGCCCCAGACGTCTTTGAGGACGTTCACCCAGTTCTCGCCCATGATCTTTCGCACCACGCGCTCGGAATGGCCGCGTTTGAGCAGGGTTTCGGTGAGGTTGGGGAATTCGCCGACGGTGCGGATGCCCAGCGGGTTGATGATCTTGCCGAAGCTGGTCAGACGGCGGGCGTAGCCCTTGTCGTGGGTCAGGTATTCGAAGAAGTCCTGGCCGTGGCCCTGAGTGAAGTCGGTGCCGATGCCGATGGCGTCTTCGCCGACGATGTTCATGGTGTATTCGATCGCTTCGGCGTAATCGTCGATGGTCGAATCGATGCCCTTGGCGAGGAACGGTGCGAACATGGTCACGCCGACGAAACCGCCGTGGTCGGCAATGAATTTGAGTTCTGCATCGGACTTGTTGCGCGGGTGCTCTTTAAGGCCCGACGGCAGGCAGTGCGAATAGCAGACCGGTTTTTTCGATTCGAGGATGACTTCTTCGGAGGTCTTGGAACCGACGTGGGACAGGTCGCACATGACGCCGACGCGGTTCATTTCGGCGACGATCTCGCGGCCGAAGCCCGACAGGCCGCCGTCACGCTCGTAGCAACCGGTGCCGACCAGATTCTGGGTGTTGTAGCACATCTGCACGATGCCGACGCCGAGCTGCTTGAACACCTCGACATAGCCGATCTGGTCTTCGAAAGCGTGCGCGTTCTGAAAGCCGAAAAGGATGCCGGTCTTGCCCTGCTCCTTGGCGCGCCGGATATCGGCGGTGGTGCGCACCGGCATCACCAGGTCGCTGTTCTCGCGGATCAGCTTCTGGCTGGCGGCGATGTTGTTCACGGTCGCCTGAAAGCCTTCCCACACCGACACCGTGCAGTTGGCCGCCGTCAGACCGCCCTTGCGCATGTCTTCGAACAGCTCGCGGTTCCATTTGGCAATGATCAGACCGTCGATAACGATGCTGTCGGCGTGTAATTCGGCTGGGCTCATCAGGCGTCCCCTTGTTGGCGATTCATGCGCCGAATCGTCTGCCGGCGCTTTGGGGCCAGCATATGCCTAGGTGTCGGGGCGACCGGGTGCAAAAACGACAGGGGAATTGCCGAAAGCGTCAATCCGCGACAAAGGGTCGTGCGCCGCCCTGATCAGCTACCTGTTCAAGCTCGCGTGCTTGCGCCAGAATCTGCCGCAGCCTGCACATACCAATGGATTAGAGCGCCCCCAATGAAATCGATCCTCCTCGCCCTGGCACTGATTGCGACCGGCGCCCACGCCGCCGAAGAATCCGAGAACAACCCGTGCGACGCGGTGGAAAACGACATCCAGACCCTGGAATGCTCGGCCTACAGCCGCACCACCGCCGAAGACCTGCTCAAGGACAACTACGCCAGCCTCAACGAACGCATGCAGACGGCGTACGGCAAGAACCCGACGCAACTGGCCGACATCACCGCCAAGTTGAAGACCGCCCAGCAGCAGTGGTTGAAGACGCGGGACGCCGATTGCGCAGTTGAAGCATTCCCGGCGACGGCTGGCAGCAAGGCGTTCACTATTGCGCAGAATGATTGTGTGGCGCGGATGAGTGATGAACGGTCGGAGTTTTTGGAGTCGATCGGGCAGGAATAAACATGGAAAGGATAAATCAATGATTCCTCATGAAGTGGTCAGCCATATGGTTGACGGGGCGACACCCATCCGCGCCTGGCGCGAACATCTCAATCTGACTCAGGAAGAAGTCGCCAAGCGCATGGGCATTTCGCAACCGGCGTTTGCTCAACAGGAAACATTCGCCAAGCCGCGCAAGGCCACCCGCGAGAAAATCGCCGCCGCGTTCGGCATCACAGCCAGTCAGCTTGAGCTGTAGGTTGTCCTCATTACTCAAAGGAATTCCATGAACATCTGCGGCATCGAAATCAAAGGCAGCGAAGCGATCATCGCCGTGGCTGCGCTCGACGGTTCGACTCTGAGCCACATCCCTCTCGCCACGAAAAAAATTGCCCTCGACGACGATGACGAAGCGGCCAACGTGAAGCTGTTCGCGGCGCAGGTGGCGTCGTTTGTGCGGGAGAACGCGGTGGACCGGATTGCGATCAAGAAGCGCAGCAAGAAGGGTGAGTTTGCCGGTGGGCCGACGACGTTCAAGATTGAAGGTGTGTTTCAGCTGCTGGACGGGTGTGAGGTGACGCTGCTGTCGCCGCAGACGATCAATGCGCAGGCCAAGAAGCATGATTTCGATCTGCCGGGGACGCTGAACAAGTATCAGCATGAGGCTTACAAAGCGGAATGTTCGGCGTTGGTGAAGAGATAACCCGATTGCCGAAATCACATTGGAACCTGTGGGAGCGGGCTTGCCCGCGATGACGGACTGTCAGGCAATACTAATGTTGGATGTGCCGGCCTCATCGCGGGCAAGCCCGCTCCCACAGGATTCTATGGCGTTGCGGAAGCCCTTCAGGCCTGTGCAGTGCGCCGGTCTTCGCGCGGGCAGCGGGCGAATTTCGCGCGATAGCTGCGGGTGAAGTACGACGGTGATTCAAAACCGCAGGCAATGCTCACTTCGAGCACGCTCATGTCGGTCTGGCGCAGCAGTTGCCGCGCCTTCTCAAGCCTCAACCGCAGATAGAAATTGCTCGGTGTGTCATTCAGATGCAGCCGGAACAAGCGCTCCAGTTGTCGCCGGGTGACCTTGATCGACTCCGCCAGCTGCAACGTGGTCAGCGGTGGTTCGCTGTGCTGCTCCATCTCGCCGATCACCTGCACCAGTTTCTTGTTGCTGATGCCGTAGCGCGTCGCGACTTCCATGCGCTGGTGGTCCTTGCGTGGGCGGATGCGCCCGAGCACGAATTGCTCGCTGACCTGAATCGCCAGTTGCGGGCCGTGGGCCTGGGCGATCAGGTCGAGCATCAAGTCGATAGAAGCCGTGCCACCCGCCGAGGTGATCCGCCGCCGGTCGATCTCGAACAGCTCCTGGGTCACGCTGAGCTGTGGATAAGATTCCTTGAACGCATCGATCGCCTCCCAGTGCAGCGTCAGGCGATGGCCGTCGAGCAGGCCTGCTTCGGCGAGGACGAAACTGCCGGTGTCGATACCGCCGAGCGTCACACCGTCGTTGTCCAGCCGACGCAACCAGTGCTCCAGCGTCGGCGTGATGAACTTCAGAGGTTCGAACCCGGCCACCACCAGTAACGTCGCGCCTTTCTTCAGCGATTCCAGCGCGGCATCGGCGTTGACCGACATGCCATTGCTCGCCAGCACCGGCCCGCCGTCGGCGCTGAGCACATGCCAGCGATACAGCTCGCCACGAAAGCGGTTGGCCACGCGCAGCGGTTCGATCGCGGAGATAAAGCCAATGGCGGAGAACCCCGGCATCAGCAAAAAGTAAAAATCCTGGGACATGGGCGCACTCGGTTGGCGGCTCGCGTGGAACGTTGATACGCCGTTTGCCGACGGCATTCAAGCGTGCAGGTCGCTACAGTGCAATTGCCAGTCGCCGCAGTGCGCTTTCACCGGGCCATTGCTGCGTAACTTGGCCTCACCGGCGCGCAGATGCCGGAAACCACAACAATCGAACTGCCGAGGAACCCGACATGAAACGACTGATCAGCAGCTGCGTTCTTGCACTCAGCGGTACCGCTTTTTTGAGCACCGGCGTCATGGCGGCCGAACCGGCGTCCTGCAAGAACGTGCGCATGGGCGTGGTCAACTGGACCGATGTAATCGCCACCAGTGCCATGACCCAGGTCCTGCTCGACGGCCTCGGCTACAGCACCAAACAGACCAGCGCCTCCCAGCAGATCATCTTCGCCGGGATTCGCGATCAGCGCCTGGACCTGTTCCTTGGTTACTGGAACCCGCTGATGACCCAGACCATCACCCCGTTCGTCGAGGCCAATCAGGTCAAGGTGCTTGAAGCGCCAAGCCTGAAAGACGCCCGCGCCACCCTCGCGGTGCCGACGTATCTGGCGGACAAGGGTCTGAAGACCTTTGCCGACATCGCCAAATTCCAGAAGGAGTTGGGCGGCAAGATCTACGGCATCGAGCCAGGCTCGGGGGCCAATACGCAGATCAAGGCGATGATCGCCAAGAACCAGTTCGGCCTCGGCAAGTTCCAGCTGGTCGAATCGAGCGAGGCCGGCATGCTCGCCGCCGTCGATCGCGCAGTACGTCGCAAGGAAGCCGTGGTGTTCTTCGGCTGGGCGCCGCATCCGATGAACGTCAACATTCAGATGACTTATCTGACCGGCAGCGAAGACGCACTTGGCCCGAACGAAGGCATGGCCACGGTGTGGACCGTGACCGCGCCGAAATACGCCGAGCAGTGCCCGAACATCGGCCGCCTGCTGACCAACCTGACCTTCACCGCCGAATCCGAGAGCCGGATGATGCAGCCGCTGCTCGATCATAAAGACGCCTTCGAATCGGCGAAGCAATGGCTCAAGGATCACCCTGAAGACAAGCAGCGCTGGCTCGAAGGGGTGACCACGTTCGATGGCAAACCGGCCGCTGAGAATCTGCAGCTGACCAGCAAATAACCCCCATTTGAAAAGCCCCTCACCCTGACCCTCTCCCGAGGGAGAGGGGTTTTAACGACGCTTCGCAGCCCCGAACAGGGCTGCGGACAGACCCATCACGCCCCAAGGAAACCGCACCATGAACCACGACGTCATCATCACCTGCGCACTCACCGGTGCTGGCGACACGACCGCCAGGAGCCCGCACGTGCCGGTCACCCCGAAACAGATCGCTGCCGCCGCCGTCGAAGCCGCCAAGGCCGGCGCCACCGTCGTGCACTGCCATGTGCGCGATCCGCAGACCGGCAAGTTCAGCCGTGACGTGGCCCTTTACCGCGAAGTGATGGAGCGCATCCGCGAGGCGGACGTCGACATCATCGTCAACCTCACCGCCGGCATGGGCGGTGACCTGGAAATCGGCGCCGGCGAAAACCCGATGGAGTTCGGCCCGAACACCGATCTGGTCGGCCCGCTGACCCGTCTGGCCCATGTTGAAGAATTGCTGCCGGAAATCTGCACCCTCGATTGCGGCACCCTGAACTTCGGCGACGGCGACACCATTTACGTGTCCACCCCAGCGCAACTACGCGCCGGAGCAAAGCGCATTACCGAACTGGGCGTGAAGGCTGAGCTGGAAATATTCGACACCGGTCACCTGTGGTTCGCCAAGCAACTGATCAAGGAAGGCTTGCTCGACAACCCGCTGTTCCAGCTGTGCCTGGGCATTCCGTGGGGCGCGCCGGCCGACACCACCACCATGAAAGCCATGGTCGACAACCTGCCGGCCGACGCGGTCTGGGCCGGGTTCGGCATCGGCCGCATGCAGATGCCGATGGCGGCGCAAGCGGTGCTGCTGGGCGGCAACGTGCGGGTCGGCCTCGAAGACAACCTGTGGCTGGACAAGGGCGTGCTGGCGACCAACGGCCAACTGGTCGAACGCGCCAGCGAAATCCTCAGCCGCTTCGGTGCCCGCGTGCTGACCCCGGCTGAAGGTCGCAAAAAGATGGGCCTGACCCAGCGCGGCTGAACCGAACTCACCTCAACCCTTGTGGGAGCGAGCCTGCTCGCGAAGAGGCCGGTACATCCGTCGCATCTTCATCAGCAGTGCCAGCCCCTTCGCGAGCAGGCTCGCTCCCACATGGGATCACCGAACATTCAAGGACCGCTCATGCGCTTTATCACCGAAATCAAAACCTTCGCCGCCCTCGGCAGCGGTGTCATCGGCAGTGGCTGGGTCGCCCGCGCCCTCGCCCACGGCCTCGACGTGATCGCCTGGGACCCGGCACCGGGCGCCGAAGCCGCGCTGCGCAAACGCGTGGCCAATGCATGGGGTGCGCTGGAGAAAAACGGCCTGGCGCCGGGCGCTTCGCAGGATCGCCTGCGCTTTGTCGCGACCATCGAAGAATGCGTGCGCGACGCCGACTTCATCCAGGAAAGCGCCCCCGAGCGGCTGGAGCTGAAACTTGAGCTGCACAGCAAAATCAGCGCAGCGGCCAAGCCCGATGCGTTGATTGGTTCAAGTACCTCGGGCCTGCTGCCGAGCGAGTTCTACGAGAGTTCGACGCATCCGGAGCGTTGCGTGGTCGGGCATCCATTCAACCCGGTCTATCTGCTGCCGCTCGTAGAGGTGGTGGGCGGCAAGAACACCGCGCCCGAGGCTGTTCAGGCGGCGATGCAAGTCTACGAATCCCTCGGCATGCGTCCGTTGCATGTGCGCAAGGAAGTACCGGGCTTTATCGCCGACCGCTTGCTCGAAGCGCTGTGGCGCGAAGCGTTGCACTTGGTCAACGACGGCGTGGCAACCACCGGCGAGATCGACGATGCGATCCGCTTTGGCGCCGGATTGCGTTGGTCGTTCATGGGCACTTTCCTGACTTACACCCTGGCCGGGGGTGATGCTGGCATGCGTCACTTCATGTCGCAGTTCGGCCCGGCGTTGCAGTTGCCGTGGACGTATCTGCCGGCACCGGAGCTGACTGACAAGCTGATCGATGATGTGGTCGATGGCACCACAGATCAACTGGGCCGGCACAGTATTGCGGCGCTGGAGCGCTATCGTGATGACTGTTTGCTGGCGGTGCTTGAGGCGGTCAAGACCACCAAGGAAAAGCACGGGATGACGTTCAGCGAGTAATGCCCGACCTGATCGTTCCCACGCTCTGCGTGGGAATGCAGCCCGGGACGCTCCGCGTCCCAGAAGCGTGACGCAGAGCGTCACAGGAGGCGTTCCCACGCAGAGCGTGGGAACGATCACCGCCAGGAGAAACCATGCCCCACCTCGCCACTTACCAAACCAGAATCATCCCCGACTGGGTCGACTACAACGGCCACCTGCGCGATGCCTTCTACCTGCTGATCTTCAGCTACGCCACCGACGCGCTGATGGACCGTCTCGGCATGGACAGCAACAACCGCGAAGCCAGTGGTCATTCGCTGTTCACCCTCGAACTGCACCTCAATTATCTGCACGAAGTGAAGCTCGACACCGAGGTCGAAGTGCGCACGCAGATCATCGGCCACGACAACAAACGCCTGCACCTCTACCACAGCCTGCACAAGGTCGGTGATGCGCAGGAACTGGCCGGCAACGAACAGATGCTGCTGCACGTTGACCTCGCCGGCCCGCGTTCGGCGCCGTTCAGTGCCGACACCCTGAGTCACCTGCAAAGCATCGTCGCCGAGCAGCAGGACCTGCCCGCTCCCGCTTACATCGGCCGCGTCATTGCGCTGCCACCCGCCCGGTAAAATTCATCGATCATCTGGAACCGCCATGAACACCGCTGCCGCTGTTGCCGATTTTCGTACTTATCCGTTGATCAGCGCGCTGAGTGGCGTGCAGGGTCTGGCGGATCGCGTTGTCATCAAATGGGCTGACGGCCGCGTCAGCCCGTTTCATCATGTCTGGCTGCGGGACAACTGTCCGTGCCAACAGTGCGTTTACAGCGTTACCCGCGAGCAGGTCTTCGAGATTGTCGATGCGTCTGACGAACTGCAACCGAGCGCCGCCTACGTTGACACCGAAGGCTGCCTGCGCATCGATTGGCAGGACGGCCACCTCAGCCGTTTCGATCCGGGCTGGTTGCGCGCGCATGCCTATGACGATGAATCTCGCGCTGAACGACTCGCCGCGAAACCCAAGCCTTTTCTTTGGCGCAGCGATCTGCAGTTGCCGGTATTCGAATATTCAGCGCTGATGAACGACAACACCGCCCTGCTGCAGTGGTTGCTCGCCGTGCGCGACATTGGCCTGACCCAAGTGCGCGGCGTGCCCACCGAGCCCGGTTCGCTGAAGCTCATCGCCCAGCGGATTTCATTCATTCGCGAGAGCAATTTCGGCGTGCTGTTCAACGTGCAGTCCAAAGCCGACGCCGACAGCAACGCCTACACCGCTTTCAACTTGCCGCTGCACACCGACCTGCCCACCCGCGAGCTGCAACCGGGGCTGCAATTTCTGCATTGCCTGGTGAATGACGCCGAGGGTGGCGAAAGTATTTTCGTCGACGGCTTTGCGATCGCCGATGCCTTGCGCCAGGAGGATCCGCCGCTGTTCCAGGCGCTATGCGACATCCCCGTAGAGTTTCGCAACAAGGACCGTCACAGCGACTACCGCTGCCTGGCCCCGATCATTGCCCTGGATACATTGGGACGGGTCGCGGAGATTCGCATGGCGAACTTCTTGCGCGGGGCATTTGAGACTTCAGTTGAGCAGATGCCGTTGCTGTATCGCGCCTATCGGCGGTTTATCGCGATGACCCGCGAGCCGCGGTTTCGGCTGATGCAACGGCTCAATCCAGGTGAGCTGTGGTGCTTCGATAACCGACGCACGTTGCATGCGCGCAATGCCTTTGATCCTGCGACCGGAGCGCGGCATTTTCAGGGTTGCTATGTCGACCGGGATGAATTGTTGTCGCGGATTCTGGTGTTGCAACGCTAGACCTGTGGGAGCTGGCTTGCCAGCGATGGCGTCAGCACAGACAACCGGGGCATTTCTGATTCACAGGCAAAAAAAACCCCGATCAAGCCGTGACAGGATCGGAGCTGAGGAGGGTACTGTCGAGGAGCTGCCAGGCGAGGGTGACCAAACCTTCGTGAAGCGAGCTGAGGCCAGTGTGCCTAGTCGACATTTTCGCCGGTTAGCCGAAAACGACCTGTTCATAGTCGTCCCGGCCACTGCGACAAAACGCCCTTGCCGCCTCCGGTCGGGGCCACCAGAATCGAGCCAGACCTCCGATGCCACAGAAGGATTTGCGTGATGATGTACGCCGATTTGATTGATCAGGAAGACCTGTTGGGCCAGCTCAAGGCGTTGGGCATCCAGGTGCCGAGCGGCACCACCGCCGAACAGGCCTGCGAGTGCGCGGTGCGCGGGCTGGACAACGTGCGCGCGTTTGAACTGCGCAAGATGGTCAAGGACATGTACACCAGCGGCGCGAGCATTCAGCCGGCGGTGCGTCAGGCAATCGACAAGCAGTTGCTGCCAGCCCTCTCGGATTACCAGCAGTCCCACAGCGCCTGACTTGCCGCCATCGCTGGCAAGCCAGCTCCCACAATGATCCGGGCCGACACAAAATTTGTGTGATGCATTGACCCTGTGGGAGCTGGCTTGCCAGCGATGAAGCTGACGCGCTCTACAGCCTTGCCTGATCGTTCCCACGCTCTGCGTGGGAATGCCTCAACGGACGCTCCGCGTTCGGCCTTCAGGGGCGCAGAGCGTCCCGGGCTGCATTCCTTTGCTGCGCGTGGGAACGATCACATCAAAGCCTTACGCTGGCAAACGTCGATTCATTACGCGCCTGACTCAACGCCGACATCGGTCCCGACAGCGGTGACATCACAATCGCCTGCGGCAGCGGCAGCATCGCCACTTGCTGGGTGGTGTTGGAGCCTACGCGTTCGTCACGCGGCGGAATGCCGAAGTATTCGCGGTAGCACTTGGAGAAGTGCGGGGTCGAGACGAAACCACATACCGACGCCACTTCGATGATCGACATCGGCGTCTGCTTGAGCAGTTGCCGGGCGCGGATCAGCCGCAGCTTCAGGTAATAGCGCGACGGCGAGCAGTGCAGGTATTTCTGGAACAACCGCTCCAGCTGTCGACGCGACACCGCGACATACACCGCCAGTTCATCCAGATCGATCGGCTCTTCCAAGTTGGCTTCCATCAACGCGACGATCTCCTGCAGCTTCGGCTGGTTGGTGCCGAGCATGTGCTTGAGCGGCACGCGCTGGTGATCCTGCTCGTTGCGGATGCGCTCGTAGACGAACATTTCCGAGATCGCCGCCGACAGCTCGCGGCCGTGATCGCGGCTGATCAGGTGCAGCATCATGTCCAGCGGCGCAGTGCCCCCTGAGCTGGTGAAACGGTTACGGTCGAGGGTGAACAGACGCGTGCTCATGGCCACCCGCGGAAAGGCTTCCTGCATCGCTGCCAGACATTCCCAGTGCACGCTGCAATCGAAACCGTCGAGCAGGCCGGCGCAGGCCAGCGCCCAACTGCCGGTGCACACCGCGCCAAGACGCTTGGACTGACGCGCCTGGCTTTGCAGCCAGGACACATGTTCACGGGTCACGGTGCGCTGAATGCCGATGCCGCCGCAGACAATTACAGTGTCCAGCGGTGGGGCTTTGTGCATGGAGGCGTCGGGAGTGATCTGCAGACCGTCACTGGCCCAGACCTGGCCGCCGTCAACGGTGAGGGTGCTCCAGCGATACAGCTCACGACCGGACAACTGGTTGGCCATGCGCAGCGGTTCAACTGCGGACGCCAGAGAAATCAGCGTGAAATTGTCCAGCAGCAGAAAGCCGATGGATTGAGGCGCACGGTTCTGGGGTTGGGCCCCGGAGTTGAACGACGTCATCGCGGTATCTCCTCACACAAAGCGGGTGATGGCCTCAGGCGGAGGCTCTTGTTATTGCCGGCGTTCTCACGAGGGAAGCAGGCTTTGTTATGACAGAGCAATTGCCATGCCTAAAATTGGACGGCCATTCAATAACTCCTGAAAACGACCTCGCGACGTGTCTATTCGAGACCTGCGAACGCGGCATTTCGAAGTGCCATCAAGCGCCGCGACAGCCCTGCCGCGCAGCCTGTGAGCAGATCGGTAGCACTTGTGGGAACTGGCCTGCAGGGGATTTTCACAGAGTGTCACCGCAAGCACAGGCGATGGACGGTCGATTAGCGACTCGGCGGTCACGACTGACAACCGCTCTTATCTGATTGCGACGCGCCAAAAGGTGGCGCGGTTGAATGGTGGTGTGCGTTTGGTGAGCAGTTTTGACTGGTCTGGCCCCATCGCTGGCAAGCCAGCTCCCACAGGGATTTGTGGTGCTAACCAAATAGCATCAACACTGAAAAACCTGTGGGAGCTGGCTTGCCAGCGATAAGCGCAACTCGGTTTCAGCACTCAACCGCACTGACCGCCAACCCACCGCGCGAGGTTTCTTTATATTTGTCATGCATATCCGCGCCGGTATCGCGCATGGTGCGGATCACCCGATCCAGCGAAATAAAGTGCTGACCGTCGCCACGCAACGCCATTTGCGCTGCGTTGATCGCCTTCACCGCGGCAATCGCATTGCGCTCAATGCACGGCACCTGCACCAGGCCGCCGACCGGGTCGCAGGTCAGGCCGAGGTTGTGCTCCAGGCCAATCTCCGCCGCGTTGCATAATTGCTCAGGCGTGGCGCCGAGAATTTCCGCCAGCCCTGCCGCCGCCATCGCGCAGGCCGAACCGACTTCGCCCTGGCAACCGACTTCAGCACCAGAGATCGAAGCATTCTTCTTGCACAGAATCCCCACTGCCGCCGCGCCGAGGAAGTAGTCGACGACGTTGGCGTCCGTCACTGCCTCGCTGAACTTCATAAAGTAGTGCAACACCGCCGGGATAATCCCCGCCGCACCGTTGGTCGGCGCCGTGACCATACGCCCACCGGCGGCATTCTCTTCGTTGACCGCCAATGCGAACAGGTTGACCCATTCCATCGCGCTCAGCGTCGAGCCGATGACATTGGGTTTGTTCAGCTCCTGCAGACTGCGGTGCAACTTCGCCGCACGCCGGCGCACATTCAAGCCGCCGGGCAGAATGCCTTCGTGCTTCAAACCCTGCTCGACGCAATCCTGCATCGCCCGCCACAGCTTCATCAGCCCGGCGCGGATTTCTTCTTCACTGCGCCAGACCTTTTCGTTGGCCATCATCAGTTCGGCGACGCGCAGGTTGTGCTTCTTGCACAGTTCGAGCAGTTCGACCGCGCTGGAAAAGTCGTAGGGCAACTCGGTACGGTCAAGATCGACGACACCGCTGGACGCCTGGGCTTCATCGACAACAAAACCACCGCCGACCGAATAGTAGGTGTCGCGATGCAATTCACCGCGATCACCCTCGGCAACGAGGGTCATGGCATTGGGATGGAACGGCAGGTTTTCATCGATCAGGCGCATGTCGCGCGCCCAGACAAACGGTACCGCCAGGCGACCATCCAGTAACAGCGTATGAGTTTCGCGCAGTGCCTGAATGCGCGGGCCGATCTGCGCCGGGTCAATGGCGTCCGGCCATTCGCCCATCAGGCCCATGATCACTGCGTTATCGCTGCCGTGACCAACGCCGGTGGCCGACAGCGAACCGAACAGTTGCACCTCGATCCGGCGCACTTGCTCCAGCTGGTGCTTTTCGCGCAGCGCCTCGACGAACAATGCCGCGGCGCGCATCGGCCCGACGGTGTGCGAACTGGAAGGGCCGATGCCGATTTTGAACAGGTCGAAAACGCTGATAGCCATTGCTGCAGAGCTCCTGAGAATACCGGTCCGGGCGGCAAAAGCGCCCGCTGGCGGAGCTGCTACGCTCAAGCTGCGATCCGCCGAATGCCGGCATCATCAGGCTTTTGTCGGCGCGCACGGCGTCTGACACCGACGCACTCATGTCCAGCAGCGCCGTTACGTTTTCGCCCCGCAAATGCGCCGTTTTTATGCAGATCAGAAGGCCATCGAGGGCGGAAAAAAGCTGTAAGCGACGTCACCGACACTGGAAGCGACCATCCCTGTACTGGATACGACCCTCCCTGTAGGCGTCAGATTTTCACTGGTACATGATCGGGATGACTCGATTGCCAGGCGCTGCGGTAGAGCTGTCTTCAGAACGCCACCCAACCGCAACCCATAAGTGCGGTGGTCCACAGTCGGAACACTGCCAAAAAAAACACCAAGGAGTCCATCCATGAAAGGTTCCCCGTCGTTGTTGTTGGCCGCCCTGCTGAGTCTGCCGCTACTGGCGCAAGCCGCAGAACCGGCACAGTGCAGCCTCGTTAACTTCTCCGATGTCGGCTGGACCGACATCACCGCCACCACCGCCACCACCTCCGTTGTCCTCAACGCCCTCGGCTACAAGACCAAGACCACCATGATCTCCGTGCCCGTGACCTACAAGTCGCTGGCCGACGGCAAGAACATGGACGTGTTCCTCGGTAACTGGATGCCGACCATGGAAAACGACATCAAGCCGTATCGCGATGCCGGCACCGTGGACACCGTGCGCACCAACCTCAAGGGCGCCAAGTACACCCTCGCCGTGCCGCAAGCCCTGTATGACAAGGGCCTGCATGACTTCGCCGACATTGCCAAATTCAAGAAAGAGCTCGACGGCAAGATCTACGGCATCGAGCCGGGCAACGACGGCAACCGGTTGATCCAGAGCATGATCGACAAGGACGCCTTCGGCCTGAAGACCGCTGGTTTCAAAATGGTCGAGTCATCGGAAGCCGGCATGCTCTCGCAGGTCGACCGTGCGCAGAAGCGCGACACCGCGGTGGTGTTCCTCGGCTGGGCGCCGCACCCGATGAACAAGCGCTTCAAGATTCAATACCTGACCGGCGGCGATGATTTCTTCGGCCCCGACTTCGGTGCCGCCACCGTGGCCACCAACACCCGCAAGGGTTACGCCGAAGAATGCAGCAACGTCGGTCAGTTGCTGAAGAACCTGGAGTTCACCGTCGACATGGAAAGTGAACTGATGGGCAACATCCTCGACGACAAGATGAAGCCTGACGCGGCCGCCAAGGCCTGGCTGAAAAAGAACCCACAGGTGCTCGATACCTGGCTCGCTGGCGTGACCACCATTGACGGAAAACCAGGCCTGGAGGCCGTGAAAGCCAAGCTCGCGCCTTGATCCGAGGGGCATCGCTTATGCCGGGCAGGCGTGCCTGCCCGGGCTGTTAATTTCCTTGCATGCGGACGTTCACTACCATGCTGATTGATCAGAAAATACCTTTAGGCCAGTACATCGCGGGCTTCGTCGAATGGTTGACGCAACACGGCGCCAACACCTTCGATGCAATCGCCGTGACCCTGGAAACGATGATCCACGGCGTGACGTTTGCGCTGACCTGGTTCAACCCACTGGTCTTGATTGGCTTGATCGCAATCATCGCCCATCTGATTCAACGCAAGTGGGGGCTGACCGCGTTCGTGGTCGCCTCGTTCCTGCTGATTCTCAATCTGGGATACTGGCAGGAAACCATGGAAACCCTCGCCCAGGTGCTGTTCGCCACCCTGGTCTGCGTGTTGATCGGCGTGCCGCTGGGCATCGTCGCCGCGCACAAACCGATGTTCTACACCATGATGCGGCCGGTGCTCGATCTGATGCAGACCGTACCGACCTTCGTTTACCTCATTCCTACCCTGACCCTCTTCGGGCTGGGTGTGGTACCGGGCCTGATCTCCACGGTGGTCTTCGCCATCGCGGCGCCGATCCGCCTGACCTACCTGGGCATCCGCGATGTCCCACAAGAACTGATGGACGCCGGCAAGGCCTTCGGCTGCTCGCGTCGCCAGCTACTCTCACGGATCGAACTGCCCCACGCCATGCCGAGCATCGCCGCCGGCATCACCCAGTGCATCATGCTGTCGCTGTCGATGGTGGTGATCGCGGCACTGGTCGGCGCCGACGGACTCGGCAAACCGGTGGTCAACGCACTGAACACTGCTGATATTGCGCTGGGCTTCGAAGCAGGCCTGGCAATCGTACTGCTGGCGATCATGCTCGACCGTATCTGCAAACAACCCGACGCCAAAGTAGGGGGTGACGCATGAGCATTATTCGCTTCGAAGACGTCGACGTAATCTTCGCCAAGGACCCGCGCGAGGCACTCAAGCTGCTCGACCAGGGCATGACCCGCAACGAGATCCTGAAGAAGACCGGGCAGATCGTCGGCGTGGAAAAAGCCACGCTGGACATCAACAAGGGCGAGATATGCGTGCTGATGGGTCTGTCCGGCTCGGGTAAGTCGAGCCTGCTGCGCTGCATCAATGGCCTCAACACCGTGAGCCGCGGCAAGCTGTTCGTCGAGCATGAAAACCGCCAGATCGACATCGCCTCGTGCACACCGGCCGAGCTGAAAATGATGCGCACCAAACGCATCGCCATGGTGTTTCAGAAGTTCGCCCTGATGCCGTGGCTGACGGTGCGCGAGAACATCAGTTTCGGTCTGGAAATGCAGGGTCGACCGGAGAAGGAACGCAAGAAACTGGTCGATGAAAAGCTCGAACTGGTCGGTCTGACCCAATGGCGCAACAAGAAGCCTGACGAACTCTCCGGCGGCATGCAGCAGCGTGTCGGCCTCGCCCGTGCGCTGGCCATGGACGCCGATATTCTGCTGATGGACGAACCGTTCTCGGCCCTCGACCCGCTGATCCGTCAGGGCCTGCAGGATGAATTACTGGAACTGCAACGCAAGCTGAGCAAGACCATCGTCTTCGTCAGCCACGACCTCGACGAGGCGCTCAAACTGGGTAGCCGCATCGCGATCATGAAAGACGGGCGAATCATTCAGTACAGCGTGCCGGAAGAAATCGTCCTCAACCCGGCGGACGACTATGTGCGCACCTTCGTCGCCCACACCAACCCGCTCAATGTGCTCTGCGGGCGCAGCCTGATGCGCACGCTGGACAAGTGCAAACGCATCAACGGCTCGGTGTGCCTCGACCCGGGCGGCGATTCGTGGCTGGACCTGGCTGAAGGCAACACCATCAAAGGCGCGCGGCAGAACGGCTCGGTGCTGAACCTGCAGAACTGGGCCCCGGGGCAAGCGGTGGAAGGCCTCGAGCGCAAGCCGACGCTGGTGGACTCGAACATCGGCATGCGCGACGCGCTGCAGATTCGTTATCAGACCGGCAACAAGCTGGTGCTGCACGATGACAATCATGTGGTGGGGATTCTGGGCGACAGCGAGTTGTATCACGCGTTGCTGGGCAAGAATCTCGGTTAGCCGCAGGTTGGATAAAAAAGGGATCGCGGTGAGCGATCCCTTTTTGTTGGGTCAGGGAAAAGCCCCTCACCCTAACCCTCTCCCAGAGGGAGAGGGGACCGACCGGGGGATGCTGCAGTTATCCCTGATCGTTCCCACGCTCTGCGTGGGAATGCAGCCCGGGACGCTCCGCGTCCCACAACAGCGGACGCAGAGCGTCCATTGATGCATTCCCACGCAGAGCGTGGGAACGATCATGCAAAAGGGGCTCAATCGAGCCCCTTTTGTTTTAGCGGTTTAGCTGTACACCCGCCCAAGCAACTGCCGATGACTCTCAAACTGATCCAGCACATCCCGGGTAATCTGCTCTGGCGTAAAGCCCATCAAGTCGTAATCCTGACTGCCGTTGTGCAGATACACCTCAGCCCGGTAATAACGCTGACGCGCCTCATCCGATTGCGCCGACTCAGTCGGAGTCGCCAGATAACCCTCCAGGCTCACCTCGTAAACGAACGGATTGCCCTCTTCCATCTCGACCCGCACACCCATGCAACGCTTGGCCTTGCCTAACAGCGTTTGCACTTCAATGCCTTGAATACGCAATTGCGCGGCGGCGTCTTCCAGCGCCGGTGTCACGTGCTTGTCCATGAAACGCTGAACCACCGATTGGCTCGGTTGCAGGTCCAGTTGGGTCAGCCGCTCGCTGAAACCGCGACGCCCACGCTCGGCCAGTTGCGCCTGCTCCTGTTCGATCTGCACATCCTGACGCATCGCCTTGTGCAGGCCGAACATGAAGCACACCAGCACCACCGAGAACGGCAGGCCGGCCAGCACCACCATGGTTTGCATGGCTTCAAAGTTACCGGCGAACAGCAGGCCGATGGTCACCAGCGTGATCACCACCGACCAGAAGATCCGCAGCCAGTGCGGCGCATCTTCGTCGACGTTGCCGCCCTTACAGGAAAGATTCGCCATCATCACCGCGCCGGAGTCGGCCGGGGTCAGGAACAGCACGAAGCCGACGAAGATCGACACACCGATCACGACTTTCGACGCCGGGTAATGCTCAAGCAACTGATAGATCGCCATCGACGGCTGTTCCAGCGCCGTCTTGCCCAGCTCCACCGCGCCGTGGTTCATCACCAGATCCAGCGCCGAGTTGCCGAAGATCGACAGCCACGCCAAAGTGAAGCCCAGCGGAATCAGCAGCACGCCGGCGACCAGTTCACGCACGGTGCGACCACGTGAAATTCGCGCGATGAACATGCCCACGAAAGGCGCCCAGGAAATCCACCAAGCCCAATAGAACAGCGTCCACAGGCCCAGCCAGCGGTCGGACTTGGCGTTGTCGCCTTCATAGACGTACAGGTCGAACGTCTTCAGTACCACGCCGTTCAGGTAATCACCGATGTTCTGCACAAAACCGTTGAGCAAGTGCAGAGTCGGGCCGAACAGCAGGACGAAAATCAGCAGGCCGCTGAACAGCACGATGTTCAGGTTGGACAGACGCCGGATGCCGTTTTCCACGCCGGACACGGCAGCGATGGTCGCCACGGTGCTCATCACGATGATCACGATCAGCAGGTTGGTGTTGCTGTGCTCCATGCCGAACAGGTTTTCCAGCCCCGACGACACTTGCAGCGAACCGATGCCCAGGTTGGTCACCAGACCCAGCAGCGTCACGAACATGCCGAAGCCGTCCACCGCGTGCCCGGCCGCGCCTTTGACCCAACGCTCGCCCACCAGCGGATACAGCGCCGAACGCAGCGCCAACGGCTGGTTATGCCGATAAGCAAAGTAAGCAACCGCCAGGCCGACCAGTGCGTAGATCGCCCAGCCATGCAGGCCCCAATGCAGGAATGTCAGCTGCACCGCCTGACGCGCCGCCAGATTGCTGGCCGACGTGCCTTCCGGCGGATTGAAGTAGTGATCCAGCGGTTCGGAGGCACCGAAGTACAACAGCGAAATGCCGATACCCGACGAGAACAGCATCCCGGCCCAGGCGCCGTAACTGAAATCCGGGGTGTCATCCTTGCTGCCCAGTTTGAGCTTGCCGTACGAGGAAAACGCCAGACCGACCACGAACACCAGGTACGCGGCGATCACCACCATGTAGTACCAGCCGAAGCTGCGCGACAACCAGGCCTGAGCGATACCCAACACTCTGCCGGCCTCTTGCGGGGCGATGATCAGAATGGCGGTCAACAACAGAATCAGCGCGGTCGAGGTGTAGAACACCCAACCGTTGACCGTCACCTTCTCGGGCGGGGTCTTTATTAGCGAGGCAGAACTCATGGCACAAATGCTCCAGGCAGTGCGAGAGAAGAACACAAGGCATCACGGAACCCGACCAATCGGTTAGTTGGCAGCCGACCGGCGGGTGATATAAAGACACTCCGAAAAAAGCCCGAACCTGCCGAAATGGCGCGCTGATCGCTTTCGTGGCCCAAGTGTGCGGACGTTCATCCGAAACCTGGCCCCGAGCGTCTTGCCCTTTCAACACGTCCATCGAATCGCGAACCGCGCCATGCCCCACGCAGGTTTCGAGCCGTTTCAGGTGTCGGTTTTTATCGTCATTACACGTAGGAAAAAGCTGTAGGCAGCGACGAATTGTCGCAGATCTTATTCTTTGTTGATTGAACGTTCAATCAAAACAAAATAGACTGGCCCTCAATCCGATCGGCGTCATTCGCCCCTCGGAAGGCCTAAGGAGATGTGCAAGATGCCCAAGGTCGGTATGCAACCCATCCGCCGTCAACAACTGATCGAAGCCACGTTGCAAGCGGTCGATCAGGTCGGAATGGGGGACGCCAGCATTGCGCTGATCGCCCGTTTGGCCGGTGTCTCGAATGGCATCATCAGTCATTACTTTCAGGACAAGAACGGCCTGATCGCGGCCACGATGCGGTACCTGATGAGCGTCCTCAGCGAGAACGTCACCGCGCGCCGTCAGGCGCTGACAGATGACAGCCCACGGGCGCATCTGCAGGTGATCATCGAAGGCAACTTCGACGCCAGCCAGGTCAATGGCCCGGCAATGAAAACCTGGCTGGCCTTTTGGGCCACCAGCATGCACCAGCCGTCTTTGCACAGGTTGCAGCGGATCAACGATCACCGTCTGTATTCCAACCTGTGCTGCGAGTTCCGCCGGGTGTTGCCGCTCGAAGAAGCGCGCAATGCCGCGCGAGGCCTGGCAGCGTTGATTGACGGCTTGTGGTTGCGCGGCGCGCTGTCGGGAGACGCTTTCGACACGGCGCAGGCGCAACGGATCGCTTACGAATACATGGATTTCCAATTGGCCAAGCAGGCAGGTCAGAGCACACAGAAACCGCTCGACGCCTGAACCCCACCGTAGCGTTATCGCGGTGGTCAAGGCCAACAACCAATGCACTTGCGAGGACACTATGGCCCGTTTCGAACTGCAAAAACTCTACATCGATGGCGCGTACACCGACGCTGGCAGCGATGCCACCTTCGAAGCCATCAACCCGGCGAACGGTGAAGTCCTCGCCCAAGTGCAACGCGCGACCAAGGAAGACGTCGAGCGCGCTGTGGTCAGCGCCGAAAAGGGCCAGAAAATCTGGGCCGCGATGACCGCCATGGAGCGTTCGCGCATCCTGCGTCGCGCCGTCGACATCCTGCGCGAGCGCAACGATGAACTGGCCGCACTGGAAACCCTGGACACCGGTAAATCCTTCTCCGAAACCAAGTACGTCGACATCGTCACCGGCGCCGACGTGCTGGAATACTACGCGGGCCTGGTGCCGGCCATCGAAGGCGAGCAGATCCCGCTGCGTGACACCTCTTTCGTCTACACCCGTCGCGAGCCGCTGGGCGTGGTCGCCGGTATCGGCGCGTGGAACTACCCGATCCAGATCGCTTTGTGGAAATCCGCGCCAGCCCTGGCGGCCGGTAACGCGATGATCTTCAAGCCAAGCGAAGTCACCTCGCTGACCACCCTGAAACTGGCCGAGATCTACACCGAGGCTGGCGTGCCAAACGGCGTGTTCAACGTGCTGACCGGCAGCGGCCGCGAAGTCGGCACCTGGCTGACCGAGCACCCACGCATCGAGAAAATCTCCTTCACCGGCGGCACCGACACTGGCAAGAAAGTCATGGCCAGCGCTTCGGCCTCGTCGCTCAAAGACGTGACCATGGAACTGGGCGGCAAGTCGCCGCTGATCATCTGCGACGACGCCGACCTGGATCGCGCCGCCGACACCGCGATGATGGCCAACTTCTACAGCTCCGGTCAGGTCTGCACCAACGGCACCCGCGTGTTCGTTCCGGCGCACCTGAAAGCCGCGTTCGAAGCCAAGATTGTTGAGCGCGTTGCGCGCATCCGCGTCGGCAACCCGGAAGACGAAAACACCAACTTCGGTCCGCTGGTCAGCTTCGCCCACATGGAGAGCGTGCTGGCCTACATCGAGAAAGGTAAGGAACAAGGCGCGCGTGTACTGTGCGGCGGCGGTCGTCTGACCGACGGCGAATTCGCCAAAGGCGCGTTCGTGGCACCGACCGTGTTCACCGATTGCACCGACGACATGACCATCGTTCGCGAAGAAATCTTCGGTCCGGTCATGGCGATCCTCTCCTACGAAACCGAAGAAGAAGTGATCCGCCGCGCCAACGACACCGACTTCGGCCTGGCCGCCGGTATCGTCACCCGCGACCTGAACCGCGCCCACCGCGTGATTCATCAACTCGAAGCCGGTATCTGCTGGATCAACGCCTGGGGCGAGTCCGACGCGAAAATGCCGGTTGGCGGTTACAAGCAGTCGGGTGTGGGCCGTGAGAACGGGATCAGCTCGCTGAACAACTTCACCCGCATCAAATCGGTACAGGTCGAGCTGGGCGATTACGTCTCGGTGTTCTGATGAGCTGATCAGCTGCAAGCGGCAAGTTTCAAGCTGCAAGTAAAAGCAGTTTGGGCTTGCCGCCCTCCCCGATTTCAAAGCCACAGCTCGCTGTTTTTCCTTGCAGCTTGCAGCTCGCGGCTTGTAGCTCCCGCAGGAGAATTTATGACTAAAGAATACGACTACATCATCATAGGCGCCGGTTCTGCAGGTAACACACTTGCCACCCGTCTGACTGAAGACGAAGGCGTCACCGTTCTGCTGCTCGAAGCCGGTGGCCCCGACTATCGCCTCGACTTCCGCACGCAAATGCCGGCCGCGCTGGCGTTCCCGCTGCAGGGGCGTCGCTACAACTGGGCCTACGAAACCGATCCAGAGCCACACATGGACGGCCGCCGGATGGAATGCGGTCGTGGCAAAGGCCTTGGCGGTTCCTCGTTGATCAACGGCATGTGCTACATCCGCGGCAACGCCATGGACTACGACGGCTGGGCGAAACTGCCGGGCCTGGAAGACTGGTCGTACCTCGATTGCCTGCCGTACTTCCGCAAGGCCGAAACCCGTGACATCGGCCCGAACGATTACCACGGTGGCGACGGCCCGGTCAGCGTGACCACGCCGAAAGCCGGCAACAACCCGCTGTTCCACGCCATGGTTGAAGCGGGCGTGCAGGCCGGTTATCCGCGCACCGAAGACTTGAACGGTTATCAACAGGAAGGCTTCGGCCCGATGGACCGCACCGTGACGCCGAATGGCCGCCGTGCTTCCACCGCCCGTGGTTACCTCGACGTCGCCAAAAAGCGCTCGACCCTGACCATCGTCACCCACGCGCTGACCGACAAGATTCTCTTCGAAGGCAAGCGTGCAGTCGGCGTGCGTTACCTGATCGGCGACGCTGAAGAGCGCGTTGAAGCCAAGGCGCGCAAGGAAGTTCTGCTGTGCTCCGGCGCCATCGCGTCGCCGCAGATTCTGCAGCGCTCCGGGGTCGGCCCGGCGAAACTGCTGGAAAGCCTCGACATTCCGGTGGTTCACGACCTGCCGGGCGTCGGTGAAAACCTCCAGGATCACCTTGAGCTGTATCTGCAGTACGCCTGCACCCAACCGGTCTCGCTGTACCCGTCGCTGCTCTGGTACAACCAGCCAGCCATCGGTGCCGAGTGGCTGTTCAACGGCACCGGCATCGGCGCCAGCAACCAGTTCGAGGCCGGCGGTTTCATTCGTTCGCGTCCGGAATTCGAATGGCCGAACATCCAGTACCACTTCCTGCCGGTGGCGATTAACTACAACGGCAGCAATGGTGTGAAAGAGCACGGTTTCCAGGCGCACATGGGCTCCATGCGTTCGCCAAGCCGGGGCCGCATCCAGGTCAAATCCAAGGACCCGCGCCAGCACCCGAGCATCCTGTTCAACTACATGGCCACCGAGCAGGACTGGCAGGAATTTCGCGACGGCATCCGCCTGACCCGGGAAATCATGCAGCAGCCGGCACTGGACGCGTTCCGTGGCCGAGAAATCAGCCCGGGCATCGACGTGCAAACCGATGAGCAACTGGACAAGTTCATTCGCGAGCACGCCGAAACCGCGTTCCACCCGTCCTGCTCGTGCAAGATGGGCACCGACGAGATGGCCGTGGTCGATGGCGAAGGTCGCGTGCACGGCATGCAGAGCCTGCGCGTGGTCGATGCCTCGATCATGCCGATCATCACCACCGGCAACCTCAACGCGCCGACGATCATGATGGCCGAGAAAATCGCCGACAAGATCCGTGGCCGCAAGCCACTGCCGCGCAGCAATGCCGCTTACTACGTCGCCAATGGCGCGCCGGTCAAAGGCAAGCCGATGCGGGATATCACCCCCGTTACGCAGTAAGACGTAACACCTTCCCCCTGATCGTTCCCACGCTCCGCGTGGGAATGCATCTCGGGACGCTCCGCGTCCCAAAGCGGACGCGGAGCGTCCATGGCGGCATTCCCACGCGGAGCGTGGGAACGATCAGCTCGCGAATACAGTAAAACCTCCTACACCCCTCTTCACTTGATCCTACCCCCACGCAGGCCTACTCTAGACCTCGCGCAACCGTTTCATCCCTCCCCGCCGTCGCTGTGCCGCTTGCCCCTACAAGGAGGTTTCCGAATGTTCGATTTCCACCCCCAGCTCAAGCAGCGCTTCGCTGCCTTGCGCACGGGCGCCGAGTTTTTTTCCCTGCGCTATGTCCGCGAGTCCGGGCAGTACCTGTCGGTGCGCAAGAACGTCGCCGAACCGCCGAGCCTGAGCCGCGATGAGGGGGCGATGCTCACCGTGCGCCTCAATGGCGTCGAAGCTTATGCCGCGACCAACGACCTTTCGCAGCAAGGCCTGCAAACCGCGCTCGAGCGCGCCGAACAGCAAGCCCGCCGGCTCAAGCCGCACGCCTTGCTCGACCTGCGCGATCAACCGTTGAGCAGCGATCGGGCTGACTACTTTTCGCCCAACCTCGAACAACCGTTCCCGTCGCTGAGCGAATGCTATGAATTGCTCGGCGCGGAATCCGCCTCGGTGCCCAAGGATGAGCGCCTGGTGAACTGGCAAGTGAGCATCGGCATTACCCACGTCGAGCAGATCTACCTGAGCAGCGCCGGCGCCGAATTGCGCCAGGCCCAGCGCTTCGTTTATCCAAGCCTCGACGTCACCGCCTACGACGGCAACGACAGCCAGACCCGCAGCCTCGGCCGCGAAAACTTCGGCCAGCAGGGCGGCGCCGATGTGATCAGCCGTTGCGGCCTGGTCGGCGCCGGCCCGCAAGTCGCCGATCAGGCGCTGCAGCTGCTGCTCGCACCGAACACCCCGCAAGGCCCGCGCGATCTGCTGTTGATGCCCGACCAGATGATGCTGCAAATCCACGAATCGATTGGCCACCCGCTGGAACTCGACCGGATCCTCGGTGACGAGCGCAATTACGCCGGCACCAGTTTCGTCAAGACCAGCGACTTCGGCAGCCTGCAATACGGCTCCAAGTTGCTCAACGTGACCTTCGATCCGGGCATTCCCGAAGAACTCGCCAGTTACGGGCATGATGACGACGGCAGTCAGGCGAGCAAACAATTCCTGATCCGCGACGGCCTGTTGCTGCGCCCATTGGGCGGCGCGCTGTCGCAATACCGCGCCGGTCTCGACGGCGTCGCCAACAGCCGCGCCTGCAGCTGGAACCGCGCGCCGATCGACCGCATGGCCAACCTCAATATCGAACCGGGCGACCAGCCGCTGAGCCAGCTCATCGAAGGCATCGAGCACGGCATTCTGATGAGCACCAACCGTTCGTGGTCGATTGACGATGCGCGCAACAAATTCCAGTTCGGCTGCGAATGGGGCCAGTTGATCGAGAACGGTGAACTTAAAGGCGTGGTGAAAAATCCCAACTACCGGGCAATTTCCGCGCACTTCTGGAAAAGCCTGCACGCTGTGGGCAACGCCGACACTGTCAAGGTGCTCGGTACGCCGAACTGCGGCAAGGGCGAACCGAACCAGGTGATTCGCGTCGGCCACGCTTCGCCGGCCTGCGTGTTCAGCAATATTGATGTGTTTGGGGGAGACGCCTGATGAGCATTTCGAAGAATCCGTCCGACGCCTTCAAGGTCATGGTCGATTGGCTGCGCGACAGCGTGCGCGAGCCGGAGCAGTTCACCCTCAGCTACGCCGCCGAAGCCTCGGCGTTCGTGCGCTTCAATCACGCCAAGGTGCGCCAGGCCGGGCAAGTGCAACAGGCCAACGTCATTCTGAAGCTGATCAATGACGGTCGCCACGCCGACTTGCAAGTGACCCTGTCCGGCGATCAGGAAGGCGATCTGCGCAGGCTCGGCGAAGGCCTGCAACAACTGCGCGAAACCCTGCCGCTGTTGCCGCAGGACCCGTACCTGCTGCTCAACCACAACGGCTGGCAGAGCAAGAATGTGCAGGAGCATCCGCTGCCGGACACCGAACAGGTTGTGGATGAAATCTGCGCTGCTGCTGAAGGTCTGGATCTCGTCGGTTTCTACGCCGCCGGGCCGATCAGCCGTGGCTTCGCCAGCTCAGCGGGGGCGTTCGGCTGGCATCAGGCCAACAGCTTCAATTTCGATTTCAGCCTGTTCCATGAAAACGGCGAAGCGGTGAAGGCCAGCTACGCCGGGCATGACTGGAGCAGCGAAGGATTCGCCAAACGCTTCGCTCAGGCGCGCGAGCAGCTTGAGTTTCTCGGTCGACCGTTACGCACATTGGCACCGGGACAGTACCGCGCCTACCTGGCACCGGCGGCGCTGGAAGAAATCATGGGCATGCTCAGTTGGGGCGGGTTTTCGGCACAGTCGATTGCCAGCAAAAGCAGCCCGCTGCAGAAGTTGTATGTAGGCGATCAAACGTTCAGCCCACTGGTGTCGCTGGACGAGAAAGTCAGCACTTCGCTGAGCCCGGCGTTTTCCGGTGAAGGTTATCCGCGCAGCGATTTGCGCCTGATTGTCGAGGGCAAGGCTGGCGATCAACTGGTCGGCTCGCGCAGTGCCGCCGAATATGGCCTGGCGGCGAACGGCGCGGGCGGCGGTGAAATGCCCAGTGCGTTGAACATGGCCGCCGGTGACTTGGCGCAGGAACAGATCCTCCAGCAGTTGGGCACCGGGCTGTACATCAGCAACCTGTGGTACCTGAACTACTCGGATCAACCGGCTGCACGCATGACCGGCATGACCCGCTTCGCGACCTTCTGGGTCGAGAACGGCGAAATCCAGGCACCGGTCAGCACCATGCGTTTCGACGACAGCGCCTACAACCTGCTCGGTTCGCAGCTGGAAGCGTTGACCGCCGAGCGTGAGTTGCTGCTGTCGGCCAGTACCTATAGCCAGCGCAACACCTCGTCATCGCTGCTACCGGGGGCATTGGTCAGCCGGCTGACCCTGACCCTCTGACACCGCAACACCGCAACACCTGTGGGAGCTGGCTTGCCAGCGATGAGGACATCAGATTCAACATCTGTTTGCCTGGAAATCCGCCATCGCTGGCAAGCCAGCTCCCACACTGACTGCGCTCGACGCCGAACATGCACTGACACACGAGGTTCCATGCCCAACCGCCCGCCTCTCGACGCCATCACCGCCCGCTGGTTGCCGTGGGTCGTCGCCATTGCGTTTTTCATGCAGTCCCTCGACGGGACCATTCTCAACACCGCCCTGCCGGCAATGGCCCGCGACCTGGCCGAAGACCCGTTGCGGATGCAGGGCGTGATCATTGCCTACATGCTCACCGTGGCCTTGCTGATTCCGGCTTCGGGGTGGATCGCCGACCGTTTCGGCACCAAGAAAATTTTCTTTGGCGCGATTTTGCTGTTCAGCTTCGGCTCGTTGCTCTGCGCCTTGTCCAGCAGCCTGAGCATGCTGATCGGCGCACGGGTGATTCAAGGCCTCGGCGGTGCGCTGATGCTGCCGGTCGGGCGGCTGGTGGTGCTGCGCGCCTACCCCCGCTCGGAGCTGGTGCGAATCATGGGCTTCATCACCATCCCCGGATTGCTCGGCCCCCTGATCGGCCCGACCATGGGCGGCTGGATGGTCGAGTACCTGACGTGGCACTGGATCTTCCTGATCAATCTGCCGGTCGGGGTGATCGGTTGCTACGCGGTATGGAAGTTCATCCCCGACCTGCGCGGCAGCGAACGCACGCGCTTCGATAGCCTGGGCTTTTTGCTGTTCGGCGCGGCGATGATCCTCATCACCATTGCCATGGAAGGTCTCGGTGAACTGCACCTGCCGCACCTGCGGGTGATGTTGCTGCTGTTCGCCGGCATGGCCTGTCTGGCAGCGTACTGGTTACGCGCCGGGCACATCGACAATCCCTTGTTCGCACCGTCGCTGTTCAAGACCCGCACCTTTGCCGTCGGCATTCTCGGCAATCTGTTCGCCCGCCTGGGCAGCGGCGCCCTGCCGTTCCTGGTGCCGTTGCTGCTGCAAGTGGCGCTGGGTTATTCGCCGTCGCAAGCGGGGATGAGCATGCTGCCGCTGGCCGCGGCGGCGATGATCGCCAAGTGGGTGGCGCGGCCGCTGATCGAACGCCTCGGTTATCGCATCGTCCTGACTGGCAACACCCTGGCGCTGGGGATCATGCTGGCGAGCATGGCGCTGGTCAGCGAGCAGACGCCGTACTGGCTGCTGCTGTGCCTGCTGGCGGTGCTCGGCGCGATCAACTCGTTGCAGTTCACGGCGATGAACACGGTGACGCTGATCGACCTCGACGACGCCAGCGCCAGCAGCGGCAACAGCCTGTTGTCGGTGGTTGCGCAGTTGTCGCTGAGCCTGGGCGTGGCCTGTGCCGGTGCGCTGCTCGGCGGGTTTACCGCGCAGATCGGCAACGACGGCGTGGACACCGTGCTCGGTGCGTTCCAGCTGACCTTCGTCACGGTGGGCGTGATGGCGATGCTCGCCGCGACGATTTTCTCGCAGCTGTCGAAGGAAGACGGCCGCCGGCCGAAACGTCCGGAACAGCACATCGAACATTGATCGCTGTTCGTCCAGAACTTTCGAAGAAAGTGGCACGGGGCTGCTACACTGCGCGACATTTTGTTTTGCAGGCCCGTCCCGTGACCACCATCGCCACCGCTTTTAATACTCTGCCCCTGTCCGCCGCCATGCTGGCTAACCTCGAATCACTCGGTTATGCCCAGATGACGCCGATCCAGGCGCAGAGCTTGCCGGTGATCCTCAAGGGGATGGACCTGATCGCCCAGGCCAAGACCGGCAGCGGCAAGACCGCCGCGTTCGGCATCGGCCTGCTCAACCCTATCAACCCGCGCTACTTCGGTTGCCAGGCGCTGGTGATCTGCCCGACCCGTGAGCTGGCCGACCAGGTTGCCAAGGAAGTGCGCCGTCTGGCCCGCGCCGAAGACAACATCAAGGTCCTGACCCTGTGCGGCGGCGTGTCGTTCGGCCCGCAAATCGCTTCGCTGGAGCACGGCGCGCACATCATCGTCGGCACCCCGGGGCGCATTCAGCAGCACTTGCGCAAGGGTTCGCTGGTGCTTGATGGCCTGAACACGCTGATCCTCGACGAAGCCGACCGCATGCTCGACATGGGTTTCTACGACGCCATCGAAGACATCATCGTCAAGACCCCGGAGCGCCGTCAGACCCTGCTGTTCTCGGCCACCTACCCGGTGGGCATCAAGCAACTGGCCTCGAAGTTCATGCGGGACCCGCAAACGGTGAAAGCCGAAGCGTTCCACGATGACACCCAGATCGAGCAGCGCTTCTACGAGATCTCCCCGGAAGATCGCATGAGCGCAGTGACCAAAGTCCTCCACCACTTCCGTCCGGCCTCGTGCGTGGCGTTCTGCTTCACCAAGCAGCAAGTGCAGGAAACCGTCGATCACCTGACCGCCAAGGGCATTTCTGCGGTCGGCCTGCACGGCGATCTGGAACAGCGTGATCGCGATCAGGTGCTGGCGATGTTCGCCAACCGCAGCACCTCGGTGCTGGTCGCCACCGACGTTGCCGCCCGAGGTCTGGACATCGATGCGCTGGACATGGTGATCAACGTCGAGCTGGCCCGCGATTCGGAAATCCACATTCACCGCGTTGGCCGTACCGGTCGTGCGGGCGAAAAAGGCATTGCCATCAGCCTCGTCGCACCGGGCGAAGCGCACCGCGCGCAAGCCATCGAACAACTGCAGAAATCACCGCTGAACTGGGACCAGATCGATAACCTCAAGTCCCAGGGCCTGGCACCGCTGCAACCGCCGATGACCACTCTGTGCATCGGCGCCGGGCGCAAAGACAAAGTGCGCCCGGGCGACATTCTTGGCGCGTTGACGGGCGAAGCCGGTATTCCCGGTGCGCAGGTGGGCAAGATTGCGATCTTCGATTTCCAGGCCTACGTCGCCGTGGAACGTACCGTGGCCATGCAGGCCTTGCAGCGTCTGAACGACGGCAAGATCAAGGGCCGCTCGTTGCGCGTACGCATCCTCTGAGGACTGCGTAGATTGATCGTTCCCACGCTCCGCGTGGGAATGCATCCTGTGACGCTCCGCGTCACGTCTTGAAAGCGGACGCAGAGCGTCCATGGCGGCATTCCCACGCAGAGCGTGGGAACGATCATTTGTGTGAGGACACCGTTTTGCGCTCTACCGAAGTCGTGATCATTGGCGCTGGCGCCGCTGGGTTGATGTGTGCACTGACCGCCGCCGGGCGCGGGCGTCAGGTGTTGCTGCTCGATCACGCGAACAAGGCCGGCAAGAAAATCCTCATGTCGGGCGGTGGCCGCTGCAACTTCACCAATATGTACACCGAGCCGGGCAATTTCCTTTCGCAGAATCCGCATTTCTGCAAATCGGCACTGGCGCGTTACACCCAGTGGGATTTCATCGGCATGGTCGGCAAGCACGGCGTGCCGTACCACGAGAAAAAACTCGGTCAGCTGTTCTGCGATAACAAATCCAGCGACATCCTCGAAATGCTCCTCGACGAGTGCGATCAGGCTGGCGTCGAGTTGCACCTCGACACGTCGATCCAGACGATCGAGAAAGTCGACAGCGGTTACCTGCTCGACACCACGCTGGGCCAGGTGCAGTGCCAGTCGCTGGTGATCGCCACCGGCGGCTTGTCGATCCCGACGCTGGGCGCCACCGGTTTTGGCTATCAGGTAGCGAAACAGTTCGGCCATGAATTGCTGCCGACCCGTGCCGGGCTGGTGCCGTTCACTATCACCGACCAGCTCAAGGAATTGTGCACCGAGCTGTCCGGCACGTCGGTGGATTGTCTGGTCAGCTGCAACGAGCAGAGCTTTCGCGAAAACATCCTGTTCACCCACCGCGGCCTCAGCGGCCCGGCGATTCTGCAGATTTCCTCATTCTGGGAATCCGGCGACACGGTGGAAATCAACCTGCTGCCGGATCACGACGCGGCGAGCTGGCTGCAGCAGCAAGTGGCCGAACGCCCGAACAGCGAGCTGAAAACTTTGCTTGGTGAGATCTTCACCAAGAAGATGGCCAATTTGCTGGCAGACAACTGGTTCGTCTCCAAACCGATGAAGCAGTACACCCACGCCGAACTGGCCGAGATCGCCGACAAGCTGGGCAGCTGGAAAGTCGTGCCGGCGGGCACCGAAGGCTATCGCACGGCCGAGGTGACGCTGGGTGGCGTGGATACTCGCGAAGTTTCGTCGAAGACCATGGAATCGCTGAAAAGCCCCGGCCTGTATTTCATCGGCGAAGTGCTCGACGTCACCGGGCATCTGGGCGGGTTCAACTTTCAGTGGGCGTGGGCGTCCGGCTACGCGGCTGCGCAGTACGTCTGATCCCATTCTCTCGAATGTGAAATGCAATCTCTGTGGGAGCTGGCTTGCCAGCGATGAGGCCGGTACATCCAACATCAATGTTGAATGTCAGACCGCCATCGCTGGCAAGCCAGCTCCCACAGGGATATGTACGCCATTCGAGATTTAGTTCGGCACAAGATCTCAAAGGAACACTTTTTGCTGTCAGATGTGCTCGGCGCCATTGCGTCGGCGTCATTACTGGCTCAATTTAGCGGCATCGCCTCGGAAGGCCTTCGCACTTCATGTCCTCGACCTCGTTTCGTCAGTCTTTGCGGCGCCTGTGGGCGCTGGATAAATTCAGCTATAGCGTGCGGGTGTTTATCGCCCTGACCGGCAGCATGGCGCTGTGCTGGTATCAGGATGAAATGGGCCTGCTGATCCCGTTGTTCCTCGGCATCATCGCCAGCGCCCTGGCCGAAACCGACGACAGTTGGCAGGGCCGCCTCAATGCCCTCGCGGTGACGCTGGTGTGTTTCAGCATCGCCGCGCTGTCGGTGGAATTGCTGTTCCCCTACCCGATCATTTTCGCCGTGGCCCTGGCGCTGGCCAGTTTTGGCCTGACCATGCTCGGTGCACTCGGCGAGCGTTATGGGGCGATTGCCTCGGCAACCTTGATCCTGTCCGTGTACACGATGATCGGCGTCGATCAGCGTGGCGGCGCGGTTACCGATTTCTGGCATGAGCCAATGCTGCTGGTCGCCGGTGCGGCGTGGTACGGCTTGCTCTCGGTGCTGTGGCAGGCGCTGTTTTCCAATCAGCCAGTGCAGCAGAGTCTGGCGCGGTTGTTCCGTGAGCTGGGTTTTTATCTGAAGCTGAAGTCGTCGCTGTTCGAGCCGATCCGGCAGATGGATGTCGAAGCCCGGCGTCTGGAACTGGCGCAGCAGAATGGCCGTGTGGTTGCCGCGCTCAACACCGCCAAGGAAATCATTCTGCACCGGGTCGGCAACGGTCGCCCCGGGTCGAAAGTCAGCCGCTACCTGAAGCTGTACTTCCTTGCTCAAGACATCCACGAACGCGCCAGCTCTTCGCACTATCCGTACAACGCCCTCGCCGAGGCGTTCTTTCACAGTGACGTGCTGTTCCGCTGCCAGCGTCTGTTGCGCCAGCAAGGCAAGGCCTGCCGCGCGCTGGCCGAATCGATCCAGATGCGCCAGCCCTTCGTTTATGACGCGAGTTTCGCCGAAGCCCTGGGCGATCTGCACGCCTCCCTCGAACACTTGCGCATCCAGAGCAATCCGGCATGGCGCGGTTTGCTCCGCTCGTTGCGCGCACTGGCGGCCAACCTTGGCACCCTCGACCGTTTGCTCAGCGATGCGAGCAACCCCGATGCCTTGGCCGATGCGACCGACAGCAGCCTGCTCGACCGCTCGCCGCGCAATCTCAAAGACGTGTGGATTCGCCTGCGCACCCAGCTGACGCCGACCTCGTTGCTGTTCCGCCATGCCCTGCGCCTGCCACTGGCGCTGAGTATTGGTTACGGCATGGTGCACCTGATTCACCCGTCGCAAGGTTACTGGATCATTCTCACCACGCTGTTCGTCTGCCAGCCGAACTACGGCGCGACGCGGCGCAAACTCGGTCAGCGGATTTTCGGCACAGCGATCGGCCTGACGGTGGCGTGGGCGCTGTTCGACCTGTTCCCCAATCCGCTGGTGCAGTCGTGTTTCGCCATCGCCGCCGGGGTGGTGTTCTTTACCAACCGCACCACGCGCTACACCCTGGCGACAGCGGCAATCACCATCATGGTGCTGTTCTGCTTCAACCAGGTCGGCGATGGCTACGGGCTGTTCCTGCCACGCCTGTTCGATACCTTGCTTGGCAGCCTGATCGCCGGGCTGGCGGTGTTCCTGTTCCTGCCGGACTGGCAGGGCCGACGCCTGAACAAAGTGCTGGCCAACACCCTGACCTGCAACAGCATCTATCTGCGCCAGATCATGCAGCAATACGCCGCCGGCAAGAGCGACGACCTCGCCTATCGCCTGGCCCGCCGCAACGCGCACAACGCCGACGCGGCGCTATCCACGACGCTGGCGAACATGCTGATGGAGCCGGGGCATTTCCGTAAGGAAGCGGATGTCGGCTTCCGCTTTCTGGTGCTCTCGCACACCCTGCTGAGTTACCTGTCAGGGCTGGGCGCACACCGCGAGACGCAATTGCCGGCGGATGTTCGCGAGCATTTGATCGACGGCGCCGGGGTGAAGCTGGCGGCGAGCATCGACGAAATCGCCCAGGGGCTGGCGAGCAAACAGCCGATTGCGATTCAGAGCGATGAGGAAGAAGCGCTGGCCAATGAGCTGGAGCAAATGCCTGATGAGATCGATGAAGGCCAGCGTCTGGTGCAGACGCAGCTGGCGCTGATCTGCCGGCAGTTGGGGCCGTTGCGCACGCTCGCGGCGCACCTGATCAAGGAGGTTTAGCCGCAAGCTACAAGCTACAAGCTACAAGCTACAAGCTACAAGCGTGTCCGCTTTTAGCTTGAAGCTTGAGGCTCGAAACTTGAAGCTGCCGTTCACATCCCATGCTCACGCAGCAGCTTTTCATAACTGCCATCCGCCTTCATTGCTGCAATCGCCTTATCGAACCCCGCAATAATCTGTTCATGCTGAGGATTCTTCAGGCTGACCAAAATATGCAGGCTGTTCTCGCTCAGCGGCTTGGGCAGGAATTCCACTGAATTGCGCACCTTGGCTGACTCGCGCGCCAGGTAATACTTGGCCACGTATTCGTCTTCCAGGGTCAACTTGACCCGATCCGCCGCGAGCATGCGCACGCCCATGGCGAAGTTATGCACCGGGACTTTCTGCATCGCCGTGTCGGCATCGAACACCGCCGAATAGGCGTAGCCGCGCACCACCGCAATCGGATAGGTGTGCAGCTCCTGCAAATTGCTGTAATCGATCGGCGCGTCTTTGCGCTTGAGGAAGCGAATCCGGTTGGTCAGATATTCGCCGGAGAATTGCCCGTAGCGGGTGCGGTCTTCGTTGTACCAGGCGTTGACCAGCACGTCGTAACGGCCTTCGTCGATGCCGAGCAGGGCCCGCGCCCATGGCACCTGTTCATAACCGCTGGCGTAACCGGCCCGGGCCAGCGCAGTGCTGACGATATCGGTGGCGAGGCCACCATTGACCAGCGTGTCGTCGGTAAAGGGTGGCCAATGATCGAATACCAGTCGCAGCTTCTGCGCTGTCGCATCCTGGCCCAGCAACAGCAGTCCGGTCAAAGCCATGGCTTGAAGCAATCGCGGCATGCTTGAACATCCTCAGCGGGCAACTGCCCGACGTCTTCACGTCAAAAAACCAAGACCCTCTACCGGCAAAACCCAGGCACTAACATTAGCTCATTACAACCCGTGCACAGCGCTCTTGAGCAGATTACACAAAGTCGGCACGGCTGCGCGAAAGGAATGATGGCATTTTGACCTTTATCACAGACGCTTACGCCATAAAGACATCTGTGTCGCGTGCGCTTAGTATCGGGCGACACGAACAAGGAATCGGCAAATGACAATCGAGTGGATCTGCAAACATCACAGCGATCTGGGCAAGGAACAGCTGTACGCGCTTCTGAAACTGCGCTCGGAAGTCTTCGTCGTCGAACAGAAATGCGCCTATCCCGATCTCGACGGCCAGGACCTCGACGGCGACACCCATCACCTGATGGGCTGGGAGAACGACCAACTGGTCGCCTACCTGCGCTTGCTGGATCCGCAGTCTCAGGGCGGTGACGTGGTGATCGGTCGCGTGGTGACAGCACCGGCCGGTCGCGGCAAAGGGCTGGGGCACAAGATGATGGAGCAGGCGCTGAAACAGGCCGAGAAGCATTGGCCGCAGGTGCCAATCTACCTGTCGGCGCAGGCGCATTTGCAGGGGTATTACGGCAAGTACGGGTTTGTTGTGGCGGGTGAGGAATATCTTGAGGATGACATTCCACATATCGGCATGCGTCGCGCCTGAAGGCCCCATCGCTGGCAAGCCAGCTCCCACAAGGAATTGCGTCGTTCACAACTTGTGTGAACACCAGAAAAACCTGTGGGAGCTGGCTTGCCAGCGATGGCGCCAGCCCAATCCACTCAGGATTCAGGGATACTCCAGTACAATCTTGATCTGGCGCAGATTGCGCTCGATCCAGCCACGATCAATCGCCCCCCAATCGCGAATCCGGTAACGCCCGGCGTGATTGCGCGCGCCCTCTTCCTGCTCGAATTCGCAGATGATATCCAGATCCGCCAGCGCCGCGATCGTATCCTGCGCTGTACGACGGGGCATGCCGGTCACTTCAGTCAGTGCCGGCACGCTCGGCGCCAGACCGCTGTCGATCAGGTACGCCACATACAAGCGGCGATAGAAACTGCTCTTGGTCTTGCTGACGTCCATCCACCTCTTCCTGATAGCTGATCAAGCCTGCATGTCGCGCCAGGTCAGGTACACGCGCAGGTCGAACTCGACCTGGTGATATCCCGGCAGCATGTGCTCGCACAATTTATAAAACGCCTTGTTGTGATCCGACTCCTTGAAGTGCGCCAATTCGTGCACGACGATCATTTTCAGAAAGTCCGGCGCGGCGTCCTTGAACAACGAGGCGATGCGAATCTCTTTCTTGGCCTTGAGCTTGCTGCCCTGCACCCGCGACACCGTGCTGTGCAGGCCGAGCGCGCGGTAGGTAAGGTCGAGGCGGTTGTCAAACAGCACCTTGTCGATGGCCGGCGCATTGCGCAGGTATTCCTGCTTGAGCTCCAGCGCATAGCTGTACAACGCCTTGTCGCTCTGCACGCCATGCCGCCCCGAATAGCGTTGATCGAGGTATTCGCCCAACCGCCCTTCGGCGATCAACTGGCGCACCTGATCCTGCAAACGTTCGGGATAAGCCTGGAGGTATTTCAACGCAGTCATCGACGGCAGCACGGTTGGCAAAAAGGTGCGCCAGTGTAACGAATTCAAACGGGCAGCGCGCCCCAGTCAAACGGCTCGGCGAAGCTGGCCGCGTCCTCGGCGATCAACGGCCGCGCCACCAGGAAGCCCTGCACATACTCGCAGCCATGGGCTTGCAACCACTGGTATTGCTCGACGGTTTCCACCCCTTCGGCGATCACCAGCAAACCGTATTGCTTGCACAGACTGATCACCGTACTGACCAGCGAGGCGTCGCGGGGCGAATCAGGCAAACGAGCGATCAAATGACGATCAAGCTTGAGCGTATCCAGCTCCAGATCACGCAAATGCGCCAACGAGCACGGCCCGGAACCGAAGTCATCCAGCGCCACGCGCACGCCGAGGTTACGCAGCAAACGCAACTGTTTGCGGGTTTCATCGGGGTTTTGCATCAAGGCTTCTTCGGTGACCTCGACCTCCAGCTGCTGCGGCTGCAAGGCGTGGCGCTCCATGACCTGGCGTAACTCGGTGACCAGATTCGGCAGGCTGAACTGGGTGTTGCTCAAACTCACACCCAGCACCAGATCATCGGCGAACAGGCTTTCCCAGGCTTTACGCTGACCGGCGCCGCGATGATAAATCCAGCTGCCGAGGCGACTGATCAACCGCGCCTCCTCCAGCAACGGCAGAAACAGCCCCGGCGGCACGTCGCCCACGCTTGGGTGCTGCCAGCGCAGCAGTGCCTCAAAACCGCGGATCTGGCCACTGCCGATCGCCACTTGTGGCTGGTAGACCAGGTTGAAATCACGATTCTCGATCGCAGCGCGTACGCTTTCTTCGAGCATCAGCCGCGAACGCGCGCGGCCGTTCATTTCATGATCATAGAAACGATATTGCTGACGCCCGGCGCGCTTGGCTTCGTACATCGCAATATCGGAAGCGCGCAGCAAGCCGTCGAGGTTCGCCCCGCAATCCGGATAGGTGGCAATGCCGATGCTGGCGCCCAGAACGATGTCCAGCCCTTCGATCTGCTGACAGATCGATACGCGTTCGATGAGTTTTTCCGCAATCTTCGCCGCTTGCTCGGGAAACTCCAGATCGAGCAGCGCGGTAAATTCATCGCCACCCATGCGCGCCAGAATGTCGAACGGCCGCAGGCAGGCTTTCAATTGCTCGGAAACCCAGCGCAACACCCGGTCGCCAGCATCGTGGCCAAGGGAGTCGTTGACCCGTTTGAAGCCGTCGAGGTCCAGATACAGCAGCACCCAACTGCTGTCGCTGCGCTCGCCGCGCAACAGCAGGTTTTCCACGGTTTGGTAAAAACCGCGGCGGTTGAGCAGACCGGTCAGCGGATCAGTCACGGCCTGAAATTCCAGCTGCTGATGCAGGTGCCGCACCACCGACATGTCGAGCACGGTCACCACCATCGCATGCTGCTCGGTCGGCAGCGCGGCGCAGGATAACGCAACCGGCACTTGCTGGCCGGGCGCCGTGCGCAGCAAGGCGTCGTGCAGTCTCAAGGTCTCCCCACGTTTATAGCCGGCATAGAACTCGGAATCGGCCCACAGCGGAATGTGCGGTTTCTGCAAATAATCGAGAAATTCCTTGCCCTCCAGCTCCTTCACCGGCGCGTTGAGCAAGCGCGAAATCGCCGGGTTGGCAAAGCGGATCAAACCGTCCTCGCCGAGCACCAGAATGCCCTCGGCCGCGTTGTCCAGCACCGAGGCGTTGAACGCTCGGGCCAATTCCAGATCATGACTCAGCCGCTGCAACGCACGGCGGTTGCGCTGGTGCTCCAGCAACGCCTGCACTTTGGGCTTGAGGATCTGCGGGTCGAAAGGCTTGAACAGATAATCCACCGCGCCACTGGCGTAGCCCTTGATCACGGCGTCCTGGGATTGCTCGTTGGCGGTGAGGAAAATGATCGGCGTCAGCCGTGTGCGCTGACTGCCACGCATCAGCCGCGCCACTTCGAAGCCGTCCATGCCCGGCATCTGCACATCCAGCAGCACCAGATCGACGTCCTGCTCGAGCAGAATATTCAGCGCCTCGAAACCGGAGGCGGCGGTGATCACGTGCCAATCCTGGCGCTGCAGCAACGCGCGCATGCTGATCAGGTTCTCAGGGTAATCATCGACGATCAAAAGGACAGAGCTGCCTTCACCTGGCTGGGGTTGCGCGCATTCCATGCTGCTTCTCTTTTCGGGACCGTTGCCGGCAAAAACGTAGACGTACTGAGCCTTCACTCTAGACGCGGATCGGTGAAAGCAGAAGCTGTCATCCCGCCATCATCTAAACAATGCTCAACCCAGCCGACTAACGGTCACCGCTACAGCCCCCGAAAACCGGGCTAGATGGCATTTCGACAGGACTTTGACGTCAAGTAATCGCCGGATGGGCATTAACAAAAATCGCCGCTACGCTTATAAAGACGCCCGAAAACGCGCGGGCTAGAGCTTCTGGCACCGACGTTCCGGATGAATTGAGTGGAAGAACCGTCATGATCGATCTCGCAACCTGGAACCTCAGCGTTCCTGTTGGCAGCCCGCCGTACACCGTCGAAACCTCGAAACTGGTGGATGGCTTCAAGGATCAGTACTTCCATTCCGACACCGGCACCCTGTTTTTCTGGTCACCGGTGACCGGCTCGAAAACCGAAAACGCCATCTACCCGCGCACCGAACTGCGTGAAACCTTCAGCAACGGCACCCTGCGCAACTGGTACTACCCGGACGCCGACAACCTGCTGCGCGCAACCCTCACCGTGAACAAGGTGCCGAGCTCCGGCAAGATCGTCATCGGCCAGATTCACGCGTACGAAAGCCAGCGGCCAATGGTCAAACTCGAGTATCAGTACAAGACCAAAACCGAAACCGGCAATCTCGTGATCAAAGTGCGCATGCGTCCCGATGACGCGGAAAGTCGTGTTATCACCCTCGCCACCGGAATCAAGCTCGACCGCGAATTCAACTACCTCATCCACCTCAGCCCCGGCGGCGCGCTGGGTGTGAGCGCGGCGGGTTATCAGTGGGACTCACAGATCAGCGCGACGTGGCGCGACAAGCCGTTGTACTTCAAGGCTGGGGTTTATGTGCAGGACAACACGGGGTATACGAGTGAGGGTGGGCAGGTGACCTTCTCCAAACTCGACATCGATCACGACAAATAACCCAATCCCCACGGTAGGAGCCGCCGAAGCTGCGATCTTTCGATCCTTTTTGATTCTAAAAAGACAAAATCAAAAGGTCGCAGCCTTCGGCAGCTTCTGAAGGCTTCAGCGCCCATCTCTGCAGCACTCAAAACGGACTTAAAAAACGTATCAACATCCAAAAAGGTATAAAAACCTGTCAGACCTGACAGTTGGCCCTGTTAACCAACCCCGATAACGTTGGTTCACACATCAATCCACCAAGAAGTCGCCCATGCCAGGTCCACTCGGAAACTTCTGTAACGACGACAACAGCTTTTGCATAGACATTACCCATGCAAACGCAAACAACGGTCAGTTGTGGGGCACGCTGAAAGATAACGCTCAGAGCTACCCGATTGCCGGGTCTTATTACCACCGAGACAGTACCTATACCGACGTTTGGTTCATGACCGACATCGCCGATGCAAGAGACAGCTGGCAAGGAGAAATGGACTGTTTGAGAGGTTACCCGACACTCAGCGCCATCCGCGCTCATGCCACGGGAGGCGGGCGCCATACCCTGACCGGTTATCACTTGAAAGAGGTGCCTCCTCCCCAGTCAACTCACTGCGCTCATTCAAGTGCGGAGGCACCGCTTGACGGTGGATTATTCGTACAGTTGAAGCG
Source organism: Pseudomonas fluorescens (assembly GCA_902825215.1). GTDB lineage: Bacteria > Pseudomonadota > Gammaproteobacteria > Pseudomonadales > Pseudomonadaceae > Aquipseudomonas > Aquipseudomonas fluorescens_G. Next base: position 5,744,661 of record LR782234.1, read on the forward strand.
CTGGATGCTCGGTTGACCTGTTTTAAATCCACCCTTTAAACAGCGCTGTTTAGATCTGTCAGCAGTTACGTCCTGATGCCTACAACACCTTGCGCCGTTGCCTACCACTGCGCCAGAATCCGCCGGCTTGTGCGCCTGGCGGGCCATCGGTAACTTGACTCGCGTCACTGATTTCCAGTGATCGGGTTTAGTAGCCCGTGGTTTCAAGCTTTGTGCATCAGCATCTGTCGGTCAGGTATTCCATACCTGCGCTTGATGGTAACTGTGCGCAGGGCACCTTCGGGTGCGCCGGCTTGCTCGAAACCCCGGTCTACTAACCTGCGTACAGTTGCCTCCACTTTGATTAGTAGCCAGAGCGGAGGCACTCCAATCAGGTTTCGAGCACATGATCAAATCAACACCACATCCGCCAGTCACCGACCCGGCATCCCCGTACGACTCCCTCGACTCAAAAAAACTCAACGACGCCGCCGAACGCGCCCTCGACCACTACCTCAGCCCCGCCGCACACATCATGACGTGCGCCCACGAACCTGAGGCCATGTACCTCGCTAACCCGAAGTACAACACCGAATCCCTGCTGGCCAACGCCAGCGAAACCTTGGGTTCGGCCAGCGAAATGCTCAGCAACTTCGCCGCCACCCTCGACACCTCGCACCGCAAGACTGCGCTGGGTATCGCGCAAGTGGTCATGCTCGGTGAGTTGGCGGTGAATCAGGCGCTGGATCACGTTGAGTTGAATGAATAACAACCGCCCAGAAACCCGCTTTACGGCGGGTTTCTTGATCCAAATGGATTTAATGTTCCGTATACGCTACATTGACCCGAAAATGTTACGGTAGCGCAACATGGACTATTCTTTTTTGATAAGCCGCCTCGGCGTGCAATTGCGCGAAAAACGTCTGAATCGAGGCCTGACACAGGCGCAGCTTGCCGAGCTGGCGGGACTGACGCGATACAAAGTCATCGCGGTGGAGAAAGGCACCCTTTCTGTCGGCATGATCGCTTACGCGCGCGTTTTGGCTGCTCTCGATTGCGAACTTGCGGTGGTTCCAGCAACGATGCCAACCCTCGAAGAGCTTGGGGATTTATTCGAATGAAAACGACCTCTCTTCAAATCAGCACGCCACAAGGTAAAAGTGGCAGGCTTTTCAGCGACAGCGAGAATTTCACTTTTCGTTATCACGAAGATGCATCGCCACCCATGGCAATCAGCCTCTCAATGCCTGTACGGCATGACGAGTTTCGCCGCCGCGAGCTGCATCCGGTTTTTCAGATGAACCTGCCAGAAGGCTATGTGCTGGAGCAGTTGCGCAATCGCTTGGCCAAAACTGTGAGCGTCGAGCCAATGCTGCTACTGGCGCTGTCCGGCAGCACATCGCCCATCGGCAGGGTTCACGTACGCTCTGAAACAGTCGACGCCTTATTGGAAGAGCAAGAGTTTCCGGGAGAAAAACTCGACGAGATTCTGACGTGGGACGGCACGGAAGATATCTTTGCCAACATGCTTGAGCGCTACATCCTACGGGCAGGCATTTCCGGTGTTCAACCCAAATTGCTGGTACCGGAACGACAAGAGGCTGGATTACCTCGAGTGACATCCAAAACATCGGATCTGATCATCAAAAGCGGGCGTGACGAATTCCCCGGTCTGGCGATCAACGAATTCCTTTGCATGTCCATGGCGAAAGAGGCGGGGATTCCCGTTCCACCGTTTTACCTTTCCGACAACGCCAAGCTGTTTGTCATGCGTCGATTTGACCGCGACGACCAGCTGAATCCGATTGGGTTTGAAGACATGGCGGTGCTGATGGGGCTGTCGGCTAATCAGAAGTACAGCAAGAGTTATGCTGCAATTGCCAAGGCTGTCCGGGTTTTTTGTCCGGTGGAACACTTGCGTACGTCGCTTGATCAACTCTTCGATAGCGTCGCCCTGAGCTGCATCGTCGGAAACGGCGACGCTCATTTGAAAAATTTCGGGCTGCTCTATTCCGAGCCGACGCAACGCGATGCGCATTTGGCGCCGGCTTACGACATCGTCAACACCACGGCCTATATTCCGGAAGATGTTCTGGCGTTGGATCTGGCGGGCAACAAGTCAATGTTTGCCTCACGACAAGGGCTCCTGGAATTCGCTCACACCTGTGAAATCGACCAACCCAAGGAGCGCATTCAGCATCTCCTTGCCTCGGTTGAAGTCGTGCTCAAGCGCTATCCCCAGTATCGCGAACAGGCTCCCCATGTGTTCAACGCCATTGAGCACGCGGCAGCGCCATTTGCTCTGACTTTTAGGTAGCTCCATTAGCGCAAGAAAATCCCGCCCACAAAAAACCCGCCTCTCGGCGGGTTTCTTTTAAATCAGCTCAACATCGGGCTCAGTTAACCTTGGCGTTCAACTCACCCTTCAGATAACGCTGATATATCGCTTCCAGCGAGATCGGTTTGATCCTCGAAGCATTACCCGCAGTTCGAACGTTTCATGACGCGCGATGCACACGGCACAAAACAACCATTCGCAAAAATTCTCTCAGGCGGATTCACTCATATCTATTTATTTATATCGAGCCGTTATTATAAGGTAACTCGAGACAAAAAGCATAAGACCTTTATCTCCCACCCCGCTAACGGAGAACTACATAAAGAATTGCATCATTAGCAATATTATAAAATGATAACGACCTTCCATCTTCGAGTTGCTTTCCATCGAAAATTAACCGTTGTCGATCAGGCGGGATATTTTCCTTGTCCTGTATTTTCGCTTTGACATTTTCAATGGTATTGTCTGGCTCGACCGCTAAAGCGATAGCTTTTCCATCAATAAAGTTTATAAAAACCTGCATATTCATCTCCTTTTAACTCATCAGCCATTAATTGGGAAGCCAATCTCCCAACCTCATTTTCCTCACATTTAGAACTTAGGCACCTGTAAAAACTAACAGGTATTAATGACAGATAGATCTTGATACGCACATTAACTACGAATTTATGCATAACGATTGATCTCACCAAAGCAAATAAAGGGGAAAGAACTGCTTAAATTACAACTTCTTATACCGAACTCATGAATCACTTGAACAAAACATCGCGAATAACTATAAAAAACTGTCATTTTTATCAGGTTCCAAGATACAGACTTCAACCTAACCTCATCAGCGTGATACCGGGAAAACAAACTTCGGACTTAAATGTAGCCCGAGCCTTAAAAATCGCGAGCAAAAGGTTAATAAAATAATGCTTACTTTTCAAGGAACCGTCTCTGATACAGGCGAAAGCAATCCCACCACACTTACATTTGATGATCTAAGCCCACAGGGTGGCAAGTTAAATAACGGAAAAATGAAATATTACGGACTTAACTTCACCGTCACCGGAAGCTATACCGCAAAGACTTCCAGAACTTTTAATCTCCAGGCGAAAGCAAAAGCTTCAGATGGAGATGAATATGGCCATGGAGACAGCTCACTCACCATCAACCTGAAATCGTCCGATGGCAACGACAATCAGTTGGGCGGTACTGTTAAAGTTCTCGCAGGCGGGCCAAACGTGGGTAAAACTTACAATATGAACTTCACAAAAGGGTAACCCCAGAGCACAAGAAACCCGCCTTTCGGCGGGTTTCTTGTATCAGCAAATTAACGCTCAGGTTTAGTTAACCTTGGCGTTCAACTCACCCTTCAGATAACGCTGGTACATCGCTTCCAGCGAGATCGGTTTGATCTTCGAAGCATTACCGGCAGTACCGAAAGCTTCGTAGCGAGCGATACACACGTCACGCATTGCAGTCACGGTGGCGCCGAAGAACTTACGAGGGTCGAACTCGCTCGGGTTGGTGGCCATCAGGCGACGCATCGCACCGGTGGATGCCAGGCGCAGGTCGGTGTCGATGTTGACCTTGCGCACGCCGTGCTTGATGCCTTCGACGATTTCTTCAACCGGTACGCCGTAGGTTTCTTTGATGTCGCCGCCGTACTGGTTGATGATTGCCAGCCATTCTTGTGGCACCGAGGACGAACCGTGCATCACCAGGTGGGTGTTCGGGATGCGCTTGTGGATTTCCTTGATGCGATCGATCGCCAGCACGTCGCCGGTAGGTGGCTTGGTGAACTTGTAGGCGCCGTGGCTGGTGCCGATGGCGATAGCCAGTGCATCAACCTGGGTGCGCTTGACGAAGTCAGCCGCTTCTTCCGGGTCGGTCAGCATCTGGCTGTGATCCAGAACGCCTTCAGCGCCGATGCCGTCTTCTTCACCGGCCATGCCGGTTTCCAGCGAACCCAGGCAGCCCAGCTCGCCTTCTACCGAAACGCCGCAGGCGTGGGCCATGGCCACGGTTTGTTGGGTCACGCGGACGTTGTAGTCGTAGTCGGTCGGGGTCTTGCCGTCTTCGCCCAGCGAGCCGTCCATCATCACCGAGCTGAAGCCCAGTTGAATCGAACGCTGGCAGACGTCAGGGCTGGTGCCGTGGTCCTGGTGCATGCACACCGGGATGTGCGGGAATTCTTCGATCGCCGCCAGGATCAGGTGACGCAGGAAAGGCGCGCCGGCGTATTTGCGGGCGCCGGCCGAAGCCTGAACGATCACCGGGGAGTCAGTCTTGTCAGCGGCTTCCATGATGGCGCGCATCTGCTCAAGGTTGTTGACGTTGAAGGCTGGAACGCCGTAGCCGAACTCGGCTGCGTGGTCCAGCATCTGGCGCATGCTGATAAGTGCCATTGTGTGTGTCTCTCCCGGTTGAGGGTCGTTGATCGTGCCAGCCTGCCGGAGCGGCGGCGGCTATTCAAGTGATTGCAGATCGGGGGTTGAGGCCCGGTCGGGTGATTCGGTAAAGCCAATTCCTGATAACTACACAGATCCCCTGTGGGAGCGAGCCTGCTCGCGAAAGCAATCTTGCAGTCGCTGAAGCAGTGCCTGTCAGACCGCTTTCGCGAGCAGGCTCGCTCCCACAGTAGAACTGTGGTGTGTCAATTACTGCGCCTTGCAACCCCGGCCAATCAGGTCATTGGTGGCGACCCAGTACACCAGGCCTTCATCACCCTTGACGTGAAACGCCAGCATGCCGTCGCTGTACAGCGTGCCCGACGCGCCCGGCTCTTCTTTCAGGCGATAGACCTGATCGCCGCCGCCCAGTCGCACATCGACTTCTTTCTGGCCGGCATCGGCGTAACGCCACAGCACTTTGGCCTGGCTGTCGCAGGTCCAGGTGGTCCAGTTGTCTGCCGGGGCGGACGACTGAAACAGGTTCAACTGCGCGCAACCGCCCAACAATGCCAACGCCGCAATGGCGATCAAGCCTTTCATCCGTGTTCCTCGACTGACGGCGCACGCCGCCAGCCCTGAGTTAAGAGTCAGACCCGTCAAGGACAACCATGTTCCTTGGCCGGGGTTTGCGTCTCGTATTTCTCCAGACCGTCCGGCCCGGAACGCTTGTTCAGCACCGGGTTGGTTTCGGCCTGCCAGTCGGCCTGGTAACAGCCTTTCTGCGGCTCGCTCGGTGCCGGCGTGGCTTCGGCCTTGGGATTGCTCCCGCAGGCCGCCAGCGTTGCGGTCAGCAGCAACAGCGCTAACGACTTGACCATATGAACACTCCTTTGCCTGGCCAAACGGGGGGCCTCAGGCCTTGGCCCGGCTTTCCAGGACTTCAACGGCCGGCAGCACTTTGCCTTCGACGAATTCGAGGAACGCGCCACCACCGGTAGAAATGTAGGAGATCTGTTCAGCCACGCCATATTTATCGATCGCCGCCAGGGTGTCGCCACCGCCAGCGATGGAAAACGCCGAGCTTTCGGCGATGGCTTGAGCCAGCACTTTGGTGCCGTTGCCGAACTGGTCGAATTCGAACACGCCGACCGGGCCGTTCCACAGAATGGTTTTCGACGATTTCAGCAGCTCGGCGAAGTTGGCCGCGGTTTGCGGGCCGATGTCCAGAATCATGTCGTCAGCCGCGACGTCAGCGATCAGCTTGACCGTGGCTTCGGCAGTTTCGGCGAATTCCTTGGCAACCACCACATCAACCGGCAGCGGCACGCTGACCTTGGCGGCGATGGCGCGCGCGGTGTCGAGCAGATCCGGTTCGTACAGCGATTTGCCCACCGGGTGACCGGCCGCCGCGAGGAAAGTATTGGCGATGCCGCCGCCGACGATCAGTTGATCGCAGATCTGGCTCAGGCTGTTTAGCACATCGAGTTTGGTCGAGACCTTGGAACCGGCAACAATGGCGGCCATTGGCTTGGCCGGCGCGCCGAGGGCTTTGCCCAGTGCGTCCAGCTCAGCGGCGAGCAGCGGGCCAGCAGCTGCCACTTTGGCGAATTTAGCTACGCCGTGGGTCGAGCCCTCGGCGCGGTGAGCGGTGCCGAAAGCGTCCATCACGAATACGTCGCACAGAGCGGCGTATTGCTGGGCCAGTTCGTCGGCGTTCTTTTTCTCGCCCTTGTTGAAGCGCACGTTTTCGAACAGCACGACGTCGCCGGCCTTGACGTCAACACCGCCCAGGTAATCAGCCACCAGCGGCACTTCGCGGCCCAGCGCCTTGCTCAGGTAGTCAGCGACAGGCTTGAGGCTGTTCTCGGCAGAGAACTCGCCTTCGGTCGGACGGCCCAGGTGCGAGCAGACCATCACGGCCGCGCCTTTTTCCAGGGCCAGCTTGATGGTCGGCAGCGAAGCCAGGATTCGCGCGTCGCTGGTGACGACACCGTCCTTGACTGGGACGTTGAGGTCTTCGCGGATCAATACGCGCTTGCCTTGCAGATCGAGGTCGGACATCTTCAACACGGTCATGGGTCGCACTTCCTACGGTTTTTTTGAAGTTGCTGTTTGCAGATAGTGGTCTGCAACGTCCAGCATTCGGTTGGCAAAACCCCACTCGTTGTCGAACCAGGCCAGGATGTTCACCAGCCTTGGGCCGGAAACACGGGTCTGACTGGCATCGACGATGGCCGAATGTGGGTCATGGTTGAAATCACAACTGGCGTGCGGCAACTCGGTATAGGCCAGAAGCCCCTTGAGCGGGCCGCTGGTGGCGGCTTCGCGCAGGATCCGGTTGATCTCGTTGGCGTCGGTCGCCGTAGCGGTCTGCATCGTGATATCGAGGCAGGACACGTTGACCGTCGGCACGCGTACGGCTTTGGCCTGAATTCGTCCGGCAAGTTCCGGCAGCAGACGCTCGATACCGCGCGCCAGACCAGTGGACACCGGGATCACCGACTGGAACGCCGAACGGGTGCGGCGCAGGTCTTCGTGGTGATAAGCGTCGATCACCGGCTGATCGTTCATCGCCGAGTGAATCGTGGTGATCGACACGTAATCCAGGCCAATCGCCTTGTCGAGCAGACGCAACAGCGGCACACCGCAGTTGGTGGTGCAGGACGCGTTGGACACCAGCCGTTCGTCACCGGTCAGGCAATCCTGATTGACCCCGTAAACGATGGTGGCATCGACATCCGCCTCGCTGGCCATCGGCTGCGAGAACAACACGCGTGGCGCGCCAGCATCGAGAAAGCGCTGGCCGTCTTCACGGGTGTTATAGGCACCGGAGCACTCGAGCACCAGATCGACGCCCAGCGACGCCCAATCGATGCCTTCAGGAGTGGCACTGCGCAGGACCTTCACGCAGTCACCGTTAATATGCAGACAATCGCCTTCTACGCGCACCTCGCCGGGAAAACGGCCGTGGGTGGAGTCGAAGCGTGTCAGGTATTCGATGCTGGCCATGTCGGCCAGATCGTTGATCGCGACAATTTCAAACCCGGCTTTCTCGCCTCGCTCAAACAGCGCACGCAACACGCAACGACCAATGCGGCCGTAGCCGTTGAGTGCAACTTTGTAGGGACGCGGTTGAGGCATGGGGTTCTCGATAGTACGCAGGCAGACGCAATGTTTGTTGCAACACAACCCCTGTGGGAGCTGGCTTGCCAGCGATAGCGTCCATTCAGACAACTTTATGTTGGAGCTGATGACCCTATCGCTGGCAAGCCAGCTCCCACAGGGATTGCGGTGACCTTAAGGCCACCGCGCTGTGTTTTAGTCTTCCAGCAGCTCTTCCGCCTGACCGAGGATGTTTTCCAGGGTGAAGCCGAACTCTTCGAACAGTGCCGAAGCCGGAGCCGATTCGCCGTAGGTGGTCATGCCGATCACGCGGCCTTCCAGACCGACGTACTTGAACCAGAAATCGGCGTGGGCCGCTTCGATGGCGATACGCGCGCCCACCTGCAACGGCAGCACCGATTGCTTGTAGCCAGCGTCCTGCGCATCGAACACGCTGGTGCACGGCATGGAAACCACGCGAACCTTGCGGCCCTGTTCGGTCAGCTTGTCGAAGGCCTGAACGGCCAGGCCGACTTCCGAACCGGTGGCAATCAGGATCAGCTCCGGCTCGCCGGCGCAGTCCTTCAACACGTAACCGCCGCGGCTGATATCGGCGATCTGGCCGGCATCGCGCTCCTGGTGTTGCAGGTTCTGACGCGAGAAGATCAGCGCCGATGGGCCGTCCTTGCGCTCCAGCGCGTTTTTCCACGCGACTGCCGATTCAACGGCATCGGCTGGACGCCAGGTGTCGAGGTTCGGCGTGGTGCGCAGGCTGGTCAGTTGCTCGATCGGCTGGTGCGTCGGGCCGTCTTCGCCCAGACCGATGGAGTCGTGGGTGTAGACGTGGATCACACGCTTCTTCATCAGCGCCGACATGCGCACCGCGTTGCGGGCGTATTCCATGAACATCAGGAAGGTTGCGCCGTAAGGCACCAGGCCGCCGTGCAGGGTCACGCCGTTCATGATCGCGGTCATGCCGAATTCGCGCACGCCGTAGTACATGTAGTTGCCACTGGCATCTTCAGCGCTGACGCCCTTGCAACCTTTCCACAGGGTCAGGTTGGAACCGGCCAGGTCAGCCGAACCGCCAAGCAGTTCCGGCAGCAGCGGGCCGAACGCGTTCAGGGTGTTCTGGCTGGCTTTGCGGCTGGCGATGGTTTCGCCCTTGGCCGCGACTTCGGCGATGTAGGCCGAGGCTTTTTCCGAGAAGTCGGCTGGCAGCTCGCCGCTCAGGCGACGGATCAGCTCGTTGGCTTCGCTCGGGAACGCTGCGGAGTACGCAGCGAAACGCTGGTCCCACTCGGCTTCGGCGGCGCGACCTTTTTCCTTGGCATCCCACTCGGCATAGATGTCGGCCGGGATTTCAAAAGGGCCGTGGTTCCAGTTCAGCGCCTGACGGGTCAGGGCGATTTCCGCGTCACCCAGCGGGGCGCCGTGGCAGTCTTCCTTGCCTTGCTTGTTCGGCGAACCGAAACCGATGGTGGTCTTGCAGCAGATCAGCGTCGGCAGCGGGCTCTTGCGCGCGGTGTCGATGGCAGTCTTGATCTCTTCCGGGTCGTGACCGTCAACATTGCGGATCACTTGCCAGTTGTAGGATTCGAAACGCTTCGGCGTGTCGTCGGTGAACCAGCCTTCGACTTCGCCGTCGATGGAAATGCCGTTGTCATCATAGAAGGCGATCAGCTTGCCCAGACCCAAGGTACCGGCCAGGGACGCGACTTCGTGGGAGATGCCTTCCATCATGCAGCCATCACCGAGGAACACGTAGGTATGGTGGTCGACGATGTCGTGGCCGGGACGGTTGAACTGCGCGCCCAGAACCTTTTCTGCCAGCGCGAAACCGACGGCGTTGGCCAGGCCCTGACCCAGCGGGCCAGTGGTGGTTTCAACACCCGGGGTGTAACCGAATTCCGGGTGGCCCGGCGTGCGGCTGTGCAGTTGACGGAACTGCTTGAGGTCGTCGATCGACAGGTCGTAACCGGTCAGGTGCAGCAGCGAGTAGATCAACATCGAGCCGTGGCCGTTGGACAGCACGAAGCGGTCACGGTCGGCGAACGACGGGTTGCTCGGGTTGTGCTTGAGGTAGTCGCGCCACAGCACTTCGGCAATATCTGCCATACCCATGGGGGCACCGGGATGGCCGCTGTTGGCTTTTTGCACGGCATCCATGCTGAGGGCACGAATGGCGTTGGCACGCTCACGACGGCTAGGCATCGCTGATCTCCTGGGTGTGAATAGATTGAAACGGAAAAAAGGAGGGCATTTTCCCTCACCCATGCGCCTCGGGGCAATGACAGATAGTGATCCGGAGGCGTTTTTCCAATCGATAGCGCCGGTTTCTGCTGGTGAAACCTTTCCGCTATTGGTTTGTAGAGACCACCGTCCAATGAGAAGTGCCATTTATCGAGCAATATCAAAACTTTTTGATATTGACCTTGCGATGCCCACGCACCGTCTCTAGACTGCCAGCCCTATGAACCTACGCGTGCCTTCCATTCGCCATGACGATTGCGACGAGCTGGCGGCCCTGTGCAAGGCCGGCGGCGATCCGTTGCGGCTGAATGTTCTGCGCGCGCTGGCCAACGATTCGTTCGGCGTGCTGGAGCTGGCGCAGATTTTCGGCATCGGTCAGTCCGGCATGAGCCACCACCTTAAAGTGCTGGCGCAGGCCGATCTGGTGGCGACCCGCCGTGAAGGCAACGCGATTTTCTATCGTCGCGCCCTGCCCCATACCGAATTGCTCGGCGGCAAGCTGCACGCAGCATTGCTGGAAGAAGTCGACGATCTGGCGCTGCCGGACGACGTGCAAACGCGGATCGAACAGGTCCACGGGCAACGCGCCGCCGCCAGTCAGGACTTTTTCGCCCGGGTTGCAGAGAAGTTTCGCGCCCAGCAGGATTTGATCGCCGGCCTGCCGCAGTACCGCGACAGCGTGCTGGCCTTGCTCGACAAGCTGAACTTCAATGGTGCTGCCACGGCCATCGAAGTCGGCCCCGGCGATGGTGCTTTTCTGCCGGAACTGGCGCGTCGTTTTGCCAGCGTGACCGCGCTGGACAACAGCCCGGCGATGCTCGAACTGGCGCGTCAGGTCTGCGAACGTGAACAGCTGGCTAACGTCAGCCTGCAATTGGCCGATGCATTGAACGGCAGTAGCGTTCAGGCCGATTGCGTGGTGTTGAACATGGTGTTGCACCATTTCGCCGCCCCGGCCGATGCGCTCAGGCACATGGCCGACCTGCTGCAACCGGGCGGTAGCCTGCTCGTGACAGAGTTATGTAGCCACAACCAGAGTTGGGCCAGGGAGGCCTGCGGTGATCTCTGGTTGGGGTTTGAACAGGACGATCTGGCCCGTTGGGCCACCGCTGCGGGACTCGTTCCCGGGGAAAGCCTCTATGTAGGCTTACGTAATGGTTTCCAGATCCAGGTCCGCCATTTTCAGCGGCCGGCTGGCGACACTCACCATCGGTAAATTCAGGAAAACATCGAGATGAGCGAATACTCCCTCTTCACCTCCGAGTCCGTGTCCGAAGGGCATCCGGACAAAATCGCCGACCAGATTTCCGATGCGGTGCTGGACGCCATTATTGCCCAGGACAAACACGCTCGCGTAGCCGTGGAAACGCTGGTCAAGACCGGCGTGGCCATCGTTGCCGGTGAAGTGACCACCAGCGCCTGGGTCGACCTGGAGCAGATCGTTCGTGACGTGATCTGCGACATCGGCTACACCAGCTCCGAAGTCGGCTTCGACGGCGCGACCTGCGGCGTGATGAATATCATCGGCAAGCAGTCCCCCGACATCAACCAGGGCGTTGACCGTGCCAAGCCTGAAGATCAGGGCGCCGGCGACCAGGGCCTGATGTTCGGCTACGCCAGCAACGAAACCGACGTGTTGATGCCAGCGCCGATCACCTTCTCGCACCAACTGGTGCAGCGTCAGGCCGAAGCGCGCAAATCGGGCCTGCTGCCTTGGCTGCGCCCGGACGCCAAGTCGCAAGTGACCTGCCGTTACGAAGGTGGCAAGGTTGTCGGTATCGACGCCGTGGTTCTGTCGACCCAGCACAACCCGGAAGTCTCGTACAAAGACCTGCGCGAAGGCGTGATGGAGCTGATCGTCAAGCACGTACTGCCTGCCGAACTGCTGAGCAAGGACACCCAGTTCCACATCAACCCGACCGGCCAGTTCATCATTGGCGGTCCGGTAGGTGACTGCGGTCTGACCGGTCGCAAGATCATCGTCGACAGCTACGGCGGCATGGCCCGTCACGGCGGTGGCGCGTTCTCCGGCAAGGATCCATCGAAGGTTGACCGTTCGGCCGCCTACGCTGGCCGTTATGTGGCCAAGAACATCGTCGCGGCCGGCCTGGCCGAGCGTTGCGAGATCCAGGTTTCCTACGCGATCGGCGTGGCACAGCCTACCTCGATCTCGCTGAACACCTTCGGCACCGGCAAGATCAGCGATGACAAGATCATCAAACTGGTGCGTGAAGTGTTCGACCTGCGTCCATACGCGATCACCACCATGCTCGACCTGCTGCACCCGATGTACCAGGAAACCGCAGCCTACGGCCACTTCGGCCGCGCGCCGCAGACCAAGACCGTTGGCGAAGACAGCTTCACCACGTTCACCTGGGAAAAAACCGACCGCGCCGACGCCCTGCGTTCCGCTGCCGGCCTGTAAGCCCTTCCCGGCTACAAAAAAGCCCCGCACGGTTCGCGCCGTGCGGGGCTTTTTCATGTCCGGAAAAATTCCATGCTCAACCCGCCCCCCTGTGGGAGCTAGCCTGCTAGCGATTACGGTCGTCCTGGCAACACAAATCGCCCTCTTGGACACACCCCGCAAAACACCCCGCCACCGGTCTCGAAATCCCCACCTACGCTTCAAACATCACCTTCGAGCAAGGAAGCTCACATGCCCTTCACCCTGCCCCTGCTGTCGGTTCTCCTGCTGACACTCATCACCCTCCACGCCCACGCTAACTGCCCAGACTGGCCACCCACCAAAGCCCAACGCGAAATCACCGCCCTGCAAACCCAGATCGATCAATGGGACGACGCCTACCACCGCCAGGGCCGCTCGCTGATCAGCGACGGACTCTACGACCAGTCACGCCTGCGTCTGGAGACATGGCGACAATGCTTCCGACTGCCCTCGCCGCCCACACCGTTGCGCAGCGCCAGCGGCCCCGTCCAGCATCCCGTCGCTCACACTGGCCTGGACAAGCTTCATCACGCCGAAGACGTCGAACGCTGGCTGCGATCGCGCAAGAATGTCTGGATTCAACCAAAAATCGACGGCGTGGCGGTCACCCTGATCTATCGCCAAGGCCTGCTGCAGCAAGCCATCAGCCGTGGCGACGGCCTCTCGGGGCAGGACTGGACAGCCTCGGCGCGGCAGATCCCGGCGATCCCGCAACGCCTGCGCCAACCGCAGGATCTGCTGGTGCAGGGCGAACTCTATTGGCGCCTGAACGACCACGTGCAAGCCCGCGCCGGCAGCGTCAACGCCCGCGCTACCGTGGCCGGATTGATGGGGCGCAAATTGCTGGATGCGCAACAAGCTGCCGGGATCGGTCTGTTCGTGTGGGACTTGCCGCAGGGCCCCGTGGATTTACCCGAGCGATTAACCCTGCTGGCGACACTGGGTTTCGCCACCATCGAACCCTACAGCCACGCCGTCACCGACTTGGCCGAGGCGCAAAAATGGCGCGAGCACTGGTATCGCTCCCCTCTGCCGTTTGCCACCGACGGCGTGGTCCTGCGCCAGAGTCAGCGCCCACCTGCCGAGCGCTGGCAGGCCCGCGTGCCGTATTGGGCGACCGCCTGGAAATATCCGTTCGCGCAGGCTTTGGCTGATGTGCGCAAGGTCAATTTCAAGATCGGTCGCACCGGGCGCATCACGCCGGTGCTGGAACTGACCCCGACGATGCTCGACGACCGCGAGATCAAACGAGTCAGCGTCAGCTCATTGAAGCGCTGGCAGCAGATGGATATCCGCCCCGGCGACCAGGTGGCGATCAGCCTTGCCGGGTTGACCATCCCGCGGCTCGACAGCGTGGTATTACGTGCCACCGAGCGCGCAGCGCTATCCGTTCCGAACGCCCAGGACTTTCATGCGCTGAGTTGCTGGCAACCCACCGCCGGCTGCGAAAGCCAGTTTCTTGCGCGTCTGGCCTGGCTCAGTGGCAAGCAGGGGCTGGCGATGGCGCATGTCGGTCGCGGCACCTGGGAGAAACTTTTCGAAACAGGCCGTCTGAACAACCTGCTGGATTGGTTGACCCTCGACGAGCCAGAGCTTGCTAACATCGCCGGCTTCGGCGAACGCAGCAGCGCCCGCCTGATCCACAGTTTTCACAGCGCTCGCCAACGACCATTCGCGCAGTGGCTCAAAGCCCTGGGCCTGCCGCCGACGGGTCAGGCACAACTGTCTGACTCCTGGCAGGAGCTGGCACAACGTGACACCGAACAATGGCAGGCAGAACCCGGAATCGGCCCCGGCCGTGCGGCGCAATTGAGCGCCTTCTTTCGCGACCCGCAAGTGTTAGCCTTGAGCGAGACCTTGCAGGCCGCCGGGATCGACGGCTTCTGAACATGCCTTCCCCGCCCCGCGGGAACCCAATGGCCGGCCCGGCGCTCCAACAGCGCAGTGCCCTCCAACCCGACTGTTTATGCACATGGAGCTTTTATGAAATTTCTCGCACCGCTCGCCCTGTTCACCCTGTGCGGCGTCCTGGCCGTCCCGGCGATGGCGGAAGAAGAAGGCCCGGGCCTGACCGGTTGCGCTGCGAAGAAGCAGGGCATCATCAACCAGATCGAACAGGCCAAGTCGCGCGGCAACATGGAGCAGCAGGCCGGTCTGGAAACAGCCCTGCGTGAAGTGACCGAGCATTGCACCGACGCCGGACTGAAAAAAGAACGCGAGAACAAGGTGCTTGAGGCCAAGCATGAAGTCAGCCAGCGTCAGGCCGACCTCGACAAGGCCATGAAGAAGGGTGATCCGGAGAAGATCAACAAGCGCAAGGAGAAGCTGGCCGAGTCGCGCAAGGAACTGCAGGAAGCGCTGGACGAGATCGACAAGTAAGCAATCATGCGGTGAATCTGATGCCCTCTTCGCGAGCAGGCTCGCTCCCACGTTGGAATACATATCCCCTGTGGGAGCGAGCCTGCTCGCGAAGGCAGCTCAGACGACAGCGCTTAATGATCCCGAAACTGCTTATGGCAAGCACTGCAGGCATCTTCAACTTTTTGCACGGCTGGCCCAAGGTTGCTGGCCTTGTACGGCTGAACCTTGCTGGCGATGACCAGTTCACCGGTAGCCGCTTCGAGGTCTCGAGCCATTTGCTGAAACTGTGCCTGCTTCTGCCAGACATCATCCTTGGCGCTGGTGTGATCTTCTTCGCGAACCTGCGGGAAATGCTGCCACGGCTCGTGGGACAGGGCATCGAGCCTGACCGCGCCTTCAGTAAATTTCGCCCCGTCGAACGGGATGCGCCCACGCAGCATGCCGCCGAGGTCTTCGCTGGTCTTGAGCATCTGTTTGAAGATGGCCTTGCGCTGGCCCAGCGGGGAATTCGGATCGACCCCGCCACAGGCGGACAAGGCCACACAGGCCAGCAATACAACAGCAATTCGTTTGAGAGTCATGGCGGCTTCAGGTCGCGGAAATCGGCGGCCAGTATCCTCGCGTCACCGTCAAACACCAATAGCCCTATTAAAAATACGGGTTGCTTGAGCGCATGGAGCACTTGGGCAACCGGCACAGGAATCACTCCATGAATCGCCGTTTCCAGGCCTGGCGCCGCCCACTCTTCGTCACCGTTCCACTGCTGGCCGCACTCGCCGGCTGCACCGGCGGTGACAGCGACAAGCCGAAAACCCATGCGCTGGCCACTTATTCAAGCGCCACCTGGGAAGCCCTGCCCGCCGTATCCGACAGCGATCTGGTCGCCGGTTTCGGCTCATGGCGCAGCGCCTGCACCCGATTGAAAGCCGATGCGGTCTGGGGCCCGACCTGCGCGGCTGCCGCCAATGTGCCGCAGAGCGCCAGCGAGATCCGCGTATTTCTCAAGCAGAACCTCGACGTTTATGGCTTGCGCGCGGAAAGCAACAATCCCAACGGCCTGATCACCGGCTATTACGAACCGGTCTATCCCGGCAGTCTGACGCCCACTGAGGCGGCGAACGTGCCGGTGTATGGCGTGCCGGAAGACATGATCATCGTGTCTCTGGACAGCATTTATCCGGAGCTCAAAGGCAAACGTCTACGTGGCCGGCTCGAAGGGCGAGTACTCAAGCCTTACGACGACGCCGCCACCATCGAAACCAAAGGCGTGAAAGCGCCGGTGGTGGCCTACCTGACCGACCCGATGAACCTGCAATTTCTGCAGATCCAGGGTTCCGGACGGATTCAGACCGAGGACGGCAAACAGCTGCGCATTGCCTACGCCGATCAGAACGGCCATCCCTACCGGCCGATCGGGCGCTGGCTGGTCGAGCAGGGCGAGTTGAAGAAAGAAGACGTGACCATGAGCGCCATCAGCAACTGGGCCAAAGCCAATCCGTCACGGATTCCCGAACTGCTGGCGAGCAACCCGAGCTACGTGTTTTTCACCCGCAACCCGGACAGCAATGAAGGCCCGCGCGGCTCGCTGAACGTGCCGCTGACCGCCGGTTACAGCGCGGCGGTGGACCGCAAGGTGATTCCGCTGGGCAGTCTATTGTGGCTGTCGACCACGCGCCCCGATGGCACGCCGCTGGTGCGCCCGGTGGCCGCGCAGGATACCGGCGGCGCAATCGCCGGCGAGGTTCGCGCGGACCTGTTCTGGGGCACTGGTGATGCCGCCGGGCAACTGGCCGGGGACATGAAACAGCAGGGGCAGATCTGGATGCTCTGGCCGAAAGGCGCGCCGTTGCCGCAAGTGCCGCAGGTGGCGGATACGGTGAAGAAGTGATCCTTCATATTTGTTGAGGCGGTCAAACCGCTATCGCGAGCAGGCTCACTCCTACATTTTGGAATGCGTTTCCCTGTAGGAATGAGCCTGCTCGCGATGAGGCCATCGGCAACACCCGACAATCAGATCGACACAAAAAAGAACGAAGCGATCAACCCCATCCCCACAAACCACACCACCGAGCGCAACGCCGCCCAGTCGGCCAGATAGCAAATGATGTAGAGCAGGCGACTGGTGATGAACAGCACCGCCAGCACGTTGACCGTTACCAACTGCGCCGTACCGACCAGGTGCGCAACGAGCACCGCGGCGGCAAATGCCGGGGTCACTTCAAAACTGTTCAGTTGTGCGGCATGCGCACGTCGCGCCACACCGTCGACACTGTCGAGAAAATCCCGCGGGTCGTAATTGTCCTTCAGCCGAAAACCGCCAGACGCCTTCGCCACGATCGTGCACACGTACGGCAGGAAAATCGCGATCAACACACACCACAAAGCTACCGTCATAACACCATCCTTTTTTGATTTTGGAATTCGTGGGCCGGCAGAACGACATTACCCGCCCACAGGCTAAGAGCCGCCGGCGGCCGAAAGGTTCTTGAGGTAGCGCGTGCTGACCAATCACACGGATCACACTGAGCCCGACTCCATACCCCGCCGCACCAGAGCGTAGCTGACAACCGGGCGTCCCACCCCGCATGCAGCAACGCCGCCAGAGCTGTCGCCCCTCTCGCCCTGCCTCTGACGTTGAACCAATTAGTCAGATTATTGATTCGCGATGTGTCCATGGCTGTTTATACTGCGCGCGACCACGCCGCACTCAGTTGCGCACAGAAAAATACCAATAATGGCTGCCTGCGCCGCTCTCGCTCGAGATCGGTCGTCGGCCCGCGTATGCCTGATCAAAGCGTCAAGACTATTCACCGAGACCTTGCGCATGCCACTCGCCTTGCTTGCCCTCGCCGTTGCCGCATTCGGCATCGGCACCACTGAATTCGTGATCATGGGCCTGCTGCCCGATGTCGCCCGCGACCTGGCCGTAAGCATTCCTCACGCCGGTCTGTTGATTACCGGTTATGCCCTGGGCGTGGTGTTTGGCGCACCGATTCTGGCGATCGGCACCGCGAACATGCCGCGCAAAGCGACGTTGCTGGGGATGACGCTGATGTTCATCCTCGGCAACGTGCTGTGCGCCCTCGCGCCGAATTACGCCACGCTGATGGCCGCGCGCGTGGTCACCGCCCTGTGCCACGGAGCGTTCTTCGGCATCGGCTCGGTGGTTGCCGCCGGGCTGGTCGCGCCGAACAAGCGCGCCCAGGCCATTGCCATGATGTTCACCGGCCTGACCCTGGCCAACGTGCTCGGCGTTCCGCTGGGCACTGCGCTCGGCCAATACGCCGGCTGGCGCTCGACGTTCTGGGCGGTGTCGGTGATCGGCGTGATCGCGGCACTGGCGCAATGGCTGTGGTTGCCAAAACACATTGCGATGGACAAGGCCAACCTCGCCAGCGAGTTCAAAGTGCTGGGCAAGGTCAACGTGCTGCTGGCGCTGGGCATGAGCGTGCTGGCCTCGACCAGTCTGTTCAGCGTGTTCACCTACATCGCACCGATCCTGCAAGACATCACCGGCGTCAGCCCCCACGGCGTCACGGTGATGTTGCTGCTGTTCGGCGTCGGCCTGACGGGTGGCAGCATGCTCGGCGGGCGTCTGGCCGACAGCCGTTTGCTGCCGTCGCTGGTCGGCGTGGCCTTGGCAGTGGTGGTGATTATGGCGGCGTTCAGCCAGACCAGCCGCTCAGTGGTGCCTGCGGCGATCACGCTGGTGTTGTGGGGGATTTTCGCTTTTGCGCTGTGCCCGATTCTGCAACTGCTGATCATCGATCAGGCCCATGAAGCGCCGAATCTGGGTTCGACGCTGAACCAGAGCGCTTTCAATCTGGGCAATGCGGCGGGCGCCTGGATTGGCGGACTGGTGGTGGCCAGTGGCGCCGATCTGGCGGACCTGCCTTGGACCGGGGCGCTGGTCGGGGTGCTGACGGTGCTGGCGGCGTTGTGGTTTATTTATCTGCAACGTCGGCGGGGTGCCGGGGTCAATGTGTCTGGGTGATTTGGGTCGTGTCAGCTCCAGCCCTCACCCTAGCCCTCTCCCAGAGGGAGAGGGGACTGATTGGGGGATGCTTGAGAACGTTGCCGACCTAACCGCACCTCGCCGAATCTAAAATCGACTCGGTCGTTCAGGTCGATGTACCTCGCCAGACACCTCGGTCGGCCCCCTCTCCCTCTGGGCGGTCCGACGTTTCGGGAGGACTGGGGTGAGGGGCTGTTGAGCGTGACGCCGAATCCGAATGTG
This sequence comes from Pseudomonas fluorescens, assembly GCA_902825215.1. Taxonomy (GTDB): domain Bacteria; phylum Pseudomonadota; class Gammaproteobacteria; order Pseudomonadales; family Pseudomonadaceae; genus Aquipseudomonas; species Aquipseudomonas fluorescens_G. The sequence continues at coordinate 5,763,755 of LR782234.1, forward strand.
CCCTCAGCCACCCCCACCCCATCAAACCCCTGCGCCCAAAACTCCGGTCGCGCTCCATTCACCTTCATCCAAAGGACCCCGGATGCTTGAACTTGTCGCCGCTTTCATCTGCTTGACCACCCTTCTTACCTTCGTCAACTTCCGCTTCATCGGCCTGCCGCCGACCATCGGTGTGATGGTCACCGCCCTGCTGTTCTCACTGATCCTGCAAGGCCTCAGCGTGCTCGGCTTCCCCGGCCTCGAAGACCGTGTGCAGCAACTGATCGGCCAGATCGACTTGGCGATCTGTTGATGAACTGGATGCTGTCGTTCCTGTTGTTCGCCGGCGCCCTGCACGTCAATCTGAATGATTTGCGCAGCTACCGCTGGCCCATCGGCCTGCTGGCGACCTTCGGTGTATTGATTGCCACTGCGGTGATCGGCAGCCTCGCCTATTACATTTTTGCCCTGTTCGGCTGGCACGTGAGTTTCCTTTACTGCCTGCTGTTCGGCGCGCTGATCTCGCCCACCGACCCGATTGCGGTGCTCGGTGTATTGCGCACCGCCAATGCCTCGAAACCACTGAAAACCACCATCGTCGGTGAGGCACTCTTCCCTCTATATAGCCATGTGGACAGACATCGCAAGCCCCCACGTTTACTGGCCTGCAGCTAATCAAATGCTGTCCATACCATTTCGACTTTATATGGACACTTGCTTGCGCCCGCTGCCTATCAGCCACGCCGAGTCCAGATGCCGTTAGCTTTACTCAACCAACACTCACCCGCCGCCTCGACCTACTCTAGGCCTCACGTAATCTCTTGATACGTGAATCCGCTCCGCTGGTATGACTGCTCTCACAGATTCGTACGAACTGCAGGAGGTTGTTCACCAGAGTATTCTCTCGCCATACCCTGTATTAAGTGGCACATTGCCCTCCTAGTATTTCTCCTGGCTTGCGCAGTGCTCAGGTACCAAGCACAGGTCTGTGATCTTCAGATTAGAACTAGGCATAAGCCCCAAGCCGCTGCGCTGGAATAGCGGAAGGAAGGCCAAGGCCCCACTGGATATTCGTGTTATGGATGGCGTGAAATTCAAGCAAACCGGTCATTATGCAGTGTGCTGCATTGAGACGTTCTCGGACGACCTGAAGGATGTTCTCAGGGCGAATCTCACCCGGATATGCCACGGCGCCGACCAGGCCAGCCGGAGCATGGTCGTCTTCAAATACGCAGCCACGCTTAAGTCATTTTGGGATCGCTACTCCACAAAGGATCAGAATACCCGAACGGGCATGCTGGGGGAGCTGCTAGCGCATGTCGTAATCCTCGAGATGCTTGACGATTTTGATGTGGTTTCGCCTTTCTTCAATATGGAAGAAAAACACATCCGAAAAGGCTTTGACCTCATTCTTTATCAACCATCATCCAACGAGGTTTGGATTACGGAAGTGAAGTCAGGGGCAGCCGGAAAGAAAACTTCGTGTGCAGCCAGCAAGTCCATGCTAGCCAAGGCACGTGATGACCTTAAAGGTCGACTCGCGGAATCAGAAATGAACCATTGGCTGAACGCCATGAATGCCGCGCAGAAATCCATTAACGATAAGAAAAGCTACAAAGAATCTGTGCTCGCTATCTTGGGCATGGAGGGCGATAAAGCTTACGGGAATTCCGCCGTACCATCAGACAATAACGTAGTCTTAGTATCTGCTTTGTTTAACGATGTCTCGCACAAGGTTATGGAGACGAGCATTGCGGACTTCACCACTACCCTGACAGCAACTCCTATCTTCAAAACTGTCTTGGTATTGTCCCTTCACAAGGGAACACTTCAGAAACTGGAAGACTTTCTCCGGGCAGAGGCAGGATGCTAAATGCAAGAGCTCACTATCAAGGAATTGGCAAAAACACGTTTTAAAGACATTTACATGGAGCTTCTTCGTGGTAGCGAAATGTCCGATGGGGATACTGTTAAGCTGCTTGCGATTGCAGTCCTGCTCCTCAACCATAAAGCGCCTGAAATAAAGCGTTTAGGTTATAGGATTACTCTATTTTATGGCAATTTGACTGGAAGATACGAACCACTTTATGACGTATCTATTAACAGCGGTCTATTACCGGTATCTGCTGTCCTCGGCAAATCTTTTGAGCAAGATGAAAGACTGAGTAGGTCATTCATCCAGAATATTGTGAGCAGTTACGTAGACACGTTCCGCGACCAGGGCATGGTGCTCACAGAGCAACAGGACACGCTGAGAACCTTCGTCCAAGACGAATATGAAAACTCGTCAGTAGTCATTGCTCCGACCTCCTACGGAAAGTCTGAGCTCATTATCAAGTCCGTCAAAGACAATCCCTCCAAACGCATCCTTATCTTGGTGCCATCGAAAGCTTTGCTCGCCCAGACGAAGAAGCGATTAATTTATTCAGACATTCCAAAACTGGGCAAGGTTGTAACGCACCCTGAGATGTACTCTCCCGAGCGAAAAAATCGGACTTTTGTACTTACACAAGAGCGCCTGAATCGACTACTTAACGAATACAGTACCCTGAACTTCGACATGGTTTTTGTGGACGAGGCCCATAATCTCCTTCAGGGCGACAGTCGCAATGAACTCTTGGCGACGATGCTATGTATCCTGGGAGCGAGGAATTCTCAGACTTCATTCAAGTTTTTGACTCCCTTCCTTTGTAACGAGCTCAACGTTCGAGTTCGCTACCTTGATATGACGCCCAAGGGCTTCAGGGTAGATGAGTACATCAAGTCTGAGCGCTTCTATACTCGGGATTTCAGGACTGGCAAGAACGACGGCAAGCTCAAGCTCTACGACCATTTTCTCAACCAATGGTTGGAAATTGGCAGAAAGCACAAGAATTGTTTTGACTTGATCAAACGCGAATCGCTAGCCAAAAATATTATTTATGGCAACACCAAAAAGAAAATTGAGCAGTTCGCCATTGAGCTCGCCAACACGTTACCTGATATTGAGTGCCCATTGGTTCAAAAAGCTTGCGATGAGCTCGAGGAAGCATTTGATAAGCGATACAGGCTGATTTCATGCTTGCGCAGGGGTGTGATGTACCACCACGGCTCCATACCGGACACCATACGACTGTATCTGGAGAACCTGTTCCACCAGTCTAAGGCGATGAAGTATCTGGTGTGCAACTCCACTCTGCTTGAAGGCGTCAATCTTCCTATTGAGCGCCTGTTCATTTTTGACTACTCGAAAGGCCGTGGAAATCTAACCTCATCACAATTCAAAAACCTGATCGGTCGTGTTAATAGATTTAGTGAGGTATTCGCCCCCGAAGCGGGCACCACACTTAAAAAGCTAGAGTCGAGCATCTACCTCTTGGGAGTCGACGGCTTCACAAATAAGAAATCTAATCTTCAGACATTTTATGAAAAATCCGTGAATGTCTCGAAGCTCGACGAAGACAACGTAAGCAATGTTCTCCTTCAAGAGACAGCCATTTTGGATGGCCCGATAGCAGACCGACATCGTGACGCTGTGGCAAGGCTTGAAAATCTCCAACCTGGCATAGTCACTGGGCAAGAATGTAAGTATGTCAAGACTGACGTCGGCCAACTACTGATAGCTAACAGTGTAAGCGAGATTGATGTCTTCGCCACTGAGGAGGAGATTGACAACGCCATTAGCATATCGATTGAGGAAAATGGTTTGATCGATAGCGCCGACCGCTTGCTGCTTGAGATCAAGTCTTGCTTCGTCGACAATTTCGATGACAAGAGGAAGTACAGTGACCTAAAACGACTCCAAAATAAGGCCACTATAGATTTCTACGCCATGTTTTTGGATTGGAAGCTGAAAAAATACAGTCTCAAGCAGGTACTGAGATACACACTCAAATACTGGCGCGAGCTTCCTGAGAAGAAAGGTACTGACTATGTGTATGTTGCAAACTGGGGTGATACTAAGTTCGGGAATAGTCAGTTTCCTTACTGGGTCAGAATCTCAACTAAAGATGATGTAGAGAGAGTCAACCTTGCAATCGTTCGACTGAAAGAAGAGGATGATTTTTTTGACAACAAGATTTTCAAGTTTGTAGAAGTTCTAAATGGAGTTGGGGCTATTGACCCAGGCTTTTATAAACGTATGAAATATGGCACGACCGACGACTCGAAGATCAAGTTAATCCGTGAGGGATACAGTCGCGGGCTTTCCGAGCTGTTGCTTGATCGATATCCCCGGTACGTTCGTCTTGATAATAATGGCGAGATTCAGGTCAGCCCCAAGGTCATTCGGCTCATGAGAGACAATGAAGAGAGCGACTTGCTCATCTTTGAAGCCCAGATGAATCTGAAAGCCGCTCCCGACCCCGTGGCTTAGCGCTGACGGGTATCGTTGAGATCGCCCTTACCCCTCTTGGTTTACGACCAAGAGGGGTCAATGACATTTTAGATTTAATCTGCGACCACCTGAGACGGCCCTAGAGGAGCCAAGGCAGGCCATTACCGCAGCCACTTCTTGTATCTGAACCCGCTTCCACAGGAGCAAGAGTCATAGCGCCAATATATTTTCGGGGCAAGTGCTCTTTCCAACGTTTTCATTACCAGCCTAAAAAACAAGAACGTTTTAACTTCCCTTGTTTATTCATCCATCGCTGATAAATGCTCCCATCGGAACTCAAGCGTAATCCCAAACCGAACTTCACCCAGGAGCCCTGACCAAAACTCATCACCAGTTCGCAGCACGTTGAGCATATTTCCGCTTTACCCGATGCAGCTCAAGAAATCTGATAGCTGCCTTGCCAGGGGGCGGGTTCCAATGCAAACAGATACTCGCCACTCCTCAGCAGCACATGATTTATTAGCGTGCTTGATCCGCTCTGGGCTCCTTGGGTGGGCTGGTTTTTTGACTAGCCTTACGGAGTGACTGCATCCAACTTTCAGACTCATCCAAAAAATTCTGAGTAAAGATCAGCATTGCCTCGGCTTCATCATCATGATAGGCAAGCATTTCGTGAGCAGCATCGTTGCCACTTTCCCTAATCCTATCCATGTCATAAAACAACCTATGCTTTATGCTATCAAAATTCAGAAATTCGCTGACTTCTGACCTCGCAATTTTTTTCTTTTCCTTAATACCTTTAACCAGCAGTTCTTCGAGACGCTGAGCGAGATTACTCGGGTGTTCCTTCCCTGGATGCCTCGTTTGCCACATAAAAATCGACTGAATATCAACTATTTTACGGCACAGAATACCGACCGCCTCCCATGCCTGCAGGCTATAGCATTTGCGCGCTTGCTCGTAAATATCGGAGACACTTATAACGGGTGGAAACGAATAGTGCTGAGGTGGTAGCAAAGCCGGGACATCAAAATCTATCATAAACTCAGCCCCCAACTTTAGTTCATTATTTTCGCTAGAAAAATTCTCAAGCTTTACAGTGGCATTCTTAATTTCATCATGTGCAACAGACACGCTAGCGCTTATATAATTCTTGCATTCAGGACAATAGCAAGCTATCGAGAACAATCCAAAGTCGAATTCGCGCCATTCATCGCAATGAAATTTATTAAGATAAAAGCATTCATTATCTTGGCTGCTAGCAACAACAAAAATTTTTCCGTACTTCCCACAGCGAGGGCACGAAGACTTAAAAAATAGAGGCTTTTCCAAAAGTTATCCCTAACAAAAATATTTCATAAACTAAATGAATCGAATTTTTTAGTGCAGCTCGTGTGAGTTTCCTAGGATGGCTTCAGAATACGCCCCTATCTACATTACCGGCTGAGGGCTCTGAGGCTAAAAATGTCCCCGACTGGCTCTTTTTCAGCTACAAGCCTCACAACCCGATACGTCCTTTTGTAAGACACGCTTGCGGCCAAAAGCACTGGCCTAGCACTTGGTATAATAGCGTACCTGGTGCTTCGGGATCGAGACGTCAGCTCGTTTTGGCCGCCTGCCTACATACACCATCACTTCCAGAGCGGGTAATTCTCCCTGCATGTATCGCATTCCTGCTGGCTCGTAGTGCGCATGGCTTAGAGAGCTCGGGTACTTGTCACGAGCATTGGTAGCCCTCGATAATATGAGATCACCTTGCAATGGACTGCCTATGCGCCCGCTCGATGTCGACCCTTTCATCAAGGCGCTGTCCACTCCGCGTCTACGTAATTACAGATCCTACTTCAATGCTGTAGATGACCACGATGTGTATGCGTGCTACCAGTGGAACAACGAGGTGTCCCGGTCGCTTGTTCCGCTGATACATCTTGTCGAAATCGTTATGCGAAATGCCTATCACAAAGAGCTGAGCCGATTTCATTCACAGCGGCTAAACCAACCCATAGTGGATTCGATGAACTGGTACGACCACCTGTCTTTGACTAAGCATAATGATGGGGGCTTGTCGAAAACGCTTAAAAAGCTCAAGAAGAAATCGTCCTTCACCGACCACGACGTGGTGTCCAACCTCACCTTCGGCTTCTGGACAAACATCAGCAAGGAAACCAACACGCAGTGGGGAGTCGTTCTTCCGCTAGTATTTCCAAACACCAACAGAAATTTTTCCCTGGCAAAAAATACGGACTGGCTAGAAGCCCGCGTCGGCCTTGTCAACGATATCCGAAACCGAATCTCCCACTGGGAGCCAATCTGGAAGCGCGGGGACTTGATGGAAGAGCGCGTGATACGTCCGGGATCTGCGCCGCTAAAGGTCGCACACCTTGCACCTACCACTCCCGAGCAAAGCATTCAACGCGTGAATACGGAATATGACCGAACCCTTTCGCTCCTTGCCATGATGGATAAAGACTTGGCAGCAGGTTATACGGACTCTCACAACCACGAGCACTTCAAATGGGTGTGCAGTGAGGAAGGTTTGTCCAGCTACCGAGCCTATAAGCGTCGCGCAACGATCCCTTTCTCGATGGCCAAGCGTAATTTATCAAGCTTGGTGAAGGGCCAAACGATGCTCACTATCACACATGGCGGTGTGAGGTTTCGAATTACGCCTCTCAACGCTTGATGAAAGAGCTGAGTGGCTGCGGCACTCAGCTCTCTCGATACCCAGACCAAGCATTTAGAAATGCTAAACGACAGACAAAAAAAACCGCCAATAATGGCGGTTTTTTAGAGGTTTTGCTCGGGGTCTCTGGCTCTCTACGACGGGGTTTGGTTTGTCGATAAAGAGTTCTTTTCCTCCTAGAGGACTTGGTGCCAGACACATACCAATTCAGATTACCCATGAGAGCCTTCAGTGTCAACCACCATTTCACCTTAACGCCTTCAGTCCAGAGCCCATCGCAAGAGATAAATTTTCTACTAAAACAACTCTCCCACCTGGACAAACACCGAGCCTGTCTCAGCGGCTGCTCGTACCTTCCGGTCGATGACATCCGCGAAAGGTATCTGTTTCTCCAGCGCTTCGTGGATGTCCTTTCCTGAGATACATATTAGGCTTTTACGGCGCCCAAAAGCTTCGAGTCCAACATTGGTGAAACCGTAATAGCTAATGAACACTCCTCGCGTCCAAGCGGCCTTCTCATTGATCTTGCCCTGAAGAATATGAAGCTCTCCCACCCCAATAGGGTTGGACACCCATTTAGCTTCCACAAGGTAAATATCACCGCGACAGAGAAAGCTCCCGTCAATCTGCTCACCCGTATTCCTAAATGGGGCACGAGGCTGGAGACTCGAGGCTTCGAAGAGTTGTTGCAGGAAGATTTCGAAAGCGTAGCCACGGGCTTGAGGCGCGAGCTTATGAATCTCCACTAAAGCCCGCTTCAGGTGAGCTGACTGATCGACCCCGACTAGGCGCACTGCAGCGAAGGGATCGCCTATTGCGTCATCACTTATCGAGCCAGCCTCCAAGCCTCGGATCAAGGTTAAGAATCGCCCCTCCGCGTGCACCACAGGCTCACTTTTACGTTGGTTGGAGAGTGTGGCCTCACGATACTGCCAGAGTGCCTTAAGCGCTCGGACACAGGTCGTCGTATCCGCAAGTGAGAGAAAACAGCGGAGCCGCTTCGCCTTAGAAGTACCGTCCGCAGCAAACAGCGGATCATCAATGTCGATCTCCAGCTCACCGAGAAAGAAATGGGTGAAGGTACGATTGGAGAAGTCCAGCACATAACCCCCTTCCATCTCAAAGAGGAGGTCGAGAAGCTTCATATCCAACGCTTTTATCTTCGGCATGCGAAGCGTCCTAGATCAAGCAGAGCGAAACGAGCATACGATATTGTCAATGTCGATCCAATCGGACAACCTCCCAGGACTTCCGCTTGGATTCTAGGCTTTGCACAAGTGTTCTTGATTGATCCAGCAGAGCGTTGCGCCAGTCTATGAATGGTACGAAAGTCTGCATAATTCGCTAGGGATGAGTTTTCACTGGAGAACGGTTTTGGATAGAAATTTTTATGTGCAGATCCAGCATATGGTTACGACAGCTGTCGCGGCGCTTGATAGCGCTGAAATGCCGTCATCGAAAGTAGATGCTTTCGGCCCTTGTCGTGCGATTGCTGCAGCATGCCGTGATGGAGCTCACCTAGATAGCTCCATCAGAAATGATCTTGGCCCAACAAGAAAATACGAATTCGAATCGGCACTGACGGCCCTGAGTCAATTCAGTACGCTATCGAACTCACCAGGAGCAAACCCAGGTATCCGAAACTGTTTAGCCAAGGTCGCCAGAATGACTGCTGAGCTGGAAGCAGAAGCTGCAGCAAGAGATCAGCCTCAGCTTGTCGACAGTCGAGCGGACTCTCCCATTTCAGGACGTGAGTCCTCCTATGTAAATCCCAACCGTATTGAGGCGATCAAAAGCTTTCCTGTCGGCAGCTTCGACTATAGGAGACTGATTCGTCTATTAGAGGAATTGAACCTCGTGTATCGAAGCGAAGCTTACATGGCCACAGCTATGCTGATCCGAGCAATCACTGATCACGTCCCACCACTATTTGGTGTGAGGGTCTTTTCCGAAGTAGCCAGCAACTACTCTGGCACGAAATCGTTCAAAGGGCAGATGCAGAGCCTGCACAATTCGCTACGTCACGTTGCTGACGGTAATCTCCACACTCAGATTCGTAGGAATGAAGATTTACCTACCGAGCATCAGGTGGACTTCAAAAGCCCGCTGGATGCCTTGCTGGGTGAGATAATTCGCATAACGGGGTGACCCGCTCACTGCTGAGATGTAGCCAATCGATTCAAGGTGAGGGGGTATTGTGGAGTATGGCTTACTGCCCTATGATCATGGCCAGGCGGTGATGGTCGCCTGGCGCCTGTTTCGCAAAGCAATAGCCCATCTGTGACCTCCTTCAGTTTTACATCGGCATGTCCCTAACCAGACGCTGCCCGGTGAACAGGCAATCGGACACCTAAGCGTCGTAGATTTAGGAACCATTGCCATGTCTGACTTTTCCCGGCTAAACATCTTCAAATCCCACGCTAAACAACTTGCTCGTGATCAGGGCCTTAAGCTTTCTGTGGCTCAAGAAACCCTGGCGCAGAAAGCAGGCTTCGCTGATTACCATGAGTTTTCTGTAGTCGCCCAACGGAACCCAAAGGATCCGCGTCTGATGGTGGCTGTATTTGGGATCAAAGACTTTTCCGAAGCGATCCATGAGGATGATGTCTACGCCGACCTGGATCTAGAATTGGAGGATCAGCTCTCCGGTGCGATTGCGGATACCAATGCGAGCGGATTCACGATTGATGTTCTTGAAGTGGAAACCACTGCCTACAGCGATACAACCGGAAAGCTGACGTTGGGGCTCTCCCTTACGTATCAGGGGCAGCAAGACCAAGAAAGGATGTATCACGGTGCAGCGTTCTATCTTAAAGCCACGGTCGAATTGCTACGCCGTGATGGTATATGGCTGCTTGCTGAGGAAGGCGTGGTCATCTCCAGCAGTGAGTCTGATGCTGATCGCGACCGTAGGTCTGAATGGGAGCACTGGGCCCAAGTTGAAGAAGCTGAACGCGGCAACCGCATAACCATGGCCCAAGCCTTGGCGAGCGAATTGGACATATCTGTAGAAGACGCAGAGCGTCTGTCCGATGCGGAGGTCACGACTAATGAATCGGATGAGGGGCTCGTATACAGCTACTGGATCAATCTTGAACCTGTAGCCGAGGGTAAGGTGAGAGCAGACCTCCTAGCGCGATTTGGTTCTCTGGAGTACGAGCTAGGCCCGAACTTCTTCGACGATATTGAGCACGAACTCTAAAACTGACCAGGTGATGGCCGGCGCAAACGCTGGCTATTCCCCCCCCCTCTGACGCATCCACCCACTACAAAACAAGCTGCGCAGGTCGACAAGAGCCATGATGCTTGTGGAGGACAGTGCGCAGCGCCACTTTCCAGCTACGCTGAGGATCCATGCCCACCGTAGACAGGGAATTCCGGCCATGCACTCCTTGAGCAAAATACACATCAAGAACTTCCGCTCGTGCAAGCAAGTTTTTTTGCCTCTGGGTGATTTCACACCACTGGTCGGTCAAAACAACGCGGGGAAATCCACCGTCCTCGACGCGATTAGGTTGGTACTAGCACCAAAGGCATTTGCGAAAACAGACGCGAATGACCCCGACCAACCAATCATCATCAGCGCCTGCGTGTCCGGGATTACAGACGAGCTGATTGCACAAATCCCTGAAGCCAAACATCAAGCCGCGATTACCCCCTACTGCATCAACGGTGACCTTTGGATAAGGATTTCTGCTTCAGGCTCGACCAAACCGACCACGGAGGTCTGGGGAAATGCCGATTTAGATGAGCAAGGCCTTCCTACTTCCTGGCGCTCCTATCCGACGGGACTGCCTCAAGCCATTTCGGCATTGTTACCCGAAGCGTTGCACATCCGCGCCATGGATGATGTCCAGGAGGACTTAGGCAAAGGCAAAGCTGGCAGCACAATTCGCGGGCTGCTGGATGAAATCATGGCACCCATCCTCACTGCCCACAAAGAGGTTCAAGATGCACTCACAGCGGTGAGGAATATACTAGGAGCGGACGGTGAGAACCGATCCCCACTACTGACTGAGTTCGACACCAGCGCCACCAATGCCCTCTCAAGCTTTTTCCCTGGTCTGTTGTTAAACCTGGACGTGCCGTCAATCGACGTTAAGGAGTTTTTCAAGAGCGGTGATCTGAACGTGACCGATGAGATATCTGGTCAAACCAGACGTTTCGACACCTTAGGTAGCGGTGCGCAGCGTGCGATACAAATGGCCTTAATCCGGCTTCTGGCGGATATCCGTAAAACCCGCGATCAAGACCTTGCCCGTCGCCTCCTGCTGATCGACGAACCCGAGATTTTCCTCCACCCTCAAGGTGTAAGAGGCCTTAGGGAAGCACTTCATGTGCTTTCAAAATCCGGCTACCAGGTCGTATTCACGACCCATTCACCATTGATGGTGAGCAGGGACAACGCACCTGAAACGGTCATCGTGCGCAGATCACGGGAGAATGGTTCCGAGGTTCGCATTCCAATGGGAGCGGCAGTTGCGCGAGCAATAGCAGAGGCACAAGCCCAATCTCGAACCCTTTTCGAGCTCGGAAATATTGCCGAAATCTATTTCGCAGAAAAAGTAATTCTCTGCGAGGGCAAAACCGATCAGAGGTTACTACCACTCATCTACGAAAAGCTCTACGGCGTCAGGCCTGAGCTCGAACGGATCTGCTTTGTTGCTCTCGGTAGCTGTACTTCGATTCCCAAAGGTTTTTCTGTCCTGACAGCTATGGGTATCAAATGCGGTGTGATCGCTGACTTAGATTTCGCATTCACTCATGCCAGGGGGCCATGGCTGCCGAAGGAATGCGAAGAGATGGATAAGGTCAGATCTGTGCTTCAAGTCGTCGGCCAAACCGAGGGCTTCCAGATCGGTGGTAACGGCATGCCTCAGAACTCCAGAAGCGGTTCAGCAGCTGACTGTTGGGCCGCCTTTGCGAGAAATGCTGACGGCCAAGCTCTCGCTAATGCTGCTCATGAAGCAATGAAAGGTTTTGCAACCTGGGTCTGGCCAATGGGGTGCATTGAGGATGCATTGAGAATTGATGAGAAGGGAGAGGCAGCCATAATCGCTCAAGAAGACAATATCCGGAGCTGGCGACCGGAGATAATTGATCAAGAGTATCCCGTTTTCCGAAGCACCCTAGATTGGATGCGAGCTATCTAATCCCGCACCTTGCAGTAATGCTTAGGCCTGGTGTCGTTTGGTTCGATGAGATGCTACGTGAGCACGAATGGCGCTCAGGTCTCGCAGCCACTAAGGAATGCGAAGCCTTCCTCTCGATTGTTACACACGGGGGCTTGCTGCAATTATCAGCCGATTATTTGGCTGCAATTATCAGCCGATTATTTGGCTGCAATTATCAGCCGATTATTTGGCTGCAATTATCAGCCGATTATTTGGCTGCAATTGCAATAGCGCTATCGTCATTGTGGGCTGCATCCGCCGCTCAGCGTAATGTACCCAAATACGGCCATTAAGCCCAAAAATCATGATTAATGTGCCGTATTGGGGACATTAAATATGTATCTCAGAGCAACGTACCACCAGCGTTCGATTCTAGGCGGGTAGTTGACTCTCGGATTCGCTGGCCTCATGGCGAGACCAGCGCAAGGTAGCTATCGACATGAATTGCCTAATCGCCAGCGCTCCCCGTTCATTTCTGGCTTTCGAGCCAGGCAAGGTCAATGCTACCTCTACCCTGGCACGACTCGCTTCGTACATTGCAAATGCGTTGAACTCAGAATCAAGCAGCACCAAGAGCACTGTATCGAAGGGTTGTCGTAGATCAACTGTCCCCATACGTCCCGTAATCTTTCGGGGGTTCAGAATACAGCGGCCCTTGATCTGGATTCTCGCGAAGCCATCTTCCAGCGTCTCTGTTGCGTCGTAACCTGCCTGCCTTGCAGGATGTAGTAACAGGCCGAGTCGAGTAGCAGCTTCGTACTCTGCCACCTCGCCGGTCACGCCCAGCGGCTTGCCGGTCAAGCGATAGAATCTACGCGCAAGCACCTTGGCTTCTTTCAAGATCTCTAGGATTTCATCCTGGATCAATGCAGCCTGCTGAGGTTCGTTGCCATGACTGAGTTCAGTCATCTGCAAACGCCTCGAGCGCAGTGAGCAGCTTGGCAAGCTCAGCCAGGTTGGCTGCCGTCACGATGTCATATTCTCCTCGACTACTCAGCCGATATACCTCTCGTGCCTTTTTGACCCGTTCCAGTAGAGGAACAACAATGCCTGACGCTCTTTCAAGAAATTCGTTAATGTCTGCCCGTGTTTGAGGGATCTTGTAGCCTTTGGCCGCGCTTGTGATGATGACGTCCGCATCCCGAAGCTTGGCAATGCCACTGGAACGAATTCTCTGGCCGTTGACCTCTCCCAGTCCGCTGTCTTTTAGATGGGCCATGATCTCCGTAGTCAGTACGTAATCCTTGGTGACGAATTCGCTTTGAAATCTTAAGAACCGCAGGATACTCAATTGCAGGCGCTCATCCTCATCAGGGTGTTCGCCAGCCCGCTCGCTAAAACGATCAGCCTGGCGGAGAGCTTCCTGGTGTACCTGGTAGTCTGCATACCCAGATTCATCCGTCGGCGGTGGCAGAAGAGACTGGTACTTGGATGGCCACTCAAGCATTCCAAGAGTCAGACTGCGTAGGATCTTTTTGTAGGCAAGAACTGCTTCTTCCGATGCTTTCTCTTCATAGATCTGAGCGACTGAGCCAGCAAAAAAATCTGCAACCTGAACCAAAACGTTGTCCTTACTGGCCATCGTCTGGAACGCATCCTTATCGCCAAATAGGTCGTCCACGAATCGTTCTGCAACGTAGCTTTTGAGGCTCTCCTGAAATTCCTGCCCACCATGCTCGTCAACGATCATCTGGAGGTCAGGGTATGCGCGGAACAAGCGTTCATAGAGCAACCCGTTCACGTATTTTATGAACGAGGTCTTGATACGGAGGCCGCCGTCTTTGTGAATTCGGGACTTATCAACGACGGTGAAATAGAGCTTGAAAGGCAGCTCAGCTAGCTCGTTGAGGATTCGGGCACGGCGATCTGAATCCTTCGGCTTCAGATTGCTGGATTTGATCTCGCCTGTTTGAAAGTGACGCATGCGGAGTGCTTCAGCTTGGGCATAAGCAGCTTCCAGGTCTTTCTCTGCCACCAAAATGGAGCACACGATGAAGAAGCCCGAACTTCCTCCCTTTGACGTATCAAGGTCGGAATTTCCGGACTCATCCACGAAGGCATATGTTCTGTCCATGAGCTTGCTCCATCAACAACGTACTGAGCGCGGTGGGTCGCCCAATGGCAAGGTGGCGAACTTAGTTCGTCGCAGTGGTAGTGCCTGGAGCGGGGCCTTCGCTGAACGTGTAATTGATTACCACGTCATTGCGGATCAAGACGTCGAGGGTTTTCTGAGTGCCCGTAGTCGTTACCTTCATGGTGACCACGTAGCTTTGGGCGTGGGCTGAGCCATTGGTGTAGGTGTAGATCCACTTCTCGTCAGTCTCGCTGACCGCGCTCTTGGCGTAGGGCTCACCAAACAGAGACTTCAACTCAGGAGTCGTCGTTTTGCCTTTGGTGATGCTCGCTACACTGGCCGACGAAAAGTCTCGTCCTGCGGTGTAGTGGGATGTGGCGCAACCGCCGAGTGCGACACAGATCCCCATTACTGCGATGAGCTTTTTCATATCCTTCCTTGATCGTAGAAAGCTCCAAATCTAGCTGGCATCGAGGCTAAAAGCCATCACCACCTTGATTACCTGCACTGGCGCTCGCCTGCAGTGCACTACACACATAAGTAAACGTGCTTTTGCCCAGGGCGAGCTTAAAATCATGGGGCAAATATACTTTCGAGTGGGGGGAATGCTCTCGGTTAGCAGCCGACTGGTCGTTCTTTCTAGAGCAGCCTGCAACGGCTACTTGCGGCCAAAAGCTATCGATTAGTTTTGTTTGCGAAACAGGGCAGTTCAATTACCAGTAGAGTTGAAAAAACTGTAAGCAACAAGCTTATAGGGTATCGAGAATACGCAGGGCAACTAAACTCTTAGGGAATGCCGTAATTATAACATTCGATATGTCGTTGTAGCGCTCAGAGAGCGCGTAGTGATTGTCAGATAAAGCGAAACCACAGGCTATGCATTCACCCCCCTAAAAGCTCCAATGACAAAAGCTACCATTAGAGTAGCTTCTGTCAGCGAAAGCCTATTTTTTTGAAGGCTTGCTAGGTTTCAAGTCGGGATTGTTTCCTTGCGTGTCTTTATTGTCACGACGACGCTTATCAACTTCGCCGGTTGATTTAGCAATCGGTTTTGGGCCTGGTTTAAGCGCCATAAGATCTCTCCTTGATTTTAATATTGATTTTGGTAATTGCAGGATCATCCTATTGGTACTGACGGACACTTTCAATAGACATGAGATACTTGATTTTAGCTATCTGAAAAATTGAATTGGCTTTGGCGCCATCTACTGGAAATCAAACGGC
This sequence comes from Pseudomonas fluorescens, assembly GCA_902825215.1. Classification (GTDB taxonomy): domain Bacteria; phylum Pseudomonadota; class Gammaproteobacteria; order Pseudomonadales; family Pseudomonadaceae; genus Aquipseudomonas; species Aquipseudomonas fluorescens_G. Next base: position 5,779,204 of record LR782234.1, read on the forward strand.
AGGCAACGTGTTGAATTTACGTTCATTGGTGCGACCTTGCAGCTAGCGCTGCACCTCCAAAATCCTTCGAGCATCGCCAGGGCGTACTGGCCTGCTAGGCACACAACACACTACCTAAGCACCCCGGCTGCGGCTTCTACATCGACTTAACCGATACCACTTCCACATATTTGTACTTCTTCCTAGCAGCCTTCACAGCTTCCTGCTCAGCAAGCAACGAGCTCAACGTATCAGCCTCGTGAATCAACTCGATCATTTTCCCCTCAAACTCGTTTCCAACACGTAACGTGACCCTCAGCCTGGGCGTGAATGCTTTCGCCATTTTCTTCTTGGCTGCCGGAGCGACAACCGGTTTCGCGAGCACAACTTCTTTCACAGGCTCCTGCACTTGCGGAGTAGAAACCTGCTCCTCTGGCTGAGGCGTGCCAAAAAGGGCACGACGCATTTCTTCTTCGGTTAATTCAGAGTTCATAGGGCATCTCAAAGGGGCGGCACTTCACTGGGCAAATTCTACTAGGATTGTTGCTGACCGGCGTCCATGGGGAAACTGCTCGGACGTTAAATCCCCAGTTCGATTTCAATACATGAGCCTCGCAGGGCACGTGAAATCTGCGTCTTTGGTAGCAATGTGATGAGTCCATCAACCAAGCTGCTGGCGTGGCGAGCGTACAAGGTGACTGTGCCTGCAGCCCGAATTCGACCCGGTACGAAGGCACCGACTCGTTCCTGAGCAATTATCAGTATATTCAAGACTTCTTGGCTAACCTTGTCGTGGGATAGATGCTCAACGACTGGTCTGGACGGGCACGTGGCGCGGCTCCACATTTCTATGACCGCTTGGAGGAGTCCGTCTGAGCCGAGATGCTCGAGGGCCCTCTCCCATAACTCACCCTCCTGCGCCATATTCAGGCGAGCCCTAGTCATAACGGAGTTCCTGCAACATGAGGCTCTTTCTTGATTGCGAATTTACTCAGCTCTCATCTGCAGCGAAGCTGATATCGCTGGCACTGGTTGCTGAGAATGGTCGCGAATTCTACGTGGAATTGGTCGACACATGGCGAAAGGAAGATTGCAGCGACTTCGTCGTAGAGATCGTCCTTCCGCAGCTATGGGGCGGTGACAATGCACAACCTACCATCAGGGCAAGAACTGCACTGCTCGATTTCCTAGCCTCGTTCGACGAAGTTCTGGAGATGGTCACAGATGCTCCACAGTACGACTGGGAGCTTTTCTGCGAACTCGCATATGACGATGGTAAATGGCCAAGGAACGTCCGGAATTACCCCACTGACGCCGCCACTCTGGATGCCACAAGTGAAGGGGTTCCGCTTCCGCATCACGCTCTTCTTGACGCCCGTATCATCGCTAGCATGTTCACCGAAAGCGATCTGAACAAAGGGTGATGAAGTCCTACGGGCCCAAGGTGATCTAAAGCTGTCTTCCACAGCAATCCTTCTTGGAACATATTCAGCCTGGTGCTGGTCATTCAAAAATCAAGCCTGTTCAGACTTGCTGGTCAAATACCTACGAATAGTAGTTTTAGACAGACCCAACGCTTCAGATATCTCGGTTACTGACACTCCCTCACTGTGAAGGCGATTTGCCTCTGCCGCTTTCTGCGCTGCTCCGGATCGTGCTGGTCGACCAGGAGGAAGCTTCCCTGCACTTACCAACGATTCCATCTCAATATCTACGCTGTCCTTCCTAATCCTATTTAGTTGCTTATTCAGACGCTTCAGCCCCTCCCTAAGCGGCTCGTTGGACTGTAGACACGTCGCCATGAGGATCAGTGAGGCTGGCTCAACCTCAAGCAGCGCTGCAAGACGAATGAGCACATCAATCGTGATGTTCACCTCCCCACGCTCAATCCGGCCCCAATAGGAACGGTCAATAGTGATCAGGTTTTCTTGCGTAAGACCTTTTTTTCTACGCAGTGCTCGCACCACTACAGCTAGGGCTTCTGCGGCCTCCATGACATTTCCCCACGCAAATCGAGGATAAGGCCATATTGCGACGCACCATAACACGGGCCATGATCCGTATTATGGTGCTATCAGCGTTTTTGAGGCCTGCTTTTCGATGCATATACATCCGTAAGCGGAGCTACGCACCTTGCTTGCGGGAGCCATCTGCTCGAGTGCGAGCGACAACAAGCGGGCTTGAATTGTCAATTTCCCGGTTATTAATGAAAGGAAGCCCTATGGCTAGCGTCGAAGAACCCGACTTCATGAATGGGCCACGGACACCACTTGAGGGCCTGCCGAGCAGCTCTGAAGCGCGAGCGCTGGCGAACCAACGTTTTCCCGAAAAGCCTTACTGCTTGGTTCGAGATTGGACAATATTTCGCATTGAAGTCACTCGCGACGAACTCTTCAAATGCCATGCAGCGGGCCAGCTCCCGATGATCCTGTTTGCTCACAACGTGGCCGAGGACAGCCAAGGCCGTTTCGAACGGGGCGATTGGGCTCGTTCAAGCATGTGCACCGGTTTCCACGACGGTGTTGCATTCGAAACCAGAAACACGGTTTACGTGTTGATTGGCCCTGGTCATGAACAGCTCGCGAGCCTGAAAGACGTTTTCTCCCTCTTCTAACCTGCGCTCTATATCGGAGCCCCTTCAGGCCAAGGACACACGATGTTTAGAACACACGACGCCGACATGCTGGGCCTACCGGGCATGTTTGGTGAGGGTCAGTACCAATGGCATCAGGTATCCAAAGTGCTTCGTAATCACTGGTATCACGTAACAGTTCAGGCCAATACCAAGGGCCGAATTTCAGAGGCGGTTCTGATGGTCGACAGCGAACCTCGACTTCAGCAACTCCTGGTTTCCCAAGACGCTGAGACGATCATCACACAGGTACAAGTAGTCACTCCCGCCCACATGAATGGCACGGGAGCTTGGCGCATGGAGACACTGACCAAGGTGACGCTTGGCGAAGATCAACACGAGTGTGTTGTCTGCCTGCTGGAGGTCGAGACAGGTTCCAAATATCACAGCTCTCACCAACCTGGCTTCAGTAGTGAAGTGCTGAGCAACCTTCGTCCGATCTATCACGCGAACATGATTCGTACAGCCTGAAATTTACCAAGAATCCCGCACGATATCAGCGCAGATGTTTCCGTGTGGATTTCCTGGTAACGCCATACGGGCTGCGAAAGGAGCGCAATTATGCTGAACACTCTGGATGTGAATTTTCATGGAAAACGACATACGGATTTCGATCTCGCACGAATCCTAAAAGCACAAGCGCAAGGCTTCGAAAAACCGATAACAGCCTATCTCTGCGGAGTATCCATAAAGGCTCGTGCTGGATTAGGCGTCGTGTTTGGTCACAACCGTAAAGACCGATATGGACGGTTCGGCGACGGTCACCTGATCCGGACTTCTGACGTGATTAAGGCGGAGCGCGAGGGCCGATTTAGGGTACTTACCACAGAGAACTCACGCTACGTGATCGCGACGTTTCAGCACGGTAATGGGCGTGCGAGCCTGCGAGATTTTCTACATATTTCACAGGGGCACCACCATTTCACTCCACGAGTGTTGCAGTAGTGCCGTTTTCCTTGTTCGCTAGGAGTGAGACGGGGATTGAGTGGGCTAGACCAGTGACTGCGTTCGATCTGACAAGTCGATAGTGCATTCTTAGACATCAGGGCTGGCCGTGTCATGAGACCGCAGTCATAACCACTGACGGGGGAGCTGCCCCCTCAGGAGCAGAATCGATAACAAACTCCCCCTGAACGTATGCAACACTCAACACTATCTGTCCTTTGGGACTGACGAACAGAACCGTTTCACGCTTACCCAACTTGATTGCTCGCTTAAGCTTGTTAACACCAAGGAGTATCTTGAATCCACGCTCCGCCAGAAAGCCTATGACGTCCTCATCACCGCAGTTAGCGTGTTTCCTGACGTTATCAGTTTTCGTGATCACTCTCAGATTCCAGGGTACATGCAACCCGCAAACATGTTTACCTTGAAGAGGGATGATGTGATCAACGTCATGCTTAGTACCTGTCACGACTGAAAGCCGCTTGGCCTCAGTGTAATAAGCGTCAATTGCCTCATGGTCAACCCAAGACGGCGTGGCGTTCTGCAACGCTATTCTTCGCTTCAGGGCATTCCACTTCAGAACGTCCTTGCGCCTTTGCACTCTTAGCAAGGCATCTACGTCTCCTGCGGCAGCCCGAAGGACGTCATCTCGTTCGAACTGTCGCATTGCGTCGATTAAACATCCTTTGGCGGTTCCGGTCAGAATGGAAAATCCAGTTTTTTCTGCACCGCAAACTCGCCTGGTGCTTTTCCTCGTTCGAAAGCAATCAAATACGACATCTGGACGGTCAAGGGCGTCGCCTCTGACTGCTCGCCAGAAATCTTCAGATGTACTTTGCGAGTCGCATATTGAATTGATACCTCAAGCCCTTGCAGCTCATCGATCAGCTCCTGCATCTCGTCGTAAACGGCAAATTTGGCGCTTTCTGAGTAATCGCTGGCGCAATCCCTGTAGTCACGAAAATAGTCCACGAGTGACGCAAACACCTCGTGGGCATCACGCTGCATTTCAAAGCCGGGTTGGGACATATCTACTGTGGAGCTTTCTGCAAGCTTAGCGAGTTGTTGTCCCGTCGACAGAGGCAGCGCCGGTAGGGTGACATAGTCGCGTTCAATACGGGCTTTCTCTGCTCTCAATTCCTCTTCTGAGGGGATGTCGAAGGGCTTGTTGAAGACATCAATGTCTTCGATCTCAAAAGCAACTGCGAGCGCACGTCGAGTATCAGTGCTTGCCGATTTGGCATTCTCAACGCGTTGTACAGTCCGTACGTTCAAGCCTGCAAGCTCGGCAAGAGTCTCCTGTGACCATTGAAAAATATCCCGCATTTTGCGGATGAGTGCGGCAAATTCTTCGAGACCCAACACATGAGGTTGGCTAGACGAGGCGTTTGTATTCATTTTCAAGCTCCATGAGATTGTCGGTACGGCTCATGATGAAGAAGCTGCTGATGACACAACACGACAGGAACCCGACAGAGAGCAGACAAGTCCTGAGGCCTTACTGAGGTCTCGATGAATTGGGGTCGGCTGCAGACACTTGCACCTCTTTGCTCAGCGTAGTAGTGATACCGTCCTCCGAGCCCGTGATCCGAGTGTAGGCCGGGAATGACAATTACCTACTAGGACAACGAAATGGACATTCGGTACTTCCTTGAACAGCGGCTAGCTTTTATCAAGCAGCTTTATCTGAATGGGGCGAGCCCGTTTGACGACCGCAAAAGGAAAATTGAGAACGAAGAAGCCCCCTTCATCCCGCCCTATAGCGAAGATGGGGAACCTGCATATTTGAATGAATGGCTAGAAGCTGATTCATCAGTGCAGGTGCTGGGTAGCGCATGCTTATCAATGATTGCTGCGTCACTACACTTATATTTAAAAGAATGGGAGCGTCAGCTTGGGCCTGCTCCAGGGCTTTCACTCAAATCAGAATTCAAAAATGGCGGATGGCCAAATGGCTACAGAGCATTCTACCTGGCCCATGGTTCAGACCGGTTTGAGGATGGCCCATTCGATTTCGCTTTGATTGAAGAACTCGTGCTGGCGAGGAATAGCATCCAACATCCCGACTCCCTGATCTTCGAAACATCTCGATATTCTGACGATGCGCTCCAGAAGATGCCAAGCCCATTTTTCGTGAGTGATCGAGAGAAAACCTTGATTGAGGAGGCAGATGACGAGAGTCGGCAATGGCTATATCGCCCCCACATTCACATCACTACCGAGAAATTTCTGCACGCTGTTTCACAGGTCTCTGCATTCGTGAAGTGGCTAGAGGATCAAGGGGAGAACATCTTGTACAAGCGTTATCTTGAGCGAAAGCGTCAACGCGAGATCGACGCTGGCTCCAATTCTTTTTAGCCCCAACCGAAAGCAGTTTTGCCGATTGAATCTGAAGCAACGGTTGGTCAGAACGAGCGCAAATGACCGACAAGGTCGAATAAATGCCCAAGGGATCCTTTGTGCCTTCAACTTTAGTAAACATTATGATCCGCGACCGTGGCGCGGAGGCCTATTCCGAATACGCAGAGTTCCAAATTACCGATCCCGATGTAATCGTTAGCGCCGCTAGGCAAACGCTCGATTCGATCCTTCCATCATTCGGTTCTTGCGTCATGGTCAGTGCTGGTTTCACTGCCATTCTCAAATCTCAAGGGATACCCGCAGTTGTCGTTCTCGGAGACCTACTAATTAACGGCCAGTATGCTTTCGAATGCAGGGGGAACATTCCAGGGGCAACCTACGAGGGAGAGTTTGTGGACGCCAAGTGGGACGGTCACGCTTGGGTAATGCTCGCAGGTGTGCTCTGCGACCTATCGATCTTCCGAAGCGCCTACGCCACAAAAACGCCAAGTAACCTCAAAACATTCATCAGCCAGGAGTTCGGTGAGGGCAAGGGAGCACTGATGTGTCCCCACGACCGTTTGCCGGTCGGCATGGAGTTTGTGCCCAAATTTGCTCTCAATGACTCTCAGATTCTGGGGATTCTGGATGGTTTGTCCAGGCAAGCACTTGAGAGCTAAGTGACGAAGCTAGAGGTGGAATTCACGGCTGAGTCGGGAGCTGAATACGGTTAGAAAATAAGGGCGGCGCTGACATCAGAGCGAGATTAGCCAGGCTTCCATTTTTTGCAGTCTGCCCATTTCGAGAAGCTTCGGTTTTCCTAAATCTAAAAGCATGAGTAGCTCTTGCCTGCACTCTGGTGATGGAAACCATTCAGCGACCTCGACATTGCAGTGCCTGGACTCACTCAGGGCCCATTTCACAACCATGTCCGCTGCTGCTCGGTAGTGATCCGCCATGAAGAGTCGTCGCCCCTCTGCAAACCAACCAAGCTTGGCTAGTTGTTCAGTGACGTCAATGACGCCCGCGTGATCAAAAAAACCGGTGGTGTCTGGATAGTGAATACCTGCCAGAGACACCTTCGCCGCCCCTGCTTCTCGGTCGAAGTAGGACAGAAAATGCCACCCACCTGTAGTGCTTCCAGCGTGCGGAAAGTTGATCGCGGCCTTGCCAGTGATGTAGTGCGTGCGGGAAACGCGTTTGAGATCAAAGTCAAATAGCGGCTGGTTCATGGGAGCTTGCTGAGACGCGCCAAGCCTTGTTTTATGTGGCCCGCGTTTTCGCCAATTGTGTAGAGCGCGCCACGAACGTTGGCGCCGACTTCGGCCCGTCCCTGGGCTTCCACCTGGAGGGTCAGTTCCATGAGCGCAGCTTCGAGAGCGAGTTGGTTTTGGTACATCCTTTCCAAAACATCTGACAGCGAGTATTCACCGGGCATCTACATGGACTCCTTTATTACGACCCAGCATAGCTCAGAGATGAGTCAGCAAGTGTCTTACGGGTAGCTCCCGGTGCTCAGCAACTTTGAACTAATCATGACGACCACGCCCCTAATCCTGTGCAGATAGCCGCTAGCTCAGGTCAACCCTGAGCATCCTATTTACACACAAAGGTTTGGTGAATCATGAAGAGCGAACAGGTAGAAGGCGTTGTAGAAAAGGTTGCCGGCAAAGCGCAGAGCGCAGTCGGGAAACTGTTTGGTGATTCGAAGCTTGAAGCCGAAGGTGCGGGACGCCAGGCTGCCGGTCAGTTGACCCAAACCTATGGCGATGCACTGGACAGTGTGTCTACGTTCGTCAAAGAGAAGCCGGTTGCTGCACTTGCAATTGGTGCAGTAGCCCTGCTGGTACTAGACCGTCTCCTGCGTCGCTGAAGGTGGGAGGAAAAGCCTTGAGTTGCTTCTCCCGAAATCGTCTCTCGTACTCTCCAGGGCTATCTCTGAAGGGTGCGAGGGCTATAGGGATACCCTGGAGAGCACTTTATGAGCGTCCCGTCCCTCAGTAGTCTCGAAGTATTTGATTTGCAAGCTGGCACAGCAATGAGCCCGAAGGACAGAGATGCCGGCTAGACGCTTGGTCGGTTTTTATTGATCCGCCGTACCGGATTTATCAGAGGCCGGGCCTCCATTGAAGCTAAAATCGGTGGTGCCGTTGGTGATCCATTCGACCAGCTTTTCCTTGTGTGTGTAAGCCACCACTCCACGTTTTTGAGTCGGATCGAATCTTAAGACGCGCCATATACCAAAATCGGGGCCGAAGTCGATGAACACGGGTTTGGAAACCCACCAGCGAGCAAAAAGCTTGCTGCGGGAATGCCAGCTAAATGAAGCCAGTCCATTCTCCGACACTTTTGACAAACCCATTCTGAAGTTGTACCTGTCGAACTCAGTTCGCGTGCCATCGATCACCCAGATCATATTTTGATAGTAGTTTTGCCTCGCGATGACCTCTTCAGGATGTATTGTCGATCTCTGAAACTCAATAACCATCCCTGAAGGCGTTCGGACATCTGCTATATGTCGCTCCCCTGAGGACGCTTGCAACACAACTTCCTGCCACTCGGTTGGGAACATATTCTTCCAATCGCGATGCCATGCCGTTTCCGTTTCCCACCACGGATCGCAATTGTCCAAACGTTTATGAGCCCAATGCCAGACGACATGGTTCCCGCATTTAGCGACGGTCTGGGAACCACAAAAACTGCAAACACCACGTGCTTTTGGAGTGGCCTCTACACGAGCGCCGTCAAGCAATGAGTATTTCATTTTCTTCCTTGATGCTAAAAATGGGGGGGCGGCAGCTCTTAACTTCCTAGTCGGCAGTACCTTGTAACTCACAGGACGAAAGACAAATATCTGAGCACGGAAGTCGTCCTAGCAGCCTGGCAGGCCTGCGTAAATGTCTAAAGAGGCGGGTGGCGGAGGGTGCCCCACTTAAATCGCCTTCAGGAGACGCTCAAGCGTTTGATGCTCCCATGAGCTCAGCATAGCAATGGGATCTGTGCCACAGCGATTTCCCGAGTCTAAAGACCAGCTCCGTCCGTCAGGGCTTATGCACTCTTCGCAGTAGCCTGGCTCATCGCGGTCGTTATGAATAGATATTCGCCAACCTTCGACATTAACTTTGAAGCGCTCCGCATAAATTTCTTCCCATCCCCTCTCGCAGGCTCTGACCATAATTAGGCGCCCAAGAGCTACCTCCCTCAGCACTTGGCTGACCTCTCGCGCTGAGAGTGGAGCCTCTTCGGCAGCGCCGTCTAGCTGCGACGAACGAGCTGCCGCTCTAGCCTCTTTCAACAATTGCTCAGCGTACATAGCCGGATCATCATCTGGCAGCGGGTAGCCTGCAGCAGATAGAGCTTCGGCGCGCTCTTCAATGAGCAGACGCTCAGGATCGCGAACCGTTTGGTAGGCTCTGCCTGGTACGCGTCGAGTTGTGTCCACTCCCTGCTCCCCAGAAGGCTGATGACTAAGAGCGACTAAATTACTTTTAGAACGATAACAGAACGCTTCGAATATCGATGCCGAGCTCCGAATCATGAGGGTAGGATGCGTTGCGATCTATGCTTCACAGAGGCTCAGACACCAAGCAAGCGGAGCGCGCAGGCGTGAGGGATGCGAGCCCGCAGGGGCGAGACACGCCTTGGCGGGGCTCGATTCACGGCAGCCTGACGCCGCAGGCGGCATGCCATCAACGCCAACAAGAGGTAACTCAAATGCCCGACGATGAACTCCGCGAACTGGAGGCCAAGAGACGAAAGGCCTTGTGGATGCTTGCGAACATATCTCCAGGCGATTCGAAGGCGTTCGAAGCCTTATCCATCCTGGATGACCTTGACCTGCATGTGCGAAAAGACTCCCCTCATACTGACAAGGCACTTGAGCTCAACCAGCTTGGGGATTGTGTCACGGTGCAGCATCACCACTCCGGCATCGACATCATCTTGGAGCAGACTATCCCGCAGCCCTGGCGAGAACGTTTTCTGCAAGCGAGCATCGGATCAACCAGAGTTCCTGACGGGCCCTACGCCACAAACTGGGATAAATTTCTAACTGAATGGGTGCGTGAGATGCAGCATGTGCAAAATCACCGAGCTACACTGGCTGGCAGTAGAGTGAAGACTGGTTCGAACGATGGGAAGCATCTGCGCAAGCAGTAGGTATAAGCGCAACCGTTTACCGCCAGCGCTCCAAGTCCTCATCTCGACGCCTTTGGTACTCCTGTTCCTGTTCCCAGGCCAGCTGAATATCGTCATCCCTGTCATTCGAATAATCTGGCCCAATGTCTCCAAAATGTATCTGTTGCATCGTTCCGACGATCTCGATCTTGCTAGGTTTCAGACCTTGATCTAGATGCTTCCAATCGCCCCGGAAATGAATAAGAACATCGGCCTCATAACTGACTGGACGTTCCTCGATTGTGCCACCTAGTGAGACATAATCCTTATCGATAGAGTCGTACTGACTAAACGAGAATGTTGCCATCACCTCAGTCGAAACCAACGCAGACAGGCTGAGCACCACGAGGTCGTCTTTAATGAGCACGATCCTGATTCTTGGTTTCTCGCCTACTTCAGGCTTCGCAAACTTATCGGAAAGATAGACGATCTGAAAGTCATCATACTCATAGTTGAATACGGCATTCGCCTCGATCTCTGGCGTTTGTTCGGTAGTGTGGATTGCAATCGCATTGGTTATGCTCGCAAAGAGGTGGCTATCGTGCTCGAGCATTCCTTCAGCCTGCAACAGGCTTATCAGCCTTGCGACCTTTGTATGGGGCTGAAACAGGGCCAGTGCCTCTGCTAAATCACCTACGACATGGAGGTGCTGCAAATTTTGGGCGAACGCATGCCACCCCTTATCCTTACTGACAACCACCGTCCGTTTGTTCTCACTTACGGCCCAAGCTTTGAGTGCCAACAATGCTATCGCATCAGGGAATTCATGCTTTTTATCAGAGGCGGTTTCGAACGGAGGCTCAGCGTTGAAATACATCTGCATCAAATCTTGGATCTGAACTGATGAACTTGAAATGACGCGAGCGTTGATCCGCTCGTAGAAAGAATTTAGCTTCGCTTCAGCCAGTGCAGGTGCGCTCAAGACGGGGCCGAGCGAGTTTTCGGTAAAATCCTGAATGTTATCAAACAGGGCATATTTTGCCAGAGTCCGAAGGTTACTCCTTGCTGCCCTTAGCGCATCAGTGATTTCAGACGCCAGATGCTTGATGCCCTCTGAGTGGATAACGTCTGGCTGAAGAATCTGGACAGGGCTCCCTTTAAATTGTTCCAGCTGCTTCAGAATACCGCCATCAAAGTTGTAACGCTGACCGCGCAAAATATTGCTGTCGATGGAGAGCGCTGCAAAGTCCAGTGAGGGCTCCTGAGTCGTCATTCGAAACTCCGTTCTCGATTAGTTGGTGCGACGTCTAGGAAGATCATCTGCCATGGCTGGAGCCTAAGGTGTCGAGCAGGACGCTGTCTAGTCGCCATCTATGCTGCAAGCGGAGCGCGCAGGCGTGCGGGATGGAAGCCCGAAGGGCCGAGACGCAGGCTTTGCCAAGGCTCGGTTCACGACAGCCGCTACCCGCAGGAGCACGCCCTAACTGGAAGTGCAGGGACATCCGAGCTCTGCATCCCAAGCGTCCATGGCGTCACTCAGGGTCGAAAACCACCGGAGCTCGGAGCTCTGAATGGCATTGGCAACCTGCATGTCTGTATTGGCTTCCATCCAAGACGGTAGGCTCTGCTCGCTCCTGGAGAACAGCCGGGCTGTCGCAACCGCAAATCTGTCCGTCTTCGTTGACTGGAGGCACACGTAGCGCACAGCAGCGCCACTATGGAGCCGACGCCAAGCCACCACCTCAATACAGTCCTGCAGTTCTACAAAGGCCTCAGCAGCGGGGCCAGCCTTCTGCCCCACCTCGTTCTCTGCCACAGGTTGGAATGGCCTGCTAGGCTTTCCTGGTTGGTGGACAAGGTGCTGCAATTGCTCGCGGGCCGCGATTACCTGATCTCGGAGTTCTTCAGGATCGATGGACATCCCGCCCTCCGGTGTCACCTTGAGGGTCTTCAAGGAGTTCGCCGCCCGGATGAACTCACGTTCACGCGCTTTCTCACGCTCGGGACGGTGGTCGGGGAATAGCCAGGCGGCGAGTCGCTGGAAAGTGATCATCGATAATCCGTAGGCAGCAATGGGATGAGCTGTCGTGAGCACGAAGGCTAACACTTCAATGCGGATGAAGGATTAATGGGTTTCATAACAAGCATGCGTGTGCGGTGGCTGTAGGCTTCAGCGCAATGTGAAACACAGGCAGATCCCGCCATCGATTAACGCACGCGCGGGAAAGCTGCAGTGAACCTGAATTATCAATCCTAACTCCTCCGTCACAGGAAAAATAAGCTCGGCTCTCCGACGCTCAGTGGCCTCTGCCACCAAGCCGTCTTAGGATGAAACCGCGCAACCCTCCCGTAAAGACAATCAATCCAGAAAAAATTTTCATAAACATTAGATACAAACCTTTTCTTATAAATTGACAACACATCTATTAGCCCTGAGTTTTTAGTTAAAAACTATAGATTTCAGTATCCCCCTCGCGGAAATTGAGCCCGCTCGAAGACAAGCAGAGAACCACCTCGGAAAAATTCCGCCAATCAACGTTACTAGAAAATAATAATCTTATATAAATACTTAACGAATATTGTCATACAATTATGTATTCTTTTAAAAAATCCTGTTGCAAAGACCATTACGCGACGCTAGCCTTTTCAAATTACTTGAAACCTTAGCTACTCGCAGCGAGCACTCACTCGACTGCGCACCTTGTGTGTGGACTTAAGAATATTATGAGCAATGCAAACCTCATCAAAATCGAAAACCGCGCTCCAACTGGAAAACTTACAATTAAAAAGATCGCCAAACTCAAACTACTTCAAGCAGTAGAATTGGAAGAGCGTGAGCCTATACACGAGAATTGCACGATTCAAACGGCCCTGTCTTGCTGCTCAGACACTAAAACTCACGAGAGCTTTTTTCCGCTCATGCCTATGGAGAGTGTTGAAAAACCGATTTTCAACCACTTTCCATGCTTGCTGGAGGCGGATGGGTCTCCATGGGCACTTGGCAATCTTTACCTGCTCGATCTAGTGGCCACCGGCGCTACAGCCAGCCAGGCGACCGTAGAAAAGCATGCAATAGCTCTAAAAGACTTCTTTGGCATCATGTTGGATCTCGGCCTTAATTTTTTAAACTTTCCTCTAAGGAAGGCCAAAAGACCCACATATGCTTACTCGGACTATTATCGTGACATCGTCAAAGAGTTCCCTAAAAAAGGACAAAAAGCGAATGCAATGATTCGAAAAATCATTGCATTCTATCGCTGGTTACTACACAGAGGATTCGTCCCCGAACAGGCTATGTGGAAGGAATCAACAGGATATATACGCATCAAGAACAAAGCAGGTATGCCTTATGACAAGAAGATCACACGCACCGATCTGACGCTAAAAGTTATCAAAAACCTAGGTGCTAAAGCTCTCAGGGCGTATGACGAAACAGAGCAAAAAGCACTCATTGAGACACTGCTCCAAATCGACAATACAGAGATGACCCTAGGTTTTCTTCTCGCAATCCTTACGGGAGCTAGGCTTCAAACAGTATTCACGCTACAAGCTAGTGCTTTGGATGACTATGACGGAAGTGACTACCATCCAGTAGTGGTCGGCGAACAGGGATTCGCAGATAGTAAATTTCAAAAAAGATTTGCGATACTGATCCCTGGGTGGCTGGTGCTAGCTCTCAAAACATATCTTGCTTCTGAGAGATACGGAGCACGCAAGGATAAGTCCTTTTACTCTAAGACGAAGAGCACTTATATATTTTTGGCGAAAACCGGAGCACCGTACTACGCCAAGGGAGACGACACCTTCGCAAGTGACTATCGAAGTCAACGGCTAGGGAAGTCCGTACAGGCTTTTATTTTCCAGCAATTAAATCCTGCGCTAGCGCAATCGGGTCATGCATTTAAAGTCCGCTTCCACAACCTGCGCGCGTCCTTTGCTGAGAACGTAGTGATTGACAATCTCGACCGTCTCAACGCTGGAAATATAACTTGGGCTGAACTGCTTAATATTGTCTGCGAACGGCTTGCGCATGCGAGTACAGAAGAAACTGAAAACTATGTCAACAGTGTGCGCAAGAAACAAATCAAGGCAATCGCCCAAAGTAAATTCGAGTGCTATTTGGAATCGCGGATTCGGAACACATGGGAAGCATCTTAATGCCAGAACATGTTGCGTTCACCCCCCACCAAATTGACCTGGATGAATATAGTTACGACCAGTGCATGCTTTTACTTGACGAAGTCCCAGTCGAATCATTACAGCTGTCATTTCGGGATGGCGCTAATACTCAACGAATTAATATCGGAGCATATTCATATCGTGTGAGAGTAAAACCAAGACCCTACACTCCAGCCTACGTGGATCCCGCAACTATTTCATATACTAGAATACAGGCTTTATTGAACTGGGCTATCAGCATTGTGGAGCAGTTTTTCCGCATACTAAGACCTGCATCTGTGTATGAGAGCTTTAATCGAACGACCATGTTCTTGGACTGGAGTGACTCAAATGGTCACCCCTCAGTGCTCGATAGCATTGAGGAGTATCACCTTGCGCTGGTGAAATACTCTCGCCACCTTTGTTCGACAGCTAGTCCCGAGCGGCGAAACACCCCACAGCGCAATCTCTCGGTCGCAATGCAGTCCGCTGAAAAGTTTTATCCAGAACATACTCTGAACATAAGTATAGGCATTCAACATCCTGGATACAGCAACGAAGAAAAAACAAACACTGAAGTCCCTTCCGAGGATGAGTTATTTCCAACCCTTGCAGCTGCACGTGGCCTATTTGACTCAATTAGCGAATTCTTGGGCGGAACGCAGCGTGTACCTGTCGCTCTGAAAGGAGCTGGGCATATCTATTGGTTTACGTCCAGCTACTACCCAGTAATGTCCGAGACGGCGATTTTACATTACCAGACCAGTGGGACACCAGGCAGGATTCTGACCTCAGTAAGGCGTGATGTACTGAATCACGTTGAAGCTACAAGGAACGACGTTTCAGACGGATTTCGAACTGTATTTGATCGTCTAAACGAAAGGGGCTGGATCCAAGATTCAGCAACTATGGATAAATTCATTTCCCTTGATAGAAAACTTACCAAAAGAGAGCAGCTGCAGCTATGCAAGGTTGCGCACGACTGTTTCCTCTTCATGTTCATTTTATACACAGAAGGTAACGAGTCACCAGTGGGCACAATACCTTGGGATGCATCATCATCTGTTGATACAGTTATTCAAAGTTTTCGAACGATAAAATGGCGCAGCCATACCGAGTTAGACTTGTCATTCGAAGCAAAATTTTTAGTACACTTTCGTGCATATCTGCGAATCAGAGAAATTCTAGTTGACGGTCACGATTTTGGGTATTTATTTGGTACGTTTGGCCGCAAAGATAGCCCACTTCCCCTTAACAATGGATACTCATCAGTCGTAGGAAATCAGCTCAAGCGCCTGGTGGATCCCAACCTCGTGATTTTTGGATTTCGAGAGCTCCGCGCTTTCCACCACCATTACAAAACTACGCATTATGGTATCGATGTCGCCGCAGCAGATGCACAGCATACTCTGACCACGGCAATTACCAGTTACCAAGCAGGCAACATCACAGACAACATCGCCCAAGCTGGAGCCTTCTTCACCAGCTTTGGGCTGATTCTAGCAAGTGAGGAGCAGGAGCGGGCCGCTCGAATCACTCAAGCTGGATCATGCGATGGGCACCTTATACCAGCAAAACAGCTCGATGAAGCTTCAATCCAGCCAAATTGCCAGAACTTCCTTGGCTGCTTGTTCTGTGACAGCAACTTAATCCATTTCAATACGGAAGATGCCCACAAGCTATTAAGCATGGCCTACATTATTGAGCAGCTTCGGCTAATACAGACAAGCCCAACAGAACATGGACAGGTATTTGATATTACATTGAATAAAATCTATTGGATCATTGAAAAAATGGAGGCCAACGCATCGCTAGCAGAAAAGGTTGCGGAGGTTCGAATCGATGTTTTCGAACATGAAAACCTTACTCCCTACTGGCAAAACAAGCTACGAATACTTTCGGAAATAGGGGTTCTTTAATGCAGTTCGCCAAGTTTTTCCTGACTGAGTATTTAGATACCGAGCATACCCCTTGGTCGGCATCAGCTGAAGACTACGTCTACCCTTCGGATCATTTTGTGGTCGCAACCCTGGCTGATGGTACGCCAGTCGAGTTTTGCGAGAACACTTGGCCGATTCAGGGACGCGAGCGAGGGATATCCCAAAGAAAAGCCATTTATCTAGGTTACGCTGGTGAGCATACTGAGACGAATTGGGGAACCAATATTAAGCAATCCAAGAGTATCTTACTTGCATTGGACAGACATGCCTTCAAATCACCTGGCACACCGCTAGGTATCGACTCAATGAACAGGTACAACCTTGTCTTGCAAAAAACCCGGAAGTATTGCTATCAACAAGGCATTTCAGTTTTCCATGCTTTATCTTCAATCGAGCATGTAAATGGCATACATAATCTATGCCTCGAACAAGCCAAAAGCAATGCAGCTGCACTCAAAGACCTGCTGCCGAAAATTTCAATGCTCCCGTTCCGATATCTAGGTTTTAAGCCTGCAATGGCTCAGTTTAAGCCATCGACAACCTCTAGAAACACTAAGAACGATCAAACTTTGGTGATACCAACCGCCATCTATGTAGGGCTGCTGTTAGAATACAAGAGAAAAATTACTGATTACATGGCGCATCGCGGACAGTTACAAGAACTGGCGCAGCTAACATCATGGAATCACCACCCTGGTAAAACCCTGTCAGAAGATCAAAAAGAAACCTTCAAAGCCACCCTCGCTCGCTGCGATCTTAATGATTACGCAGAAGCCAACAATATCACCGATAAGAAAGATCTACTGGGGCATTTCGGCGTTGTCAATTACTGTTCTGCAATGTTGATTTACGCCTTTACAGGCATGAGGCGATCTGAACTTTACTCGTTGCGACTTAGCGCATTTCGGAAAGACATCAAAGCTGGAGTGGTAATTTCCAGAAGCCTGTATGGCTTTACAACCAAGCTGCACAAAAGAAGGAATTATGTCTCATGGTACTCATCAGCTGACGTTGAAATGCCTTTTGCGGCAGCGTCTCACGTTTGCAAAACAATTCTTACTTGTAATGAGATCACTCCTGACGATCAGTATGTTTTCATCTCAACCGCATATTTTCCTTTTAGCAACACGGTGCTGGATCCGGCCACCATCAACTCAGAGGATCCGGTGGCCGGAAACTATGAACCATCTCGTTTCCAATGGAGGCTTAACACTCCGACCATCAGCGCTGCTGATATTAAGGAGCTGAAAAGCGTCGACCCGTTGCGCATCTGGGATGTATCCACTGAAATCAGTATCGGAAGCACATGGCCGCTAAGCATTCACCAATTGCGGCGCTCTACTGCGATCTATGCGATCAGGAGCGGAATCGTCACGCTTCCAGCCCTCAAGTTCATGCTTAAACACATAAGTATCGTTATGACTAAATACTATAGTCGAGGGTCTATTTACGCCCCAGACATCCTCAAAGCCTTTAGCGGTAAGAAAGACAGTATGGTTGCTCTTTTTCAAGAGTCAGAACGTCATGTTGCAACTTGGCAATATACTAATGAGGTGATTATGTCAGAAGAAGCTCTCTATGGCGCTCATGGCGTCTGGGCTCAAATCCATGGCAAGAAAGCATTGCTCAAGTTGAACTATGCAGAGCGTTTCGATGAAACCCTCAAGCGAGTGAACAAAGGTCAGCTATCGTATCGCGCCACACCACTGGGCGGGTGTACGTCGAATAGCATTTGTACTAAACGTATTACCGTTGATCTCCTAGGCTGTGATGGGTGCGCTTCTGCAGTCGTTATCAAGCCAAAACTCCTCAAGCTTATTGCCCTTCAGAATCTGACCGTAGAGGCCTGCAACCAAGGAAGCATGGAGCACACTGCAGAGCTTCAGACGCAGTATGAGTTGTCATCCTTCGCTACTCGCCTGGGGATCCAAGCGTGACCGAACTCTGCGATCTAATCATCTTTTGGGATGCCTTAAAGAGAATCCTTGCTGGCAAACCGCTGATCGTCAGCAGAGACATGCCTATCACCTATGACTTGGTCGCGCTTGAGGCTGGGAGAACTAGGGGGTCGATCAGAGCTGATCGCCCTCAGTTCGCGGCGCTAAGACAAGCCATCAGGGACGCAGCGGCTGCGCAGAAGCCCCCACCAAAGAAAGCTTCCACTCAGCAAGAAAAAGACAAACTCAAAGCTAAGAACCGGGAAATTTCCGACCTTAAAAATGAGTGCGACGAGGTTCGTAGTCGCGAGCTAATGCTTGTCCGATACATCGACGAGCTTGAAAGGGAGATTGTAAGGCTGCGTAAGCCAAGGCTGGTCAGTTCCATTGGCTGAGTCTCTTGGCAAAGTTTCCGGAGTGCGAATGTTGGGATGCATCGTTGCCAACATTCGTTCTCCCGGCAAGCTGACAATGCCCCTTGTCTCGCAGTCGTCCAGTTCTAAGAAGTTTTAAAATCAACTTCGCATCGCGCAATTCATCACGTCCGGTCGCCGACATCATGCAAGTCCTATTCTGACTCACAGGCTAATTCCTACTCTGGAACAGTGACCCGAGCCTTTGAACGCCGAGCTGCTAAAGCACGCGCACAGCCCAATCCCAGTGACCCTCATCCCTCAATCGTGTGCATAGGATCTCTCCCTATGTTCATGATTGCGTGAAGCTTTCTGGGGCTGCCCTAACGTGCGCTCAAGGTAGCTGCCACGCTCCCATATAAAAGGTGTCTGTCCACATGCTTACATGTACGGCATAGGTTCTATGTGTCCATATAGACCGTATCGCTGTTCAACGATGGCACCGCGGTCGTGGTGTTCACCGTGCTGCTGGGCATCGCGCAACTGGGCGAGACCCCGACCATCAGCGCCACGGCGATGCTGTTTGCGCACGAGGCGCTGGGCGGTGTGCTGTTCGGCGGGCTGATCGGTTATCTGGTCTATCGCATGATCAAAAGCGTCGAGCAGCACCAGATCACGGTGATGCTGACCTTGGCGCTGGTGATCGGTGGTTCGGCGATGTCCACCGAACTGCACGTCTCGGCGCCGATCGCGATGGTGGTGGCCGGGCTGATCATCGGCAACCTGGGCCGCAACCTGGCGATGAACGACATGACCCGCCGCTACCTCGACGGTTTCTGGGAATTGCTCGATGACATGCTCAACGCACTGCTGTTTGCACTGATCGGCATGGAGTTGTTGCTGCTGCCGTTCAACTGGCTGCACATGGCCGCAGCAGGTTTGCTTGCGGTGGCGATTCTGCTGTCGCGCCTGCTCACCGTGGCCCCGGCGATCCTTTTGCTGCGGCGCTGGCGCAGCGTGCCGGCCGGCACCATCCGCATCCTCACCTGGGGCGGTTTGCGCGGTGGCGTCTCGGTAGCCTTGGCGCTAGCCCTGCCGCTGGGCCCGGAGCGCGATCTGCTGCTGAGCATCACCTACATCGTGGTGCTCTCGTCGATTCTTCTCCAGGGCCTGAGCATCGGCAAACTGGTCAAGCATGCGACGCGCAACGAGCCGGCCCCCGTGCCTGAGCCAGCGCATCACTGATCATTTCTTGGTCGACTGCGGATCGGTTCTCTTTGCCTGATCCGCAGGTTCCTTCGGCACCCCGCTCTCGCTGCGGATCTGCGCATGGCTGATCAGCGCAAAGATGAAGCTGCCACCGATGATATTCCCCGCCAGCGTCGGCCCGGCGAACACCATCCAGAAATCACTCCACGGCAGTTCGCCGGCGAACACCAGATACGACACCTCCGCCGAACCGACCACGATGTGAGTGAAGTCGCCTAACGCCATGAAGTAGGTGATGAGGACGATGATCCACATCTTCGCGTTCTCCATGGACGGGATCATCCAGACCATCGTGGCAATCATCCAGCCGGAAATGATGCCCTTGGCGAACATCTGGCTGGCATGGTTTTCCATGACCTTGCGGCCGATTTCGAGAAAGGCATGGTCAGTCTTGCTGTCGAAGATCGGCAGTTCGAGCATGACGTAGGCGACCAGAAGGGTGCCACACAGGTTGCCGACCAGTACCACTGTCCACAGACGGATCAGTCGCAGGAAATTCTTCAGCGTCGGCTTGGTCATTACCGGCAACACCGCAGTCAGGGTGTTTTCGGTGAACAGTTGCTGGCGCGCCAGAATCACCGCGAGGAAGCCTGCGCAGTAGCCGAAGCTGGCGATCACCTTGAACTCGTCACCGTCGGGCAGGCGCGAGTTGAGCAGGCCCATGCCCATCAGCGACAACCCCATGGTCAACCCGGCCGCCAGCGCCGACCACCAGAGCGCGGCAATGCTGCGTTCCAGTTCCTGATCGCCTTGGGTACGGATGATTTCATGCAGGACGGCCGCGCGGGGCGGCTGGCTTTTCTCGACTTCGTGTTGCTCTTTGGCCGAGAGGTCAGGGGTTTTGTCGCTGGTGGGCGTGGTCATGGCATGGCAACCGTGGGGGGGGGGGCGATTTAGCTACGACCGTTGCGCTTCATGGCTGTTCAGTGGCCAGGTGAATCTTCGCAGTCCCGGCAACCGCTTTCGCGAGCAGGCTCGCTCCTACAGGGATCACGCTGTACCAGTGGGAGCGAGCCTGCTCGCGAAGAAAACACCGCCGAATTTACTGAACGGCCTCGTCATCCTTGAACTGATCTTTCACATACCGGATCTCGGTCCGCCCGTGCGGCGCCGGCAAGCCGTCCTCGCCCAGATTCACAAAGACCATTTTCTCAACGGTCAGAATGCTCTTGCGGGTGATCTTGTTGCGCACTTCGCACGTCAGGGTGATCGAGGTGCGGCCAAACTCGGTGGCGGTAATGCCCAGTTCGATGATGTCGCCCTGGCGCGAGGCGCTGACGAAGTTGATCTCGGAAATGTACTTGGTCACCACACGCTGGTTGCCCAACTGGACGATCGCATAGATCGCCGCTTCTTCGTCGATCCAGCGCAGCAGACTGCCGCCGAACAGGGTGCCGTTGGGGTTGAGGTCTTCGGGTTTTACCCATTTGCGGGTGTGGAAATTCATGGGGGGGCTCCTGGATCGAGGCGATTGGGCGTTAGGGGTATTGGCCCCCAGCTTCAAGTTTTAAGCTACAAGCTGCAAGTAAAAGCCGATCAGCTTGTCGCTTGCAGCTTGCAACTTGCAGCTCAAAGACAGCTATAATCGCCACCGTTTCAAAACGGTAATGATCACTTGTTACCGTTTTCCCGCCACCTGTCCGAGGGGCGCTGCAGCAGGTTCGACCTGTCAGGCTCGGATGGGGCGTTGACCGGCCGCAGGCTGGACACTAAACGCACAACGGCGCCCATTCGCATACATTACGAATGGAGGCTCTTCATGAGCGCTGTTATCACGCCTGCAGATTTTACCGATTACAAAGTCGCCGACATGTCCCTGGCCGCCTGGGGCCGTCGCGAAACCATCATCGCCGAATCGGAAATGCCGGCCCTGATGGGTCTGCGTCGCAAGTACGCCAGCGAGCAGCCGCTCAAAGGCGCGAAGATCCTTGGCTGCATCCACATGACCATCCAGACCGCCGTGCTGATCGAAACCCTGGTTGCCCTGGGTGCCGAAGTTCGCTGGTCGTCGTGCAACATTTTCTCCACCCAGGACCAGGCCGCTGCCGCTATCGCTGCTGCCGGTATCCCGGTGTTCGCCTGGAAAGGCGAAACTGAAGAAGAGTACGAGTGGTGCCTGGAGCAGACCATCCTCAAGGATGGCCAGCCATGGGACGCCAACATGATCCTCGACGACGGCGGCGACCTGACCGAGCTGCTGCACAAGAAATACCCGCAGGTGCTGGACCGCGTTCACGGCGTGACCGAAGAAACCACCACCGGCGTACACCGTCTGCTGGACATGCTGGCCAAGGGCGAGCTGAAAATCCCGGCCATCAACGTCAACGACTCGGTGACCAAGTCCAAGAACGACAACAAGTACGGCTGCCGTCACAGCCTCAACGATGCGATCAAGCGTGGTACCGACCACCTGCTGTCCGGCAAGCAAGCGCTGGTCATCGGCTACGGTGACGTGGGCAAGGGCTCGGCCCAGTCCCTGCGTCAGGAAGGCATGATCGTCAAAGT
Organism: Pseudomonas fluorescens; assembly: GCA_902825215.1. GTDB lineage: Bacteria > Pseudomonadota > Gammaproteobacteria > Pseudomonadales > Pseudomonadaceae > Aquipseudomonas > Aquipseudomonas fluorescens_G. The sequence continues at coordinate 5,801,378 of LR782234.1, forward strand.
CTCTGAGGTCGACCCGATCTGCGCCATGCAAGCGTGCATGGACGGTTTCGAACTGGTGTCGCCGTTCATCGACGGTATCAACGACGGTTCCGAAGCGAGCATCGACAAAGCGCTGCTGGGCAAGATCGACCTGATCGTGACCACCACCGGTAACGTCAATGTTTGCGACGCGAACATGCTCAAGGCCCTGAAGAAGCGCGCCGTGGTCTGCAACATCGGTCACTTCGACAACGAAATCGACACCGCTTTCATGCGCAAGAACTGGGCATGGGAAGAAGTGAAACCACAGGTGCACAAGGTTCACCGCACCGGTGCCGGCAGCTTCGACCCACAGAACGACGATTACCTGATCCTGCTGGCCGAAGGCCGTCTGGTGAACCTGGGCAACGCCACCGGTCACCCGAGCCGCATCATGGACGGTTCGTTCGCCAACCAGGTACTGGCGCAGATCTTCCTGTTCGGCCAGAAGTACGCCGACCTGTCGCCAGCGCAGAAAGCCGAGCGTCTGACCGTTGAAGTACTGCCGAAGAAACTCGACGAAGAAGTGGCTCTGGAAATGGTCCGCGGTTTCGGCGGCGTGGTCACCCAACTGACCAAGCAACAGGCTGACTACATCGGCGTCACCGTCGAAGGCCCGTTCAAGCCGCACGCTTACCGCTATTAAAAGCAGCTGCGAGCGACAAGCTGCAAGCGGCAAGTAAAAGCGGGTGGTTTACTTGAGGCTTGTAGCTGTCGCTGGCTTCTTCATCGTTATTTCGCAGCCGCTGGTTGCAAGCTCCAGGCACAAGATTTCGGCGCTCCGCCCTCTTGCAGCTTGAAGCTTGCAACTTGCAGCTGGAGGTCCCCTCCATGTCTCAAGACCGTCGCTACAGCTTCGAGTTCTTCCCGACCAAGACCGATGCTGGGCATGAAAAACTGCTCGCCACTGCCCGCCAGTTGGCCACTTACAATCCCGATTTCTTTTCCTGCACCTATGGCGCCGGCGGTTCGACCCGTGACCGCACGCTCAACACCGTGCTGCAGCTGGAAAGCGAAGTCAAAGTACCGGCCGCACCGCACCTGTCGTGCGTCGGCGACAGCAAGGACGACCTGCGCGGCCTGCTGAACGAGTACAAGGCTGCCGGCATCAAGCGCATCGTCGCCCTGCGCGGCGATCTGCCGTCCGGCATGGGCATGACCAGCGGTGAACTGCGTCACGCCAATGAACTGGTCGAATTCATTCGTGAAGAGACCGGTGACCATTTCCACATCGAAGTTGCCGCCTACCCGGAGATGCATCCGCAGGCGCGCAATTACGAAGACGATCTCGCCAACTTCGTGCGCAAGGCCCGTGCCGGTGCCGACAGCGCGATCACCCAGTACTTCTTCAACGCCGACAGCTACTTCTACTTCGTCGAACGTTTGCAGGCACAGGGTGTGGATCTGCCGATCGTGCCGGGGATCATGCCGATCACCAACTACAGCAAACTCGCGCGCTTCTCCGACGCCTGCGGTGCGGAAATCCCGCGCTGGATCCGCAAGCAACTGGAAGCCTACGGCGATGACACGCAAAGCATTCAGCGCTTTGGCGAGCAAGTCGTCAGCGAGATGTGCGAACGCCTGTTGCAGGGCGGCGCGCCGGGGCTGCACTTCTATTCCATGAACCAGGCCGAGCCTAGCCTGGCGATCTGGAACAACCTGAAGTTGCCGCGCTGAAGCAGCTGCAAGCTTCGAGCTGAAAGCTACCAGCAAGATCAAGAGATCGCAGTGTTTGGCAACGCCTTTGTCGGGTTGTCGTGCTGCGATTTTTTGCGTTTGAAGCCGCGAAACAGAGCTTGTGCGGCTGCTTTCTGGCTCTTTCGCGATTCTCGTCGTAATCTCCAGCCATGCCTTTGATCACACAGTTGTTCGCCGTGCTGGTATTTGCTTGCCTGAGCTTCGCCGCTCGGGGCGAGAAGTTGCGTATTGTCACCGAGCCGTGGGCGCCGTATGTGTATGAAGACGGCAGCAAGAAGCTCGGCCTCGACTACGAAACCACGGCCATTGTGTTCCAGCGTCTGGGCATCGAAGTCGAATGGCAGTTCCTGCCGTGGAAGCGCTGCCTGTCGATGCTTGAAACCGGGCAGGCCGACGGCGCGCTGGACATCTTTCACAGCGCCGAGCGCGACGCCACCCTGCTCTATCCGAGCGAACCGCTGTCGGACGTCGAGTTCGTGATGTTCTACGCCAACGACCGGCCGCACCCGTTCAATCGGCTCGAAGAACTCAAGGGCCTGACCATCGGTACCTCGCCGGGCTATTTATACAGCGAAGATTTCAGCCAGTCGCAGCTGTTTACCCGAGAACCGGCGCCGACCCATGAAGCCAACTTCGGCAAACTGGTACGCGGGCGCATCGACCTGCTGATTACCGATCGCCGCGTGGGTCAGCATTTGCTCGATGAACTGGACATACGCAGCTTGATCACTGAAAACCCCACGGTTATTAGTCGCCAGAGCCAGTTTCTGGCCGTTCGGCGCAATGCCGGCATGGATCTGCTGGTGCAGCGATTCGGTGCCGAGCTCAAGCGTTTCAAGCGCGAACCGGCCTACGCCGAGCTGAGCGCGCGCTACGGTGCCGCGCCCGTTGGCAGTGTTTTGTTGAAGTCGGCGACGGTCAGCGGCAAAACCGTTGAGCAGCAGGAAAGCGGCGCGCGGTGATTGCTCTGTTATACTCCGGCGTTCCCGCCAGGCTCACGCCCGGACGCCCGGAACCGTAACAGGCCTCCCGACCCGCTACAGCGCAGCTTTGCAGCCCGCGCGAGCGCTCCCGACGTGCCTTCGGAACCGCAGCAGGACCGGACGGGATTGCGTCCTCTTAAACGCCATTCGCGCCAGGCAAGACTCCCATTGGGCCAAGCCCTAACTAAAACAGGATTACTCATGTCCTTTGCTTCCCTCGGTCTCTCCGAGGCTTTAGTCCGCGCCATCGAAGATGCGGGCTATACCGAGCCTACTCCGGTGCAACAGCGGGCCATTCCCGCCGTGTTGCAAGGTCGCGACCTGATGGTTGCGGCACAGACAGGTACCGGTAAAACCGGCGGTTTCGCCCTTCCGATCCTGGAGCGGTTGTTTCCCAACGGTCACCCGGACAAATCCCAGCGTCACGGCCCGCGCCAACCGCGCGTCCTGGTCCTGACCCCGACCCGCGAACTCGCGGCCCAGGTGCACGAGAGCTTCAAGATCTACGCCCGTGACCTGAAATTCGTCAGCGCCTGCATCTTCGGCGGCGTTGGCATGAACCCGCAGGTTCAGGCCATGTCCCGGGGTGTCGACGTGCTCGTCGCCTGCCCGGGTCGTCTGCTCGACCTCTGCGGCCAGGGCAGCGTTGACCTGTCTCACGTTGAAATCCTCGTCCTCGACGAAGCCGACCGCATGCTCGACATGGGTTTTGTGCACGACGTGAAGAAAGTCCTCGCGCGCCTGCCGGCCAAACGTCAGAACCTGCTGTTCTCGGCGACCTTCTCCAAAGACATCACCGACCTCGCCGGCAAGCTGCTGCACAACCCGGAACGCATCGAAGTGACGCCGCCGAACACCACGGTCGAGCGCATCGAACAACGCGTGTTCCGCCTGCCGGCCAGCCACAAGCGTGCCCTGCTGGCGCACCTGATCACCGCCGGCGCGTGGGAACAGGTACTGGTGTTCACCCGCACCAAGCACGGTGCCAACCGTCTGGCCGAGTATCTGGACAAACATGGCCTGCCGGCTGTGGCGATCCACGGTAACAAGAGCCAGAACGCGCGCACCAAAGCGCTGGCTGACTTCAAGGCCAACCAGGTTCGCATTCTGGTTGCCACCGACATCGCTGCTCGGGGCCTGGACATCGACCAGTTGCCGCATGTGGTCAACTTCGAGCTGCCGAACGTCGATGAAGACTACGTGCACCGGATCGGTCGTACCGGCCGCGCCGGTCGCTCGGGCGAGGCGATCTCGCTGGTCGCGCCGGACGAAGAAAAACTGCTGAAAAGCATCGAGCGCATGACCAAGCAGAAGATCGCCGACGGCGATCTGATGGGCTTCGACTCCAGCACCATCGAAGCCGAGAAGCCGGAAGCCCGCGAGCGTCCGGACATCCGCAATCCGCGTAACCCTCGCGGCCCGCGCGGCGACGGCCCGAATGGCGGCGGCGGTGGCGGCGGTCGTAAAGACAAGGGCAAGGACAAGGGCAAGGAAAAACCGGCCGGCGAACGTGGCGAGCGCCCTGCCCGCCAGCAGAAGCCGCGCGAAGGTACGCCGAGCCGCGAACAGCGCCCGAGCCAGCCACCACGCGCAGCATCTGATCGTGCGCCCGACGAGTTCCTCGACGACGATATCGATAACTTCGGTAACCGCGTCGACTACGTGCCGAAAGCCGCACCGGCTGGCGGCCGTGGTCGTCGTCCGGGCGCGCCGGCTCAAGGCGCAGGTGCCGGCGCACCACGCGGCGGTCAGTCGCAAGGTCGCCAGAACGGCCCGCGCAACAGCAACGGTTCGAGCACCGGCACCCCACCGGCCAAACGCAGCGGCCCGCGCAACGGTGCACCGCGTGACGGTCAGGGTCGTCGTGACGAGTCTTCGTCGTCCTCGCGCAACCGCCGTCCAGCCCGTGACGATCAGCCACGGAGCGAGCCAGCCGTGCAAAATCCGCGCAGCACCGGGCCGAAGATCATGCACAAGGAATCGAAAGCCGACCGCTTCCCGACGCCTGAGCAGCTCGATCAACTGCCAAGCCGCCCGCGTGGCGAAAAACCAGCACTGCTGACCCGCAATCGCTGAGTTGACGCCGCAATGAAAAATGCCCCGGCTCGTGAGAGCCGGGGCATTTTTTTGCCACAAATACTTCTGCCACACCGCCATACCCTGTGGGAGCGAGCCTGCTCGCTCCCACGGAATAGCGTGCTGCAGCAATAAAAAACGCCCCCGGCCTTTCGACCGGGGGCGTTTTTTGTGTTGCCGCGAAAATTACTTCGCTTTCACACCTTCAAACGAAACATACAGCTCGACCGCATCGGACTTCGGCCCGAGGTCTTTCTGCTTGCCGAAATCGGAACGTTTGATGGTGGTGGTGCCTTCGAAGCCGGCACGGTAGCCGCCCCATGGATCCTTGCCTTCACCCAGGAAGGTCGCTTTCACCACGACAGGCTTGGTCACGCCCAGCAGGGTCAGGTCGCCGGTCACGTCAGCGGTGTTGGCGCCGGTGGATTTGACGCTGGTGGACACGAAGGTGGCCTTGCCGAATTTGCTGGCGTTGAGGAAGTCAGCGCTGGCGATGTGCTTGTCGCGTTCGGCGTGGTTGGTGAACACGCTGGCGGTGTTGACGTTGAACTCGATCTTGCTGTCTTCAGGCTTGGCAGCGTCGAAGCTGAACTTGCCGTCGATGTCCTTGAAGGTACCGGTGATGTAGCTGTAGCCCAGGTGGCTGATCTTGAAATCGACGAAGGCGTGCTGGCCTTCCTTGTCGACTACGTAGTCAGCGGCCATTACGTTGGCGGACAGCACGGCAGAACCGATTGCCAGAGCGGCCAGAGTCTTTTTCAACATGCTTTCTTTTCCTTTGAGTCGAGGTTGAATTTCAGGCTTTGCGACCGAGCATTCGGGTGAGGGTCGCATCACGATCGATAAAGTGGTGCTTCAATGCTGCCAACGCATGAAGGCCGGAGAAAATTACCAGCGCCCACGCCAGCCAGAGATGAATCACCCCAGCGGTATCTGCCTGATCCGGTAGCCCGGAGAGCAGTGCAGGAACTTCAAACAGGCCAAACACCGGAATCCCGACACCGTCTGCGGTGGAAATCAGGTAACCGGCAATCATCACAGCGAACAGCGCCAGATACAGAAACCCGTGGCCGAATTTAGCGCCAATGCGGGTCATGCGGCTGTAGCTTTGCAGCGTCGACGGCGGTGGGCTGATAAAGCGCCACAGCACCCGCAACACCATCACACCCAGCAACACCAGACCGATACTCTTGTGCAGGTCCGGCGCGTCTTTGCGCCAGGTGCTGTAGTAATCCAGCCCAACCATCCACAAGCCCAGCGCAAACAGCCCGAAGACCGCCAGCGCCACGCCCCAGTGCATGAAGATGCTGACCCAACCATAGCGCGAAGAAGAGTTACGTAGCTGCATTGCCCAAATCCTGTGAGAACTGCGAACCAAGACTAGCGAGTTATCTATCGAATTAAAGCGGAAAATTTCGCTTTGAAATATCGAGAAATACGATCAAGAGTCTGCAAGAGAGGTGTTAAGAAAGGATTAAAGGCGATTTCGGCGAGGGGCGCTTGGATGGATGATCGGTGTTGTGCCAGATACCGTAGACACTAGTTATGCAGTACCGCTGGAGGTTGCAGGCAATCGGCACTGTACGGATCAATCTTGCACTTGTGCGCCAGTTCCGAGCTGTAACCGCCGGGAAAGAAATGCCCGTTGGTGCAGCCGGGAAGAGCCATCAGTAAAAGCATGAGCGTGAGCGTTTTCATCCAGAGTCTCCGGTTTTTCCCAGCTTAAAACTGCCGGTCTGGCAGTCGCTATCGCCTCATTCCGAGCGGGCTGTGGGAAGGCTCCGGTACACCGGTAAGCTGCTTGAACAGACTGCGAAAGAAAAAACCAGGCAAAAAAAACGCGACCCTAGGGCCGCGTTTTTCGTGCAAGCAAAGCCTTACTGGGCTTTAGTCTCGGTGGTTGCTGCGGGCTTGGCCACTGGCTTTTTCGCCGGTTCAGCCTTTTTCGCTGCTGGTTTGGCTGCTGGCTTTTTCGTTTCGGTTTTCGCCGCGGGCTTCTTCGCCGCTGGCTTGGCCGCGGCTTTCTTCGCCGGCTCGGTTTTCACCGGGGCGGCTGGCTTCGGTGCTTCCACCGGAGCTGGCGCAGGGGTCGGGGTCGGCGCAGGCGCTGGGGCGACCGGAGCAGGTGCCGGTTCTGGGGCCTTAACCGGTTCTGCTTTCTTCTCATCATCCGAGCCACCGAACAGGTTGCTGAAGAAGTTGCCCTTCTTCGCCGCCACGGCACCCGCCGCGCCTGCTGCTGCGGCAGCCGGTACCACTTTGGCCGGTTCGAACGATTTGCCGGCGGCCAGATCTTCAACCTGGCTGGCCGCGCGCTGGCCAGTGCGCAGTGCGCCTTCCAGGGTGCCCGGGTACAAGGTGTCGGTGTGTTCGCCAGCGAATGCTACGCGTTGCAGCGGGCGTTCCCACAGGCGCCAGAATTTGCTGATCTGCCCCGGGCCGTAAGCCAGGTAGGCGCCGCCCATCGACGGGTCGGTGCTGTAGCGGCGGATTTCATAACCGGTGAACGAGCCACGGGCCTGTGGATAAAACGCGTGCAGACGGATCAGCACCTGATCGACCATCTGCTTGTCGCCGAACGCCTGCATCACGCGGGCGTTATCGCCGGACAGGTTGATCACCACATTGGCGCCACCCTTCAGCGCCGGCTCGATCCAGAGCATGCCTAAACCTGCGTTACTGTAGATCTCGCCGGACATGCGCGACTTGCTTTCCCACACCGGCGTCTTGAACTTCAGCATGATCTGGTCGCGCCAGCCGTAGTTGGTGCCTTTGATCGCTGCCAGATGCTGGGCATCCAGCGCCGGGGTCAGGGCAATCTTGTTCAGTGCGCGCAATGGCACGGCCAGCACCACGTAGTCCGCCTGGTAACCGACACTGCCGACCTTGACGGTCACGCCGTCCTTGTCCTGGGTGATGGCCGAGACCGGCGAGTTGGTCTTGATGGTCTTGATCTGTTTGACGAACGCCTGGGCCAGCACCTGGCTGCCGCCGACCAGCCGCGAGGCGCGCAGGTCACGGTCAGAAACGCCGCGATAGACGCGGTTCTGCTGGGCGAAATACAGCAGCGACAGCCGCGAAGGCTCGTCGTAATGGGTGCGGATGTCCTGATTGATCAACTGACGCGCAGTCGCCGGCAGGTTCTGCTTGTCGAGCCAGCTCGACACGGTGATCTGGTCCAGCGCATGCAGGGTGGCGGTCGCGGCCGGATTTTGCGGATCGTCGATCGAGCGCGCCAGATCATCGAGGGTTTTCTGATAGCGCTTGAGCGCATCGGCAGTGGCCGGTTGCTTGGTCGCCAGATCAGCGGCGGAGAAATAGTCACCGTCGATCAGGTAACCCGGCGTACGGACGAATTCCGGTGCCGGGGTGGTGCCGAGCTTGAAGGTCGACACGTACTTGTTCAGCACCGGCTGGGTCTTGTCGTTGCCGATCCACTCGCTGGTGGCCATGCCCGAGCGCCCGCCCAGGCTCGGCTTGGCTTCGAGCAGGGTGACCTGCCAGCCCTTGTTTTGCAGCTCATAAGCGGCGGTCAGGCCCGACAGGCCGCCGCCGATCACGATTGCAGTTTTATCCTTGGCCAGCGCTGTAACGCTGAACAGCCCCAACATCACCAGCGCACAGGCGCGCAGCCAACCGACAGACATTCAGCGAACTCCGGAAAAACATGTGGGAAAAAGCAGTTTGGCGGGTCAGACGACCCAAAGAACCGCGAAGAATACGTTAGCCATCAAAACGCCGCCAGCGACGTCTATCGGCTCAGACAAAGTAGCTCAATCGACACAATGGGTTGTCCCCGCGCGATGCATTGCATAGGCTTGCGCGATTGTTTGCCCGCGCCTGCCGCGAGCCGCCTCGAGGAGACTGTAAATGGGCCTGAATAACCAGTGGATGCAACGCGATCTCGCGGTGTTGTGGCATCCCTGCACCCAGATGAAAGACCACGAACAGCTGCCGCTGATCCCGATCAAGCGCGGCGAAGGCGTCTGGCTCGAAGACTTCGAAGGCAAGCGCTACCTCGACGCGGTCAGCTCGTGGTGGGTCAACGTGTTCGGCCACGCGAACCCGCGGATCAACCAGCGCATCAAGGATCAGGTCGATCAACTCGAGCACGTGATTCTCGCCGGCTTCAGCCATCAACCGGTAATCGAGCTGTCCGAGCGTCTGGTGAAGATGACGCCGGAAGGCCTGAACCGGGTGTTCTACGCCGACAACGGCTCGTCGTGCATCGAAGTCGCGCTGAAGATGAGTTTTCACTACTGGCTCAATCGCGGCCAGCCGAACAAGAAGCGCTTCGTCACCCTGACCAACAGCTACCACGGTGAAACCATGGCGGCGATGGCGGTCGGCGACGTGCCGCTGTTCACCGAGACCTACAAAGCCTTGCTGATGGACACCATCAAGGTGCCGAGCCCGGATTGCTACGGGCGCCCCGACGGCATGAGCTGGGAAGAGCATTCGCGCAACCTGTTCGCGGCCATGGAACAAACGCTGGCGGAAAATCATGACAGCGTTGCGGCGGTGATCGTCGAGCCGCTGATTCAGGGCGCCGGCGGCATGCGCATGTACCACCCGGTTTATCTGAAACTGCTGCGCGAAGCCTGCGACCGTTACGGTGTGCACCTGATTCACGACGAAATCGCCGTCGGCTTCGGTCGCACCGGGACGATGTTCGCCTGCGAACAGGCCGGCATCCGTCCGGATTTCCTCTGCCTGTCGAAAGCCTTGACCGGCGGCTACCTGCCGCTGGCCGCCTGCCTGACCACCGACGAGGTCTACAGCGCGTTCTACGACGACTACCCGACCCTGCGCGCCTTCCTGCATTCGCACAGCTACACCGGCAACCCGCTCGCTTGTGCGGCGGCACTGGCGACGCTGGACATTTTCGAGCAGGACAACGTCATCGAGAACAACAAAGCCTTGGCCCAGCGCATGGCCTCGGCGACGGCGCATCTGGTCGATCACCCGAACGTCGCCGAAGTGCGCCAGACCGGCATGGTTCTGGCGGTCGAGATGGTCAAGGATAAAGCCAGCAAAGAGGCCTACCCTTGGCAGGAACGCCGTGGCTTGAAGGTGTTCCAGCATGCGCTGGAGCGTGGCGCGTTGCTGCGGCCGCTGGGCAGCGTGGTGTATTTCCTGCCGCCGTACGTGATCACCCCGGAGCAGATCGACTTCCTCGCTGAAGTGGCTAGCGAAGGCATCGATATTGCTACGCGTGACAGCGTCAGCGTGGCGGTGCCGAAAGATTTCCACCCCGGCTTCCGCGATCCGGGCTGATTCGGTTTACTCGCTCGTTCCCACGCTCCGCGTGGGAACGCAGCCCGGGACGCTCCGCGTCCCAACAGCGGACGCAGAGCGTCCGGTGAGGCATTCCCACGCAGAGCATGGGAACGATCAATTTAAAGAGACCCCGCATGAGACTGTCCCGCTTCTTTATCGACGCCCCGCTGAGCACCGGCGAACACGAACTGCCGGAAGCCCAGGCGCATTACATCAGCCGCGTGCTGCGCATGGCCGCAGGCGATGCGCTGCAGTTGTTCGACGGTTCCGGCCATGAGTTCCGTGGAACGCTGGTGGAAGTCGGCAAGAAGCGCGTCGTCGTGCAGATCGACGAACAATTGCCCGGTCAGGTCGAATCGCCGTTGCACATCCACCTCGGCCAGGGCTTGTCCCGGGGCGAGCGCATGGATTGGGCGATTCAGAAAGCCACCGAACTGGGCGTGAATGAAATCACCCCGATCTTCAGCGATCGCTGCGAAGTCCGTCTCAAGGACGAACGCGCCGACAAACGCCTGCTGCACTGGCGTCAGGTAGCGATCAGCGCGTGCGAACAATGCGGGCGCTCGAGAGTACCGGTGATTCATCCGCCGGTGTTGCTGGCGGACTGGATCAAGCAGACTGAAGCCGAGCTGAAACTGGTGCTGCACCCGGTGGCAGAGCCGTTGGTGAGCCATGCCAAACCGGCGACTTTGGCATTCCTGATCGGCCCGGAAGGTGGCCTGTCCGATGCCGAAGTCGAGCAGGCCAAAGACAACAGCTTCCACGCCGCCCGCCTCGGCCCGCGCGTGCTGCGCACCGAGACCGCGCCGGTAGTGGCGTTGGCAGTGGCACAGCAGCTTTGGGGTGATTTCTAATTCGCTCTAGACCTTGATCGTTCCCACGCTCTGCGTGGGAATGCAGCCCGGGACGCTCCGCGTCCCAAACGGCGTGACGCAGAGCGTCACAGGAGGCGTTACCACGCAGAGCGTGGGAACGATCAGTGAGCGGGGTTACAAGACATAAAAAAGTATTGCGACAAAGTGCAGCAAGCTCCCGGCAATCACGAACAGATGCCAGATCCCATGTGCATGCCGCAACCGGTGATCGAGGGCAAAAAAGATAATCCCCACCGTATACAACACCCCGCCCGACGCCAGCCAGGCAAACCCCGCCGTGCCCAGCGCGGCAATCAACGGCTTGACCGCCACCAGCACGATCCAGCCCATTACCGCGTAAATCACGATCGACAGAATCCGCGCCTCCGAGCGCGGTTTGATTTCCTGCAGGATGCCGATCAGCGCCAGCCCCCAGACGATTCCGAACAGCGTCCAGCCCCATGGCCCGCGCAGGGTCACCAGACAAAACGGTGTGTAGCTGCCGGCGATCAGCAGGTAGATCGAAAAATGATCGACCTTCTTCATGATCGCCTTCTTGCGCCCGCGCACGCTGTGGTACACGGTCGATGCGCTGTAGAGCACCAGCAGGGTGAACGCGTAGATCGCCACGCTGACAATCTTCCACGGACTGCCGTCGAGGCTGGCGATCACCAGCATCCATACGCCGCCGATAAACGCCGCCACCGCTCCGACCAGGTGGGTCCAGGCGTTGAGTTTTTCCCCGTGATACATGTGTTTCATACCTCGTCTTCATGACCGCAGCGCGCAAGGCTCGGGCCTTGAGCGTAAAAGCGCAATGTTTCTGTTCAACCTCGCCTGCGCGGCGCGCGGGAATTGGGCACAATCGGTCGATACCAAAAAGAGTCCGCGCCATGCTGATCGACGAAGAATTGACCCTGAAAAAACTCGAGGTGTTCCTCGCCTTCATGCGCACCGGCAACCTCGCCCGCGCCGCCGCCGAACTGCAGACCAGCAACGTCAGCGTGCACCGCGCGATTCACTCGCTGGAAAGCGCCCTGCGCTGCCCGCTGTTCAAACACGAGGGTCGCAATCTGACGCCGCTGGAAAGTGCTTACGTGCTGGAAGAGCGCGCGCAGAAGCTGATCAACGATGTGGTCGACAGCGTGCGCCTGACCCGCGAAGCCGCCGGGTTCTCCGCCGAGCGCTTCAAGCTTGGCTCGCTGTATTCGCTGACGGTGAAAACCGTGCCGCAACTGATCATGGGCCTGAAAATCCGCCGCAGCGAACTCAACATCGACCTGATCCTCGGCTCGAACATCGACCTGCTCTACAAGCTGAAGAACATGGAAGTCGACGCGATTCTGGTGTCACTGGACGACAGCATCAACGACCCGGACTGCGAGCAGATTGCGCTGTTTTCCGACGACATATTCCTCGCTACACCGGCAGATTCGAAGTTTGCCCAACGCAGCGAAGTCGATCTGGCCGAGGTGCGCGATGAAACTTTCATCACCCTGACCCAGGGTTTTGCCACGCATCAGGATGGCAATCGGGTGTTCAAGCAGGCGGGGTTCGAGCCGAAGGTGGCGATGCAGGTGAACGACATTTTCACCCTGCTGAGCATGGTCAGTTCCGGGGTCGGTTATGCGTTGTTGCCGGGGCGGATTGCGGCGGTGTACGAGAATCGCGTGAAGCTGATTCCGTTGCAGGAGAAGTATCGGTTGCAGCAGCACATCGGGGTGGTATTTCTGAAGGCCAAGGAGAGGGATCCGAATCTGCTGGCGTTGCTGGCGGAGTGTCGGATGTATGCCAATCGCCAGGCCAGCCCATGATCGACAAAAGATCAAGATCAAAAGCTACCCCCTCACCCCAGCCCTCTCCCCCAAGGGGTAGAGGGGGAAAGGGAGCAGATCGGGGGCTTTTCAAAACCCGAGTTCGACACAGACATTTCAGATCTATAAAACTCCTACATCCACCTCGGTCAGTCCCCTCTCCCTCCGGGAGAGGGCTAGGGTGAGGGGCTTTTGGGGGGTGACTAGCTAGCCCATCAAGCCTCGCATCGCCAAAAACAACAGCGAAGGCCCAAGCAGACACCCAAGCGCGGTATAGAACGCGGCGGTCAGGCATCCATAAGGCACCAGCTTAGGATCCGTCGCCGCCAAGCCGCCAGCGACGCCACTGGAAGTGCCCATCAACCCGCCGAAAATCACTGCACTGCGCGGGTTGTTAAGACCGATCATCGGCGCCACGAACGGTGTCATTACCATCACCAGAATCGCCTTGATCAGCCCCGCCGCAATCGACAGCGCCATCACCTCGGAACTGGCACCGATCGCCGCGCCTGTCACCGGGCCGACGATATACGTCACAGCGCCCGCGCCAATCGTCGTCAGGCTCACCGCATCGGTGTAACCGAACGCCATCGCCACGCCAACGCCCGCCACAAACGAGGTGCCGACGCCAACAAACAACGCCAGCACGCCGACAAACCCCGCGCGTTTGAGCTCGTCAACACTGACGCCAAACGCGGTGGCGACAATCGCGAAATCGCGCAACATGGCGCCGCCGAGCAGGCCGATACCGGACAACAACGGAATATCCACCACGCCCTTCTGCCCGCCGGTCAGCGCGCCGCCGACATACGACAGCAGCAGGCCGAGCAGAATGGCAATCGCTGAGCCGTGCAAGCGGCCCTTGGTGAAGGTGTTGGACATCCAGTAGGACACCCACATGGTCAGGCCGACAATCAAAAAGCCGCTGATCAGGCCGTAGCCGGTGATCACTTTCATCATTGATTCGTACATGGCAATTACCCCGCAGTCTTGGCTGGAGCAATCGGCGTCTGTTGCTTGTTGCCCATGCGCGTCAGCACCGGCACCAGAGCAAAGGCGATCACCACGGCCAGCGTGCCGGCGAGAATTGCCATCGGCCCGCCCTTCAGCGCGCCGTAGACGTTCTGCTGCGCCGCCATGGCGACCACGATAGGAATGTAGATCGCACTCCAGAACTCCACGCCCTGCTCGGTCTTGCCCTTGAGCCAGCCGCTTTTGTAGAGATAACTGCCGAGGCCGATCAGCAGCAGCATCGCAATGCCGACACCGCCGACGTTGGCCGGCACGCCGATCAGCTTGCCGAGCAATTCACCGATCCAGATACCGACCAGCGTACAAAAGGCGAGAAATGCCACACCGTAAATGATCATTGTTGTAGTCCTCAAAGTGCATCGTCGAATGTTGTTTTTGTTGTTCGAAGCTTGAGTCGCGGCGGTTTTAGAGTTGGCGGCCACCCTCCTCTCGCAACAGCGCTTGCAGGGTGTCGAGGCGGGCACTGTCGAAGGCCGTGACGGTGCCCTGCTCGAACACCCGGCGCGCCAGTCCGGTCAGCACCGCACCGGGCGGCAGTTCGATCTGTAAGCGCACGCCGCGCTCGTAGGCGCTTTGCACGGTGCCGCGCCAGTCCACCACGCGGCACATATTGAAGGCGAGGTCGTCGCGCAGCGCTTCGACCTTGGTCACAGGCCGCGCACGGCTGCCGCTCAGGTAAGCGATTTTCGGGGTTCTCAATTCAACCCTGGCAAAGGCTTCGGCGAGGGTGTGCGCCGGTTCGTCCAGCAGCGGACAGTGCGACGGCACACTCACCGCCAGACGTTTTGCCAGACCGGCGCCACGACTGCGCGCCAGTTCGGCCACCGCTTGCATGCCGCGGTCACTGCCAGCGATGACCACCTGATTATCGGCGTTGATATTCGCCAGATACGCCGGCGAATCCTCGCTGTGGACCTGCGCCAGCAGCGTTTCGACTGTGGATAATTGCAAGCCGATGATCGCGGTCATGCCGTAGCCCTGTGGATAAGCCTGCTGCATCAGCTCACCGCGCAGGCTGACCAGATGCAACGCGTCACTGAAGCTCAAAGCCCCGGCGACCACCGCAGCCGGATAGGCGCCGATGGACAGACCGGCGACGTAATCCGCGCTCAGTTCATCCTGCAATAACTGCCGCGAAGCAGCGACACCGGCGATCAGCAGGCACAGCTGCACCGCCCGTGTGGTGCGCAACGCTTCGGCAGAATCGAGCCGCGAGACATCTTCACCGAGCACATCGCTGGCCTCGGTCAACGTTTCCCCGGGCAAGCGCTGAAGCATGCCCGCTTGCTGCGCGCCCTGGCCGGGGAACACCAGCAGACTGCTCACGCTGCCTGCTCCTGCGGGTTCCATGGATCAATCACCAGTTGCGCCTGTTGCGCATTTTTCAGCAGCACCCGCGCCGAAGCACTGGCCCATTCGCGCAACGCCACCGCGCCGAATGGCGTTTGCAGCTGCATGTCGACCCGGCACGCGGCGCGATCAAAAAACGCGGCCAGTTCGCGTGCCTGCTGTCGGGTAATCGGTTGCGCTGTGCGCAGGATCAAATCAAGGTCGCTGGCCGCGTGCATCGCGGCAAAACCGCTGGCCAGCTCAAAGCCGACACTGCCGCTGACACCCCAGACCCAACCACAGTCATCGAGCATCGGCCGCAATTGCCGTAGCGCCTGCATGACCGGCAGATCACGCGTGCTGTCGACATGACACAACGCTTCCGGGCTGACCCGACAGGCAATCGAATCAAGCCGCATGAACGTCGCCAGCCGCTGCTCGCGCAGCAAACCGCGCACGCCCACCGCGACCAAACCTTCAGCACTCACCGCGCGCCGCACCACCACCGGTTGCCCGGCGGCCAGCGACTCGATCGCCCACTGCGGCGCATCCGCCGGCAACTGCGCCGGGCTCATGCCCCAGAGCAGGTCGTGGGCCAGTGGCAGGTTCACCACTGCGCCCTCAACAGTTCGCGGACCTTGCTCGACGCCGCGCGATTGCTGGCGCCGAGGCGATTGCTCAAATCGGTGCCGGCGATATCACCAATGGCTTGCTTGAGGCATTCGCTGACCCGCGCCAGATCCTCTGCCGTCGGCTGTTCGATCTGCTGCACCGAAAGGGTTTCCCAGAGCAGACCAAGGCTGGCGTAGCTGTCGATGTCGTAGGCCATCGGCGGCACGCTGGCGGCCAGCGCTTCCAGTTCTTCAACACTGCGCAACGTCACCCGCGCCGCCGAGGCCTTGCCCATCGCGTGGACCATCACCCCGGGATCGCGCAGGGCGATCAGGCGGTTGGCCTGATAACCGTGCGCCAGAAACGCTCCGGACATGGCTTTGCCCACCAGCAGCGCAATCACCGGATGCCCGGCCAAGCGTGCACGGGCATAACTGTCCGCCGCGCCGGCCAGCGCCTGATGAATGCCGAGCGCTTCTTCGCGCCGACCGTAGGCCTGGCTCGGCACATCGACGATGGCGATGATCGGGCGTTTCTGTGTCTTGTCGCGGTCGGCTGCGATTGCATCGTCTACAGCCTTGGCCAGACCCCAACCTTCGAGCAAACCGACTTCGCCGTTGCGAGCGCGTGGGAAACGGTTGTCCGGGTCAGCGACCACGGCGATAAACCGCCCGAGTTCACCGTCAGCGACTTTCAACGAGGGCGGCAGCCCTTCGACGCTTTCAGCGCCCGCGCTCAAAGCGTTGAACCAGTTCAAGCCGCGCAGAGAATAACCGCTCATGAGCGCTCTCCTTGATACAGATCGCGAACCACCGAAGGCTCGATTTGCTTTTCCGTGTCCAGACTCGCCAGGCGTTGCAGAAACCACTCGGCGCGCTGACTGCGCGGCTGTGCCGGCAGACCTTGCTGGAGCAGTTCACTCACCTGCTGACGAATCTGCGCCACATCATCGCCGACATAACGGTCCACCAGTCCCGTGTTGAAGCGTTGCTCGCCCCCGGTCAGGCTCCAGATGAACGGCCGGTCGCGGGAGTCGTATTCCTCGATCCCGGCTTCCTGCTCGATCACTTGCGGGCCGTTCAGGCCAAGACGCGCTTCCTGGGTCACCAGCAGATAGCTGCACAGCGCCGCGGCAATCGACATGCCGCCGAAGCAACCGACGCTGCCGGCGACCACGCCGACCACTGGTTGGTATTGCTGCAAATCGACAATCGCTGCGTGAATATCGGCAATCGCCGCGAGACCAAGATTGGCTTCCTGCAAGCGCACGCCACCGGTTTCCAGCAGTAGCACCGCGCGGGTCGGGATGCCTTTGCGGTTGTCCTCGGCGGCCAGTTCCAGCGCGCCGGCAATCTTCGCCCCACCGACTTCACCGAGGCTGCCGCCCTGAAAAGCGCCTTCGATCGCGGCAATCACCACCGGCAAACCGTCGAGGCTGCCCTTGGCGATGATCACCCCGTCGTCGGCTTGCGGCACCACGCCCTGGCGTTCCAGCCACGGCGACATGACCCGTTGAAACGGGTCGAGCAGTTCACGAAAGGTCCCGGCGTCGAGCAAGACTTTCGCCCGCTGCCGCGCGCCGAGTTCGACGAAGCTG
The DNA here is from genome assembly GCA_902825215.1 of Pseudomonas fluorescens. GTDB lineage: Bacteria > Pseudomonadota > Gammaproteobacteria > Pseudomonadales > Pseudomonadaceae > Aquipseudomonas > Aquipseudomonas fluorescens_G. Next base: position 5,818,671 of record LR782234.1, read on the forward strand.
TGTTTGTTGAGCAACGCGGCGCTGTCAGTCATGGCCGATCTCCTCGAAACCCTGTTCCAGACGCAAGCGCACCACCCCCGGCGTCGCGCCGAAATCGTGGATATCGATGGCCATCGCCGGTGGCGTGGTGCCGTCGAACATCCGCGCAAACAGATGCTGCCAGCGCTGTTGCGCGCCGTTGACCGAGGTCTGCACGTTGATCGTCAGCTTGCCGGCCAGGCCCGGCTCGATCAGCACTTCCAGATCTCCCGAGCCGACACAACCGACCAGCGCACGCCCGCGTGGCGGCTGCCCGGCGGGAAATTCAAACGATAGGCTTTCCATCAAAACGCTCCTTGAGAGATGCCGTCGCGCTCGATTCGGTCGAGCAGCAGCGTGGCGGCGAGCAAGTCGGCGGCGCCACCGGGCGAGGCATTCAATGCGATGAGTTGTTGATCCAGTTCGTGCAATCGGCGGCGGCCTGTCAGGCTGGCACTGCCGCCGGCGTCGAGCACCGCTTGCGCGCCGCTTTGCATGGCGTGCAGGCCTTGTTCGCCAGCGCGATAGAGCACGCAGGTGTCGGCCAGTTCGGTCATGATCGCCAGCAAGGCGTCGAGCCGGGCGTTCTGTTCGCCGACGCCGTTGGCGCGGCTGTTCTGCAATTGCGGCAAGCCGCGACGCAGCACCGAGGGGAAGCCGAGTTGCGCTTCCTCGCGAGCACCGCGTGCGCCGTAACGCTGGGCGACTTGCGCGCCGTGGCTGAGCGGTTTCGGTGCGTAGCGGTCGTCGAGCAGTGCCAGGCGCGCGGCACACAGAGCAATGGAGTGCGGTTGCAGAGCGGCGGCGGTGACCAGCAGACCCAGCGCCCAGATCGCGCCGCGATGGGTATTAACGCCGTTAGTGGTCGCGAGCATCGCTTGCTCACCTTCGCGACCGATCCGGCCAATCGCTTCGCGCAACGGCAGACCGACTTCGCCAATGTGCAGCGCGGCCTCGGCCATTTCCTTGAACGCCGGCCACAACGCCAACGCCGACGCGTGCATCAGGCCCAGGTGCAGATCGGTGTGCGCGCCGTTGCCGCGACGGTCGACCAGCGCCGGTTTCGGCGACAGGTCGGCTTCGTCGATCAACGCATCCACCGCCAGATCGGCCAAGCGATCAGCCAGCGACAGCGGTTGTGCGTGCAGGTTGAATGCGTGCATTACCAGCTCCTGAATTTGGCGGGCGGGTTGTACAGACCACCGGACCACTCGACCAGATCGGCCACGCTTTTCGCCGCGAGCAGTTCACGGGTGGCGTCGGTGCGACGAATGCCGAGGTCTTCGGGCAAGGCGATCAAGCCTTCGCGACGCATGCGTTCGGTGTCTTTCGGATTGTGGCGCAGGCCAATCGCGGTGACGCCGGCTACGGCGGCGATCATCGCCTGGCGCTCTTCCAGCGAGCGCGCCTTGTACAGGTAGGCGATGCCTTCTTCAGTCAGCAGGTGGGTAACGTCGTCGCCGTAGATCATGATCGGCGCCAGCGGCATGCCGCTTTTCTTCGCCACTTCGACCGCGTCGAGGGTTTCGACGAAGGTCGGTTTGCCGCCCTCCTGGAAGGTCTCGACCATTTGCACCACGAGCTTCTTGCCGCGTTCGAGCATCGGTTGCGGCGCATCGCCGTGACGCATGTCGAGCCACGCCGGCGTGCCGTGACGGCGACCACGCGGGTCATGGCCCATGTTCGGCGCGCCACCGAAACCGGCGAGGCGCCCACGGGTGACGGTCGAGGAATGGCCGTCGCCATCGACTTGCAGCGTCGCACCGATAAACAGGTCCACTGCGTACTGCCCGGCGAGTTGGCAGACCATGCGGTTGGAACGCAGCGAGCCGTCGCGGCCGGTGAAGAACACATCTGGCCGGGCGGCGATGTAGTTTTCCATGCCCAGTTCGGTGCCGAAACAATGCACGCTTTCGACCCAGCCGCTTTCGATCGCCGGGATCAGCGTCGGGTGTGGGTTGAGGGTCCAGTTGCGGCAGATCTTGCCTTTGAGGCCGAGGGATTCGCCGTAGGTCGGCAGGATCAGCTCAATGGCGGCGGTGTTGAAACCGATGCCGTGGTTGAGCGACTGCACGTTGTGTTTTTCGTAGATCCCGCGGATCGCCATCATCGCCATCAACACATGCACAGGCTTGATGTGGCGTGGATCTCGGGTGAACAGCGGTTCGATGTAGAACGGCTTGTCGGCGACCACGACGAAATCGACCCATGAAGCGGGAATGTCCACGCGCGGCAGTTCGCTGACGTCGTCGACCAGTTGGTTGACCTGAACGATGACGATACCGTCGCTGAACGCGGCCGGTTCGATCAGTGCCGGGGTGTCTTCGGTGCTCGGGCCGGTGTAGATGTTGCCGGCGCGGTCGGCCATGAACCCGGCCGAGAGCACGACATTAGGAATCAGGTCCACCACCAGCCGCGCATAGAGTTCGATGTAAGTGTGGATCGCGCCGACTTCGAGCAGGCCGTCTTCGAGCAACTGGCTGATGCGCAGGCTCTGGGTGCCGGCGAAAGAGAAATCGAGCTTGCGGGCGATGCCGCGTTCGAACAGATCCAGGTGCTCGGAGCGGCCGACGCTGGGCATGATCATGTGCAGATCGTGAAGCTTGGCCGGGTCGGCCTTGGCCAGCGAGCGCGAAAGAAAATCCGCCTGCTTCTGGTTGTTGCCCTCCAGCACCACGCGGTCGCCGGGATGGATCAGCGCTTCGAGCGCGGCGACGATCTTGTCGCTGGGCAACACCGCACCATCGGCCAGCCCGCGCACCTTGTCGAGCCGGCGCTGCTTCTCATCGCGCCGCCGCGTCCAGCGCGAGTCGGGGGAAATTATTGTTGTCATGCTCACTCCACGGGGTTCGCTGTCGTGGAGCCAAGGTAGGCGTGTGCGGTGGGGGCATCAATCAAGCACGGTGGTGAATCGTTACGTTCAGCGTAATGATCAAAAGCACCCTCACCCTAGCCCTCTCCCGGAGGGAGAGGGGACCGATTGGGGGATGCTCAAGGGATACGCCGACCTGATCGTGCTTTACCGAATCCATAATCGACTGGGCACTTCAGGTCGATGTTCAGCGCCAGACACCTCGGTAGGCTCCCTCTCCCTCCGGGCGGTCCGACGTTTCGGGAGGGCTGGGGTGAGGGTCGGCTTTTTTCGCTACTCCGTCGGCACCAACCTGTCCAACACACGATTCACAGCCATCTCAGCGACCATCACCACTTGCGCAATGCCCTGCACAGTCTTGCGATGCGTGCCTTCAACCATAGCCGCGTGGTTGTTGAGCATCACCGTGGCCGAGCCGAGGGTTTCGCTGGCATCGGCCAACAGGGATTCGGTTTCGGCATTCGGGTTGGCCATGTACAGCGTGTTGGGGGTATAGGGCGTGGCCATGAGGTCGGCGTTGGTCGGACCGAGGTAATGGTCGAGCGCGCGCTCGGCGGCTTCGTGGAATTTCTTTGAGTCGGGGGATTCGTAGGGGGATGCGGGGTCGGTGAGCGGGGGGTTAGGCGTTACTTTGAACATTTACCAGATCCTCATTCGGGCTAGCCATCGCTTCCCTACTAAAAGAAGTGGAGGCAGCTGTGCGCAGGTTAGTAGACCGGGGATCTGGGAAACCGGCGCGCCCGAAGGCGCCCTGCGCACAACCACCATAAAGTGCAGGCATGGAGTACCTGACTGTCTGATGAGCTATACGCCCCAAATATGACGGGCTACTAAACCCGATCACTGGAAATCAGTGACGGAATCAAGTTACGCAGCCTGCCAAAGGCGCACAAGCCGGCGGATTCTGGTGCATGCGTAGGCAGCGGCGCAAGGATTTGTAGGCTGGTGAGCCGTAACACTGGGTGTCTTTAAACAGCTGGGTTAAAGGATGTTTATTGCACTGCAGAAATTGAGGATTTTCCTGTAAGAATTTGGTGATGCAACTGGCCCCATCGCTGGCAAGCCAGCTCCCACAGTGTCCGAGTGGTATCCGAATTCGGTGTACCCCACAAAACCCTGTGGGAGCTGGCTTGCCAGCGATGAGGCCCGTCTGAGCACCGCCCTTTCTGGATCAATGGACCAGGCCAGCCTCCACCAACAACTGCTCCAGCGCCAAAAGATCCGGGACCTTCGCCACCTGTTCGCCGACCTGCACCGCCGCTCGCTCCAGCCCGCACAGCGGCACGTCGACATAACTCAACTGGCTGTCGAGTTTGTACGAGCGAGGAATGCCCTGCACCAGCAATGCGATGAACCTGAGCTCCGGCAATCCGCCCAGCGCATTCAAGATCACGATGCGCACCCGCTCGCCGATGACGATTTTCTGCCCGCACGCCGATTCGAAACTGATCAGCGGGATCTGCCGCTCGCGCCACGTCACTCGCCCCAGATACCACGGCGGTGTGTCGAGGTCGAAGGCGCTGGCCTGGTAGTCGATCAGTTCGGCGACGGCGACGTTGGGCAGGATCAGGTTGCGGTCCGCCAGTGGCAACAACAGGCCGGTGAGTTGGCTGCTGCGCAACGAGTGCCCGTGTTCATGCATGTCTGTTGCTCCAGTGGGCAATGCTTTCGAGCAGCACCGATTCCTGATACGGCTTGCCGAGGTAATCGTTGACACCGATGGCCATCGCACGGTCGCGGTGTTTCTGACCGGTGCGCGAGGTGATCATGATGATCGGCAGGTGCTGCAGGCGTTCGTCGTTGCGCACTTGCGTGGCGACTTCGAAACCGTCCATGCGCGGCATTTCGATGTCGAGCAGCATGACGTCAGGCAGGTGTTCTTCGAGCAGCAGCATCGCGTCGACGCCGTCCTTGGCGGTCAGTACGTTCATGCCGTGGCGTTCGAGCAAACGGCTGGTGACTTTGCGCACCGTCACCGAGTCGTCGACCACCATCACCAGCAGCGGTTTCTGTGGTTCGCTGTCGAGGTCGCTCAGTGCCTGCGGCTGCGCCACCCGCGCCTGCATCGCGCGGATCGGCGCGAGCAGATCAAGGATCAGTACCACCCGGCCATCGCCGAGAATCGTCGCGCCGGACACACCCTGCAACGCGGCAAACTGCGGGCCGAGGCTCTTCACCACGATTTCCCGGGTACCGGCCATGGCGTCGACCAGCACGGCGATGCGCCGGTCATTGCAGTGCACCAGCAGCACCGGCAGCGGCAGATTCTGCCCGAGCAGTTTCGGCCGTGGCGCGGTTTTCAACAGCTCGCCGAGGTAGCACAGTTCATAGGTCTGCCCGGCGTAGTGATAGCGCGGCGGGTCCTGACGAAAGTGCCCTTCCAGATCATTCGGCAACACGCGCACGATGCCTTCGATGGTGTGCAGCGGAATCGCGTATTGATCCTCGCCGCACTGCACCATCAACGCACGGTTGACCGACACGGTGAACGGCAGGCGGATACGAAAATGCACGCCCTGCCCCGGCACCGAATCGATGCTCATGCTGCCGCCCAACTGACGCACTTCTTCGTGGACCACGTCCATGCCGACGCCGCGTCCGGAAATCTGGGTGATCTTTTCCGCCGTGGAGAATCCCGGCTGCAAGATGAACTGCAGTACATCGCGGTCGCTGATCTCCGCATCCGGTGCGAGCAGCCCGCGTTTGATCGCCTTGCGCCGCACCGCTTCGAGCGGCACACCGGCGCCGTCATCGCGAATATCGAAAACGATGTCGCCGCCTTCTCGGGACAGGTCGAGGGTGATCCGCCCCTGCGCCGGTTTGCCTGCCGCGAGCCGCACTTCGGCGGATTCCAGACCATGGTCGACGGCGTTGCGCAGCATGTGTTCCAGCGGCGCGGCCATGCGTTCCAGCACGTTGCGATCCATCTCGCCTTCGGCGTTGCCGACCACGAAGGCGACGTCCTTGTTCAGCTCCTCGGCAACCTGGCGGACGATACGCTTGAGCCGCGGCAGCATGCGTTCAAACGGCACCATGCGCGTGCGCATCAGGCCTTCCTGCAATTCGGTGTTGACGCGCCCCTGTTGCTGCAACAGGTTTTCCGCGTCGTGGTTGCGCCGGTCGAGGGTCTCCTTGAGGTCGAGCAGGTCTGAAGCCGATTCGAACAAGGCCCGCGACAGTTGCTGCAACTGTGAGTGGCGATCCATTTCCAGCGGATCGAATTCTTCGTAGCCAAGGCGTTCGCCGTCGACTTGCTGGCGACTGAGAATCCGCCCCTGGGTTTCGGTGTCGAGGCGGCGCAATTGATCGCGCATGCGCTCGATGGTGGTTTCCATCTCGTTCAGCGCGACCTGCGCGTCGTTGACCTGCTGCTCGATGCGGCCTCGAAAGATCGAGGTTTCCCCGGCCAGGTTGACCAGCTCATCGAGCAGGTCGGCGGAGACCTTGACCATGTCCGCGCCGGCCTCGGCGGGCGCTGGCGTCGGCTCGGATTTCGCCGGCAATGGCGGCGCTGGCGGCACTTCGGCACTCAGCGGATGGCTGAAATTCTGGATCGCATTGATCAAGCGGTCCGCCGGTGGGCACGGTTGCCCGGCGCGCACCCCGTCGAGCATTTGCGCCAACCGGTCATGACCGCGCTGCACCAAGGCAAACAACTCCGTTGACGGTTGCAAGGCGCCGGTGGACAGGCTTTCGTAGAGGTATTCGAGTTCGTGGGCGAGGTCGCCGATCGGGCCGATCTCGACCATCCGCGCGCCGCCCTTGAGCGTGTGCAGGTCGCGCAACAGGGTTTCCACTTCCTGGCGGTTGCCCGGCTCGGCCTGCCAGCGCAGCAACGCGGCGCCGGAGTTTTCGATGATGTCGAAACCTTCCTCAAGGAAGATCTCCAGCAACTCCGGATCGTGACCAGCGTTGTCTGGGTCGGCGCTGGCCGTCGGCGTTTCGCTGGCGCTCGCGCCATGGCGCGCCTGGCGCAGCGCTTCGATCAACGCGTGCGCCGGTTCCAGCGCTTGCCGGGTTTGCAGTTGCTCGACCAGCAACGCCAGGCGTTCATGGCCGTTGAGCAGCAACTGCGCCAGCGCGCTGCTGTGGCTGAAACGCCGATCGGCCAGGCCTTCGTAAAGGTTTTCCAGTTCTTGGGCGAGGTCTCCGATCGCCTCGACCTCGGCCATCCGCGCACCGCCCTTGAGGGTGTGCAGGTCGCGCTGCAACGACGACAGCGGTGCACCGTTGTCCGGTTCGCTTAACCAGCGCTGCAAGGCCTGGCCGGCGCTGTCGAGAATGTCGATGGCCTCTTCTATGAAGATCTCGACGATTTCGTCATCCGCCGCCAACGGCTCGGCCGTCTGCTGCAATTCGGCGGTGGCGCTGCCCAGTTCACGAATGCTCAGGGTGCGGCTGCCGTCGCTGCGGATCAGGCCCATGGACGACGGGTCGAGGCTTTCATCGAGCAGTTCGTGCAGGGCGCGCACCCGCTCGGGCTGCGGGGTGATTTCCTGGCCGGCGGCCAGTTCGTCGAGCATGTTGATCAGCGCTTCGTGGGCCTGCTGCGCTTCGTGGAAAAACCTCTCGCTGACCGCCAGACTGCTTTCTTCGACGGCGCCGTAAAGGTCGAGCAACGCCTCGCAGAGCACGTCGACCGACAGCAGATCGGCCAGATGCGCGCCTTCGCCGAGGGTCGTCAGTTCGTCGAGCAAGGCGCTCAGTTCCTGGCGTTCGCCGGGGTGCTGTTGCCAGCGCTGCAACAGGCTTTCGGCGTCGAGCAGGATGTCCATGCCCTGAGCGAGAAAGCTGTTGATCAACTGCGGATCGCGCTTGACCCGCAGGCCGGTGTCCGGCGCCTCAAGGATCGACGCGAGACGCTCGGCGAGCAGGCTTTGCGAACGTTTGATCAGCGATTGCGCACCGACAATCGGCGCCAGCGGATCGTGCTTGAGCTGGCGCAGGCCAACGCGCAGAAGACCTTCGGCTTCCAGCAGCAATTCGACCTCGTCGAGGTCCAGCGGCAACTGGTGCGCCTTGAGTTCGCGGGCCAGTTGATCGAGTGGCGCGGCGAGTTCGGCAATCGGCACAACGCCGGCCATCGACGCGCTGCCCTTGAGCGTGTGCAAGGCGCGTTGCAATTCGTCGCTGGCCGGCAGTGGCACGTGCTCGGCCGCCTGGTCGAGGAAACGGTTGAGGCTGGCGAGGTGGGTTTCGGCTTCTTTACGGAAAATCTCCAGCAGCAGCGGATCGAGCGCGGCGACATCGTCGACGTCTTCGGCGGCCAGCGGCTCGTCGCCCTTGGCCAGGGCGTGGGCACGCGCGGCCAGTTGATCGACATCGCTGCGCTGACGCTGGCGCTGCGTGGCAAATTCGCTGATCAGCTCGGGCAGCAGCAAAACGGTGTCGGTGAGCAAGCGCTGCACCACCGAACCCGGTTCGACGCTTTGCTCCAGCACGCGGTTGAGCAGGTTTTCCACGGCCCACGCCAGTTCACCGAGGATCAGCGCGCGGACCATGCGCCCGCTGCCTTTGAGTGTGTGGAAGGCGCGGCGAAGTTCGCTCAGCGCTTCGCGGTCCTGCGGATCGGCGCTCCAGCGCGGCAGGTATTCATGCAGGACGGCGAGCACTTCGTCGGTCTCTTCGAGGAACACCTCGCGCAGCTCGTCATCGACCGGTTCTTCATCGGCGGGCGGCGGCAGCAGGCTACCCGGGGTACTGCGCGCCGGCGGATTGACCGCCGAAACCGGACTGGCGAGGACGTCGGCCAGCGATTGCACAACCTGCGGGTCGTCCAGCGTCTGCAGGTCTTGCATCACCAGTGCTTCGCCGGGGCTGAGCACTTCATCGAGCACCGGCACCCGGGCTTCACTGGCGTGATCATCGGGAAAGAAACCGAGGCTGGCGAGGCGCTTCTGCGCCACGTCCAGCAGTGGCTCGCTCGGCGCCAGCGGGTCGTCGCCCCAGCGCTCGAGATAATATTCGAGGCTGCTGATGACGTCGGCGAGTGCGTCCAGTTGCTGCCAACCCGGCTCATGCGGATCGAGCAGCAGATGTTCACGGATAAAACCGTTGCACGCCTCGACCAGACTCGCCGCCCGGCTCAAGGCAATCATCGCCAGCGCACCGCGTACCTGCGTCAGCAGCGCGGGCAACGCTTGCAGTTGCTGGCGATCCCAGTCGGCGTCGATGTAGTCGACGATCATGTCCTTGGCCTGTTGCAGGCAAATGCGCGCTTCCTTGATCACGATCTGGTGAATCTGCGTCAGGTCGGTGGTCGGCAGTTGCGCGTCTTCCGCGCTTTCCGTTTCAACGGTGCCGACCATCCCGGCCAGGGTCGCTTCGACGTAGAGCAAGGCGCCGGCGACGTCCATCAGGATCGCGTCGTTCGGTTCGCGCTGGCCCTGCGCGAGGCTGAGCACCACCGCCAGTTGGTCGATGATGACCTTGCGCGGCTGGCCGAAACCGAGCACCGCGAGGGTGTCGGCAATCTGCCGCAGCGGCGCGAGCAGGCTGTCCAGATCTGCTGCGTGCTGGCGGTCGCTGCGCACGAACAGGTCGAGGCGTTCCTTGACCCGCACCAGTTCTTCGCAGAGCGCCGTGAGCACCGAGCGCATCGCATCGCGATCGGGCCCGGCCAGGCGTGCGCGTTCTTCATCGACCATTGCGCTGTCGGGCAGCGCGTCGTCCAGGGAGTAGTGATCTTTCATGGTCAGCATCTGCCCGGTGGGATGTTCGGCTTTGGCAATATAGAACAACAGGCTTTTCAGCAGCTCCGGTGGCGCGGGCTGGTTGAGCCCGGCCATGCCTTGGTCAACCAGGCGCTTGAGCTCCTTGTCGGCATCCTTGAACAGGCTGCGCAGCGCCGGACTGTTGGCGATGACCCCGTCGCGCATGCCTTCGACCAGCGCCGCCGCGACCTGCCACAGCGGACTCAGCGGCGAATCGCCGCTCAACGCCTCGAGGCGGCTGAAGACTTTGTCCAGATAACCGAGGTGAGTCGGGTCATCCTGCTCGCGCAGCAGGCCGACCAGGGCCATTTGCAGCGTTTGCCGCAGCTTGCGCAGTACGTTCGGCAGTTCGGCCGGTTCCAGTTGCGCCAGCGCCGGCGCGCTGAGCGGCGCCAGTTCGGGCAATTGCGGGCTGAACAGGCTGGTTTCCGAGAGCAGACTCTCGCCACGAGCGCTGCGCAGATCATTGATCAGCGGCAGCACCACCAGCGGCAGGTCACGTCGCGCGTTCTGCACGCGATCGAGGTAGATCGGCAACTGCCCGAGCGCTTGCAGCAACAGGTGCAGGGCTTCATCGCGATGCGTGACACGGTCGTGTTGCAGGGCTTCGACCAGATGCTCCATTTCTTCGGCAAGCAGCGCAGCGCCGTAGAACTCGATCATCTGCAGACTGCCGTGCACCTGATGAACGTAATCCAGGCACTCATCCAGTCCCGGAAAGGCCTGCGGATCCTCCAGCACGGCTTCGATCGCTTGATGCGCCTGCTTCAGCGTATCGGCGATCGCGCCTTTGACCCATTCAAGAGCCACATAGTCGTGCCGGGCACCCATAACCACTCCACTCACGCTTTGTCTGTCGCCGCCGGCAAGGTGAATCCGGACACCGAACGCCGCAGCTGGCTGGCCATTTTCGTCAGGTTGCCGATGCTCTCGGCGGTGGCGGTGGAGCCAGACGAGGTCTGCGAGGTGATCTGCTGGATCACGTTCATCGTCAGCGAGATCTGCCCGGCCGAAGACGTCTGCTGCTGCGCCGCGTTGGAAATGCTTTGGATCAGCGCCGCGAGGGTTTTCGACACGCCTTCGATTTCTTCCAGGGCCACCCCGGCATCCTGCGCCAGTCGCGCGCCGCGCACCACTTCGGTGGTGGTCTGCTCCATCGAGATCACGGCTTCGTTGGTGTCGGTCTGAATCGCCCGCACCAGGGTTTCGATCTGCCGGGTTGCGGCAGACGAGCGCTCGGCCAGGCGCTGCACTTCATCAGCGACCACAGCAAAACCGCGCCCGGCATCACCGGCCATCGACGCCTGAATCGCCGCGTTGAGCGCAAGGATGTTGGTCTGGTCGGCGATGTCGTCGATCAGGCTGACGATGTCGCCGATTTCCTGGGACGACTCGCCGAGGCGCTTGATGCGTTTGGCGGTGTCCTGAATCTGTTCGCGAATGTTGTCCATGCCGTGGATGGTGTTGTGCACCACCTCGTTGCCCTTGTTGGCGATTTCCACCGAGCGCTCGGCAACCGCCGACGACTCCGCGGCGTTGGCCGAGACCTGATCGATCGATTGCGCCATGTCGTTGATCGCGGTCGACGCTTCGGAGATCTGCTGGGCCTGATGCTCCGAGGCCTGGGCCAGGTGCATGGCGGTGGCCTGGGTTTCCTGCACGGCGGCGGCGACCTGGCCGGCGGTGAGGTTGATGGTCGCGACCAGATCGCGCAACTGGTCGACGGAATAGTTGATCGAGTCGGCAATGGTCCCGGTGAAGTCTTCGGTCACCGAAGCGGTGACGGTGAGGTCGCCATCGGCGAGGTCTTCAATTTCATCGAGCAGGCGCATGATCGCGTTCTGATTACGCTCGTTCTTCTCGGCGGTCTCACGCAACTGCCGGTTGGTTTCGCGCACCATCACCAGGCCGATGAGGATGATCGAGGCCAGCGCGAGCAAGCCGAGCACGTAACCGCCGATGGTATCGGTGTTACGCCCGCCAGCGAGGTTTTCGAAACGGGTGGCCAGGTGCGAGGCTTCGTCGAGCAGGGTTTGCGACAGCGAGAAGATATTGGTCGCCGACTCGCGCACCTTGAACAGCTCGGGCGAGGTTTCGAGGATTTCGTCCACCGAGCCTGAGACGAACTGGAACAACTCGGAGATTTCACTCAGCCGCGCGCGCGCATCGCGGTCTTCGACCTGAGTGATCTTCAGCGCCGGATTGCCCTGCAGCATGCCGTTGAGCACTTGACCGAACCGGGTCGCATCACGACCAAAAGCGTCAGCGGCCTGCTGCGAATTTTCGTCACCGGCCAGCACGGTGTTGACCGCGCCGAGGATGCGTTCGGCCAACAGCGACTGCCGCTGGGCCATCGCCACCTGCGCCGCCGGTGCGCCGCGTTGCAGGAGGATTTCGACGACTTTTTCGTATTCGATCTGCAACTGCGGCACGGTTTCGGCCAGGGTCGCGGCGACCTGATGCAGCGACAGCACGGTCTGTTCGCTGGAAAGAATCGCGTCGGTGTTTTTCAGCAGGCGTTCCCAGTCCAGCTGCACCGCGCGCATTTCCGGGCGCACGGTGGCCGGTGCCGGTGGCAGGCCGGTATTCGGATCGCCTTTTTTCAGGTAACCCCAGCGCTGGGCGAAATCGTTGCGCGCGTCACTGAGCAGCTTGAATGCGGCGGCTTTACCGGCGGCGGCTTCGGTGGCGTTCTTGGCGATGCGTTGCGACAGCACGCGCAGCTCACCGGCATGGCCGATGTACTGTTTGTCGTAGTTCGCCTGGGTGTTGAGGTAGGCGAAGTTGGCGAACAGCAGCATGATGAACACGATCAGCGCGATGAACAGCACGATGATCTGCGCGCGGCTGCGCGACGCTTCTGCCGACTTGCCTGTTTTTGCTGTTGTCATCGGTCCTCGCCTTAACCCAGATCTATCAGGCCTGCTGCGATCCCCTGTGGGAGCGAGCCTGCTCGCGAAAGCGGTGGGTCAGTCAATATTGATCTCGCCTGATATGCCCCCTTCGCGAGCAGGCTCGCTCCCACAAGGGTTCAGTGTGTACAGGCTATATCGCGACGCTCATGAACACCGGCGATTTCGCCAGGGCAAACAGGCTGAACACCCGCCAGTTCTGCTCGCGGCGGAAATAGCCTTTGACGAACTCGGCCTTCGAGCCCTGGCGCTTGCTGATCGACAGCGGTTCGAAGCTGTGCTGATCAAAATGCTGCAGACCGATGACCTCGTCGACCATCACCCCGGCAAACACGTCTTCATGCTCCACCACCAGCACCCGCCGCTGTTTGCGCAGTGGCGACAGCTCATGGCCGAAGAAGCCGCACAGGTCCATGATCGGCAGCAGTCGCCCGCGCAGATTGGCCACGCCCTTTACCCACGGTTTGACCCCGGGCAATTGGGTGAAGCGCGGCTCATGTAGCACTTCGCTGACCTCGCCCATCGGCGCCACATACCAGTGCTCGCCGAGACGGAAACCGATGCCGCTCCAGCGCTCTTCGCGTGCCGCTTGCGACGGCAGGTCGGCCGCCAGCAAACGGCAGCGCTGGTCGATCTGCCAGAGCAATTCGAACGCGGTCAGCGACTCGCTCATGATCGCGCGATCAGCCTTTGAGTACGTTGTTCAGGGTCTTGATCAGGGTGTCTTCGTCAACCGGTTTGGTCAGGTAGTCCTTGGCGCCCTGGCGTGTGCCCCAGACCTTGTCGGTTTCCTGATCCTTGGTGGTGATGATGATCACCGGGATGTGCGCCGTGTCAGCGTCCTTGGTCAACTGCCGGGTCGCCTGAAAACCGTTGAGGCCGGGCATGACGATGTCCATCAGCACCGCGTCGGGTTTTTCCTGGCGGGCCAGAGCCACGCCGTCGGCGCCGTTTTCGGCCTTCAGCACTTCATGGCCGTGCTTTTCGAGCATGCCGGTGAGTTTGTACATTTCGGTCGGCGAATCATCGACGATCAGGATACGTGCCATGGTTTTCCCCATTTTCTTGTCGACGCCCGGCCCGCTGGCCGCGTGTCTCTGAGTCTTTTTACTGCGACACAACGGCGGCGAAGCCCGGAACATGGGCCTGGATCGCGCTGAGCAGTTCTTCCTTGCTGAACGGCTTGGTCAGAAATTGATCGGAGCCGACGATCCGCCCCTTGGCCTTGTCGAACAGCCCGTCCTTTGATGACAGCATGATCACCGGCGTGGCCTTGAAGGCGCTGTTGTTCTTGATTAACGCACAGGTCTGATAACCATCCAGACGCGGCATCATGATGTCGACAAAGATGATTCCGGGATGGTGGTCGGCGATCTTCGCCAGGGCGTCGAAACCATCGATGGCGGTAATCACTTCGCAACCGACATTCTTCAGCAATGTTTCGGCGGTGCGGCGAATCGTTTTCGAGTCGTCGATCACCATGACCTTCAAGGCGCTGGACTGCTGTTCCATAAGAGGGCTCTACCGTCGCCTTTGCGAATCAATTTGTCCGTTTTGCACTCAATAATGGCCTCAAACCCTTGATACCCAAGGGTCGGCGCGCTCTGCCAGCCTTTTTAGCACAGTCTCCAGATGCAATCTATCGACGGGTTTTTCCTTGACCGAAAACCCGCCCGGCGCCACTCTGGCGGCACTTTTTCAATACCGATCCGGTAGCCAATTTTCGAGGAAAACCCAATGAGCGTTCGCGTCGGGATTGTCATGGACCCTATCGCCAGCATCTCCTATAAAAAGGATAGCTCGCTGGCCATGCTGCTGGCGGCGCAAAAGCGCGGCTGGGAACTGTTCTATATGGAACAGAAGGACTTGTATCAGGCCGAAGGTCAGGCGCGGGCGCGCATGGCGCCGCTGAAAGTCTTCGCCAACCCGGAAAAGTGGTTTGAACTGGACGCCGAGCAGGACAAGCTGCTGAGCGACCTGGACGTGATCCTGATGCGCAAGGATCCGCCGTTCGACATGGAATTCGTCTATTCCACCTACCTGCTGGAACAGGCCGAAGCCGCCGGCGTGCTGGTGGTGAACAAGCCGCAGAGCCTGCGCGACTGCAATGAAAAACTGTTCGCCACGCTGTTTCCGCAGTGCACGCCGCCGACCATCGTCAGCCGTCGTCCGGATGTATTGCGCCAGTTCGCCGATCACCACGGCGACGTGATCCTCAAGCCGCTGGACGGCATGGGCGGTTCGTCGATCTTCCGTCACACCGCTGGCCACCCGAACCTCTCGGTGATCCTCGAAACCCTGACCCTGCACGGCAAGCAGCAGATCATGATTCAGGGCTACCTGCCGGCGATCGTCGATGGCGACAAGCGCATCCTGATGATCGACGGCGAGCCGGTGGATTATTGCCTGGCGCGGATTCCGGCCCTCGGTGAAACCCGCGGCAACCTCGCCGCCGGCGGCCGTGGCGAAGCGCGTCCGCTGACCGACAAGGACCGCTGGATCGCCGCTCAGGTCGGCCCGACCCTGCGCGAGAAAGGCCTGCTGTTCGTTGGTCTGGACGTGATTGGCGAGCACCTGACCGAAATCAACGTCACCAGCCCGACCTGCATCCGCGAAATCGACAATGCTTTTGGCACCGACATTGGCGGCATGCTGATGAATGCTATCGAAAGCAAGCTGCAAGCTTCGAGCCGCAAGCCTCAAGCTTAAAGCCAGGCGGCAAGCTCTTAACTTGCAGCTTGCAGCTCGAAACTTGCAGCTGCCCCTATGCAGCTTGTCGCTTGAAGCTAGTCGCTTGCAGCTAAAAACCAACATTGCGTTATCATGCCGAGCCCGAAAAAACGTGATGTTGGTTTTTCTGCCATGACCCTCCCGTCCGATCTGCCCGCTGAACTCGCCCCTCGTGGCGTGCGCCCGGCCGATCGCCTCGGCTTTACCCTGTTTCTGGCGGCGCTGATTCATTTGGCGCTGTTGCTCGGTGTCGGCTTCAGCATGGTCGAGCCGAAACAGATCAGCAAAACCCTGGAAATCACCCTCGCCACGTTCAAGAGCGAAAAGAAGCCGGAGAAGGCTGATTTTCTCGCCCAGGAAAACCAGGAGGGCAGCGGCACGCTGGACAAGAAGGCGCTGCCCAAGACCACCGAAGTGGCGCCGTTCCAGGACAATCAGGTCAAGAAGGTCACCCCGCCACCGGCCGCCAGGGCTGCAGTGCCCGAGGCCGCGCCCAAGGCTGCGGTGACCACCGTCGCGCCGCAGCCGAAAAAGGCCCCGACCAAGAAGGAAGAGCGCAAGACCGAGGTCAAACCGACCGTCGACGCGCCGGAATTCGACAGTTCGCAGCTGTCCAGCGACATCGCCAGCCTTGAAGCCGAACTGGCCAAGGAACAACAGCTGTACGCCAAACGCCCGCGCATCCACCGCTTGAGCGCCGCCTCGACCATGCGCGACAAGGGCGCCTGGTACAAGGACGACTGGCGCAAGAAGGTCGAACGCATCGGCAACCTCAATTACCCCGAGGAAGCCCGGCGCAAGCAGATCTACGGCAACCTGCGCCTGATGGTCTCGATCAACCGCGACGGCTCGCTGTATGAAGTGCTGGTGCTGGAATCCTCCGGCCAGCCGCTGCTGGATCAGGCCGCGCAGCGAATCGTCAGGCTGGCGGCACCGTTTGCGCCGTTTACCGGCGATCTGTCGGATGTCGATCGTCTGGAAATCATCCGCACCTGGAAATTTGCTCGCGGCGACAAACTGTCCAGCAACTGACACACCGCAAAAAACCCTGTGGGAGCGAGCCTGCTCGCGAATGCGGAGGATCAGCCACAGCAGTGCTGAATGACACACCGCTTTCGCGAGCAGGCTCGCTCCCACACTGGATCGGGTGTGTTGCTTACATCTCCACCTTGTCAGTTCGCCCCTCGAACGCCACACTAGCGCACATGAAAAACGTCAGCCCCAGCTACCTCAAGCATCACTTCCTGATCGCCATGCCGCACATGGCCGACCCGAACTTTGCCCACACCTTGACCTACATCGTCGAGCACACGGCCAATGGCGCGATGGGGCTGGTGGTCAACAGGCCGCAAGAGTTGAATCTGGCCGACATTCTCGAGCAACTCCGTCCGGACATCGAGCCGCCAGCACTGTGCCAGCACGTACCGATCTTCATCGGCGGCCCGGTGCAGACCGATCGCGGTTTTGTCCTGCATCCCGCCGGCCAGACTTTCCAGGCCACCGCACAACTGGATGGCGATCTGGCCCTGTCGACCTCGCAGGATGTGCTCTTCGCCATCGCTGACGGCGTCGGCCCGGCAAAAAGCCTGATCACCCTCGGGTATGCCGGTTGGGAAGCCGGGCAGCTGGAAGCCGAACTGGCTGACAACGCCTGGCTGACCTGCCCGTACGACGCCGATATCCTCTTCAACACCAGCAGCGAGCTGCGCCTCGACGCGGCAGCGCGGCATTTGGGCATTGATCTGAACCTGCTCACCAGCCAGGCGGGTCACGCCTGATGGCCCTGCGCCTGATTCTCGGCTTCGACTACGGCACCAAACAGATCGGCGTCGCGGTCGGCCAGGTGATTACCGGCCAGGCCCGCGAGCTGTGCACGTTGAAAGCGCAAAATGGCGTGCCGAACTGGGATCAGGTCGAGGCGTTGATCAAGGAATGGAAACCCGACGCCGTGGTAGTCGGCCTGCCGCTGAACATGGACGGCACGCCCAGCGACATGTGCGTGCGCGCAGAGAAATTCGCCCGCCGCCTGAATGGCCGCTACAACCTGCCCTTCTATACCCACGACGAGCGCCTGACCACGTTCGAAGCCAAAGGCGAGCGCCTGGTGCGTGGCGGCCAGAAGGGCAGTTACCGCGACAACCCGGTGGACGCCATCGCCGCCGCTCTGCTGTTGCAGGGCTGGCTCGATGAAAACACTGCATTGTTTGAATCCTGACAAGCGCTTCGGCGCTTTTCTTTTGGTTATAAACCGGGCCTGTCCGGCAGGACACGGCCCGGATTCACGAAGGAGCAACCATGAGCCTGCCCAATCCCGCCGATCTGATCAGCCAGATGGCGACCCGCCTCAAGGCGCACCTTGCCCAGCGTGACATCAGCGAACCGCGTTACATCGGCATCCGCACCGGCGGCATCTGGGTCGCGCAGGCGCTGCTCAAGGAGCTGCGCAGCGATGCGCCACTGGGCACGCTGGATGTGTCCTTTTACCGCGACGACTTCAGCCAGAACGGCCTGCATCCACAAGTACGCCCGTCCGCCCTGCCCTTCGAGATCGAAGGCCAGCACCTGGTGCTGATTGACGACGTATTGATGAGCGGCCGCACCATCCGCGCCGCGATGAACGAACTGTTCGATTACGGCCGCCCGGCCAGCGTCACACTGGTCTGCCTGCTGGATCTGGACGCCGGCGAGTTGCCGATCCGCCCGAACGTGGTCGGCGCCACCCTGACGCTGGCCGCCCACCAGCGCGTGAAGCTCTCCGGCCCCGAGCCGCTGGCCCTCGAACTGCAAGACCTGACCCTTTAATCCGCCCTATTGAGAGTCCCCTTCGCGATGACGCCTCTAGATACCAAGCGCCCGCTGCAGCTCAATGATCAGGGCCAGCTGCGCCACTTCCTCTCGCTCGACGGCCTGCGCCGCGAGTTGCTGACGGAAATCCTCGACACCGCCGACTCGTTCCTCGAAGTCGGCGCCCGGGCGGTGAAGAAAGTCCCGTTGCTGCGCGGCAAGACCGTGTGCAACGTGTTCTTCGAAAACTCCACGCGCACCCGCACCACCTTCGAACTGGCGGCTCAGCGGCTGTCGGCGGACGTGATCACCCTGAACGTGTCGACCTCGTCGGCCAGTAAAGGTGAAACCCTGCTCGACACCCTGCGCAATCTCGAAGCGATGGCCGCCGACATGTTCGTCGTGCGGCACGGTGATTCCGGCGCGGCGCACTTCATCGCCGAACATGTCTGCCCGCAGGTGGCGATCATCAATGGCGGTGATGGCCGCCACGCCCACCCGACGCAAGGCATGCTCGACATGCTCACCATCCGTCGGCACAAGGGTGGTTTTGAAAACCTCTCGGTGGCGATCGTCGGCGATATCCTGCATTCACGGGTGGCGCGCTCGAACATGCTCGCGCTGAAAACCCTCGGTTGCCCGGACATTCGCGTGATCGCGCCGAAAACCCTACTGCCAATCGGCATCGAGCAGTACGGCGTCAAGGTCTACACCGACATGACCGAAGGCCTGAAAGACGTCGATGTGGTGATCATGCTGCGCCTGCAGCGCGAGCGCATGACCGGCGGCCTGCTGCCGAGCGAGGGCGAATTCTACCGCCTGTTCGGCCTGACCACCGCGCGTCTGGCCGGGGCCAAGCCCGATTGCATCGTCATGCACCCGGGGCCGATCAACCGTGGCGTGGAAATCGAGTCTGCAGTGGCCGACGGCCCGCACTCGGTGATCCTCAATCAGGTCACCTACGGCATCGCCATTCGCATGGCCGTGCTGTCCATGGCCATGAGCGGGCAGACCGCGCAACGTCAATTCGAGCAGGAGAACGCCCAGTGAAGCTCAGCATCCTCGGCGCACGCGTCATCGATCCTGCCAGCGGCCTGGATCAAGTCACCGACATTCACGTTGAAGCCTGCAAGATCGTCGCCCTCGGCGCGGCGCCCGCCGGTTTCACTGCCGTCGAAACCATCGATGCCAGCGGTCTGGTTGCCGCACCTGGGCTGGTCGACCTGAACGTCGCCCTGCGCGAGCCGGGCTACAGCCGCAAGGGCTCGATCGTCAGCGAAACCCGCGCCGCCGCGGCCGGTGGCGTGACCAGCCTGTGCTGCCCGCCGCAGACCAGACCGGTGCTCGACACCTCGGCGGTGGCCGAACTGATCCTCGACCGCGCCCGCGAGGCCGGCAACACCAAGGTGTTCCCGATCGGTGCGCTGAGCAAAGGTCTGGACGGCGAGCAACTGGCCGAACTGGTGGCCCTGCGTGACGCCGGTTGTGTGGCCTTCGGCAACGGTCTGGAGAGCTTTCGCAACACCCGCACCCTGTGCCGGGCGCTGGAATATGCGGCGACCTTCGACCTGACGGTGATTTTCAACTCGCAGGACCACGATCTCGCTGATGGCGGCCTGGCACACGAAGGCGCAGTGGCGAGTTTCCTCGGCCTGCCGGGGATTCCGGAAACCGCAGAAACCGTAGCCCTTGCCCGCGACCTGCTGCTGGTCGAGCAGACCGGCGTACGTGCGCACTTCAGCCAACTGACCAGCGCCCGCGGTGTCGCCCTGATCGCCCAGGCTCAGGCGCGTGGCCTGAAGGTCACGGCAGATGTCGCGCTGTATCAGTTGATCCTGACCGACGAAGCATTGATCGACTTCAACAGCCTCTATCACGTACAGCCGCCGCTGCGCACCCGCGCTGACCGCGATGGCCTGCGTGAGGCGGTGAAATCCGGCGTGGTCTCGGCAATCTCCAGCCATCACCAGCCCCACGAGCGCGACGCCAAACTGGCGCCGTTCGGCGCGACCGAGCCGGGCATCAGCAGTGTTGAACTGTTGCTGCCACTGGCGATGACCCTGGTTGCGGATGGCTTGCTCGACCTGCCGACCTTGCTCGCGCGCTTGAGCGCAGGCCCGGCCGACGCGCTGCGCTTGCCGGCGGGCAAACTGGCGGTGGGCGGTGCGGCGGATATCGTCCTGTTCGATCCGAAGGCTTCGACGGTGGCCGGTGAAAGCTGGCTGTCGAAGGGTGAGAACTGCCCGTTCATTGGGCACAGTCTGCCGGGTGTCGTTCGCTATACGCTGGTGGACGGGCGGATTACGCACCAGGCTTGATACCGCGTCGCCCCATTCGCGAGCAGGCTCGCTCCCACATTGGATCTGTTAACGACACAAATCCCCTGTGGGAGCGAGCCTGCTCGCGAAGACTTACTGGAAGGCGCCTCTGCCTTCAGCGTTGCGCACCGACACCTGATCGTTCAGCGTCCAGAAGTCATACAGCACACCCAGAAAGAACAGCCCGCCGGTCAGCAGGTACACCAGGCCGCTGATCCACTTGCCCTGATACATCCGGTGCACGCCGAGCGCACCGAGGAAGGTCAGCAGAATCCACGCCACGTTGTACTCGATCGGCCCGGCCGCAAAACGCAGATCTGCTTCCCGATCCATCGCCGGGATCAGGAATACGTCGATCAGCCAGCCAATCCCCAGCAAACCGAAGGTGAAAAACCAGATCGTCCCGGTGACCGGCTTGCCGTAATAAAAGCGGTGGGCACCGGTGAAACCGAAGATCCACAACAGGTAGCCGATGACTTTGCTGTGAGTGTCTTTTTCCTTCACGCGGGGTAGCTGATAGCTGTTCATTAAGACCTCATTGCACTCGATAGATAAATATTCTTCATTTCTTTGTGACTTTTTTACGGGTAGCCGACGTATGGCAAATGTTACCGTTGCTAGCGCGAACCCCTTGTAGAACCTGACTTCTGTCGGACAATTGCGTACTTTTTGAGCGTTTTTGGTTCCGTAGCCAGCCGAATGAATCGATGAACGGCCTCGGAGCGACAAAAAAAGCTGTTATAAAGTTGCGCGCTATCACTCAAGAGCCACGCCTAATGCGACCATTTTTCAAGACATGGCTAACCATCTGCCTGTTAATGCCACTGGCCGCCCACGCCACCAATCGTGAGCAACGTCTTCCCAACGTCAACGGCTTCACCCCTAAATCTCATGCTTCGGCTCCTTCGAGCAAAAGCAGCAAGAGCAAAACCACCACGCTGAGCAGCAAGAGCCACAGCAAGCTGGTGCCACCGATGGCGAGCAAGGAAAGCAGCAATGTGCTCAGCCGTGCGGTGAACGTGCTCGGTACACCTTATCGTTGGGGCGGCAGCAGCCCAAGTAAAGGCTTCGATTGCAGCGGTCTGGTGAAATACGCGTTCAATGACGCCACTTTCGACCTGCCACGCACCTCCAACGCCATGGCCAGCGGTCACGGCGAGAAAGTCGAGCGCAAGGATCTGAAACCGGGCGATCTGATTTTCTTCAACATCAAGAGCCGTCGGGTCAACCACGTTGCCATCTACCTGGGCAACGACCGCTTCATCCACGCCCCGCGCCGCGGCAAAGCGGTGAGCATCGACACGCTGAACAAGCCGTATTGGCAGAAGCATTACGTTGTAGCCAAGCGCGTGTTGCCGAAAGAACAAGGCCAGTTGCGCGTAGTCCAGCGCTGACACCATACCGATCGTTGGGAATGCAACCCGGGACGCTCTGCGTCCCTGCCGAAGCGGACGCGGAGCGTCCATTGAGGCATTCCCACGCGGAGCGTGGGAACGATCACGCCCCTTCGCTTCCCCTCAGAAATTATCGGGGGTGCGCGCCTTCTCCCGCGCATGCTCGCGACTGATCAAGCCTTTGCTCACCAACTCCTTCAGGCACATGTCGAGTGTCTGCATGCCCAACGACCCGCCGGTCTGAATCGCTGAGTACATCTGCGCGACCTTGTCTTCGCGGATCAGGTTACGAATCGCCGACGTCCCCAACATGATCTCGTGCGCCGCCACCCGCCCACCGCCGATCTTCTTGATCAGCGTCTGCGAGACCACTGCCAACAGTGACTCCGACAACATCGAGCGGACCATCGACTTCTCGTCTCCGGGAAATACATCAACCACACGGTCGATGGTCTTCGCCGCCGAGGTCGTGTGCAACGTGCCGAACACGAGGTGCCCGGTCTCGGCAGCGGTCAGCGCCAGGCGAATGGTTTCCAGATCGCGCATCTCGCCAACCAGAATCACGTCCGGGTCTTCACGCAACGCTGAACGCAACGCGGTGGCGAAACTGCGGGTATCGCGATGCACTTCACGCTGATTGATCAGGCATTTGCGCGATTCGTGGACGAATTCGATCGGGTCTTCGATCGTCAGGATGTGATGGTGGCGGTGGGTGTTGAGGTAATCGATCATCGCCGCCAGCGTGGTCGACTTGCCCGATCCGGTCGGCCCGGTGACCAGCACCAGCCCGCGCGGTGCGTCGGTGATCTTGCGGAAGACGTCGCCCATGGCGAGGTCTTCCATACTCAGCACTTTCGACGGAATGGTGCGGAATACCGCGCCGGCGCCTCGGTTCTGGTTGAAGGCATTGACCCGGAACCGCGCCACGCCGGGGACTTCGAAGGAAAAGTCGGTTTCCAGATGTTTCTCGAAGTCGACCCGCTGGGTGTCGTTCATGATGTCGTAGATCAGCTCGTGCACCTGCTTGTGATCCAGCGCCGGCAGATTGATCCGCCGCACATCGCCGTCAACGCGGATCATCGGCGGCAGCCCGGCCGACAGGTGCAGGTCGGAAGCGCCCTGTTTGGCGCTGAAGGCCAGCAGTTCAGTGATATCCATAGCGTCCCTCAATTCCAGTAGAATGCCGCGAACCTACAGACCGCCGGCGCCTCTTGATGTCCACGATAGCAGACAACATCGCCCTCGTTAGTTCACGCATTCAGGCCGCGACGGCTGCTGCCGGGCGTGCCGAAAACAGCGTCCAGCTATTGGCCGTGAGCAAGACCAAACCCGCCGAGGCCCTGCGCGAAGCGTACACCGCCGGCCTGCGTGACTTTGGCGAGAACTACCTGCAGGAAGCCCTCGGCAAACAGCTGGAACTGGCTGACCTGCCCTTGATCTGGCACTTCATCGGCCCCATTCAATCGAACAAGACTCGCGCCATCGCCGAGCATTTCGACTGGGTGCACTCCGTGGATCGCCTGAAAATTGCTCAACGCCTGTCCGAACAGCGCCCGGCCGATTTGCCGCCGCTGAATATCTGCATTCAGGTCAACGTCAGCGGCGAAGCAAGCAAATCCGGCTGCACCCCGGCCGACCTGCCAGCGCTGGCCGCGGCCATCAGCGCACTGCCGCGGCTGAAACTGCGCGGATTGATGGCGATTCCCGAGCCGACTGACGATCGCGCCGAGCAGGATGCTGCATTCGCCACCGTTCAGAAGTTGCAGGCGAGCCTCGACCTGCCGCTCGACACCCTTTCGATGGGCATGAGCCACGACCTCGAGTCGGCCATTGCCCAAGGCGCCACCTGGGTGCGGATCGGTACCGCGCTGTTCGGCGCCCGAGATTATTCCCAGTCTTGAACGTTTCCAGATAAGGACCACACATGAGCAACACACGTATTGCGTTTATCGGTGCGGGCAACATGGCGGCCAGCTTGATCGGCGGCCTGCGCGCCAAAGGTCTGGAAGCGGCGCAGATCCGCGCCAGCGATCCGGGCGAAGACACCCGCGCCAAAGTCAGCGCCGAACACGGCATCGAAACCTTTGCCGACAACGCCCAAGCGATCGACGGCGTCGATGTCATCGTGTTGGCGGTCAAGCCACAGGCGATGAAAGCCGTCTGTGAGGCGATCCGCCCAAGCCTCAAATCCAATCAACTGGTTGTCTCGATCGCCGCCGGTATCACCTGCGCAAGCATGACCGCCTGGCTGGGCGAGCAGCCGATCGTGCGCTGCATGCCCAACACCCCGGCGCTGCTGCGTCAGGGCGTCAGCGGTTTGTACGCGACCAGTGAAGTGACCGCCGAACAGCGTCAGCAAGCCGAAGAGCTGTTGTCCGCTGTCGGCATTGCCTTGTGGCTGGAACAAGAACAGCAACTGGACGCCGTGACTGCGGTGTCCGGTTCCGGCCCGGCGTATTTCTTCCTGTTGATCGAAGCCATGACCGCCGCCGGCGTCAAACTCGGCCTGCCGAAAGAAATCGCTGAGCAGTTGACCGTGCAGACCGCTTTGGGCGCCGCGCACATGGCAGTGTCCAGCGACGTCGACGCGGCCGAACTGCGCCGCCGTGTGACTTCGCCAAACGGCACCACCGAAGCGGCAATCAAATCATTCCAGACCCATGGCTTCGAAGCCCTGGTTGAAACCGCACTCGGCGCCGCCGCGCACCGCTCGGCCGAAATGGCCGAACAACTGGGCAAATAAGGAGCCTTTCATGATCGGATTGAACACCGCAGCGGTTTACGTGCTGCAAACCCTCGGCAGCCTGTACCTGCTGATCGTGCTGCTGCGCTTCGTCCTGCAACTGGTGCGAGCGAACTTCTACAACCCGCTGTGCCAGTTCGTGGTCAAGGCCACCCAGCCACTGCTCAAGCCGCTGCGCCGGATCATCCCGAGCCTGTTCGGCCTCGACATGTCGTCGCTGGTGCTGGCGATCCTGGTGCAGCTGCTGCTGATGGCCCTGACCCTGTTGCTGACCTACGGCACCACCGGCAACCCGCTGCAACTGTTGATCTGGTCGCTGATCGGCGTCACCGCGCTGTTCCTGAAGATTTTCTTCTTCGCCCTGATCATCAGCGTGATCCTGTCGTGGGTCGCCCCGGGCAGCCACAATCCGGGCGCTGAACTGGTCAACCAGATCTGCGAGCCGGCACTGGCACCGTTCCGTCGTTTCCTGCCGAACCTGGGCGGTCTGGACCTGTCGCCGATCTTTGCCTTCCTCGCGCTGAAGCTGATCGACATGCTGGTGATCAACAATCTGGCGGCGATGACGATGATGCCGGAGATTCTGCGTTTGTTGATGTGAGGTCGGGGGCTGGGCGCTGATCTTGATATCGGCGTCGCCTGCGCCCCTCACCCCAGCCCTCTCCCGAGGGAGAGGGAGCCGATCGGGTTGTTTTCAAGGTCTGAGTCGACCCGATATCTCGGGCCAGCGTCACTCTGAAGATCACCGCGGTCAGTCCCCTCTCCCTCCGGGAGAGGGTTAGGGTGAGGGCCGCTTGCCGCTACTCCCCCCGGTCTTTAGACTTACGCCTCATTTCAACGAGAGCAGGGTCGATGCCAACTGCCTTTCCCCCCGATTCTGTTGGTCTGGTCACGCCGCAAACCGCGCACTTCAGCGAACCGCTGGCGCTGGCCTGTGGTCGTTCGCTGGCCGCCTATGACCTGATCTACGAAACCTACGGCACGCTTAATGCGCAGGCGAGCAACGCCGTGCTGATCTGCCACGCGCTGTCCGGCCATCATCACGCGGCCGGCTATCACAGCGTCGACGACCGCAAGCCCGGTTGGTGGGACAGCTGCATCGGCCCCGGCAAGCCGATCGACACCGACAAGTTCTTCGTGGTCAGCCTGAACAACCTCGGCGGCTGTAATGGCTCCACCGGCCCAAGCAGCGTCAACCCGGAAACCGGCAAGCCATTCGGCGCCGACTTCCCGGTGCTCACCGTGGAAGATTGGGTGCACAGCCAGGCACGGCTGGCCGACCGGCTCGGCATCGGCCAGTGGGCGGCAGTGATCGGCGGCAGCCTCGGCGGCATGCAGGCACTGCAGTGGACCATCACTTACCCGGATCGCGTGCGTCACTGCCTGGCCATCGCCTCGGCGCCGAAGCTGTCGGCGCAGAACATTGCATTCAACGAAGTGGCGCGACAGGCGATTCTCACCGACCCGGAATTTCACGGTGGCTCGTTCCAGGAACAAGGCGTTATCCCCAAGCGCGGGCTGATGCTGGCGCGGATGGTCGGGCACATCACCTACCTGTCCGACGACTCGATGGGCGAGAAATTCGGCCGGGGTCTGAAGAGCGAAAAGCTCAACTACGACTTCCACAGTGTCGAGTTCCAGGTCGAAAGCTACCTGCGCTATCAGGGTGAAGAATTCTCCGGACGCTTCGACGCCAACACCTATCTGTTGATGACCAAGGCGCTGGATTACTTCGATCCGGCGGCGAACTTCAACGATGATCTGGCGAAAACCTTCGAAAACGCCACGGCGAAATTCTGCGTGATGTCGTTCACCACCGACTGGCGTTTCTCCCCGGCCCGCTCGCGCGAGCTGGTCGACGCGCTGATGGCGGCGCGCAAGGACGTCAGTTATCTGGAAATCGACGCACCGCAGGGCCACGACGCCTTTCTGATTCCGATCCCGCGCTACTTGCAGGCGTTCGGCAATTACATGAACCGCATCACGCTGTGAGAAAGCCATGAGAGCTGATCTGGAAATCATCCAGGAATGGATCCCCGCCGGCAGCCGCGTCCTCGACCTTGGTTGCGGTAACGGCGAGCTGCTGAGCTGGCTGCGCGACAACAAGAACGTCACCGGTTATGGCCTGGAAAACGACGCCGAGAACATCGCCGAATGCGTGGCCAAAGGCATCAACGTCATCGAGCAGGATCTGGACAAGGGGCTGGGCAATTTCGCCAGCAACAGTTTCGACATCGTCGTCATGACCCAGGCCCTGCAAGCCGTGCACTACCCGGACAAAATCCTCGACGAGATGCTGCGGGTCGGTCGTCAGTGCATCATCACCTTCCCCAACTTCGGTCACTGGCGCTGCCGCTGGTACCTGGCGAGCAAGGGCCGCATGCCGGTGTCGGAGTTTCTGCCGTACACCTGGTACAACACGCCGAACATCCACTTCTGCACGTTTGAAGACTTTGAAGAGCTGTGCCGCGAACGTGACGCCAAGGTCATTGATCGGCTTGCCGTGGATCAACAGCACCGCCACGGGTGGGCCAGTAAGCTATGGCCTAATCTGTTAGGTGAAATCGGTATCTACCGGGTCAGCAGCCCGCTGCTGGCCGACCATAAGGTCGCGGTCTGAGCCGGGTTATTCGAGGAGCACGAACATGAGTCGTCTAGCGTTGTTGTTACTGACTGCCTGCCTCAGCGCCAGCGCCCTGGCGGCCGACGTCATCAAGGGCGAACGCAAGGAAACCTTCGGCGACGTCACGGTGCACTACAACACCTTCAACTCGACCTTCCTGCAACCGGACATTGCCAAAGCCGCCGAACTGATCCGCAGCAAGAACCAGGGCGTGATCAACGTCTCGGTGCTCAAGAACGGCAAACCGGTGATCGCCAGTGTCACCGGCACGGTCAAGGACCTGACCAGCAACAGCGTGCCGTTGAACTTCCGCCAGGTCACCGAACAGGGCGCGATCTACTACATCGCCCAGTATCCGGTGCCGCAGCAGGAAACCCGTACCTTTGAAATCAAGGTGCAGAACGGCGACAAGATCAACACCCTCAATTTCAACCAAGAACTCTTTCCCGGCGAATGATGAACATCAAGCAGCTCGTACTGGCCAGCCATAACGCCGGCAAACTCAAAGAACTTCAAGCGATGCTCGGCGACTCGGTGCAACTGCGCTCGATCGGCGAATGGAGCAAGGTCGAGCCGGAAGAGACCGGTCTGTCATTTGTCGAGAACGCGATTCTCAAGGCACGCAACGCTGCGCGCATTTCCGGGCTGCCGGCTCTGGCCGACGACTCCGGTCTGGCGGTGGATTTTCTCGGTGGCGCACCGGGCATCTATTCGGCGCGTTACGCCGATGGCAAGGGCGATGCGGCGAATAACGCCAAACTGCTCGACGCTTTGAAAGATGTGCCGGAAGCCGAGCGCGGCGCGCAGTTCGTCTGCGTGCTCGCCCTGGTGCGTCACGCAGACGATCCGTTGCCGATTCTGTGCGAAGGCCTGTGGCATGGACGGATTCTGACCGCCGCCAGCGGCGAACACGGCTTTGGTTATGACCCGCTGTTCTGGGTGCCGGAACGTGACGTGTCCAGCGCCGAGCTGAGCCTCGCCGACAAGAATCAGATCAGCCACCGCGCCCGCGCCATGGTGCTGCTGCGCCAGCGTCTGGGTTTGCAATGACCGGTGACGCTTCTGCGTCGGCGCTGATTGTCGGCGGCGCCGCCTCCTCGCCTAAAGCGCCGCTGTCAACGCTGCCGCCCTTGTCGCTATACATCCATATTCCGTGGTGCGTGCGCAAATGCCCGTATTGCGATTTCAACTCGCACACCGCAAGCCCGGTGCTGCCGGAGCAGGAATACGTCGATGCGCTGCTGGCCGATCTCGATCAGGATCTGCATGCGGTGTATGGCCGTGAGCTGACCTCGATTTTCTTCGGCGGCGGCACGCCGAGCCTGTTCAGTGCCGAAGCGCTCGGGCGCTTGTTGAAGGGCGTCGAGCAGCGCATCCCGTTCGCCGACGACATCGAAATCACCCTGGAAGCCAATCCGGGCACTTTCGAGCAAGAGAAATTTGTCGCTTATCGCAAGCTGGGGATCAACCGGTTGTCGATCGGCATCCAGAGTTTCCAGCAGGAGAAGCTTGAAGCCCTCGGCCGCATCCATAACGGTGATGAAGCTGTGCGTGCGGCAGGTATGGCGCGCCAGGCCGGGTTCGACAACTTCAACCTCGACCTGATGCATGGCCTGCCGGATCAATCGCTGGACGATGCCTTGGCCGATCTGCGCCAGGCCATCGAACTGCAGCCGACACACATTTCCTGGTATCAACTGACGCTGGAACCGAACACCGTGTTCTGGAACCAGCCGCCAGTGCTGCCGGAAGACGACACGCTGTGGGACATCCAGGAAGCCGGGCAAGCGCTGCTGGCCGAACACGGTTACGCACAGTACGAAGTGTCGGCTTATGCCCAGCCCGGTAAACCGGCGCGGCATAACCTCAATTACTGGAGCTTCGGCGACTTCATCGGCATCGGCGCGGGCGCGCACGGCAAGCTCAGCCACCCGGACGGGCGCATCGTGCGCACCTGGAAAACGCGACTGCCCAAGGACTATCTCAACCCGGCGAAAAACTTCCAGGCCGGCGAGAAAATCCTGAGCAATGACGAGCTGCCGTTCGACTTCCTGATGAATGCGCTGCGGCTGACCGCGGGCGTCGAATCACGCCTCTACCCGGAGCGCACCGGCCTGTCGCTGGATACGCTTGCCGAAGGCCGGCGCGAGGCCGAACAAAGCGGCCTGATGCAGGTCGAACCGTCACGTCTGGCGGCCACCGAGCGCGGACAATTGTTCCTCAACGACTTGCTGCAACAATTTCTGAGCTGAGCCCAACGGCGGCCTAAGGATAAACCCATGGATTTGATACTCGACCTGCTCGCCACCGTCTCCCGCTGGAGCCGCAGCAACCTCTCGGAAATCGCCCTGGCACTGGTCGGTTGCCTGCTGGTGCTGTTCGGTGCGGATTTCAAAGGCTGGGTCGAGCAACGCCTGGGCAGCATCGCCGGCGCCCTGCGCGTGCCGCTGATGGCCCTGCTGTGCGTAATCGGCAGCGGCGCCGCACTGATTTACGCCACGCCGTGGGTAGTCAAGGGCTTGAGCCAGTTCAACAACTACAGCCTCGCGCCGGTGTTGCTGGTGGTGCTGGTGCTGATCGGCGTCGTCGCAGATCGCCGCTAATCTTTCAGCCACTTGATCGTTCCCATGCTCCGCGTGGGAATGCCTCGATGGACGCTCTGCGTCCGCTTTGGGACGCAGAGCGTCCCGGGCTGCATTCCCACGCAGAGCGTGGGAACGATCATTGGCTCATTCAAGGAAGGACATGAGTAAAAAACTGCTGGATGAAACGAGCAAATTTCTCAGCTACGTACTGCGCCACGAACCTCAAACGATTGGTCTGACGCTGGATTCGCAAGGCTGGGCAAATATCAACGCACTGATTAGTGGCGCGGCCCGAGACGGACATTCCCTCGATCGTGTTTTGATTGAAGCTGTGGTGGCGAGTAGCGACAAGAAGCGTTTTTCGATTTCCACTGACGGCTTGTGCATCCGTGCTGTTCAGGGTCACTCGACGAAAACCGTCGAGTTGCAATTCGAAGAAAAGAACCCGCCGCAATCGCTATATCACGGTACAGCGAAGCGTTTTCTTGAATCGATAAATGAACAAGGTTTGATTCCTGGATCACGCCACCATGTGCATCTCTCTGAAGAGCTCGCCACTGCCACGGCCGTAGGGCAACGCTACGGCAGCGTAGTGATCCTCGAAATCGCGGCCCAGCAGATGCAGGAAGAGGGCTTCAAGTTCTATCAGGCGGAAAACGGCGTGTGGTTGACGGACCACGTACCTGTGCGTTTCCTGACAACTCTGTAAATCCCGAACACTTAAAACAACTGTAGAAGTGAGCCTGCTCGCGATGACGGTTTGACATTCAACATCCACGCCGACTGATGGTCCCTCTTCGCGAGCAAGCTCGCTCTCACAATTGGGCATTGATTCAATGGTTCTTCGATAAGCGGCTCTCCGCCTGAAGGATCGCCTTGAGGCCAACGGAATCCTTACAGCCCAGCGCTATCGCTTTATCGAAGTGTTCGATATTCCCGCCGTCGTGCCGACTGCTGTCGTTCACACGAGTCAGTGCAAGTATGTAATTGGCCTCAGCCCGGAACTGATCTTCGGACAAGACCAAGGCGGCAGCCCTGGCTCGCATGGCTGCCATCGGCCCGACCTTAGCGGCAGGCGCCCCGTTATCTTCGAAACACAGCGAACGTTTGGCCTGCAACGGATAGTCATCGGCATAGGCATCAGGCTTGAGCAATAACTGCTCGAGAGAGTGCAAGAACTTCAAATGATCAGGATTTTGTGCATCAAATCGTTCATAAGCTTTGTCGCAAAGATGGTAATAACCCACCGCAGCCGCCACCAACCCATCATTCATAGCCTTTTGATAAAGGCCACAGGTCTGTAGGCGCGTCTGCTCGGAAAACATCGGGTTGTCCTGCAGGCTGGCCAGAAAATAGGTGGCCAGCGTATGCCCGCCGTCCGACGCACGCTTGAGATTATCGACAAGGGCTTCGAGATCGCCCTCAGCAATTCGCAGCTGTTCGGGTGTGTATTGAATGCTTTCCCCGGCGGCCTCCCGCTTGATGCGCTCATTGGCTTCACGCTCGATCTTTTGCGCGGTTCTCTGCGCACTGGCGAAATATTCTTCAGGGGTGACAACCCGTTCGCATGCTCCGCAAAAAAGCAGGCCGAGAACCAGCGTGCAGGCAAAAATGGCTTTCAAGATTTGTCTTCCTTTACAAATTAGGGGGGCTTGGAGCTTTCGGCGGTTCATGATCAAACTTGAGCAAACACCAGAAACAACTGTGGGAGCGAGCCTGCTCGCGAAGGCGTCGTGTCAGACAACATAACTGCTGATTGACAGACCGCCTTCGCGAGCAGGCTCGCTCCCACAATGGGTGCTGCGCAGGGCTCAGGAGAGCTTTTCGAACTTCAGGTCCCACACGCCATGACCAAGTCGTTCGCCGCGGCGTTCGAACTTGGTGATCGGACGTTCGGCCGGGCGCGGTACGCATTTGCCGTCTTCGGCGAGGTTGCGGTAGCCCGGGGCGACGTTCATCACTTCCAGCATGTATTCGGCGTACGGCTCCCAGTCGGTGGCCATGTGCAGAATCCCGCCGACCTTCAACTTGCTGCGCACCAGTTCAGCGAAGGACGCCTGAACGATACGCCGCTTGTGGTGACGACTCTTGTGCCATGGATCCGGGAAAAACAGCATCAGGCGATCGAGGCTGTTGTCGGCGATGCAGCGGTTTAGCACTTCGATCGCGTCGCAATCGTAGACCCGCAGGTTGGTCAGGCCCTGCGTCAGTACGCCATTGAGCAGCGCGCCGACACCCGGACGGTGCACTTCAACGCCGATGAAATCCTGCTCCGGTGCAGCCGCCGCCATTTCCAGCAGCGAGTGGCCCATGCCGAAACCGATTTCCAGCGAGCGCGGTGCCGAGCGGCCGAAGACCTGGTCGTAATCCACCGGCGCATCGGCCAGCGGCAGCACGTACAGCGGCGCGCCCTGGTCCAGGCCGCGTTGCTGGCCTTCGGTCATGCGCCCGGCGCGCATCACGAAACTCTTGATGCGGCGGTGTTGGCGCTCGTCGCCTTCGTCCGGCTGGACAGGCGTGTCGTTCGATTCAGTCATCAATGGCTCTTACTTGATCAGACCATCCAGCGGCGAAGAGGCGCTGGCATAGAGTTTTTTCGGCATACGGCCAGCGAGGTAGGCCAGACGACCCGCGACGATGGCGTGTTGCATGGCTTGCGCCATCAGCACTGGCTGCTGGGCGTGGGCGATGGCCGAGTTCATCAGCACCGCATCGCAACCCAGCTCCATGGCGATGGTTGCGTCGGACGCAGTGCCGACACCGGCATCGACCAGCACCGGGATTTTCGCTTCTTCAAGAATGATCTGCAGGTTATACGGGTTGCAGATGCCCAGACCGGAACCGATCAGACCGGCCAGCGGCATCACGGCGATGCAGCCGATCTCCGCCAGTTGCCGGGCGATGATCGGGTCATCGCTTGTGTAGACCATCACGTCGAAGCCTTCCTTGACCAGCGTTTCCGCAGCCTTGAGGGTTTCGATCACGTTGGGGAACAGGGTTTTCTGGTCAGCCAGCACTTCCAGCTTCACCAGGTTGTGGCCGTCGAGCAGCTCACGGGCCAGGCGGCAGGTGCGCACGGCTTCGATGGCGTCGTAGCAACCGGCGGTGTTCGGCAGGAAGGTGTAGCGCTCCGGCGACAGCACGTCGAGCAGGTTCGGCTCGCCTTCGATCTGACCGAGGTTGGTACGGCGCACGGCGAAGGTGACGATCTCGGCACCCGAGGCTTCGATGGCCTGACGGGTTTCTTGCATGTCACGGTATTTGCCGGTACCGACCAGCAAACGCGACTGGTAGGTACGACCGGCCAGCACAAAAGGCTTGTCGCTACGAACGATGCTCATAAGAAATCCTCTTTAGGAGTGAGGGTCTTGCAGAATTCTTCAATAACCAAACGCTGTGAAAACGTCGCGAGCGAAGTAAAGACAAGGCAAAAACAGGCGAGGAAGCGGAGTCTACTGGTTGTAAATGAGCATTCCGAGCCTGTTTTTAACGCTGTATTTACGAGCGCAGCAGTTTTCACAGTGTTTGGATCAGCCGCCGCCGATGGCGTGTACTACTTCGACGTTATCGCCGTCGTTCAGCGTGGTGTCGGCATGCTGGCTGCGCGGGACGATATCCAGATTGAGTTCGACTGCTACCCGGCGTCCGGTCAGTTCCAGGCGGGTAATCAGCGCCGCAACGGTCTCGCCGTCGGGCAATTCAAGGGGTTCGCCGTTCAATTGAATGCGCATGCACAACGCCGCCATCATTTTTAGGGGCTGGCATTCTAGCCCGATCATGACCTAAAGGTCAGTACCAAGCGTCAAGCGGTTAGCTGCAAACGCCAGGCGGCGAGGCCGAGGCAAACCCAACCGATCAGAAACGCAAGGCCGCCGAATGGGGTGATGATGCCGAGCTTGCTGATGCCCGTCAGGGTCAGCAGATACAGGCTGCCGGAGAACAACAGAATGCCGACGGCAAAGGACACGCCGGCCCAAGTGATCAGCCGCCCTGGAATCTGCGTAGCCAGAAGCGCGACCCCGAACAACGCGAGGGTGTGCACCAGTTGATAGGTGACGCCGGTGTGGAAGATCGTCAGATATTCCGGGGTCAGGCGGTTTTTCAGGCCGTGGGCGGCAAACGCGCCCAATGCGACCCCGGTGAAACCGAAAAAAGCGGCCAGCATCAAAAAGCCACGCAGCATTGGGAACTCCAGTCAGACGCAATCGGCAGGGTCTGTATAATGGCCCGCTCCACCGGTTCGGCCAAGCCATCTCTATGCTGCGTTCAATATTCCGTCGTCTTGTGAAGGCCCTGCTCTGGTTCGCCGGGGGCAGCATCCTGCTGGTGCTGCTGTTTCGCTTCGTGCCGCCACCGGGCACCGCGCTGATGGTCGAACGCAAGGTCGAATCGTGGATCGACGGCGAGCCGATCGACCTGCAGCGCACCTGGAAGCCGTGGGACGAGATCTCCGACGATCTGAAGGTGGCGGTCATTGCCGGCGAAGACCAGAAATTCCCCGAGCACTGGGGCTTTGATCTGCGCGCGATCCAGGCCGCCCTCGCCCACAACGAGCTGGGCGGTTCGATTCGCGGCGCCAGCACCCTGAGCCAGCAAGTGTCGAAAAACCTGTTTCTCTGGGCCGGACGCAGTTATCTGCGCAAAGGGCTCGAGGCCTGGTTCACCGCGTTGATCGAGGTGTTCTGGCCCAAGCAGCGGATTCTCGAGGTGTATCTGAACAGCGTCGAGTGGGATGACGGCGTGTTTGGCGCCGAAGCGGCGGCTCGTCATCACTTTGGCGTAAGTGCAAAGTCGCTGTCGCGCCAGCAGGCGAGTTATCTGGCGGCGGTGCTGCCTAATCCGCGAGTATGGAGTGCGAGCCGGCCGACCGGTTATGTATCGCGCCGGGCCGGGTGGATTCGGCAGCAGATGAGTCAGTTGGGCGGTGATAGTTATCTGTTGGGCCTCAATGATTCGCGGCGGGCGCCGTGGTCCGAGTAGCACCGAAATACCAATGTGGGAGCGAGCCTGCTCGCGAAAGCGGTGTGTCAGCTTGCATTGATGTCACTGATAAACCGCATTCGCGAGCAGGCTCGCTCCCACAGGGCACCCTGCCAGACCTGAAATAAAAAACGCCCCGATCAGTGATGATCGGGGCGTTTTTGTTTGCCGGGCGCCGGTTACGCGGCGATCGACAATTTGAGCTTGTTCATCGCGCTTTTTTCAAGCTGACGAATCCGCTCGGCCGACACGTTGTACTTCTGCGCCAGGTCGTGCAGCGTGGCTTTTTCCTCGGCCAGCCAGCGCTGGTAGAGGATGTCACGGCTGCGTTCGTCCAGCACTTCCAGTGCTTCGTGCAGGTTGGTATTGGAGTTGTCGCTCCAGTCGGCATCTTCCAGCTGACGCGCCGGGTCGTACCGGTGGTCTTCCAGGTAATTGGCCGGCGACTGGAAAGCGCTGTCGTCGTCCGCTTCCGCGGCCGGGTCGAAGGCCATGTCATGGCCAGTCAGACGGCTTTCCATCTCGCGTACTTCTCGCGGCTCGACGCCGAGGCTTTCCGCCACACGGTGGACTTCCTCGTTGTTCAGCCACGCCAGACGCTTCTTCTGGCTGCGCAGGTTGAAGAACAGCTTGCGCTGGGCCTTGGTGGTCGCGACTTTCACAATGCGCCAGTTGCGCAGGATGAATTCGTGAATTTCCGCCTTGATCCAGTGCACGGCGAACGACACCAGACGCACACCCATTTCCGGGTTGAAGCGCTTCACGGCCTTCATCAGGCCGACGTTACCTTCCTGG
The DNA here is from genome assembly GCA_902825215.1 of Pseudomonas fluorescens. Taxonomy (GTDB): domain Bacteria; phylum Pseudomonadota; class Gammaproteobacteria; order Pseudomonadales; family Pseudomonadaceae; genus Aquipseudomonas; species Aquipseudomonas fluorescens_G. Next base: position 5,854,138 of record LR782234.1, read on the forward strand.
ATCAGGTCAGCCTGAGCCAGACCGTAGCCGGAATAGCTACGGGCAATGTGTACGACAAAACGCAGGTGGGCGAGCACCATCTGCCGAGCCGCCCCCAGATCCTGCTCATAGTAGAGACTCTCGGCCAGTTCACGCTCCTGCTCCGGCGTCAGCAATGGAATGCTGTTCACGGTGTGCACATAGGCTTCCAGGTTCGCACCCGGAACCAACGCGTACGCAGGTTGCAAAGAATTGGTCATGCGAAAAAACCTCCCACTTACATACTCGTGCCTCTCGGCACTGCGAAAAATTGACCGGGAACTCAGGTACAAGTTCCCATAAAAACCGCAAGGTCAATCACGCGCAAAAAAGATTCTACTTCGGCGCCAGCTCCCTGAGATGACGTGCGACTGCAATCCATGCACCGATATAACCCAACAGCACCGCGCCAAGCAAGAGCGACAGACCGTCGGCCACTGGCACACCGGCCAGGGCGAAATCACTGCCGTACAAGCCGGCCAGTCCAACCACCGCATCGTTCAGCCAGTTCAGGCCGAACGCCAATACACCCCAGGACAACAGCCCTGCACCGAAGCCATACAACGCGCCCATATAAAGGAAAGGGCGACGCACATAACTGTCAGTGCCGCCGACGAGTTTAATCACTTCTATCTCGGTGCGGCGGTTTTCAATATGAAGACGAATGGTATTGCCTATCACCAAAAGTAATGCAGACACCAAAAGCACTGTCAGACCGAAGACAAAGCGGTCGCCAAGCTTGAGGATGGCGGCCAGACGCTCGACCCAGACTAGATCAAGCTGCGCCTGTTGTACCTTGGGCAGCTCGGAAAGTTTTTGTCTTAATGCTTCGAGTGTCGGCTTGTCGACTTCGTTCGGTGTCACCAGCACCACACCGGGCAACGGGTTCTCCGGCAGCTCACGCAGGGCTTCGCCGAGGCCGGACTGCTGCTGGAATTCCTCTAGCGCCTGATCGCGGCCGACATATTCAGCATCAGCTACGCCCGGCATGCCCTTGATCTGCTCGCGCAACGACTCGCCCTGCTCTGGCGTCGCGTCGAGTTGCAGGTACAGCGATATCTGCGCCGCGCGCTGCCAGGAACCGCCGAGACGTTCGACATTGTTCAGCAGCAGCGACAGGCCCATCGGCAAACTCAACGCCACGGCCATCACCATGCAGGTGAAGAAGCTGCCGATCGGCTGTTTGCCCAAACGGCGCAGGCTGTCGAGCAGGCTGGCGCGGTGACTTTCAATCCAGGCGCGGAACAGCGTGGCGAAGTCCGGGCCGTCGTCATCGTCGTGTTTTTTCTTTTTCGGCGGCTGCGGATCGGCGGCTTTCGGTGCCACGCGTTCGGAAACCTTCGGGCTGCGTGTTGCACTCATACTCCGGCCTCCCCGTCGCCAATCAAGCGGCCGCGTTGCAGTGTGAGCATGCGGTGACGCATGCGCGCAATCAGTGCCAGGTCGTGGCTGGCGATCAGCACGCTGGTGCCCAAACGGTTGATGTCTTCGAACACGCCCATGATTTCCGCCGCCAGACGCGGGTCGAGGTTACCGGTCGGTTCGTCCGCCAGCAGCAAGGCCGGGCGATGGACGATGGCGCGGGCGATGCCGACGCGCTGCTGCTGACCGGTCGACAGATCGCCGGGATACAGATCGGTTTTATCCGACAGCGCCACGCGCTCCAGCGCCGAATCGACACGCTTGGCGATTTCAACCTTGGACAGGCCAAGGATCTGCAACGGCAAGGCGACGTTGTTGAACACCGTGCGATCAAACAGCAACTGGTGATTCTGGAACACCACACCGATCTGCCGGCGCAGAAACGGAATCTGCGCGTTGCTGATGGTGCTCAGGTCCTGCCCGGCGAGCAGCAGCTTGCCACTGGTCGGCCGTTCCATCGCCAGCAACAGCCGCAACAGCGTGGATTTACCGGCACCGGAGTGCCCAGTGACAAACAAGAACTCGCCACGACGCACTCGAAAGCTCAGCTCATGCAAGCCGACGTGACCGTTCGGGTAGCGTTTACCGACCTGTTCGAAACGAATCATGAACGCTCCCGCTCGGCAAACAATGCCTGGACAAAGGGTTCGGCTTCAAAAGTACGCAAGTCATCAATGCCTTCACCGACGCCGATGTAGCGGATCGGCAGACCGAACTGCTTGGCCAGGGCGAAGATCACCCCGCCCTTGGCGGTGCCATCGAGCTTGGTCAGCGCCAGGCCGGTCAGTTCGACGGTCTGGTTGAATTGCTTGGCCTGGTTGATCGCGTTCTGCCCGGTGCCGGCGTCGAGCACCAGCAGCACTTCGTGCGGCGCGTCGGCGTCGAGTTTGCCAATCACCCGGCGGACCTTTTTCAGCTCTTCCATCAGGTTGTCTTTGGTGTGCAGACGACCGGCGGTGTCAGCGATCAACACATCGATGCCACGGGCTTTGGCGGCCTGCACGGCGTCGAAGATCACCGAAGCCGAATCGGCACCGGTGTGCTGGGCAATCACCGGAATCTTGTTGCGCTCGCCCCAGACCTGCAACTGCTCGACTGCTGCGGCACGGAAGGTGTCACCGGCGGCGAGCATGACTTTCTTGCCTTCCAGTTGCAGCTTCTTCGCCAGTTTGCCGATGGTGGTGGTTTTGCCAGCGCCGTTGACGCCGACCACCAGAATCACGAATGGCTTGTTCTGCGAGACGATCTTCAGCGGTTGTTCGACCGGCTTGAGCATGGCGGCCAGTTCAGCCTGCAGCGACTTGTACAGCGCATCGGCGTCGGCCAGCTCCTTGCGGGCGACCTTCTGGGTCAGGCGCTGGATGATCTGGGTGGTGGCTTCAACGCCGACGTCGGCGGTGAGCAGACGGGTTTCGAGGTCATCGAGCAAATCGTCATCGATGGTTTTACGCCCGAGGAACAGGCTGGCCATGCCTTCGCCGATGCTGGCGCTGGTCTTCGACAGGCCTTGCTTGAGGCGGGCGAAGAAACCGGCTTTGGTTTCTTCGGTGCGCGGGGCTTCGACGGGTGTTTCTACTGGCGCGTCGACTGGCACGATCGGAGCGACAACTGGCGCAGCGGCAACCGCTGCAGGTTCAGGCTCGGACGACGGGACAATCGGGGCGACAGGTTCGGAAAGGACCGGCGCTGGTTCAACAACCGGTTGAGATACAGGCTCCTCGGCAACCTCGGCAACCTCGGCAACCTCGGCAACCGGCGCCGGGATTACCGGCGTCACATGCGGCGCTGCCTCTTCAACGAAGGCCACCGGTTCTTCCGCCACCGGCAAGGTCAGCCACGGTTCGGCGGCCGGCGTCAGCGGCAGTTCGGCAGCGGCCGGCGCTTCAGGCTCGGCTTCAGCCTCCGGTTGCAGCACGGGTTCAGCGATCGGCAGCACAATCGGCGCCGGCTCTTCTTCTATGACAGGTGCTGGCGCTGGGGCAGGCTCAGCAATCGCAGGCGGCTGTTCGACGACGGGTTCCTGCGGTTTTTTCCGCAGCCATCCGAACAGGCTTTTCTTCTCGCCAGCCGCAGCTGGGCTCTTCTTGTCGTCGTTGGAACCAAACATGGAGGACGGCTATCTCACGGTAGCGACGCGCCATAAGGGCGCCCCGGCAAATAAATATTCGATGCAGAACAGACTGTGTTTCACCCAGCTTGTTCACGCGCAACATTTTGTCGAGGCGCTACAGGCACCTCAAGGATCGTTTTTACGATGGTTTAAACCGGCAAAGATCGGCGAAAACGCGGAGTTTAGTGGGAAAAACACAGCTTTGCGCCGCAAACCTATACAGCCTTATCAAACGTTGAAGCCTGATAGGCGTGGTCGCCGGTAAAACGGATCAGTATCCTAGCACCCTCTCGCCCGCTGACGCTAAGACGAAGCAGGCAGCCCAACAGGTTAAAAAACGAATGAATGCTCTAGCCCGCCGCGCTGCAGGCCTGCTGCTTTGCACAGTCTGCCTGCCCCTTTCGGCCCTGGCGGCCGACCCGCAACCAACCCACGAATTCATCCTCGACAACGGCCTCAAGGTCGTCGTGCGCGAAGACCATCGCGCGCCGGTGGTGGTCTCGCAGGTCTGGTACAAGGTCGGCTCCAGCTACGAAACCCCGGGCCAGACCGGTCTGTCTCACGCGCTTGAGCACATGATGTTCAAGGGCAGCGAGAAAGTCGGCCCCGGCGAAGCCTCGCTGATCCTCCGTGACCTGGGCGCCGAAGAGAATGCTTTCACCAGTGACGACTTCACCGCGTACTACCAGGTACTGGCACGCGACCGTCTGGGCGTAGCCTTTGAACTGGAAGCCGATCGCATGGCCAACCTGCGCCTGCCGGCCGATGAGTTCGCCAAGGAAATCGAAGTCATCAAGGAAGAACGCCGCCTGCGCACCGATGACAAGCCGATGTCCAAGGCTTACGAGCGCTACAAGGCGATGGCCTACCCGGCGAGCGGCTATCACACGCCGACCATCGGCTGGATGGCTGACCTCGACCGCATGAAGGTCGAGGAGCTGCGCCACTGGTATCAATCCTGGTACGTGCCGAACAATGCCACGCTGGTGGTGGTCGGCGACGTCACCCCGGACGAAGTGAAAACCCTCGCCCAGCGCTATTTCGGGCCGATCGCCAAACGCGACGTGCCGCCGGCGAAAAAGCCGCTGGAACTGGCCGAACCGGGCGAGCGCCAGATCACCCTGCGCGTGCAGACACAACTGCCCAGCCTGATGCTCGGCTTCAACGTTCCCAGCATCGCCACCGCTGAAGACAAGCGCTCGGTCAATGCCTTGCGCCTGATCTCGGCGCTGCTCGATGGCGGCTACAGCGGCCGCATCCCGACGCAACTCGAGCGCGGTGAAGAACTGGTCTCCGGCGGCTCGTCGGACTATGACGCCTACACTCGCGGTGACAGCCTGTTCACCCTGTCGGCCACCCCGAACACCCAGAAGAAAAAGACCATCGCTCAGGCTGAGGCCGGGTTGTGGAAGCTGCTGGAGCAGTTGAAAACCACCGCGCCGTCGGCTGCAGAGCTAGAGCGCGTGCGTGCGCAGGTGATCGCCGGCCTGGTCTTCGAACGTGATTCGATCACCAGCCAGGCCACCGCCATCGGCCAACTGGAAACGGTCGGTCTGTCGTGGAAGCTGATGGACACCGAGCTGGCCGACCTGGAAAGCGTGACCCCGCAAGACATTCAGAACGCCGCGAAAAAGTATTTCACCCGCGAACGTCTCAGCGTCGCCCACGTCCTGCCTTTGGAGACGACTCATGAGTGAGCGCAAAGCCCCACGCCTGATGCTGCTTGGCCTGATCGCTGTCGCGGTGATCGGCTCGGCGGCGGTTTATCTGTCGCCAAGCGCTGACAGCCATGCCAGCGAAGCGCTGGATAACGCCAGGTCCACGCAGAAACTGCAATCGCTGGCCGAACTCGACGGCAAGGCGCCGGCCAGCCGCAAGCTCGACGTGCAGACCTGGAGCACCGCCGAAGGCGCCAAGGTGCTGTTCGTCGAAGCCCATGAATTGCCGATGTTCGACATGCGCCTGATCTTCGCCGCCGGCAGCAGTCAGGACGGCAACGCGCCGGGGCTGGCAGTGCTGACCAACGCGATGCTCAACGAAGGCGTCGCTGGCAAAGACGTCGGCGCCATCGCGCAGGGTTTTGAAGGCCTCGGCGCGGACTTCGGCAACGGCGCGTTCAAGGACATGGCGCTGGCCTCGTTGCGCAGCCTGAGCGCGGCCGACAAACGTGAGCCGGCGCTGAAGCTGTTTGCCGAAGTGGTGGGTAAACCGACCTTCCCCGCCGACTCGTTCGCGCGCATCAAGAACCAGATGCTGGCCGGTTTCGAGTATCAGAAACAGAACCCCGGCAAACTCGCCAGCCTCGAGCTGATGAAACGCCTGTACGGCGATCACCCGTACGCGCATTCCAGCGACGGCAATCCGCAAAGCGTGCCAAAAATCACCCTCGCGCAGCTGCGTGATTTCCACGCCAAGGCTTACGCCGCCGGCAACGCGGTGATTGCGCTGGTCGGTGACTTGTCGCGCGCCGAAGCCGAGGCGATTGCCAATCAGGTTTCCGGCGCACTGCCTAAAGGTCCGGCGTTGGCGAAGATTGCAGCGCCACAGGAGCCGAAAGCCAGCGTCAATCACATCGAGTTCCCGTCGAAACAGACCAACCTGATGCTTGCGCAACTGGGCATCGACCGTGACGATGCGGATTACGCCGCGCTGTCGATGGGCAATCAGATCCTCGGTGGCGGCGGCTTCGGCACACGCCTGATGAGCGAAGTGCGCGAGAAACGTGGCCTGACCTACGGCGTGTATTCGGCATTCAGCCCGATGCAGGCGCGCGGCCCGTTCATGATCAACCTGCAGACACGCGCGGAAATGAGCGAAGGCACCCTGAAACTGGTGCAGGACGTACTCGCCGATTACCTGAAAACCGGGCCGACACAGAAAGAACTCGACGACGCCAAACGCGAACTGGCCGGCAGCTTCCCGCTGTCCACCGCGAGCAATGCCGATATCGTCGGCCAGCTCGGGGCGATGGGCTTCTATAATCTGCCGCTGAGTTATCTCGACGATTTCATGCGTCAGTCGCAGAGCCTGACCGTCGAGCAAGTGCGCGACGCGCTGAACAAACACCTGAGCACGGACAAAATGGTCATCGTCACCGCTGGCCCGACCGTGCCGCAAAAGCCGTTACCGGCCCCATCTGATAAACCTGCCGAGCAACCGCTCGGGGTTCCGGAGCATTAATGGCGACTCGTTCCCCTAAAAAACCTGCGCATAACGTCCACAACGGTGTGAACCAGTTGCGCATCATTGGCGGCCAATGGCGCAGCCGCAAACTGAGTTTCCCCGACGCGCCGGGCCTGCGCCCGACGCCGGATCGCGTGCGTGAAACCCTGTTCAACTGGCTGGCGCCATACGTTGAAGGGGCCAAGGTGCTGGACCCGTTCGCCGGCAGCGGCGCGCTGTTTCTCGAAGCGCTGTCCCGTGGCGCGGCGATGGGCCAGGCGCTGGATGCCAGCAACATCGCCGTGTCCAGCCTGAAAGAACACCTCGGCACTTTGCGCTGCACCAACGGCCAGGTGCAGACCGCGGACGCCTTGCGCTATCTGGAAACCCAGACTGCAACGCCGTTCGATCTGGTGTTCCTTGATCCGCCGTTCAACCAGAACCTGCTGCCGGCGGTGTGCACGCTGCTGGAAGAGCGGCAGTGGCTGGCGACCGATTCGTGGATCTACACTGAAAGCGAAACTGCGCCGTCGACCCTCGGCCTGCCGGGCAACTGGCGCCTGCACCGCGAACAGAAATCCGGTCGGGTCTACTACGCGCTGTGGCAGCGTTCGACGCCAGTCGACGCCTGACCTGAAGCGCGCGACAACCTGCGGCAAGGGAGCCTCACTCCCTTGCCCTACGCACATCGAGAACCATCGTGCCCCCTTCGTCTGAACGCTTCGTCCCCGCCTTCGGCCTCGGTAATCCGCATCTGCAGACCTTGTGGGGACCGCTGTGGCGCAAAACCGTACACATCGAACGCGAGCGTGAGCGCTTGTGGCTGGAAGACGGCGATTTTCTCGACCTCGACTGGCACGGCCCGCACAGCGCCGAAGCGCCGTTGGTGCTGGTGTTGCACGGGCTGACCGGTTCTTCCAACTCGCCTTATGTGGCGGGCATTCAAAAGGCCTTGGCTGATCAGGGTTGGGCCAGCGTTGCGCTGAACTGGCGTGGCTGCTCGGGCGAACCGAACCTGCTGCCGCGCAGCTACCATTCCGGCGCCAGCGAAGATCTGGCCGAGACCATCAAACACTTGCATGCGAAGCGCCCGCTGGCGCCGCTGTTTGCGGTCGGCTACTCACTCGGCGGCAACGTTCTGCTCAAGCATCTTGGCGAGACCGGTAGCGCCAGTGGCCTGATGGGCGCGGTGGCGGTCTCGGTGCCGTTTCGCCTCGATCAATGCGCCGACCGCATCGGCCAGGGTTTTTCCAAGGTTTATCAGGCGCACTTCATGCGTGAGATGGTCGCCTACATCAAGAACAAGCAGCGGCAGTTTCAGCATGACGGTCGTGCGGATGGCCTGGCGAAACTGGTGGCGCTCGGTTCGCTGGAAAACATGCGCACGTTCTGGGATTTCGATGGTCGGGTAACCGCGCCATTGCATGGTTTCAACGATGCCGAGGATTACTACCGGCGCGCTTCGAGTCGCTATTTCCTCGGCGAGATTCGCACGCCGACCCTGATCATCCAGGCGGCGGACGATCCATTCGTATTCCCGCACAGCCTGCCGCAGGCTGATGAGCTGTCGGCCTGCACGCAATTCGAGCTGCAGCCGCGCGGCGGGCATGTCGGGTTTGTCGATGGCTCGGTTCGCAAGCCCGGTTATTACCTGGAGCGACGGATTCCGCAGTGGCTTTGCGATATGAACCGTTGACTCATTGTGGGAGCGAGCCTGCTCGCGAAAGCGGTGTGTCAGTCAAAAACTTATGACTGACGGGACGCCTTCGCGAGCAGGCTCGCTCCCACAAGGGTACTGCGGCGTTATTCGCCCGTGGCAATGCCTCGCGAGGGTTCGTTGATCCACTCGCTCCACGACCCGGCATACAGCGCCCCCAGCGGGTAACCGGCCAGGCACAGGGCGAACAGGTTATGACACGCCGTCACCCCCGAGCCGCAGTAGGCAACCAACTCCGACGGCGAGCGATCGCCCAGTTTTGCCGCAAAACGCTGCTTGAGCTGAGCGGCCGGCAGAAAGCGCCCGTCGCTGCCGAGGTTCTCCGTGAACGCCGCGCACTGCGCACCGGGGATGTGCCCGGCGACCGGATCGATCGGTTCCACTTCGCCCTTGAAACGTTGCAGCGCGCGAGCATCGATCAAGGTCAATGACGGTTGCCCCAGGCGTTGCTGCAATTGCTCGGCGCTGAGCAGCAGGCTCATGTCTGGCTGGCCACTGAAACGGCCGCGGGCAACGGTCGGCGGATCCAGACTCAGCGGCAGCCCCGCCGCATGCCAGGCCTTGAGCCCGCCGTCGAGAATGAACACCCCGTCGCGCTTGCCCAGCCATGCCAGCAACCACCACGCCCGTGCCGCGTAGGCACCCGGGCCGTCGTCGTAGAGAACCACGTCGCTGTCATTGCTGATGCCCCAATCTCGCAGGCGTTCGATCAGCGCCGCCGGCTCGGGCAGCGGATGACGGCCGCTCACGCCTTTGATGACTTTGCCGCTCAGGTCCCGTTCGAGATCGGCGAAGCTCGCTTCGGCGATGTGCCCTTCGGCGTAGCTGCGCTGACCGTAGTCGGGGTCTTCGAGGGCGAAGCGACAATCGAGAATCACCAGTCCCGGCTGCGCCTTGCGGGCGTCCAGTGCGACGGGGCTGATCAGTTGCGCAATCGGCATAACGGGCTCCTGGGTATCAACACATAAGGCTTATTTGACGTCTTCGAGGGCCTGGGCCAGCGGCACGTAGAACTCTTCGAACAGTGCATTGACCTCGTCGCGTGCCTGCGCGGTGACAAACCCGGCTTCCAGCACCAGCACCTGGTATACGCCACGCTTGATGGCTTGTTCACTGAGGTGATTGGAGTTTTCCCGGGTGGTGCACAGAAACCGCACCCACGAAGTCAGGATGATCCACGCGTTGAGGGTCAGGGATTCGATCTGCACGCGGTCCATGTCGAGAATCCCGGCGGCGACGAAACCTTCGTAGATTGCCGCGCCTTGAATCACGCAGCGCTGGGAGAAACGCCGGTAACGCGCAGCCAGCTCCGGATCGCTGTCGAGCAGATGTTCGAGGTCGCGGTGCAGAAAGCGGTAGCGCCACATCGCCGAGAGCAGTTCCTTGAGATAGAAACGCTTGTCCTCGACCGTCGCTGCGCGGCCCTGCGGCGGGCGCAGAAAGCTGTCGACCAGGCTTTCGTATTCACTGAACAGCACGGCGATGATCGCCTGCTTGTTGGGGAAGTGGTAGTACAGGTTGCCCGGAGAAATCTCCATGTGGGCGGCAATGTGATTGGTGCTGATACTGCGCTCGCCCTGCTGATTGAACAGTTCGAGGCTGTTGAGCACGATACGCTCGCTGGTTTTTATTCGTGGGGCCATGGCTTGAGCTTTAATTCAGAGTGCGTGTGGGGGCATCTTACGACCTAACCGGAAATGGATAAAACACTGCGGTGCAGGGAAGTCATTTGACTTTCTAGAGCATAGACTCTAAAAAGTTCGTCACTACAATAAAATCCGGAGCAGATCATGACTGCCGATATTGCCTACCTGCAAACGCTGCAGCCCGCGCTGGCCGAGCTGGATCGGTTGTTCGAGGCGCAACGTTCTGCCTACGCCGCCAATCCGATGCCGCCCGCCGCCCAGCGCCAGCAATGGCTCAAGGCACTGGCGGATCTGCTCAGCAGCGAACGGCAGGCCTTGATCGCCGCCATCAGTGCCGATTTCAGCCATCGCAGCGCCGATGAAACCCTGCTTGCCGAACTGATGCCGAGCCTGCACGGCATTCATTACGCCAGCCGTCATCTCAAAGTCTGGATGAAAGCCTCGCGGCGCAAGGTCGGCATGGCGTTCCAGCCGGCTTCGGCAAAAGTGGTCTATCAGCCGCTGGGCGTGGTTGGCGTGATCGTGCCGTGGAATTACCCGTTGTATCTGGCCGTCGGCCCGCTAGTTGGCGCGCTGGCGGCGGGCAATCGGGTGATGCTCAAACTCAGCGAATCGACCCCGGCTACCGGGCTGCTGCTCAAGGAACTGCTGGGGCGAATCTTCCCCGAAGATCTGGTCTGCGTAGTCCTCGGCGAGGCCGATATCGGCGTGGCATTTTCCCGCCTGCGCTTCGATCACTTGCTGTTCACCGGCGCCACCAGCATCGGCAAACATGTGATGCGCGCCGCGGCGGAAAACCTCACCCCGGTGACCCTAGAACTGGGCGGCAAATCCCCGGCCATCGTCTCGCACGACGTACCACTCAAGGACGCCGCCGAGCGCATCGCCTTCGGCAAGACCCTGAACGCCGGACAGACCTGCGTCGCCCCGGATTACGTGCTGGTGCCGGAAGATCGCGTCGGCGCTTTCGTCGAAGCCTACCGCCAGGCCGTGCAAGGTTTTTACCCGACGCTGGCCGACAATCCGGACTACACAGCGATCATCAACGAGCGTCAGCTGGCCCGCCTCAACGGCTACGTCAGCGATGCCACCAGCAAGGGCGCGCTGTTGATTCCGCTGTTCGAACAGGGCCAGGGCCGGCGCATGCCGCACAGCGTGCTGCTGAATGTCAGCGATGAAATGATGGTGATGCAGGACGAAATCTTCGGCCCGCTGCTGCCGATCGTGCCTTACCGCGATCTGCAGCAGGCATTTGCTTACATCAATCAGCGCCCACGTCCTCTGGCTCTTTACTACTTTGGCTACGACAAACGCGAACAGCAGCGCGTGCTGCATGAAACCCATTCCGGCGGCGTGTGCCTCAACGACACGCTGCTGCATGTCGCGCAGGACGACATGCCGTTCGGCGGCATCGGTGCGTCCGGCATGGGTCATTACCACGGTCACGAAGGTTTCCTGACGTTCAGCAAAGCCAAAGGCGTGCTGATCAAACAGCGATTCAACGCCGCCAGGCTGATCTACCCGCCTTACGGCAAAACCGTGCAGAAACTGATTCAGAAACTGTTCATTCGCTAAACGCTGGTCACCGCCGGGTAATAAAAACAATGCACCCAAGCCTGACTGAAACACCCGCGCTGTCGCGCCGTGGCCTGCTGAAATTCAGCCTCGGCGCCACGGCGTTCCTCGCCACCGCTGGCCTCGGCGCCAGCCTCAGTGGCTGCTCGTCGAGCATCGCGGCCCACGGTTTTGTCTCACTGCGCGACGGCGATCTGCTGTTTCTGCGCGCGCTGATTCCGGTGATGCTCGACGGCGCCGTCGCGGCCGAAAAGCTGCCGACTGCGGTCGATGGCACGCTCAAGTCGCTGGACTACAGCCTCGATCATCTGTCGCCGGAAATGCTCAAGCTCACCCGGCAACTGTTCGATGTGCTGGGCATGGCCGTCACCCGCGGGCCGCTCACCGGCATCTGGGGCAGTTGGGAAAATGCCAGCGCCGACGCCATGCGGCACTTTCTCGAGCGCTGGGAAAACAGTTCGTTAAGTCTGTTGCGCATGGGGCATAGCTCGCTGCAGCAGATGGTGATGATGGCGTGGTACACGCGCCCGGAATCCTGGGCGCACTGCGGTTATCCGGGGCCGCCCTCCGTTTGAAATCGGCGGCGCGGCCTTCGCGAGCAGGCTCGCTCCCACAGAGGCAATGCATTTCAAATGTGGGAGCGAGCCTGCTCGCGAAGAAGCCAGTCGCCACACCTTGCATCCAAAAATAATAAAAGAGAGCCCGACCGATGCCCGTACCCGATCCTTTCCGCGAAGGCCTCGCCCGCGGCTGGAAAACCTACAACGGTTCGCAACTGACCGACGACCTGACCCTTGAAGCCGACGTAGCGATCATCGGCAGCGGCGCTGGCGGCGGTACCACTGCGGAAATTCTCAGCGCGGCCGGCTACAAAGTCCTGCTGATCGAAGAAGGCCCGCTGAAAACCAGCTCCGACTTCAAGATGCTTGAAGCACAGGCCTACAGCAGTCTCTATCAGGAAGGCATCGGGCGCATGAGCAAGGACGGTGCGATCACCATCCTGCAAGGCCGCGCGGTCGGCGGCACGACGTTGATCAACTGGACCTCGAGCTTCCGCACCCCCGATCCGACCCTCGAACACTGGGCCCGCGAACACAACGTCAAAGGCCACAGCCCGGCCGAGATGGCGCCGTGGTTCGAAAAAATGGAGCAGCGCCTCGGTGTTGCGCCATGGTTGGTGCCGCCGAACGCCAATAACGACGTGATCCGCAAAGGCTGCGAACAGCTCGGCTACAGTTGGCATGTGATCCCGCGCAACGTGCGCGGCTGCTGGAATCTCGGTTATTGCGGCATGGGCTGCCCGGCCAATGCCAAGCAATCGATGCTGGTCACGACCATTCCGGCGACGCTGGAAAAGGGTGGCGAGCTGCTGTACCTGGCGCGCGCCGAGAAACTGCTGATCAGCGGCGACAAGGTGACCGGTCTGCAATGCGCGGCCATGGACGAGCGCTGTGTCGAGCCGAGCGGTCGGCGCATCACCGTGCAGGCGCGGCATTACGTGCTGGCCGGCGGCGGCATCAACAGCCCGGCGTTGCTGTTGCGTTCGGACGCGCCGGACCCGCACGGAAACCTCGGCAAACGCACCTTTCTGCACCCGGTGAACATGTCCGCCGCGCGCTTCGATGAGGTCATCAACCCGTTCTACGGCGCGCCACAGTCGATCTACTCTGACCATTTCCAGTGGAAGGACGGCACCACCGGACCGATGGCCTTCAAACTCGAAGTGCCGCCACTGCACCCAGCGCTCGCGGCGACGTTGCTCGGCGGCTTCGGCGCAGAAAATGCGCAGCACATGGCCGACCTGCCGCACACCCACGCCATGCTCGCGTTGCTGCGTGACGGTTTTCATCCGGACAGCACGGGTGGCGCGGTCGAGCTGCGCGGCGACGGTTCGCCGGTGCTCGACTATCAGGTTTCGCCCTACGCCTGGGACGGTTTGCGCCGGGCCTTTCATGTCATGGCGGAAATCCAGTTCGCCGGCGGCGCGAAATCGGTGATGCCGATGCACGCCGACGCCCGCTACGTGAAAACCCTGGGCGAAGCGCGCAGCCTGATCGACGGGCTGAGCCTTGAGCTGTATCGCACGCGCCTGGGCAGCGCCCACGTGATGGGCGGCTGCGCCATGGGTGAGGATGCCAAAAGCGCGGTAACCGACAGCCTCGGGCGTCATCATCAATTGGCCAATCTGTCGATTCACGATGGCTCGCTGTTCCCCACCAGTATTGGCGCCAACCCGCAATTGTCGGTGTATGGCCTGACCGCGCAATTGGCGACGTCCCTCGCCGATCGGCTGAGAAACCCATGAAAAAACCGATGATTGCCGGCGTCTATAGTGCTTTCTTACCGCACAGGCGACTTGGCCGACCGGTTAGGCTGCGATACCATCCGACTCCCCAACGGACTCCCGCCAGGACGACGCGATGAACCGAGTGTTGTACCCAGGTACCTTCGACCCTATTACCAAGGGCCATGGCGATCTGGTCGAACGCGCCTCGCGCCTGTTCGACCATGTGATCATTGCCGTCGCCGCCAGCCCGAAAAAGAACCCGCTGTTCCCGCTGGAACAACGCGTGGAACTGGCGCGCGAAGTCACCCGGCACTTGCCGAACGTGGAAGTGGTCGGCTTTTCGACGCTGCTGGCGCATTTCGCCAAAGAGCAGAACGCCAATGTGTTCCTGCGTGGCTTGCGCGCGGTGTCGGACTTCGAATACGAATTTCAGCTGGCCAACATGAACCGTCAGCTGGCGCCGGATGTGGAGAGTCTGTTTCTCACGCCGTCGGAACGTTATTCGTTCATTTCCTCGACGCTGGTGCGGGAAATTGCCGCGCTGGGCGGCGATATCAGCAAGTTCGTCCACCCGGCCGTGGCCGACGCGCTGACCCTGCGCTTCAAAAAGTAACGACCGTTCAAACGGCGCCCGCGTGCACTGCGGGCGCCAATGCGGCACAATTGCGCGCATTGATTTATAGCGCCCGGGCCTGCCGCCCCGGCTGGAGTTAGCATGTCCCTGATCATCACCGACGATTGCATCAACTGCGACGTCTGCGAACCCGAGTGCCCGAACGCCGCCATTTCCCAGGGCGAAGAGATCTACGTGATCGACCCCAACCTGTGCACCCAGTGCGTCGGCCACTACGACGAACCGCAGTGCCAGCAGGTCTGCCCGGTGGATTGCATTCCGCTGGACGAAGCGCATCCGGAGACTGAAGAGCAGTTGATGGAGAAGTACCGCAAGATCACCGGCAAGGCTTGATTCTTCAGCGCCTGTCAGGTCCTCTTCGCGAGCAGGCTCGCTCCCACATTTGAAATGCATTCCCATGTGGGAGCGAGCCTGCTCGCGAAAGGGCCATCAGCAGCACCACAAAAACCCCGCTCACTCGCGCTGCTCAAACCCCTCCCCCGTGCACCCCAGACACCGCACAAACGCCGCCTTCGCCGGGTCGACCACCAGCGCCTGCCCGGCATCGCCGACCCCGCCGCCCAGCGCGGTGAACGGCAACGACACGACAAACGCTCCGGCACCGATCACTGTCGCCACGACCAACAACGGCCGAGCGATCAGCAGATCGCCGAGCATGGCGTAGGCCGGTGGGTTCTGGATGGTGTAGCGCGGGTCACCGCTGCCGTTTTCCGAGGCCCGGGCAACCTGGCTGGAACACAACAGCAGCGTGACGAAGAGGACTTGCAGGCATTTCATGGCGCGATCCTTCGGGCTGAGCAGTGAGACTCCTCACTATAGACCCAAGGATTTTTTCAGGTCTGGCAGCGCGGGCAGAACACACTGGCGCGCTGCCCGAGCTTGACCTCGCGCAGGCCGGTGCCGCAGACCTTGCAGTGCTCGCCGCCGCGGCCATAGACAAACAGCTCCTGCTGGAAATACCCCGGTTGCCCGTCGCCGCCGATGAAATCACGCAACGTGGTGCCGCCGCGCTCGATGGCCGCAGCGAGGATGCGTTTGATCTCGATCGCCAGCTTCAGATAGCGCCCTCGGGAAATTCCGCCGGCCGCTCGGCGCGGGTCGATCCCGGCGGCGAACAGCGCTTCGGTCGCGTAGATATTGCCGACCCCGACCACCACGGCGTTATCCATGATGAACGGCTTGACCGCCATCGCCCGTCCGCGCGACAGCTGAAACAGCCGCTCGCCATCGAACAGGTCGGTCAACGGCTCTGGCCCGAGGCGAATCAGCAATTCATGATTGAGCGGATCGCTGCTCCACAACATCGCACCGAAACGCCGTGGATCGGTGTAGCGCAGCGCCAGCCCCGACTCCAGCTCGATGTCGACGTGCTCGTGCTTGAGCGCCGGCAACCCGGCTTCGACCAGGCGCAGATTGCCCGACATGCCCAGATGGCTGATCAGCGTGCCGACCTCGGCATTGATCAACAGGTACTTGGCGCGGCGCTCGACCAGCACGATGCGCTGCCCCGACAGGCGCACGTCGAGGTCTTCGGGGATCGGCCAGCGCAGGCGTCGGTCGCGCACGATGACCCGGCTGACGCGCTGGCCTTCCAGGTGCGGAGCAATGCCGCGGCGGGTGGTTTCGACTTCCGGCAGTTCAGGCATGCTGTCCTCGACTCAATGCGCGCCGAGGTCGCGGATCGTTTGCTTGAGGGTTTCGAAGTCGTAGTCCGACAGGCCGACGTAGTCGAGCACCAGCGGGCCGACGGCGTTCCACTCGAAGTCTTCGGTCTGGTTGCCCAGCACCCGGTACGACGAGCAGATGTGCTCGGCCATTTTCAGAATCGCCAGGAGGTTTTTCAACTGGCTGTTCTTCGACGACTCGTCGCTGAAAATCGCCAGGGCGTTGTGGTGATTGGCGATGGCCGCGCTGACATGCTCCGGCAGGCGCCAGGATTTTGCAGTGTAGTAGCCGACCACAGCATGGTTGGTGTTGAAAACGCGGTTTTCCGTGTCGACCACACGGCATTCCGGGCTGGCGCTGGCGTAGGCCTCTTCCAGCACGGTCATGTAATCGGGGAAACGCTGCAGCATCAACGGCACACCGCAATCGTGAAACAGGCCCAACGCATAGGCTTCATCGCCAGCCTGGGTGCCGATGCGCTTGGCCAGGGTCAGGCAGGTCATCGCCACGTCCTGGGCGGTGTCCCAGAAACGGTTGAGGGTGACGATGGTGTCGTCGTTCATCTCGCCCTTGATCGACTGCGCGTTGATCAGGTTGATAATCGAACGGCTGCCCAGCAGGTTCACCGCGCGCTGGATCGAGGTGATCTTGTTGCTCAGGCCGTAATACGGAGAGTTGACGATCTTCAACAGTGCGCCGGACAGGCCCGGGTCCTGGGAGATCAGCTTGGCGATCACCTCCAGGTCCGGGTCGGGCATGTACTGCTCCATTTGCAGATCCACCATGATCTGCGGTTGCGCCGGCACACTGATGCCTTGCAGCGATTGTTGAATCTGTTCGGTGGTCAGCTCTTGGGACATAAGTACACACTCTGGGACAGGCGGCGATTCTAACCGCTGAAATCGCCCGGCGACACACCGACGGGCACATCGCCGGAACTTTCATTCAAGCCCAGGCTTCGGACTCTGTAGGGCGCATAAGACCTGAATGGTTCATTGCGAAAGAAAAATCTCCACAGACTCAGGAGCTTACCGATGGCAACTTCCCTCAATGGCAAACGCGTGGCTATTTTGGTTACCGATGGTTTCGAACAGGTCGAAATGACCGGTCCCAAGGATGCCCTGGAGCAGGCCGGCGTGCAGGTCGATATCCTTTCGGCAGAAACCGGTACGGTCAAAGGCTGGAACCACGACAAACCGGCGGACGATTTTACCGTCGCCAACACCTTCCAGGCTGTGAGCATCGATCAATACGATGCCGTACTCCTGCCTGGCGGCGTGCAGAACTCCGACACGATCCGTATTGATCAGGACGCCCAGCATCTGGTCAAGACCGCCGCATCGGCCGGCAAGCCGATTGCCGTGATCTGCCATGGCAGCTGGCTGCTGATCTCGGCGGGACTGGTCAATGGCAAGACCATGACGAGCTATAAAACCGTCAAGGACGATCTGGTCAACGCCGGTGCCAACTGGGTCGATCAGGAAGTGGTCAAGGACGGCAACCTGATCAGCAGCCGCCAGCCGGACGACGTGCCGGCGTTCAGTCAGGCCCTGATTGACGCATTGGCTGCGTAAGCGCTGAAATCGCTTTCGCGAGCAGGCTCGCTCCCACAGGTATTCACGATACCAATGTGAGAGCGAGCCTGCTCGCGAAGACGGCATCCGCGTTTCATCGCCGATCAAACCCGACACAAGTCGCAACACGCTATACTCCCGCTCTTTTTTCCGGAGCGACGTCATGTCCCTGCCTAGCTTGCGCCTCAAAGCCAACGCCGACCGTCGCCTGCGCGCCGGTCACCTGTGGGTCTACAGCAACGAAATCGATGTAGCCGCCACCCCGCTGCACGGCTTCAACGCTGGCGATCAGGCCATCCTCGAAGCCGCCGGTGGCAAGCCGTTGGGCATCGTCGCAATGAGCCCGAACAACCTGATCTGTGCCCGCCTGCTGTCGCGCGACATTAAAGTAGCGCTGGACAAGTCCTTGCTGGTGCACCGTTTGAACGTGGCCCTGTCGCTGCGCGAGCGTCTGTTCGACAAGCCGTTCTATCGCCTGGTCTACGGCGATTCCGACCTGCTGCCAGGCCTGGTCGTCGACCGTTTTGGCGACATTCTGGTGGTGCAGATCGCTTCGGCGACCATGGAAGCGCACAAGGACGACGTGATCGCCGCCCTGACCCAAGTGCTCAAGCCAAGCGGCATTCTGTTCAAAAACGACTCCGCTGCCCGCGATGCCGAAGGCCTCAACCGCTACGTCGAAACCGTGTTCGGTCTGGTCCCGGAATGGGTTGCACTGGAAGAAAACGGCGTGAAGTTCGAAGCGCCGGTGATTCAGGGGCAGAAAACCGGCTGGTTCTACGACCACCGTATGAACCGCGCCCGTCTCGCCCCTTACGCCAAAGGCAAACGCGTCCTCGACCTCTACAGCTACATCGGTGGCTGGGGTGTGCAAGCGGCGGCCTTCGGCGCCAGTGAAGTGTTCTGCGTCGACGCTTCGGCATTCGCGCTGGACGGCGTTGAGCGTAACGCGGCGCTGAACGGTTTCGCCGAGAAGATGACCTGCATCGAAGGCGATGTCTTCGAAGCCCTGAAAGAACTGAAGGCCAGCGAAGAGCGCTTCGACGTGATCGTGGCCGACCCGCCCGCCTTCATCAAGCGCAAGAAAGACATGAAAAACGGCGAAGGCGCCTACCGCCGCCTGAACGAGCAAGCCATGCGCCTGCTCAACAAGGACGGCATCCTGGTCAGCGCTTCGTGCTCGATGCACCTGCCCGAGGACGACCTGCAGAACATCCTGCTGACCAGCGCCCGTCATCTGGATCGCAACATTCAGTTGCTGGAGCGTGGCGGTCAAGGTCCGGACCATCCGGTGCACCCGGCCATCGCCGAGACACGCTACATCAAAAGCATCACCTGCCGCCTGCTGCCCAACAGCTGATTCACGCGGATAAGGGGGGAGCCAGCAGGCTCCCCTGTTAGTTTTGCACGCCGCCCTCGACGTGATTTTTCCGATCTATCCTCGAACTTCCTACGATTACTTTCCTCCAAACATGCAGGACGTTTCTCTGCACGCCTTAATTAATGAAACTTTGCCTACAAGTTGCTTTAAGCACAACGACAGCTCCGACAAAATTACTGGATTTTTCCTACCCAATATCCGCTTGCCAATAATCCATTACAAACTATTATGAAGTTGTCACCACGAGGTGACTTCAACTATCAATGAACATGGAGTTCACATCATGAAACGCATTTCTCTGGAAAGTAAAAAACTCGCAAACCTGGCTTTTCTGGTTGCCGCTAAAGCCCGTTAAGTAAGGCAGGACGCCGGGGGAGTGCCGGCAACCCGGCGTCCTTTTAGACTTTACCCAGAGTGAATCGCCCCCATGCACATCAATCCCTTTCTCTTCATATTGCCGCGCCCTTCCGGACAGGTTATATGGAACTATAAAGACCATACCCAATATGAACTTGGTCTCGACCATACAATTCGCCTGGCGCACCTGATCGACAATCCCAAACTTTTCGACCCGCAAAACATCATAGACACAGAACTATTAAACGCAGGCATTCTAACTATTTCAAAACTCGACAACTTATCCTGGGGCTGGGACGAATTGTCGAAGATTTATCATATTGGCACTCAAAATATTCCGTGTGAACATACGCCCCAGAATATCCAGGAGTGGTCCAGGCACTATCTGGCGCATTGCAATGAAGTGCTCGCCGCACCGCCACCGTCGACAGATCGTCCGGGGTGCAAGGCTGCGCAACGCATTGCCTTGCCCCGGCCTCGCGCCTTGAAAGACGAGAGCCTGACGCGCGCACTGCTGCAGCGCAAAACCTGTCGCACCTACACAGGCGCAGCGGTCACGCTGGATGATGTCGGTACGCTGCTTTATCTTTCTTTCGGTTATCTCAAAGAGCGCGAGCATGACCGCGACGACAGCATCGCCCACGGGCTCGGCGCCCGCCGAAGCAGCCCTTCCGCCGGCGGGCTGAACGCCTGCGAAGCCTTTCTGCTGGTACAGAATGTCGATGGTCTGGATCCGGGCGTCTACAGCTACCACCCGGCCGAGCATTCGCTGAGCCCGGTCAATCCTTTGCCAGAACCCGCGCTGGGCCAATTGCTCGCTGGCCAGCATTTCATCAATGACCTGCCATTGGGTGTTTTCATCACCGCTCGTTTTGACCGGCTCTGGTGGAAATACGAACACTCACGGGCCTACCGCATGGCCTTCGTCGAAGCCGGCCATTTGTCGCAATCCTTCCAGTTGGTCGCCACCGCGCTCGGCCTCAATACCTGGCTGACCGGTGCGTTTGCCGATCGGCAGGTCGAAGCCCTGCTTGCTCTTGCGGAGAGCGCCGAACAACCGCTGTTCTTCGTCGGCTGCGGGCACAGTGACGGCCAGGCGATGTGCGACGAGATGCACGAACTGTTGAGCGAGGGCCACGCATGAGTCTGACGACTGCCGAGCCGGATGAGGCGCCGGTGTCATGGGCGCTCAAGTTCACCCTCAAGGATTGGGAAAGCCGCGCCTCGGTGCGCAGCAGCACCCACGACTACCTGTTACCGGACGACGTGGCCCTGCAACTGCAAACCCGTCACTGGTTTCCTCCGGCCTTCATTGCCTATCTGGCGCATCCGGCCGTTCAGGCAGCAGGGCGCGACGTGCAGCACCGATTGTCCGCCAACCACCTGGTGCACTTTCTCGATTACACCACCCTGCTCGAACACCGCATCGTCAATCGCGCCGTGGAAGTGATCGTGCACCGCGAGCTGCCGGTTTTCGTGCCGCTGGCGATGAAACACGCGGCGTTGCAGCTCTACACCGACGAGGGCTACCACGCGTTGTTCTCCAATCGGCTGGCTGAGCAGATCGCCGGGTTCTATGGCATCACCGGGCGTCCTGCCCTGCCGAAGCGCATCGCACGCCTTAACGCCTTGATCGCCCGCACCCCGGAAAAGCATCGACCACTGGCATGGTTTCTGCTCGGTTTCGTTTCCGAAACCATCATTGCTCGCGAACTGCTCGACGTTTGCCGCGACAGCCTGGTGTCCAGCGTCAGCGACATGCTGCGCGATCATCTGACCGACGAGGCCCGCCATAGTCGTTATTTCGCCGAAGTGTTCCATTATTTGTGGCTGTCGATGCTCAGCCGCCAGCGCACCTTCGTGAGCAGAACCCTGCTGGAAATCATCGGCATTTTTTTCGAGGCCGACGAACGCTGGCTGCAACAGAGCCTTCGCGGCGCCGGCATTGCCGAGGCAGACGTGATGGAAATCGTCGGTGGCATGGCCACCGTGCAGGCCAATCGCGCACGGGCGCGATCAGGTGCCGTCGCCACGCTGGATGCACTGCACAAGGCCGGTTTTTTTGCACTGGCCCATAACCGGACACTTTTTGCCAGGGCAGGACTGATCGATGCATAACGTAACAGCCGTGGTAACCGCCGGGCAGCGTCGCGCAGCGGTGAGCCTGTTACTGGCGATGGTGCTGCTTGGCGTGTTCCCGCTGGATGTATTGCTGCCCTCATTTCCAGCATTGGCGGCGCACTTTGCCCGTTCACCGGCAGACATTGCGCTGTCGATCAGCCTGTTTGCGGTGGGCATTGCATTTGCCCAGTTGTTGATCGGCCCCTTGTCAGACGTGATCGGGCGCAAGGGCTTGCTGCTCGCTGGCATGAGCGTGTCGATGCTCGGCGCAGTCGGTTGCGTGATGACCAGTGATTACAACCTGTTCCTGGTGTTCCGGGTCATGCAAGCAGTGGGTTGCGGATGCTTCGTGCTGTCCCAGGCGCTGGTGCAGGATCTGTTCAAAGGGGCTGAGCGCGACCGACTGCGCATCCTGATGGTGACGGCCTCCGGGATTTTCATCTCGGTGTCGCCGCTGGCGGGCACCTTTCTGCAGGCCACGCTCGGCTGGCGCGGCAGTTTCTGGGTGTTCACGGCGCTGTCCGCCGTGGTGCTGGTCAAGGCCTGGGTGTTTTTGCAAAACAGCCGGCCGGCTGACAGCGGTGCGCGGGTCGGCTTCATTCGGTCCTATCGCCGCGTGCTGGGAGATGTCGAATTCGTCGGTTATTGGCTGATCTCG
Organism: Pseudomonas fluorescens; assembly: GCA_902825215.1. GTDB lineage: Bacteria > Pseudomonadota > Gammaproteobacteria > Pseudomonadales > Pseudomonadaceae > Aquipseudomonas > Aquipseudomonas fluorescens_G. Next base: position 5,876,465 of record LR782234.1, read on the forward strand.
GCGTTTGCCTTCGCCTGCCATTTTTCCTTCATCGTGATCTCGCCGCTGATCTTCATGGATCAACTGCAGCTCGCGCCCTATGACTTCTCCTTGATCTTGCTGGTGTACGGTGCCGCCTACGTGGTCGGCGGCATCCTTGCCGCCTTGCTGAACCGGCGCATCACCCCGGTTCAGCAGATATTCACCGGACTCGGCCTGATATTGGTCGCGGGGCTGGCAATGCTGTATCTGGCCGCCGAGCATGCGCTGGCCCCGGTCACGGTGCTGATTCCGATGTTGATCTGCACCGCCGGGACCACCATTGCCCGCCCTGCCGCGACATCCCGGGCCATGAGCCTGTTTCCTGAAAACGCCGGCACCTCGGCTTCGGCGGGCAGCACGATCATTTTCATTTGCGGCGGGCTGATCAGCGCGTTGATCAGCCTCAGCCCGAGCAATCTGCAAGCGACGCTGGGTTACTGCTTCGTGCTGCTGAGCGCAATAGCGTTGCTGCTCAACCATCGGCTCAACCGACGCTCCAGTAATCTTGCTGCCAGTGCCGTGGCGCAGCCCGGCGGCGATTGAAGCTGCCAGTCGTCATTCCACACCGACCGTCTGCACGGCGCAGCACGTTGCGCCATTCCCTCCAGACGCCAGCGGTGTAGAATCGCCTCATTCATCGCCATTCATCCCCGGCGGGTTTATGAGCTCAGGCTGAGACCAGCGGCGATCCCGCAACGTCATCGGCAACTTGCGTAACGCACGACTATTTCCGTGGGTCGCACAAGTCCATAGAAGCTCACTCCCCTTTAGCACCTGATTAGCACCTGATTAGCCGCCCGGAGTGTTCCATGCCAGATTATCGTTCCAAAACATCCACCCACGGCCGCAACATGGCCGGCGCCCGCGCCCTGTGGCGCGCCACGGGGATGAAGGATGACGACTTCAAAAAGCCGATCATCGCCATTGCCAACTCGTTCACCCAGTTCGTACCGGGCCATGTACACCTGAAGGATCTGGGCCAACTGGTCGCCCGCGAAATCGAACGTGCCGGCGGTGTGGCAAAAGAATTCAACACCATTGCCGTGGATGACGGCATCGCCATGGGCCACGACGGCATGCTCTATTCGCTGCCGAGCCGCGAGATCATCGCCGACTCCGTCGAGTACATGGTCAACGCCCACTGCGCCGACGCCATCGTCTGCATCTCCAACTGCGACAAGATCACCCCGGGCATGTTGATGGCAGCCCTGCGCCTGAACATTCCGGTGATCTTCGTTTCCGGCGGCCCGATGGAAGCCGGCAAGACCAAACTCGCTTCCCACGGCCTCGATCTGGTCGACGCCATGGTGATCGCCGCCGACTCCAGCGCCTCTGACGAGAAAGTCGCCGAGTACGAGCGCAGCGCCTGCCCGACGTGCGGTTCGTGCTCGGGCATGTTCACCGCCAACTCGATGAACTGCCTGACCGAAGCACTGGGCCTGGCCTTGCCGGGCAACGGTTCGACCCTCGCCACCCACAGCGACCGCGAGCAGTTGTTCCTGCAGGCTGGCCGTACCATCGTTGAGCTGTGCAAGCGTTACTACGGCGAGAACGACGACTCGGTGCTGCCGCGCAACATCGCCAACTTCAAGGCGTTCGAGAACGCGATGATGCTCGACATCGCCATGGGCGGTTCGACCAACACCATCCTGCACTTGCTCGCCGCCGCCCAGGAAGCCGAGATCGATTTCGACCTGCGCGACATCGACCGCCTCTCGCGCAGCGTTCCGCAGCTGTGCAAGGTTGCGCCGAACATTCAGAAATACCACATGGAAGACGTGCACCGCGCCGGCGGCATTTTCAGCATCCTCGGTTCGCTGGCCCGTGGCGGCCTGCTGCACACCGACCTGCCGACCGTGCACAGCCGCAGCATGGAAGAAGCCATCGCCAAGTGGGACATCACCCAGACCAGCGACGAAGCGGTGCACCATTTCTTCAAGGCCGGCCCGGCAGGCATTCCGACGCAGACCGCGTTCAGTCAGTCGACCCGTTGGGAAACCCTGGACGACGACCGTGAAAACGGCTGCATCCGCAGCTTCGAGCACGCCTACTCGAAAGAAGGCGGCCTCGCTGTGCTGTACGGCAACATCGCGCAGGATGGTTGCGTGGTGAAAACAGCGGGTGTCGACGAGTCGATCCACGTCTTCGAAGGCAACGCGAAGATCTTCGAAAGCCAGGACAGCGCCGTGCGCGGCATCCTCGCTGACGAAGTGAAGGAAGGCGACATCGTCATCATTCGCTACGAAGGCCCGAAAGGCGGCCCAGGCATGCAGGAAATGCTCTACCCGACTTCGTACCTCAAGTCCAAAGGCCTGGGTAAAGCCTGTGCCTTGCTCACTGACGGCCGTTTCTCCGGTGGCACGTCGGGCCTGTCCATCGGCCATGCTTCGCCAGAAGCGGCCGCTGGCGGCGCGATCGGCCTGGTACAGGATGGCGACAAAGTGCTGATCGACATTCCGAACCGCTCGATCAACCTGTTGGTCAGCGACGAAGAACTGGCGGCACGCCGCGCCGAGCAGGACAAGAAAGGCTGGAAACCGGTCGAACAACGTCCACGCAAAGTGACCACCGCCCTCAAGGCCTACGCCCTGCTGGCGACCAGCGCCGACAAGGGCGCGGTGCGTAACAAGGCGATGCTCGACGGGATTTAAAACAGCTGCAAGCACCAAGCTGCAAGCTGCAAGCAGGAGCTGCGTTGCTCTTACTTGCAGCTTGTAGCTTGCCGCTATCAGCTGCGTTTATGATCGTTCCCACGCTCCTGCGTGGGAATGCCTCAAGGGACGCTCCGCGTCCAGTGACGCGGAGCGTCACGGGCTGCATTCCCACGCGGAGCGTGGGAACGATCAAATTCAAAACAGCTGCCAGTACCCAGCTGCAAGCTGCAAGCAGGAGCTGCGTTGCTCTTACTTGTAGCTTGTAGCTTCTCGCTATCAGCTGCGTTTATTGAATATCTTCAGGCTTGACGATCACCCAGTTTTTATCCGCCGTCACCGGCAACCCTTCCTTGGCCTGCGCCGTGGCGTGCTTGGCCATCATGCCGTTGATTTGCGTCATGTACTTGTCCTTGCGGTTGATCCACAAGTGGATGCCGCCCTTGGCCACGTCGACATCGTGGAACAGCATGTAGCCGTCGCTGGTCGGGGTGTCGCCGCCGACCAGTACCGGTTTTTTCCATTCATCGATGTAGGTGAGGATCGCCGCGTGCTTGCCGGCCATCCACGTCGCCGGGGTCCACAGGTAGGGCGTCAGCTCCAGACCGAGGTTGGCCTTCTCGTCATACTTGCCCGCGGTGATCTGCTTGCGCGCGGTGGTCAGTTCTTGCGTCTCGCGGTTTTTCAGCAGCAGGCTGACGCCAATGACGTTCTGCGGTTTGACGTTGTAGCCGTACTTCGGGTCAGCCGCGACCATACGCACCAGTTCCTCGGAGGCGGCGGTCATCACGTAGACCTCGATGCCGTTTTCCATCAGCTTGTTGTACAGCTCTTGCTGGCCGGTGAAGATCTTCGGCGGATTGACGTCGAGTTTCTTCACCACATCGCCTTCGTAATAGGTCGCCGGCACCGGTTTGCCTGAGGCCATCAGCTCATCGACGTAGCCCTTGAGCTCCTTGAGGGTGAAGCCGGAAAACACTTGCGCGACCCACGGATAGCAGACCATGTCGTCGACTTCGCAGAGGCGATAGTAGTAACTGAACAGGCTTTCCTTGTGCTCGGCGGTGTCCTTGAACGGCATCAGTTTCAGCGACGGATCGAGTTTGTCGCGGGTGATCAGGCCTTTGTTTTCCATGAACGGCAACAAGGACTCTTCGAGGTCGTAGCGGTAACTGGTGTTGTCCATGTCGAACACCGCGTAGTTACCCTTGTTGGCATTGGCGGCGATCATCGCGTCCAGCGCCTTGGCCTGATCCGCCGGCCAATGCTTGAGATCCGTCGCAAATGCCTGGCCGGCAAGGCCAGCCGCCAGTGCCACCGCCAACAACGTGCGTGCAATTCTCATAGCGCTACTCCCCGATCAAAAGAGTTCGACGCTAACAAATAAGTGTGACAACCCTCGCCTGTCTGCGACCGAACACGTCCGTATTGCGCCAGATGCATTGCCAACAGCGACACGCGCTTATTCCAAAAACGACGGACACCCAGTGATTTCGGTATTAAATCATTGCAAATCAAGCTGTTAGGCTTTCCGGTTCGCAGCAGCCCCGGATGGCTGTTGGCACAGTCTTTTTTGGAGTCCTCATGAATCTACCGTTGATTCTCAACCTGCTGGTGTTCCTTGCCCTGGTCGTCGGTCTGGCGCAAACCCGCCACACCACCTGGAGCCTGGCGAAAAAAGTTCTGCTGGCGCTGGTGCTCGGCGTGGCGTTCGGCGTGGCGCTGCACACGATTTATGGCGCCGGTAACCCGGTGCTGAAAGCCTCGATCGGCTGGTTCGATCTGGTCGGCAACGGCTACGTGCAGTTGCTGCAGATGATCGTCATCCCGCTGGTGTTCGCCTCGATCCTCAGCGCGGTGGCGCGTCTGCACAACGCTTCGTCGCTGGGCAAGATCAGCTTCCTGACTATCGGCACGTTGCTGTTCACCACGGCGATTGCCGCGCTGATCGGCATCGGCCTGACCAACCTGTTCGGCCTCACCGCCGAGGGGCTGGTTGCCGGCACGCAGGAAATGGCTCGCCTGCAAACCATTCAGAACGATTACGCCGGCAAGGTCGCCGACCTGAATGTGCCGCAACTGCTGCTGTCGTTCATTCCGCAGAACCCGTTCGCCGACCTGGCGCGAGCCAAGCCGACCTCGATCATCAGTGTGGTGATTTTCGCCGCGTTCCTCGGCGTGGCTGCGCTGCAACTGCTCAAGGATGATGTCGAGAAAGGTCAGAAAGTGATCAACGCCATCGACACCCTGCAAGCCTGGGTGATGCGTCTGGTGCGGCTGGTGATGAAACTGACCCCGTACGGCGTACTGGCGCTGATGACCAAAGTGGTCGCCGGTTCCAACCTGCAGGACATCATCAAGCTCGGCAGTTTCGTCGTGGTGTCGTACCTGGGTCTGGGCCTGATGTTCGTGGTCCACGGCCTGCTGGTGTCGGCGGCCGGGATCAACCCGCTGCGGTTCTTCCGCAAGATCTGGCCGGTGCTGACGTTCGCCTTCACCAGCCGTTCGAGCGCGGCGACCATCCCGCTGAGCATCGAAGCGCAGACCCGGCGCCTGGGCATTCCGTCGTCGGTGGCGAGTTTTGCCGCATCGTTCGGTGCGACCATCGGCCAGAACGGTTGTGCCGGCCTGTACCCGGCCATGCTGGCAGTGATGGTTGCACCGACCGTGGGCATCAACCCGCTGGATCCGTTATGGATCGCGACGCTGGTGGCGATTGTGACCTTGAGTTCGGCGGGTGTGGCCGGTGTTGGTGGCGGCGCGACTTTCGCAGCGCTAATTGTGCTGCCGGCGATGGGTTTGCCGGTGTCGCTGGTGGCGCTGCTGATTTCGGTTGAGCCGTTGATCGATATGGGGCGTACGGCGTTGAACGTCAGTGGTTCGATCACCGCGGGTGCGATTACCAGCCAGGTGATGCAGCAGACCGATAAAGCGCTGCTGGATGCTGATGAGCACGCGGAACTCGCTCAGGCTTAAGCCAAAATGATCGTTCCCATGCTCCGCGTGGGAATGCAGCCCGTGACGCTCCGCGTCACTTGGACGCAGAGCGTCCCTTGAGGCATTCCCACGCGGAGCGTGGGAACGATCTATGCGCGCTCCCAGACTTCGAAGCTGTACGCCGGCTTATCTTCAACCGCCGGGTTTTCCACGTTGGAAACCAGCGTCCACTGGTTCACATCAAACTGCGGAAACCACGCATCCCCCTCCGGGCTCAGCGCAACGCGGGTCAGGTACAGACGATCGGCTTGAGCCAGCCCTTGCGCATACAACTGCGCGCCGCCAATCAGCATCAGCTCATCGACGCCTTGCTCTTTCGCCCATTCCTCGGCGCGAGCCACGGCGGCGTCCAGCGATGGATACACTTCGGCGCCTTCGAGCGACAAATCGGTCTGGCGGCTGACAACGATGTTCAAGCGCCCCGGCAACGGTCGGCCGAGCGAATCCCAGGTCTTGCGGCCCATGATGATCGGCTTGCCGAGAGTCATGGCCTTGAAGTATTTGAAGTCCCCCGGCAGGTGCCAGGGCATGCTGTTGTCGACGCCGATCACACGGTTTTCACCGAGGGCTGCGATCAGGCTGAGGGGCAGTGATTTAGTCATGCCGGCGAGGATACCAGAGGCGCGCTTACCCCGATAAGCGCCACAGCGGTTATGCTCAACGCTCATTTAAGCGACGGGACGCCGCGTGACTGAACTGACTCCACTGCAAAACCTCTGGCTCACCGAAACCATCCGCCTGCGCGAAGAACACGCAGGCCCCCTGGATGATCTGGAAGCCAATCGTCTGGCGCGCACCGGTGGCGGCGATCTGCCGGGCCGCATTCAGCGCCGGGCGCGCTGGCTGGCCGACCGCGACGGGCTGACGCCGGCACTCAAGCACTGGCTGCAAGGCGCCCGTCTGGCGTTGTTGCTGCTGAGCCTGTTCGCCGTGTTGAGCGGCGCCGGGCTGGCCTTCGCCGCGCTGGGGCAAACGCCGGTCAACGTATTCTGGGCCCTCGGCAGCCTGCTCGGACTGAACCTGATTCTGCTGCTGAGCTGGGCGCTGGGCCTGGTGTTTGTCGGCGAACACGGCGCGACGCTGGGCCGCGTGTGGCTGTGGCTCAGCGAAAAACTCGCTCGCGACGCCAAAGCCGCGCAACTGGCACCGGCACTGCTGTTGCTGCTGCAACGCCGCAAACTCAATCGCTGGGCACTCGGCACGCTGGTCAACGGTTTGTGGTTGCTGGCCATGCTCAGCGCCTTGATCGTCCTGCTGATGCTGATGGCGACCCGACGCTACGGCTTCGTCTGGGAAACCACGATTCTCAGCGCCGAAACGTTTATCCACATGACCCGGTCCTTGGGCAGCCTGCCGGCGCTGCTCGGCTTCACTGTGCCAACGGTGGAAATGATTCGCGCCAGCGGCGACGCCGCGCTGGATATCGAAAGCGCCCGACAGGCCTGGGCCACGTGGCTGGTCGGCGTGCTGGTGGTTTACGGCGTGCTGCCGCGCCTGCTGTTGACGCTGCTGTGCTGGTGGCGCTGGAACAGCGGCAAAGCCGCGCTGCGCCTGGACCTCAACCTACCCGGCTACGCGCAATTGCGCGAGCGGCTGATGCCGACCAGCGAACGCCTCGGCGTCAACGACCCTGCGCCTGTGCAACTGCACCGCGTCGACAGCAGCGTCGGCGAACTCGCCAGCGAAGGTGCATTGCTGGTCGCCATCGAACTCGACGAACAACGCCCATGGCCGCCCGCGTTGCCAAAAAGCGTCACCAATGCCGGCGTCCTCGACAGCCGCGAGTCGCGGCACAAGCTGCTCGAACAACTCAGCCGTTTTCCCCCGGCACGCCTGGCGATTGCCTGTGATCCACGGCGCTCGCCGGATCGCGGCAGCCTCGCGCTGATCGCCGAACTGGCACGCAATGCCGGCGCCACCCGCGTCTGGCTGCTGCAAGCGCCGCCCGGCGAAGCGCTGGATGCCGATCGCTTGGGTGACTGGCATGTCGCCCTGCAACAGCTGGAACTGCCTTTCGCCGATTGCGCGCCGCTGAACTGGCTGGAGACGGGCCATGATTGATCTGCGTAAAGCGCCGCTGAAACTCGCGGTGGTCGGCCACACCAACGTCGGCAAGACCTCACTGCTGCGCACGCTGACCCGCGATGTCGGCTTCGGCGAAGTCTCCCATCGCCCGAGCACCACACGACATGTCGAAGGCGCACGGTTGTCGGTGGACGGCGAGCCGCTGCTCGACCTCTACGACACGCCGGGATTGGAAGACGCCATCGCCCTGCTGGATTTTCTCGAACGCCTGGAACGCCCCGGCGAACGCCTCGACGGCCCGGCGCGGCTGGCGCGGTTCCTCGAGGGCAGCGAGGCGCGCCAGCGTTTCGAGCAGGAAGCCAAGGTGCTGCGACAACTGCTCGCCTCTGACGCCGGCCTGTACGTGATCGATGCCCGCGAACCTGTTTTGGCCAAATACCGCGACGAACTGGAAGTGCTCGCCAGTTGCGGCAAACCGCTGCTGCCGGTGCTGAATTTCGTCAGCAGCGCCAACCACCGCGAACCCGATTGGCGTGAAGCGCTGGCACGCCTTGGTCTGCATGCACTGGTGCGTTTCGACAGCGTGGCGCCGCCAGAGGATGGCGAGCGGCGCTTGTACGAAAGCCTGGCCCTGCTGCTGGAAACCGCCCGCCCGCAACTCGAGCGATTGATCGCCGATCAACAGGCCCAGCGCCTTGCCCGCCAGCAGAGCGCGGCACGCTTGATTGCCGAATTGTTGATCGACTGCGCCGCCTGCCGACGCAGCGTGATCAGCGAGGCCGAACAGGAACAGCAGGCGATCAGCGAATTGCGCAAAGCGGTGCGGCAGCGTGAGCAGAAATGCGTCGAAGCGCTGCTCAAGCTCTACGCGTTCCGCCCACAGGACGCGGCAGCCAGTGATTTGCCGTTGCTCGACGGTCGTTGGGGCGATGATTTGTTCAATCCGGAAACCTTGAAACAGCTCGGCGTACGGGTCGGCGGCGGCATCGCAGCAGGCGCGGCCGCCGGGGCTGGCGTCGATCTGCTGGTTGGCGGCATCACCCTCGGCGCAGCGGCCTTGGCCGGGGCGATCGCCGGCGGCGCCCTACAGACTGCGCGCAGTTATGGCAGCCGCTTGCTTGGCAAGATCAAGGGTCAGCGGGAATTGACCGTGGATGATGGCGTGTTGCGGTTGTTGGCGTTGCGGCAGCGGCAGTTGGTCTTAGCCCTCGATCAACGCGGGCATGCGGCGATGGATGCGGTTCAGGTTGCAACGCCTGTGGATAAAACCTGGCGCGAAGGCAAGTTGCCGGAAGCCTTGAACAAGGCCCGGGCGCATCCGCAGTGGTCGTCGCTGAACCCGCATCCGAAGTTGAATCAGGCGGAAAGGCAGGAGCAGGTTGAGTCGTTAGCCAAAGAGCTCTAGTGCCTGGCCTGGCCCCATCGCTGGCAAGCCAGCTCCCACAGGGATCTCGGCTGATCACGAAAATTGTATTCACCGAAAAACCTGTGGGAGCTGGCTTGCCAGCGATGGCAGCAACCCGGTTCCAAGACCTAAGCAGCCAATAACCGCGCTGCTTTCTCTTTCAGCACACCCAAATCAATCACCGGCACCGCCACCTCCTTCGCCAATTCATCCCACTGGCGCATCCGCAGGCTGAGCGCACACAGCGGATCCCGCTCAAACGCCTGCGCCTCGGCCTCCGTCATCACCCCGCCCTGATACGCCAGCGTATGCCGACTCGCCTCACTCAAGCGCTCGAAATACCCCGGTTCGCGCAGCGTCAGATAACGCTTGGCCTGAACGTGATACTCCACCAGCCGCGCCAGCCGCTCACTGAAACCCGCCTCACGCAGATAATCCGCGCCCAGCCGTTCATGGCTGACCACGCCATAGCCGCCCATGTTCCGCGCACCCTCGGCGCACAAATGGCCGATGTCGTGAAAGAACGCCGCGAGCACCACTTCATCATCGCAACCCTCAGCCATGGCCAGCTCGGCTGCCTGCGACATGTGCTCGAGCTGCGACACCGGTTCGCCGATGTAATCGCTGGCGCCGAAGCGTTCATACAAGCCGAACACCCGCGCCACCACCTGCTCTGGATTCATGCCCCCTCCAGCCACTGCGCAATGTTGCGCTCGGCCATGGCCGGGCCGACGCTCATGCCGACGCCGGTGTGCATCAGCGCCACGCTCAAACCCGGTGCCGGGCGCAGGAATGAGAACGGCCCAGGCCCGCGAGCACCATAGACGCCCTGCCAGCGCTCGACCACCTGCACCTTGCAACCGAGGGTCTGTTCGGCCAGTTCGAGCATCCAGTTATCCACTTGCTCAGCGTTGAACGGTGACGGATCGCTGCCGTAATGGTGTGAGTCGCCGATGATCAGTTCGCCATGCGGCGTCGGGCTGATCAGCAGGTGGATGCCGTTGTCGTGCAGGTGCGGTTGCTCGCGCAGGATCTGCGCCTGCACCGCCGCCGCTTCGGGCAGATCGGCGAAGGCGCCGTAGTGCACGCAGCTCAGCCCGGTGAGCAAGGCGTGTTGCAGGTTCAGTTCAGCGTGCGGTTTGGCGCGCAGCATTTGCAGGCGACAGACCTGCGGTTCGAGCGCAGCAATCGGCTCGGCGAGCAAGGTCTGATAATCGTGGCCGGAGCAGACGATGATCTGCGGCGCGGTAAAGCTACCGGCGGTGCTGTGCAACCGCCCTGGCTCAACGTCGCGTACCAGAGTGGAGAAGTGGAATTCCACGCCAAGGTCGCGGCGCAGGTAGTCAATCAGCGCCGGAATCGCTTCGCGCGAATACAGCTGTTGATCATCCCGGCCATGCAACGCGGCGCGGTGATGGCTGAATTGACCACCATACAGATCACGCAACGCAGCGCCGCGCAGCAGCTCGACGTTGTAGCGGTGTTCCTGCGCACGACCGGCGCAGAACGCTTCAAGCAAATGCTCTTCCGCTTCGCTGCGGGCGAACAGGTATGAGCCGTTGCGCTTGATCTGCAGACCGGCGAGTTGCGCCCAGTCGCCCCAGATCTCGCGGCTGGCCTTGGCCAGTTCCAGCATGGTGCCGGGCGGCTGGCCGGTGACCAGCGCCTGGCCGAAGTTGCGCACCGAGGCGCCGAGGGGCGTGGCGGTGCGTTCAAACACGGCAACTTTGAGTCCGCGCTTGGCCGCCGCGTAGGCGTGGGACAGGCCGAGGATGCCGGCGCCGACGATGAGCAGGTCTTTTTGGTGTGTCATGGAGAGGCACTCTGAATGCGCGACCGTAATCGCTGGCAAGCCAGCTCCCACAAGTATCGAGGTGTTCACAAATTACGTGTTCACCGCAAAACCCTGTGGGAGCTGGCTTGCCAGCGATGAGGCCCTGTCAGTCAATAAAGATCTTACTTGGCAGCGACTTTCTCGGACTTGCCGTCATAGCGCTTGCGCCACTCGGTGAGGATCTCGTCGCGATTCTTCGAGGCCCAGGCGAAGTCGTTCTTGATCAGACGCTGCTCGTAATCGGCGGGCAGTTCGGTCTGCGGTTTGGCGATCCCTGGTTGGGCAAGCACGGCGAAGTTCTCTTTGTACAAATCCATCGCCTCGGCGCTGGCGGAGAAATCGGCGAGTTTCTTTGCCGCCTCTTCGTGCGGCGTGCCTTTGATTACGGCTGTCGCTTCGATCTCCCAACCCAGGCCTTCCTTCGGCAGGATGATGTCCAGCGGCGCGCCCTGGCGCTTGAGCTGAACGGCCGGGTATTCAAAGGAAATGCCGATCGGGAATTCCCCCGCCGCCGCCAGTTTGCACGGCTTGGAACCGGAGTGAACGTACTGGCCGATGTTCTGGTGCAGGCCGTCCATATACGCCCAGCCCTGCTTCTCGCCGAAGGTTTGCAGCCAGGCGCTGACGTCGAGGAAACCGGTGCCGGACGACGCCGGGTTAGGCATAACGATCTTGCCCTTGTACTCAGGCTTGGTCAGGTCCTGCCAGCTCACTGGCTTGGTCAAACCCTGTTTTTCGGCCTCGACCGTGTTGAAGCAAATGGTCGCCGCCCACACGTCCATGCCGACCCAGGCCGGCGGGTTGGCGGCGTCGCGGTAGTTTGCGCCGATCTTGCCGAGGTCCTTCGGCGCATAGCTTTGCAGCATGCCTTGCTGATCGAGGATCGCCAGGCTGGAAGCAGCCAGGCCCCAAACGGCGTCAGCCTGTGGGCGTGCTTTCTCTGCGAGGAGTTTGGCGGTGATGATCCCGGTGGAATCGCGTACCCATTTGATCTCGACGTCAGGGTTGGCTTTCTCGAACGCTTCCTTGTAGGACTTCAGTTGTTCGGCTTCGAGGGCGGTGTACACCGTCAACTCGGTTTTCTCCGCGAAGGCATTCAGGCTGAAAGTAGCGAGCACAGCAGCGGCCAGGGCCATAGGCTTGAACATGATCGGTTTCCTGTCTTTTGAGTTGAGGGCAGTTGGATCAGTGACCGGGCGCGGTTTGCCGCCAGGCCTGGGAACGGCGCAGCAAGCCGCGCGAAGCCCACGCCAGCAGCAGGGACACGCCCGCCGAGGTGAACAGAATCAAGGTCGACATCGCCGCCGCGCCGCCGACGTTGCCGGCGTCGTCCATGTTCAGCACCGCCACCGCGGCAAGGATGGTGTCGGGGCTGTAAAGGAAGATCGCTGCCGACACCGTGGTCATCGCCGAGACGAACAGGTAGCGCACGATGTCCAGCAGCGCCGGCAGGCAGATCGGCACGGTCACGCGCAGGTAATGCCGATACAGCGGTGCTTTGAGCGACAGCGCCGCCGCTTCGAACTCGGCATCGAGCTGGCGCAGCGCGGTGGTCGCGGTCATTTGCGCGGTGGTCAGATAATGCGCAATGGTGCAGATGATCAGCAGCGTCATCGTCCCGTAGAGCACATGCAGTGGGTTGCCGCTGAGGTTGAAGAAGAAAACGTAACCCAGGCCAAGTACCAGCCCCGGTACGGCCATTGGCACGAAGCTGAGCATGCGCAAAGCCAGGTTCAAACCGCGCTGGGTGCGGGTTTTCTCCATCAGATAGGCGCCGGTAAAAATCAGCACACTGCCAATCAGCGCCGTACCCAGCGCCATCTTCAAGCTGTTGCCGTAGGCCAGCCAGCCACCGCCAGCGGTCTCGTTGAACTGGTAATGGTTGAGCGACAGCGACAGGTTGTACGGCCAGAACTTCACCAAGGATGAGAACACCGCCATGCCGAACACCAGGATCAATGCGGCGCTGATCAGCACGACAATCGCCAGATAGCAGCCGTCGCGCAGTGTCGACGGCGCCGGTTTGAACACCTGCGCGCGACCGCTCATGGAGTCGCCATGCCGACGCCGCAGCCAGGCATCGACGGCGAAGCTGAACAGCGCCGGCAACAGCAACACCATGCCGATCAACGCGCCGCGCCCGAATTGCTGTTGGCCGACCACGGCTTTGTAGGCTTCCAGCGCCAGCACTTGATAGTCGCCACCGACCACCACCGGCACACCGAAATCGGTGATGGTCAGGGTGAATACCAGACAGAACGCGGCGAACACTGCCTGCCGAGTCGCCGGCCAGGTAATGCTGCGAAACGCCTTGGCCGGGCTGGCGCCCATGCTCGATGCGGCGTCGAACAGGCGCGCATCGGCCAGCGACAACGCCGACAGCAGAATCATCAGCGCATGCGGGAAGGTGTAAATCACCTCGCCGAGCACGATGCCCCAGAATCCGTAGATGTTGTCCGAGAGCAGCCCGCGCAGCATGCCCTGATTACCGAACAGATAGACCAGCGCAATCCCCGGCAGCATCGACGGCGCCATCAGTGGCAGCAAAGAAATGCCGCGCCAGATGCCCTTCGCTGGGATCAGCGTGCGTTGCAACGCGAAGGCAAACAGGTAGGCCAGCGGTACGACAATCGCCGCGACGCTGAGGGAAACCTTCAGGCTGTTGCCGAGCAGCCAGTGGAAATTCGCGCTGGTTACCAACTCTTTCGCCGCGAGCAAACCACCGCCCTGCCCGGCCTCACCGCTGAAGCCGCGCCAGAAGATTGCCAGCAAGGGCAGCAGTACCGCGACGCCGAGCAACAGCAGCAAGAGGATTTTGCCGCCGACGACAAAGATCCGATCGCCGATTTCGGCTTTCGAAGACTGTCGCACCTGCTTGTGCGGTAGCGGCAGCGCGAGGTTGCTGTTCATCAGGCAAACACCTGCAGACTGCGCGGGGGCAAGGCGACCATGATTTGCTGCGCCCCGAGACGCGGCATGGCTTCCGGTGCCAGTTCGGCGAGCAGCGCATGGCCGGGCAACTGGTCGAGTTCGAAGCTCATGCGGCAGCGGTTACCGAGAAAGGTGATCTCGCGGACCTTGGCCGGGAACAGGTTTTCTTCGTGCACCGGCGGGTTGACGTTGATCGCTTCCGGGCGGCAGAACAGTCGACCCGAGGCGCTCTGCACGCTGCCATCGGCCAGACGCAGATTCATTCCGCCGACCTGGGCATGACTGTCGCTGCTGCGCTGGAACGGCAGCCAGTTGCCCTGACCGACAAACTCGGCCACGAACGGCGTGGCCGGACGGTTGTAGATCTCCTGCGGAGTAGCGTATTGCTCAACGCGGCCGTTGTTCATCACGGCGATGCGGTCGGCCATCAGCATGGCTTCGTCCTGGTTGTGCGTGACCATCAGGGTGGTGATGCCGAGGTTGCGCTGCAGTTGGCGCAACTCGGTGCACAGATGCTCACGAACGCGAGCGTCGAGGGCCGACATCGGCTCATCGAGCAACAACAGCGACGGTGCCGGCGCCAGCGCGCGGGCCAGCGCAACACGCTGCTGTTGGCCGCCGGACAATTGGCCGGGGTACTTTTTCTCGCTGCCGGTGAGGCCGACCAGTTCGAGCATCTGCCCGACGCGGCGGCGCACCTCGTCGCGACCGCTGCCGGCGAGGCCGTAGGCGATGTTCGCTTCGACGGTCAGATTGGGAAACAGCGCGTAGGACTGGAACAGAATCCCGTAGTCCCGCGCTTGCGGGGCGAGGTGCGAGACGTCGCGATCGCCGAGGTACAGCTCGCCGCTGTCCTGTTTCTCCAGCCCGGCGATGCAGCGCAGCAGCGTGGTCTTGCCACAGCCCGACGGACCGAGCAGACAGACCAGCTCACCGGCGGCGACATCGAGGGAGACGTTATCCAGCGCGGTAAACGCGCCGAAGCGCTTCTGCACGCTGCGCACTTTCATCGGCGCGCCGGGATTGGTCAGGGCAGTTGCGATGGCAGGATTCATGGACAGGCCTCATCAAACGGATGAAGCCAATCCTAGGGTTGTAATGCGTCCGTCATGTGGCAGTGAGGCAAAAAGCGCCGATAGTGACATTCGGGGATTTTGGTTGCTGATGTGTCGCCTGAACTGACGCCTTCGCGAGCAGGCTCGCTCCCACAGGGGGTTTGCGTTGTGAATACGATCCAGTGTGGGAGCGAGCCTGCTCGCGAAGAGGCCAGTAAGGGCAGCCGAGATCTCAGGCGGGGGACATTTCCTGGGCCAAGCCGAGAAACGCCGCCGGCAATCGCGCACCCTTCCTCTCTTTGAGGCAATACAGGTACTCCGGAATCTGCGGTGCATTCTCGATGCTCAGCACACGCAACTGCGGATCGTGCGGCACTTCCTGGCGGGCGATGATGCTGATGCCGATGTTGCGCAGCACCGCCTCGCGGATCGACTCGCGGCTGCCGATCTCCAGCAACGGCCCGAAGCTCACGCCGGCACTGGCCAGCAACTCTTCGGTCAGGCGTCGTGTGGTCGAGCCGGACTCACGCATCAATAAGGTGTGCCCGGCCAGCGCCGCCAACGCCACATGCGTCTGCGTCGCCAACGGATGGTTGCGATGCACCGCCAGCACCAGCGGATCGGTGCCCAGCACCCGGCGAATCAGCCGCGCGTCATCCAGCAGCTGCGATGACGCGGCGATGTCCACCCGGTAATCCTCCAGCGCTTCGAGCACTTGCTGTGAGTTGCCGATTTCCACCGACACTTCCACCTGCGGCAAGCGTTCGCGAAAGGTCTTCACCAGATCGAGGATGTAATACGGCGCGGTGGCGGCAATGCGCAACGTGCCTTGCACCTGGCCGCTGTTGCGCAGGAAGAACTCGATATCGGCTTCCTGCTGCAACAGCGTCTTGACCATCGGCAGCAAACGCGCGCCTTCGTCACTGACGCTCAGACGCCGGCCGCCGCGGTAGAACAGTTCCACCGAATACTGGCTTTCCAGATTGCGAATCTGCGTGGTCACGGTCGGTTGGCTGAGGCCGAGTTTCTTCGCCGCCAGCGTGATGCTGCCCAGGCGGGCGACCATGTAAAACGCTTTCAGCTCGGCACTCAGCACAACCCACCCTCATCACTTACTTGCGCAGCAGGCGCAAACCGTTGAACACCACCAACAGACTCACGCCCATGTCGGCGAACACTGCCATCCACATGGTGGCGAGTCCGGCGAAGGTTACCCCAAGAAAGATAGCCTTGATCACCAAGGCCAGGGCGATGTTCTGTTTCAGGATGCTGGCGGTGTCGCGCGACAGGCTGATGAACGCCGGAATCTTGCGCAGATCGTCGTCCATCAGGGCAACATCGGCGGTTTCGATCGCAGTGTCGGTACCGGCAGCGGCCATGGCAAAACCGATCTCGGCGCGGGCCAGTGCCGGCGCGTCATTGATGCCGTCGCCGACCATGCCGACACGGTGGCCTTTTTTATACAGATCTTCGATGGCTTGCAGTTTGTCGGTCGGCAGCAGATCGCCTCGGGCTTCGTCGATACCGACCTGCGCAGCAATCGCCTCGGCCGTGTGCACGTTGTCGCCGGTGAGCATCAGGGTTTTCACCCCGAGTGCATGCAACTGACGAATCGCCTCGCGGCTGCTTTCCTTGACCGTGTCGGCCACGGCGAATAGCGCCAGCGGGCCAGAGCTGTCGAGCAGCAGCACCACGGACTTGCCCTGCTTCTCCAGCGCGAAGAGTTTTTCTTCCAGTTGCGGCGAGCACAGGCCCAGTTCTTCAACCAGACGATGGTTGCCCAAGTGATAGGTCTGGCCATTGATCTGGCCTTTGACGCCACGCCCGCCAAGAGCTTCGAAGTTATCCACAATCGGCGCGGCGAGGTTTTTATCCACAGCGGCATTGGCGATAGCCAGCGATACCGGGTGATCGGAACGCCCGGCCAAGGCGGCGGCGATGGCCGGCGCGGTGCTCTCGGCAGTGGCCTCCAGGCACAGGTAATTGGTCTGCACCGGTTTGCCGTGGGTGATCGTTCCGGTTTTATCCAGCGCCAGATAATCGAGCTTGAAACCGCCCTCCAGGTACACGCCGCCCTTGACCAGAATGCCTTTGCGCGCCGCCGCAGCGAGGCCGCTGACGATGGTCACCGGGGTGGAAATCACCAGCGCACACGGGCACGCGACCACCAGCAACACCAGGGCACGATAGATCCAGTCGAACCATACGGCGCCCATGAACAGCGGCGGGATGATCGCCACGGCCAGGGCAAACACGAACACTGCCGGGGTGTAGATTTTCGAGAATTGATCGACGAAACGCTGGGTTGGTGCACGGGCACCCTGGGCCTGTTCGACGGCATGGATGATCCGCGCCAGGGTCGAGTTGTTCGCCGCCGCGCTGACCGTGTATTCCAGCGAACCGGCCTGGTTGATGGTGCCGGCGAAGACTTTATCGCCGACGGACTTTTCCACCGGCAGGCTTTCACCGGTGATCGGTGCCTGATCAATCGTTGAGTTGCCGCTGACCACCTCACCGTCCAGCGCAATGCGCTCACCCGGCTTCACCCGCACGCGGGCACCGAGTTCGACGCTTTTCACCTCTTGTTCGACCCAGTTTCCGTCCGCCTGCAAAACCGTGGCTTGTTCCGGGGTCATCTGCATCAAACCACTGATCGCATTGCGCGCCCGGTCCAGCGAACGCGCTTCGATCAGCTCGGCAACGGTGAACAGGAACATCACCATTGCCGCTTCCGGCCACTGGCCGATGAGGATCGCGCCCGTCACGGCGATGCTCATCAGCGCGTTGATGTTGAGGTTGAAGTTTTTCAGGGCAATCCAGCCCTTTTTGTACGTACCGAGGCCGCCGCTGAGGATCGAGACCAGTGCAATGATCGCCACTACCCAGGTCGGCGCGGCATCAGTGAAGTGGATGACTTCGGCAGCCAGCGCCGCGACACCGGACAGCGCCAGCGGCCACCAATGCTTTTTAACCGGCGCCGGAGCCGGCGCTTCGACACCCGCCTCAAGCGGCTCGGCGTGCATGCCAATCGACTTGATTGCGTCCACGATCGGCGCGGTGTCCGGCAAGCTGTGGGTGACGCTGAGCACGCGGTTGATCAGGTTGAATTCCAGCTGCTGGATGCCAGGCAGTTTGCCCAGCTTGTTCTGGATCAGCGTCTGCTCGGTCGGGCAGTCCATCGCCTCGATGCGGAAGCTGCTCAGTTGCGCATCGGCGCTGGTCTTTTCGCTCAGTTGCACCAAGGCAGGCGCAGCGGCTTTCGACGAGCAGCAGGCATCTGCGTGCGAGTGAACCGGGGCCGGCGCAGCTTTCGAAGCGCAGCAGGAATCGCCGCCGTGCTCATGTTTGTGCACAGGCTGCAATTTATGGCTGTGGTCGTGGCCGTCGCCAGGCTTGTGAATATGTTGGGAATCGCTCATTGGTCGCGTCCATGAAGGTGCCTGTTGCCAAGTAAAGACCCTGTAGCCACTATAGGGTCAAGCACCCTTTTGGAGATGACCGTCATGAAGATTGGCGAACTGGCGAAACTCACTGACTGCGCGGTGGAAACCATCCGTTACTACGAACGCGAGAACCTGCTGCCGGAACCGGCCCGCAGCGACGGCAACTACCGCGTCTACACCCAGGCCCACGCCGAACGTCTGACCTTCATCCGCAACTGCCGCACCCTCGACATGACCCTCGAAGAAATCCGCAGCCTGCTCGCCCTGCGCGACAGCCCGCAAGACCAGTGCGAAAGCGTCAACGCACTGATCGACGAACACATCCAGCATGTGAAAGCGCGGATTGATGGGTTGATGGCGTTGCAAACGCAACTGCTCGACCTGCGCCAGCGCTGTGGCGAAGGGCCGGAGGCGGATCAATGCGGGATCTTGCAGCGGCTGGAAGTAAGTGGCGGCGTGGTGGCGACCGAGGTCGAACACTCCCATGTGGGCCGCAGCCACGGCCACTGACGGGCGAAGCTCGTTCCCACGCTCCGCGTGGGAATGCCGCCATGGACGCTCTGCGTCCAAAGTGACGCAGAGCGTCACGGGATTCATTCCCACGCAGAGCGTGGGAACGATCAGTGGCGACTAGACCGCCATCGGCGCGGTCATCGGCGCATGATGTTCATAGCCTTCCAGCGAAAAATCGCTCGGCTCGACCAGCTCCAGCCATTCCGGCTGATAAACGCCAGTCTTGGCAAACTCCGGCACGCGGTCGGAGATTTTCAGTTTCGGCATGGCGAACGGCTCGCGCTTGAGCTGTTCGTTGAGCATGTCCAGATGGTTTTCGTAGACGTGCGCATCACCGATGAAATAGGTGAACCAGCGCGGCGTGTAGCCGGTCAGGCGCCCGATCAGGCTCAGCAGCGCGGCGCCTTCGGTAAGGTTGAACGGCGTGCCGAGGCCCAGGTCATTCGAACGGATGTAGAGCGTCAGGGAAATCTCTTTGGTCTCGACGTTCGGGTGGAACTGGTACAGCAGATGGCATGGCGGCAGCGCCATTTCGTCGAGCTGAGCAACGTTCCAGCCGTGGAACAGGATGCGGCGGCTGCCCGGATCCTTGATGATCGTGTCGACGCACTGGCGCACCTGGTCGATGGCTTTGTACAGCACCACGTAGGCCTGGCCGTCTTCCTCGCCCAGGGCAATCTGCTTGTAGCCGTTGCTCAGGGTTTGTTCGATGGCGGCAGTGTTGCTCAGCGGAATCTGCTTGTACGCCGGCCACTTGCGCCATTGCACGCCATAGATTTCACCGAGGTCGTCGTCGCCCTGACGGAACGGGTTGGCCAGCCACTGCGCGTTTTCGTTGGCGTTCTGGTCCCAGACCTTGCAGCCCAGCGCACGAAACTCGGCAGCATTGTTCACTCCACGGAGGAAGCCGCACATCTCGCCGATCGCCGATTTGAAGGCCATTTTGCGCGTGGTGATCGCCGGGAAGCCTTCCTGCAGATCGAAACGCAGCATCGCCCCCGGAAAACTGATGGTGTTGATGCCGGTGCGGTTGGCCTGTTTGGTGCCGTTCTGGATGACGTGCGAGACCAGTTCGAGATATTGCTTCATGAGTTACCTGTGTCCTTTGAGCCCCGGCGTCGCGCGCCGGGGTTCGTAGTTTAAGCCGTCGGGGCGAGCGGCGCTGCCGGTGCGCGACGATAGGCCAGCCAGATCAGGAACAGCCCGCCGATGATCATCGGCACACACAGCACCTGACCCATGGTCAGCCAGTTCCACGCCAGATAACCCAGCTGGGCATCGGGTACGCGGACGAACTCGACGATGAAACGGAAGATGCCATAGAACAGCGCGAACATCCCCGACACTGCCATGGTTGGCCGCGGTTTGCGCGAGAACAGCCAAAGGATCAGGAACAGCGCCACGCCTTCAAGGGCGAACTGATACAGCTGCGACGGATGACGCGGCAGTTGCGCCGGGTCGCTGAACGGCGGGAACACCATCGCCCATGGCACGTCGGTAGCCTTGCCCCACAGCTCGGCATTGATGAAGTTGCCGATACGCCCGGCGCCCAGACCGATCGGCACCATCGGCGCAACAAAGTCCATCAACTGGAAAAACGACTTGCCGTTACGCTTGCCGAACCACAGGGCCGCGAGCATCACACCGATGAAACCGCCGTGGAACGACATGCCGCCCTTCCACACTTCGAAAATCAGCGTCGGGTTGGCCAGATAAGCGCTCAGGTCGTAGAACAGCACATAACCCAAGCGCCCGCCGACGATCACCCCCATCGATAGCCAGAACACCAGATCGGAGAGTTTCTCCTTGGTCCAGGTCGGGTCGAAACGGTTGAGCCGGCTTGATGCCAGCAGCCACGCACCGCCGATGCCGACGAGGTACATGAGACCGTACCAGTGGATTTTCAGCGGACCGATGGCCAGGGCCACCGGGTCGATCTGCGGGTAAGGCAGCATTGCGACTCCTCGTAAGAGTGAAACCAGAATTCCCGGGCGACGCTGCCACCACAGGATTAAGCCAGGATTTTTACAGCAGGAAGCTCAACCCGACGCTGAACAGCAAAGCGGCGAACAGCCGTTTCAGCAAGCGCGGCGACAACCTGTGCGCCAGACGTGCGCCGAGACGGGCGAAGACCATGCTGGTCAGGGCAATGCCCAACAACGCCGGCAAATACACAAAACCGAGACTATGCGGTGGCAACAACGGATCGTGCCACCCCAGAATCATGAAACTTGCCGCACTGGCCAAAGCGATCGGCAGCCCACAGGCCGACGACGTCGCCACGGCCTGCTGGATCGGCACGCTGCGCCAGGTCAGAAACGGCACGGTCAGCGAGCCGCCACCAATACCGAAAATCGCCGAAGCCCAGCCAATCACCGTGCCCGCCGCAGTCAGACCGAGTTTACCCGGCACCGTGCGGCTGGCCTTGGGTTTGACGTCCAGCGCCAGTTGCACGGAGACCAACAGGGCGAACACGCCGATGATCTTCTGCAGGTTCGGCCCGGAAATCGCCTCGGCCGTCAGCGCTCCAAAACCGGCCCCGAGCAGAATGCCGACGGTCATCCACATGAAGATCGGCCAGCGCACCGCCCCCCGACGATGATGCTCACGCACGGCGTTGACCGAGGTGAAGATGATCGTTGCCAGCGACGTGCCGACCGCCAGATGCGTGAGGATCGACTGATCGAAACCCTGCAGGGTGAAACTGAACACCAGCACCGGGACGATAATGATCCCGCCGCCGACGCCAAACAGCCCGGCCAGTACGCCCGCACAGGCGCCCAGCGCCAGATAGAGCAGAAATTCCACGAGCGTCTCCCCAGACCGCATCCGCAAAACAGGAGCGGCATGGTAACGGATGCACACCCTTTGGCTCCACTGGCGATGGATGCACGGACGCCGGATGCGTAGAGTGAGCAAAAATCACACAAGGACCACCTTATGTGCCTGATCGTTTTCGCCTGGCGCCCGGGCCATGCCCAGCCGCTGATCGTCGCGGCCAACCGAGACGAGTTCTACGCCCGGCCGAGCCTGCCACTCGCGCCCTGGCCGGAGGCGCCGCAAGTGCATGCCGGGCGGGACCTGGAGGCCGGCGGCACCTGGCTGGGGATTGGCGCTAACGGGCGCTTTGCCGCGCTGACCAACATTCGCGATCCGCAGCAGCCGCCGGCGCTGAAGTCGCGCGGGGAGCTGGTGGCGCGTTTTCTCAGCGGCAATGCGTCGATTGATGATTATTTGAGCGATGTGGTTGGCCGCGCCGGGGAATATGCCGGGTTCAATTTGCTGCTCGGCAATAGTCACGAGCTGTGGCATTTCAATGCGCGGGCGTCCGAGCCGGTGATGCTCGCTCCGGGGGTTTATGGCTTGTCCAACGCCGGGCTCGATACGCCGTGGCCGAAACTGCTCAAGGCCAAAGCGGCACTGAACGCCGTGCTGGACGATCCGCAGCCGGAGCGGTTGCTGGAATTATTGAGTGATGCACAGACGCCGCCCGAAGCCGAGTTGCCGGATACCGGGGTGGGGATGGCGACTGAAGCGCTGCTGTCGAGTGTGTTTATTGCCAGCCAGAGTTACGGGACGCGGGCGAGTACGGCGCTGGTGGTGCAGGCGGATGGGACGCGGCGGATGGTTGAGCGCAGTTTTGGTCCGTATGGGGGGCATCTTGGCGAGGTGGAGATTTGTGTTTAGTAAAAGCTTACCCTCACCCCAGCCCTCTCCCCGAGGGAGAGGGGGCCGACCGAGGTGTCTGAAGTTGTTCATCGACCTGAAAGCCCGAGTCGATTATGGATTCGGCAAAAATTTTTCAAGCCGGAGAAATTCCACAGCCTCCCCCAATCAGTCCCCTCTCCCCCTGGGAGAGGGTTAGGGTGAGGGGCTTTTGATCTTCAGAGCGCTTTGTTAACCACCGGCGCATTCATCTTCGCCAACCCAAGATTCTTCAGCGCCAATTGCAACGAGCTGTGGATAACTTGCGGGTTATCGATGGTCATCAACTCCGCCAACAATTCCTGCGCCTTGCTCAGATTGACCTGACGCAGCATCCACTTGACCTTCGGCAAGTTGGTGGCGTTCATCGACAGGCTGTCGAACCCCATCGCCATCAACAGCACCGCCGCCGCCGGGTCACCGGCCATCTCGCCGCAGATACTCACCGGTTTGCCTTCGGCATGCGCATCACGCACGACAGTTTGCAGGGCTTGCAGCACCGCCGGGTGCAGGTAGTCGTAGAGGTCGGCCACCCGCGGGTTATTACGGTCGACCGCCAGCAGGTACTGGGTCAGGTCGTTGGAACCGACCGAGAGGAAGTCGACCATCCGCGCCAGTTCTTTGGTCTGGTACACCGCGGCGGGGATTTCGATCATCACGCCGATCGGCGGCATCGGCACGTCGGTGCCTTCGTCGCGCACTTCGCCCCAGGCCCGGTGAATCAGGTGCAGGGCTTCTTCGAGTTCGTGGGTGCCGGAGATCATCGGCAGCAGAATCCGCAGGTTGTTCAGGCCTTCGCTGGCCTTGAGCATTGCACGGGTCTGCACCAGGAAGATTTCCGGGTGGTCGAGGGTGACGCGAATGCCGCGCCAGCCGAGGAACGGGTTGTCTTCCTTGATCGGGAAGTACGACAGCGACTTGTCGCCGCCGATGTCGAGGCTGCGCATGGTCACCGGCTGCGGATGGAACGCGGCGAGCTGCTCACGGTAGATCGCCAGTTGTTCCTTCTCGCTCGGGAAGCGCTGGTTGATCATGAACGGCACTTCGGTGCGGTACAGACCAACGCCTTCGGCGCCACGCTTCTGCGCCCGCGCCACATCGGCGAGCAGACCGGTGTTGACCCACAACGGCATGCGGTGGCCGTCGAGGGTCACGCACGGCAGATCGCGCAGGGCGTCGAGGCCCAGCGCCAGTTGTTTCTCTTCTTCGACAATTTCCGCGAACTGCTTGCGCAGCACTTCGCTCGGGTTGGTGTAGACCTCCCCGCGTACGCCGTCGACGATCATTTCGATGCCGTCGACCTTGGCGTACGGCAGATCGACCAGACCCATTACCGTCGGAATGCCCATGGCCCGGGCGAGGATCGCGACGTGGGAGTTACCCGAACCAAGTACCGACACCAGACCGACCAGCGTGCCTTCAGGCACTTCGCCAAGCATCGCCGGGGTCAGTTCTTCACTGACCAGAATGGTTTTTTCCGGGTAGACCAGATTCTGCTGGCGCTCTTCCTGCAAATAGGCCAGCAGGCGGCGGCCGAGGTCTTTGACGTCCGAGGCGCGCTCACGCAGGTAAGCGTCGTCCATCAGTTCGAAACGGTTGACGTGATCGGTGACCACCTGACGCAGCGCGCCCTGGGCCCACTGGCCGGTCTTGATCACCGTGGTGACTTCGCTGCCCAGCGAGGCATCGTCGAGCATCATCAGGTAGACGTCGAACAGCGCCCGTTCTTCCGGGCGCAACTGGGTCGCGAGTTTGGCCGACAGCGTGCGCATGTCGGCACGCACGCCTTCGATAGCAGTCTTGAACAGCGCCAGCTCGGCGTCGATGTCGGTGATGGTCTTGTCCGGGACCACGTCCAGATCGGCCGGCGGCAGCATGACCACCGCGGTACCGACCGCCGCCCCCGGCGAGCCCGGCACGCCGACGAACTTGGCTTCCTGAATGCCCTTGCCCTGCCGGCCCAGGCCGCGGATCGAACCGGTGGCCTCGGCGTGGGCGATCACCCCGGCGAGCTGTGCGCTCATGGTCACGAGGAAGGCTTCTTCGCCCTCGTCGAACTGACGGCGTTCTTTTTGCTGGATGACCAGCACGCCGACCACGCGGCGGTGGTGAATGATCGGTGCACCGAGGAACGAGGCGTAGCGCTCTTCACCGGTTTCGGCGAAATAGCGATAGCGCGGGTGGTCCGCGGCGTTTTCGAGGTTCAGGGGTTCTTCACGCGTGCCGACCAGACCGACCAGACCTTCGTTGGGTGCCATGCTGACCTTGCCGATCGAGCGCTTGTTCAAGCCCTCGGTGGCCATCAGGACGAAGCGGTTGGTCTCGGGATCAAGCAGGTAGACCGAGCAGACCTGGCTGCCCATGGCCTCTTTGACGCGCAACACAATAATCCCCAACGCCGCCTTGAGATCCTTGGCGGAGTTAACTTCCTGGACGATCTTGCGCAGCGTATTGAGCATGGCTCGGGGTCGAACTCCGTCGTCAGTCGCGCGCTAAAAGGCGCGGGGCAAGCTCTTTGAGAGCGCGTCGATACACCTCGCGCTTGAATGTCACCACCTGGCCCAACGGATACCAATAGCTGACCCAGCGCCAGCCATCGAATTCCGGTTTACCGGTCAAATCCATCCGCACCCGCTGCTCGTTGGAGATCAGGCGCAGGAGAAACCATTTCTGTTTCTGGCCGATGCACAGCGGTTGGCTGTGGGTACGCACCAGGCGTTGCGGCAAACGATAGCGCAACCAGCCCCGGGTACAGGCCAGTATTTCAACATCTTCACGTTCCAGGCCAACTTCTTCGTTCAGCTCGCGGTACAAGGCGTCTTCCGGCGTCTCCTCGGGGTTGATTCCCCCTTGCGGAAACTGCCAGGCGTCCTGATTGATACGGCGAGCCCATAGCACCTGGCCGGCGTCATTCGTCAGAATGATCCCGACATTGGGACGGAAACCATCGGGGTCGATCACGGCAACAACCTCGCAAACGCATGTCGCCGCATTGTTCCACAAAGGTTGATCAGGCGGCAACGAAGCTTCCGAGCTTATGTGCACTCTTGTGAAAAGACCGTATTCTTGTCGCCTTTTTACTGACTTTTCAGCGGGTAACTGCAATGCGCCTGGCTCTATTCGATTTGGACAACACCCTTCTGGGCGGCGACAGCGATCACGCCTGGGGCGACTATCTGTGCGAGCGCGGCTTCCTCGATCCGATCGCCTACAAGGCGCGCAACGACGAGTTCTATCAGGATTACCTGGCCGGCAAGCTGGATAACGCGGCATACCTGAATTTCTGCCTGGAGATCCTCGGCCGCACGGAAATGGCCGTGCTCGACGCCTGGCACAGCGATTACATGCGCGACTGCATCGAGCCGATCATGCTGCCCAAGGCGCTGGAACTGCTGAAAAAGCACCGCGACGCTGGTGACAAACTGGTGATCATCACCGCGACCAACCGCTTTGTCACCGCACCGATTGCCGTTCGCCTGGGCGTGGAAACCCTGATCGCCACCGAATGCGAAATGATCGACGGCCGCTACAGCGGGCGCAGCACCGACATTCCGTGCTTCCGTGAGGGCAAGGTGACGCGTTTGAATCGTTGGCTCGAAGAGACCGGCTATTCGCTGGAGGGCAGTTATTTCTACAGCGATTCGATGAATGACTTGCCGTTGCTGGAGCAGGTGGCGAATCCGGTGGCGGTTGATCCGGACCCGAATCTGCGCGCCGAGGCCGAGAAGCGCGGTTGGCCGGTGATCAGTCTTCGCGGCTGAAATGGCCATCGCTGGCAAGCCAGCTCCCACAGGTTTTTCGGCTGGTCACACAATCTGTGTTCACTGAAAATCCTTGTGGGAGCTGGCTTGCCAGCGATAGCGGCGACGCGGTCTCAAGCCTTAAACCGGCTTGGCCCCCATCAACCCCGCGATGGCGAGAAATCCAACGCTGCTGACAATCGCCAGCGCCAGATTGAATCTGCGATTGCCCGCCCCGGTTGTCCACAACCGATCCAGCCGTACCAGCAGCCACACCGCACTGAACGTGGCCACCGCATAGATCACGCTGGACCCCAGAATCCACAATTGCCCCAATGGCCAGCCAATCAGGTGCACCAGCCACCAGCCGGTAAACGGCATGCTGAGGATACCTAGCAGCATCAGACACCAAATAAACAGCCACGGCCGCCGCATCGTCGTGGCCGGCCCTTCGCTGCGATTACGCCAGGTCAGAACGGCGAGCAACAGCCCGCTCGCGAGGATGACCACGGTCGCGACGACGTGAAGGACCTTCAGGGTTGTCAGGGTTTCCATGCGTTTCTCTTCCTTGGGCCATGCCCTTCAGCGTAGCCGCTCAGCCAAGAAACAGCTGATAGGCCGGGTTCTCGCTTTCATCCCAGTACGGGTAGCCGATTTCCGCCAGTGCCGCTGGCACCCGATGACGCTCGTCATGGGGTACCTGCAGGCCCGCGACCACACGGCCGTCGGCAGCGCCATGGTTGCGGTAGTGGAACATTGAAATGTTCCAGCGCCCGCCAAGTTTATTGAGGAAGTTGAACAGCGCCCCCGGGCGTTCCGGGAATTCGAAGCGGAACACCATCTCATCGATGACATGCGCCGCGTGCCCGCCGACCATGTGGCGAATGTGCAACTTGGCCAGTTCGTTGTCGGTCAGGTCAACCACCGGGAAACCCTGCTCGGTCAGGCTCGCCAGCAGTGCGCTGCGCGGGTCGTTGTCCGGGTGCGTCTGTACGCCAACGAAGATGTGCGCTTCGCTGCCGGTGTTGTAGCGGTAGTTGAATTCGGTGATCTGGCGTTTGCCGACGGCCTCGCAGAACGCCTTGAAGCTGCCGGCCTTTTCGGGGATGGTCACGGCGATGATCGCTTCGCGGCCTTCACCCAGCTCGGCGCGCTCGGCGACGTGGCGCAGGCGGTCGAAGTTGACGTTGGCGCCGGAGTCGATGGCGACGAAGGTCTGCCCGCTGACACCGCGCTGCTCGACGTACTTCTTGATCCCGGCCACACCCAATGCGCCGGCAGGCTCGGTGATCGAGCGGGTATCGTCGTAGATATCCTTGATCGCCGCGCAGATCTCGTCGGTGCTGACGGTGATCACTTCATCGACGTAGTCTTTGCAGATTTCAAAGGTGTACTGACCGATCTGCGCCACCGCCACGCCGTCGGCAAAAATGCCCACGGTCGGCAGAACCACACGCTCGCCCGCCGCCATCGCCGCTTGCAGGCAATTGGAATCGTCCGGCTCGACACCGATGACCTTGATGTCCGGGCGCAGGTATTTCACGTACGCCGCAATGCCGGCAATCAGACCGCCGCCACCCACCGGAACGAAAATCGCATCCAGTGGCTGCGGGTGCTGACGGAGGATTTCCATCGCCACAGTGCCTTGCCCGGCAATGGTGTGCGGATCGTCGTACGGGTGGATGTAGACGTAGCCTTTTTCATCGACCAGTTTCAGCGAATAGGCCAGCGCCTCCGGGAACGAATCACCGTGCAGCACCACTTTGCCGCCGCGCGAACGCACGCCCTCGACCTTGATTTCCGGGGTGGTCTTGGGCATGACGATGGTGGCTTTGACGCCCAGCACTTTCGCCGCCAGCGCCAGGCCCTGCGCATGGTTGCCCGCCGACGCGGTGACCACGCCGCGGGCGCGTTCTTCGTCGCTCAGTTGCGTCAGCTTGTTGTAGGCCCCGCGAATCTTGAACGAGAACACCGGCTGCAAGTCTTCACGCTTGAGCCAGATGTCATTGCCCAGCCGCTCGGAGAGCTGACGGGCGTTGTGCAGCGGGGTTTCTACGGCAACGTCATAAACGCGCGAGGTGAGGATCTTTTTGACGTACTGTTCAAGCATCGGAAAGCATCACTGAGCGGTTGGGCGGGACCCGGGAGTCTAACCCGGCTTTTGCCGATGCGACCACACGAATCCAGAGGTTTTAGCCGCGCTTGCGGCTATAATGCCGGCCTTTCTGCCCACCCCTTGCCCGCTTCGGAGCCCGCATGACCCAGGATCAACTCAAACAGGCCGTGGCCCAGGCCGCCGTCGACTTCATCCTGCCGAAACTCGACGACAAGAGCATCGTCGGCGTCGGCACCGGCTCCACCGCCAACTGCTTCATCGATGCCCTGGCCCAGCACAAGGGCGCTTTCGATGGCGCCGTCGCCAGCTCCGAAGCCACTGCCGCGCGGCTCAAGGGCCACGGCATTCCGGTGTATGAGCTGAACACCGTCAGCGATCTTGAGTTCTACGTCGACGGCGCAGATGAAAGCGACGCGCACCTGAACCTGATCAAGGGCGGCGGCGCTGCGCTGACCCGCGAGAAGATCGTCGCGGCCGTGGCCAAGACCTTCATCTGCATCGCCGACGCCAGCAAACTGGTGCCGGTACTGGGTGAGTTCCCGCTGCCGGTCGAAGTGATCCCGATGGCCCGCAGCCACGTGGCGCGCCAACTGGTGAAACTCGGCGGCGACCCGGTGTACCGCGAAGGTGTGCTGACCGACAACGGCAACATCATTCTCGACGTGTTCAACCTGCAGATCACCAACCCGGTGGAGCTGGAAGCGCAGATCAACGCGATCGTCGGCGTGGTCACCAACGGCCTGTTCGCCGCGCGGCCGGCTGATCTGTTGTTGCTGGGGACCAGCGAGGGTGTGAAGACACTGAAGGCTGAATAAGCAGACTGCCCACCTTGGTGTGGGCAAATGAATACCTGTGGGAGCTGGCTTGCCAGCGATAGCGACCTGTCAGTCAACAATGATGTTGAAAGTGATGGCCTCATCGCTGGCAAGCCAGCTCCCACAGTGTTTTGGGGTGTTGGTCAGGGCTGTGCCGGCTTCTTGAACACATAAAACAAATTCGGCTCGCTCACCAGATACAACGTCCCTTCATCATCCATCGCAATGCCTTCAGCCTGCGGCACGGTTTTCTGCAAACCCTGGCGACCGCCGCTAATGGACATGGTGCTTAGCGGGCGCCCGTCGACATCCAGTTCCAGAATCAGCCGCGACTCATCCGACAGCGCCAGCAAATGCCCGCTGCGCTCGTCGTATTGCAGGCTCGACAGATCGCGCACGAACATCCCGGCATCGCGCTTGGGGTTGTTGATCACATGCACCGCGTAGGATTTTTCCGGGTTGAAATGCGGGAAGCCGTGCACTTCATAGATCAGCATCGGGTTGCGCTCTTTGGCGACAAACAGACGCTTGCCCACCGAATCGTAGGCCAGCCCTTCGAAGCCCTTGTTGCTGGCCATGTGCACACCGAGGGTCATTTGCTCGGCATCGTCGGCATCGAGAAACGTGGTGTCGGCATCCAGGTGCACCTTGATCAGGCGCTGCTGGCGCTCGTCGGTGATCACGTAGGTATCGGCGCTGATGAACTCGACCGCTTCCGGATCGCCGAAGCCGACCAAAGCGATACGCCGCAGAATCTGGCCTTGCAGCGACAGCTCGATCAGCTCCGAATTTTTGTTGGTGACCGTGAACAGGCTCTTGCGCACCGGATCGTAGGTCAGCGCTGACACGTCATCGTCCAGGCCTTCGATTACCCGCGCCTCGATGTCCACACGATATTGATCCAGACCGATGGCCTCGCCGCTCAGCGGCTGCCACAACGTATGCAGGTTAAACCAGGCGCGCTCGAACAGGCGCATGTACTGGCCGATGCCGATCAACGCGATCAGGGCAATCACCGACAGGAAAATAACCAGAGGCTTGGGACGGGCAAGTCGACGCATTCGGATGGGCTCGGGAGCAGAACAGGCGGATGAAATATCACGCCTGTCTGAACTGAAGCTTAATGGCCACTTGCCTGTCAGGACAATCAGACTTGTCCGAAATTGCAGCGAGGGCTGTTATTGCTGTTTTTCGAAGCGATAGAACAGGTTTGGCTCGCTGACGATATACAGCGTACCGGCCTCGTCCATGGTCACGCCTTCGGCGCGCGGGATGGTGTCTTTCAGGCCATTGAAATTACCGAGCAGGGTCATGAAGCTGACCTGCTCGCCTTTTTCATCCAGCTCCAGCAGTAAGTGCGAATCGGCCGACAATACCAGCAGATGGCCGGTGCGCGGATCGATCTCCAGCGCGGAGAGGTTACGGATATCCAATTCATCGCTGGCGAGTTTCTGCTTGTCGCCTTTGAGTGTCTGGCTGCCATCGCTTTTCCAGGTGAACAGCGCCGGCGGCCGCTCCTCGCCCAGCAACAATTGCTGGTTGCGCGCATCCCAGGTAACCGCCTCGAAGGCCTTGTTCTGGTCTTTCGACGGGCCGAGGTCATATTTCGGGAAATTGGCGATGTTCAGTTCGCGGGTGCTGGCATCGACCTTGACGATAGACAGCGTGTGCTGACGTTCATCGACAATCGCCATCAAGCCGTTTTCCATGACGGTCAGGCCTTCCGGATTGCTCCAGCCCACCAGCGGCATCTTGCGCAGCACCTCGCCTTGCAGGCTCAGCTCAACCAGAAACGGGTTTTTGCCCATCACCGAAAACAGGGTTTTGCTCTGCGGGTTATAGGACAGGTCCGAAGCCTCGTCCTTTTCCATGCCCGGCAGCGGCTTGGCATCGATCACCACGTGGTAATCCGGCAGCCAGATGCTCTCCTTCTGCTCGGCCTTGCTCTCGAATCGCTCGAGTACCCATAAAGCGCCGCGATCATCCCAGTGCATGGCAAACGCCAGCGCATAAGCGGCGGCCAGCGCGAGCAGCAACCAGACATACCAGCGCAGGGCAAAACGCGAGCGGCGGGGAGTTTTGAGCTGAGTTTGAGATGACATCGAGGGACGCGTTCCGAAAATTCAGGCTATGGGTAATAGCACAAACAGGCCGGCTCAGACGCCAGGATCCGCAGAATTATCCGTACAGGATGTGAAAAAAACGGCAAATGGCGGGATTGCCCGGTTATCCGGGCAGGTAACAAACCACTGTGGGAGCGAGCCTGCTCGCGAAGACGGCGTGTCAGTCAACGATGATGTCGACTGACCTGACGCTTTCGCGAGCAGGCTCGCTCCCACAGGGTACGGTGGGGTGGCGATATCGTTCGGTTAGCGCACGCTGCTCTCGAAGCGGCTCGCGCCCACCAGTTCAAGGACGATGTCGTCGCCGACGTTCAGCGGGCCGACGCCCACCGGCGTGCCGGTGAGGATCACGTCACCGGCCTGCAGCGAGAAGCAGCCGGCCATGTGCTGGATCATCGGCACGATCGGGTTGAGCATGGCGCTGCTGTTGCCGTCCTGGCGCACTTCGCCGTTGATGGTCAGGCGGATGCCAATGTCGGTCAGATCGGGGAATGTGCTGCCAACCACAAACGGCGCCAGTACCGCTGCGCCGTCAAACGACTTGGCAATTTCCCACGGCAGGCCCTTGGCTTTCAGTTCGGCCTGCTTGTCGCGCAGGGTCAGGTCCAGCGCCGGGGCGAAACCGGAGATCGCATCGAGCACTTCTTCGCGGCTCGGCTTGGTCGACAGCGGCTTGCCGATCAGCACGGCGATTTCCGCTTCGTAGTGCACCGAACCGCGCTCGGTGGGAATGCTGAAACCGCCTTCCAGCGGCACCACGCAACTGCCCGGTTTGATGAACAGCAGCGGCTCGGTCGGGACCGGGTTGTCCAGCTCCTTGGCGTGCTCGGCGTAATTACGGCCAATGCACACGACTTTCCCGATCGGGAAGTGGATGCGTGTGCCGTCGACATACTGGTGCTGATAGCTCATTTACCGACTCCTGCGTTCATTGATTCATCAGAGATTGCTGATCAAACCGCGAAAATCTTGCCCGGGTTCATGATGCCGTTCGGGTCGAACACCGCTTTGACCGCTTTCATGTACTCGATCTCGGCCGGCGAACGGCTGTAGGTCAGGTAATCACGCTTGGTCATGCCGACGCCATGCTCGGCGGAAATCGAACCGTTGTACTTCTCGACGGTTTCAAACACCCACTTGTTGACCGTGGCGCACTTGGCGAAGAACTCGTCCTTGCTCAGGTTATCCGGCTTGAGGATGTTCAGGTGCAGGTTGCCGTCGCCGATGTGGCCGAACCAGACGATTTCGAAGTCGGGGTAGTGCTCGCCGACGATCGCGTCGATTTCCTTGAGGAATGCCGGGACTTTCGAGACGGTGACCGAGATGTCGTTCTTGTAGGGTGTCCAGTGCGAGATGGTTTCGGAGATGTACTCGCGCAGCTTCCACAGATTGTGAAGCTGGGTTTCGCTCTGGCTCATCACGCCGTCGAGCACCCAGCCCTGTTCGACGCAGTGCTCGAAGGTTTCCAGGGCGCTGTTGGCCACTTCTTCGGTGGTCGCCTCGAATTCGAGCAGGGCGTAGAACGGGCAGTCGGTGTCGAACGGCGCCGGCACATCGCCGCGGCCCATGACTTTGGCCAGGGCCTTGTCGGAGAAGAATTCGAACGCGGTCAGGTCGAGCTTGCCCTGGAAGGCGTGCAGCACCGGCATGATCGAATCGAAATCGGCGGTACCGAGGACCATGGCAGTGAGGTTTTTTGGCGCGCGATCCAGGCGCATGGTCGCTTCGACGACGAAACCCAGGGTGCCTTCGGCGCCGATGAACAACTGGCGCAGATCGTAACCGGTGGCGTTCTTGATCAGGTCCTTGTTCAGTTCGAGCACGTCGCCCTTGCCGGTGACCACTTTCATGCCAGCGACCCAGTTACGGGTCATGCCGTAGCGAATCACTTTGATCCCGCCGGCATTGGTGCCGATATTGCCGCCAATCTGGCTGGAACCCGCCGAGGCGAAGTCGACCGGGTAGTACAAACCATTTTCTTCGGCGACGTTCTGCAAATGCTCGGTGACCACGCCCGGCTGACACACGGCGGTGCGATCCGTGAGATTCACATCAAGAATCTGATTCATGTAATCGAACGAGACCACCACTTCGCCATTAGCCGCCACCGCAGCAGCGGAAAGCCCGGTGCGCCCGCCCGATGGCACCAGCGCAACCTTGTGGGTATTGGCCCAGCGCACCACGGCCTGCACCTGCTCGATGGTCTTGGGAAACACGATGGCACTCGGCGCCGGGGCGAAGTGCTTGGTCCAATCCTTGCCGTAAGCATTCAGAGAGTCGGCGTCGGTCAGGACCTTGCCAGGCTCGACCAGGGTCTTCAGTTCATCAATCAGCGCGGGATTGGTCATCGACAGAACTCTCGAACAATTCATGGTCATCCTGAGAACGCTTCACGTCGCAGGAATGAGTGTTTAGCGGGGTGGCTATGCTAGCATACCGACCCCGCAGGACAGTGCCCAAGGCCAGATCCGCGGTGACGGCTTTGTTGCCGTGCGGGTCAGCTCCAGGCTGCTCCCTCCCTGCCATTTTTCTCCGGGATACAGGTTTACGCAGATGAGCAAGACTTCTCTCGATAAGAGCAAGATCAAGTTCCTTCTTCTCGAAGGCGTCCACCAATCGGCTGTCGACGTCCTCAAGGCGGCGGGCTACACCAGCATCGAGTACCACACCAGTTCTCTGCCGGACGCCCAGCTCAAGGAAAAGATCGCTGACGCTCACTTCATCGGCATTCGTTCGCGCACGCAACTGACCGAAGAGATCTTCGATCACGCGAAGAAGCTGGTCGCGGTCGGCTGTTTCTGCATCGGCACCAACCAGGTTGACCTGGGCGCAGCTCGCGAGCGCGGCATCGCCGTGTTCAACGCGCCGTACTCCAACACCCGCTCGGTCGCCGAGCTGGTATTGGCCGAAGCGATCCTGCTGCTGCGCGGCATCCCGGAGAAAAACGCTTCCTGCCACCGTGGCGGCTGGATCAAGTCCGCAGCCAACTCCTTCGAGATCCGCGGCAAGAAGCTGGGCATCGTCGGTTACGGCTCGATCGGCACGCAGCTGTCGGTTCTGGCCGAGGGCCTGGGCATGCAGGTGTTCTTCTATGACACCGTGACCAAGCTGCCGCTGGGCAACGCGACTCAAGTAGGCAACCTGCACGAGCTGCTGGGCATGTCCGACATCGTCACCCTGCACGTTCCGGAAACCGCTGCCACCCAGTGGATGATCGGCGAGAAGGAAATCCGTGCAATCAAGAAGGGCGGCATCCTGATCAACGCCGCGCGCGGCACCGTGGTCGAGCTGGACCACCTGGCGGCAGCGATCAAGGACAAGCACCTGATCGGCGCAGCCATCGACGTGTTCCCGGTCGAGCCGCGCTCCAACGACGAAGAGTTCGAAAGCCCGCTGCGTGGCCTCGACAACGTCATCCTGACCCCGCACATCGGTGGCTCGACTGCCGAAGCGCAAGCCAACATCGGTCTGGAAGTGGCGGAAAAACTGGTCAAGTACAGCGACAACGGTACGTCGGTGTCGTCGGTCAACTTCCCCGAAGTGGCCCTGCCGGCTCACCCTGGCAAGCACCGCCTGCTGCACATCCACGAGAACATCCCGGGTGTGATGAGCGAGATCAACAAGGTCTTCGCCGAAAACGGCATCAACATCTCCGGTCAGTTCCTGCAGACCAACGAGAAGGTCGGCTACGTGGTGATCGACGTCGACGCCGAATACTCGGAGCTGGCGCAAGAGAAGCTGCAACACGTCAACGGTACTATCCGTAGCCGCGTTCTTTTCTAAAGAAGCAGCGGCAAGCTACTAGCTTCAAGCGGCAAGGGAAAAGCGCTTTTGCTTTTACTTGAAGCTCGTAGCTTGAAGCTTGCAGCGATAAAAAAAGGGAGCCCCGCAGGGCTCCCTTTTTTTATTCCACGTTAACGGTGATTGTCTTCGAGACGATGGGCGGGTCGAACGCCATGTGGCCGCTGTCACCCAGTTCCAGCTGCAAGGTGTGCTTGCCCGGAGCGAGCTTGATGTCAGCCTGGGTCTGCGCCTTGCCAAAGTGCATGTGGTTGGCGTCGGTAGGAACCACTGAACCGGCCGGCACGATTTCCTTGGCGTCGATCAGCAGGTGATGATGCCCGGTGTTCTTGGTGACATCACCAGCAGGTGCCAGCGCGACGTTTTTGGTACCAAACTTGACGGTGAACGTCTGGGAAACCGTAGCCCCGTCCTCGGGAGAAACGATGAACACTTCGGCGCCTTTTGGCGCCGGCGTTGCCGCACTGGCCAGCACCGAAACACCCATCAGCACACCGGCCAACGCTGCACGTGACATAAAGCTTTTCATTTTCTTCTCCAGTTTTTCCGTAAAATCCGCACGGTCATGACAACTTCATGACCATTCGTTGTCGAAGGCACTCGACAACCATAGCAAAGCGAGCCTGAATCAGAGCATCGCCATAATGATTTCAAAGGAGTGACCATGCGCTTTCTGCCTGGCCTGATCTGCCTGCTACCCCTTCTGAGCCCGCTGGCTCACGCCGAACTGATTGATGACGTCAACGACCGTGGCGAGCTGCGCATAGCCCTTGAGGCTAATACACCGCCCTTCAATTACAAGGAAGGCGACACCCTGACAGGGTTCGAGGTCGAGCTTGGGCAACTGCTGGCCAAGGAGCTGGATGTGCGCGCCGACTTCATCGTCACCGACGCAGGCGATCTGCTCCAGGGCGTCGAGAGCGGCAAGTACGACGTCGCGCTGAATCACATAGCACTGACACCCGAACTCAAGGATCGTTTCGACTTCAGCGCGCCATATGGCAAGGTCGACGGGCAGTTGCTGGCGAAGAAGGATGAGACGCCGCGGCCGATGGTGCTGGTGCAGGCGCTAAACCCAGAGCAGCCGAAAGCGCTTGAGCCGGTGGAGCTGGCGATTCCGTTTCAGAAGGGTAATCCGGCGTTTCAGGCCAGTCTTGCGAGCGCGATGCAACGGATCAAGGACGACGGACGTTTGGCGGCGCTTACCGAGAAGTGGCTCACCGAACCCAAGTGAACACAGAACCTGTAGGAGTGCGGCGGTCTGCTAGATAAGAGCTGCGAGGGCAGCGGCGGCCTGTGGCAACTCCAGCTCGCTGAACACCCGCACGCCGTGGCGCTTGAGCAACGCCGCCGTCACCCCTTCGCCGCTGACCTTCACGCCACTGAATGTCCCGTCATACGTCAGCAGATTCCCGCACGACGGACTGTTGGCCTTGAGCACCGCCACCCGAATGCCGTGCTTTTGCACCAACGCCAGCGCCTGCCGCGCACCGTCGAGAAACTGCGCGCTGACATCCTCGCCCGCAGTGGTGATCACCGCCTCCGTGCCATCCAGCACCTCGCCACCCTGCCCGCCCGGAATCTCCGCCGCTGCCCGTGGCGTTGGTAAACCTCCGGCGACCTCGGGACACAACGGCACCACTCGCCCGTCGGCAATCCACTGTTCAAGCAGATCAAACGGCCCGCTGGCCCCGCCGTCGTAGCGCACGCGGTGGCCCAACAGGCAGCGGCTGACCAGAATCCTGTGCATCTCAGAACGGCTCGTTGCCACGGCGGCGGAACCAACCGGTCAGCGACAGCCGCTCGCGGTTGGCCGGCAGCACTTCATGGGGCACTTCGCCGGAAAGGAACACCACCAGACAGCCGCCGGTAGGCTGCACGTCATGCACGCGGTCTTCATTCAGATACATGCGCAGCTGGCCGCCATCCTCTGGCAGCCAGCCATCGTTGAGGTACACCACCACCGAAACCATGCGCTTGTCATCGTCGCGAAAACGGTCGACATGCCGGCGATAAAACGCGCCGGGCGGATACAGCGCGAAGTGGCATTCGAAATCTTCGAGACCAAGAAACAAACCGCGATTGAGCGCTTCGCGCAGGCTCTCCATCAGGTTCAGATAACGGTCGCTGGCCTCGGCCTGGCCCGGGTCGATCCATTGGATATGATCGCCGCGGATCCCCTCGCGAATCTCTGAAAACGGCCCGCGCCCGACCGCCGCCGGCGCCAGCTCACCCTCGGCTTCACGTTTGCGGCACTCGGCCGCCAGCTCGCGGGTCAGACCGGCGGGCAGGAAAATGTTCTGCTGCGACCAGCCATGCTCGGCCAGGTCGTCGACAATGCGTAACAGCAGTGGGTGTTCAGAGGATATTTGCATGGCGCGCATAGTATGCCTGCGGCAACAAATCCGACAGAGCCACGCAGCGGCTTGATACGAATTCTCGACAAGTACCGGCACCGCACGGAGAATAGTCCGCTGCTGACAGGAGTCCCTATGCGCCGTTTGCTTTTTTCACTGTTGATGTTCTGTGTGTTGCCCGCCTGGGCGGACGGCTACGACCAGTTGTACAAGGTCGCCGGCTGGCCAGATCAACGTGCGCATTTCAATGACGCCCTGAGTGCCGCGCAGCAGCGCTATCAGAACAGCCTGCCGCCGGCGGTGTTCCAGGCGCTGGTCAATAACAGCAACCAGCGCTTTGCCCCGCAGGCCGTGGATCAACGCGCCGAGGCGCAACTGCGGCAGAAACTCGCCGACCCAAAACCGGCGCTGAGCTTCTTCCAGTCACCGCTGGGCAAGAAAATCGTCGCCGCCGAACTGCTCGCGACCCGCCGCGATCAACTGGCGAAAAACGCCAAGGGCCTGCCGAAAATGCAGGCCAGCGACAACCGCCAACTGATCATCGGCCACCTCGCCCAGGCCTTGCCGGCGCGTGAAGCCGGGGCGGAGGTCAGCCTGGCGATTGCCGGCGTCGCGGCGGACAGTCTCAGTTCAATGATTCCGGGCCTGCTCGGTGGCGGTCAGGCGCAGGGCATGCTCAACGGCCAGCGCCAGCGTTTGATGGATCAGATCGGCGCGGATCTGAACAACACGCTGCTGTACGTCTATCGCGACCTGTCGGATGAAGAGCTGGAAGAGTTTGCGACGTTTGCCGAGTCAACTGAGGGCAAGGCCTACTACCAGGCGGCGCTGGCGGCGATTCGCGCTGGGCTTGCGGTTGGACAGTGATCATCGGCGCCTGACAGACCGCTTTCGCGAGCAGGCTCGCTCCCACAGTGGATCTTCAGTGGACACGAGATTGTGAACAACTCAGTCCCCTGTGGGAGCGAGCCTGCTCGCGAAGAGGCCCTCACAGTCACTACAGATTCCGGCCCCTGATCCGCTTGCTCAGGAACTCGAAATACTCCTCGCGCATCTGCGCCGTTTCATTGGCCAGGTGATGCCGCGCCTCGGCCAGCAACAGGATCTGCGGCCGATCGAACTTCCACTTCAACACTTGCAGGTTGTGCTGCCAGTCCACCGTCATGTCCGCCTGCCCCTGAATGATCAGCGGCCGTCGCGGGCTTTTTTTTGCGTGCTCGACGCGGATGATCCAGCGCGACAACGCGCCCACCCATTGGGTCGGCAAGCGCCGCGGCTGCAACGGATCGGCCTGCAGGAACGGCAGGAAATTCGGGTCATTGGAGTTCTCGCTGAAGCGCCGCGCGACCCCGCGAACGAACGGCCGGAGCAGGTAATAACTGAGCTGCGACCAGCCCCAGGCCCGTGGTCGCACCAGCGGCGCCAGCAAAATCACCTGGCCCTGCGCCGGGCTGCCCTCGCCATGATTGAGCAGATGATCGACCACGATCGCCCCGCCGGTGCTTTGCCCGCACAAGTGCCACGGTTGCGGCAGCGCGATCGACTGCGCTTCGGCGAACAACGCCTGGAGCATGTGCTGATATTCCGCGAAATCGCGAATGCTCGCCCGTGGCCCGCTCGACAGGCCATGCCCCGGCAAGTCGCAGGCGATCACGGCAAAGTCCTGATCCAGCGCCCACTCGATCACATGCCGATAGAGCCCTGTGTGATCGTAATAACCGTGCAGCAGGAACAGCGTCGCCTTGACCTTCTCCGGCCACCAGCAATGGCTGACCAGTTCGTAGCCATCGACTTCGAAACGGCCCATGCCGCGCCAGACATCGCGCTCGGGAAAATCGGTCTGGTAGAAGCGCTGATACGCCTTCGCCTCGTCCGACAGCGGTTGCCACTCGGCCAGAGGCTTGAGGCTCGCGCGGATTTGATCGGGGTCGAAAGTATCAGGCATGCGGACATTCCAAAGCGGTAAACGGACTTTATCGGCCTGCGATATTCATCTGTCGCGGCAAGCATGGCAAGCTAGCCCGCCTCTGAGGAACCAAATCCATGCGTTCGCCCTACCGCACCGCACTGTTCGCCAGCCTGCTCGCGCTGATCTGCGCCGGCGTGCTGTGGGCCGCGTATGACTGGTTTCAGGGCCGTTATCTGCGCGCATTCAGCGAGCACACGGCAGTGTTTTCCGGCGATCCGCTGCGCCTGCCGGACGACCTCGCCGGGCCGGGTAACATCCGCCTCGTGCACTTCTGGGACCCGGCCTGCCCGTGCAACGTCGGCAACCAACAGCACCTGAGCGAGATGGTCGAGCAGTTCGGCGCCCGCGGTGTGGAGTTCTTTGCGGTGCAGAAACCCGGCAGCCACGGCCAGTTGCCGGCGACCCTCGCCAGCCTGAAAACCATCGTCGTCCTGCCCGGTTCTGAGCAGATCCCGGCCAGCCCGGCCGTGGCGATCTGGGACCGCAGCGGCAAACTGGCCTATTTTGGCCCGTACAGCGAAGGCCTGACCTGCAATTCCAGCAACAGCTTCATCGAACCGATTTTGCATGCGCTGACGGAAGATCGACCGGTCAACGCCACGCACACACTGGCGGTGGGTTGTTATTGCCCCTGGCCAGTGGAGGCGAAGTAAGGCATTCCGGACATTTAAAGGATTGCGCTGCACGGCACAGAGCCTTTGTGCTAATTGTTTGCAGCCCGACGGGCGGCAACTCCCGCCTGCACAAGGAGTCACCATGAAGCGCGTGTTCACCCTTCTCGCTTTGCTCATTGTCGCCCTGCTCGGCGCCCTGGGCTGGTACGTCTACAGCAAACAACCGACGCGCCAGGGCCAGGTCGAGCTGCGCAATCTGCAGGGCTCGGTGACCGTGCGCTACGACGAGCGCGGTGTGCCGCACATTCGCGCCGAGAACGAAACCGACCTCTACCGCGCCCTCGGCTATGTGCATGCGCAGGACCGGTTGTTCCAGATGGAAGCCATGCGCCGTCTCGCCCGGGGTGAGCTGGCCGAGGTGCTTGGGCCGAAACTGCTCGACACCGACAAACTGTTTCGCAGCCTGCGCATTCGCGAGCGCGCCGCCAGTTACGTCGCCAGTCAGGATAAACAGTCGCCGGCGTGGAAGGGCCTGCAAGCCTATCTGGATGGCATCAACCAATATCAGGACAGCCACGCTGCGCCGATCGAGTTCGACGTGCTGGGCATCCCCAAGCGGCCGTTCACCGCCGAAGACAGCATCAGCGTCGCCGGTTACATGGCTTACAGTTTTGCTGCGGCGTTTCGCACCGAGCCGCTGCTGACTTTCGTGCGCGATCAACTCGGCGCCGATTACCTCAACGTGTTCGACCTCGACTGGCAGGCCAAAGGCGTCCTCGCCAACGATCACAACCACGCTGCGCCCGCCCTCGCCGCTGGGGACTGGAAAGACCTCAACGCCCTTGCCCGCCTCAGTGAGCAGGCGCTGATCGAAAACGGCCTGCCGCAGTTCGAAGGCAGCAACGCCTGGGTCATCGCCGGCAGTCGCAGCCAGAGCGGCAAGCCGTTGCTGGCTGGTGACCCGCACATCCGTTTCTCGGTGCCGTCGGTGTGGTACGAGGCGCAGCTGTCGGCGCCGGGTTTTGCGCTGTACGGTCATCATCAGGCGCTGGTGCCGTTCGCGTTCCTCGGCCACAACATGGATTTCGGCTGGAGCCTGACCATGTTCCAGAACGACGATCTGGATCTGATCGCCGAAAAGGTCAACCCGGACAACCCCAATCAGATCTGGTATCGCGGCCAGTGGACCGATCTGCTGGTCAGCGAGCAGCAGATCAAGGTGAAAGGCCAGGCACCAGTGACCCTCACCCTGCGCCAGTCGCCCCACGGCCCGATCGTCAACGACGCACTGGGTGCGGCGGCGGGCAAAACCCCGATCGCCATGTGGTGGGCGTTTCTCGAAACGCCAAACCCGATCCTTGAAGGTTTCTATCAGCTCAACCGCGCTGACACCCTGACCAAGGCCCGCGTCGCTGCAGCGAAAGTCCAGGCGCCGGGGCTGAATCTGGTTTATGCCAATGCCAAGGGCGATATCGCCTGGTGGGCCTCGGCGTTGCTACCCAAGCGCCCGGCCGGAGTCAGGCCGGAATTCATTCTCGACGGCAGCACCCATCAGGCGGACAAGGACGGCTACTACCCGTTCAGCGCCAACCCGCAGGAAGAGAACCCGCCGCGCGGCTATATCGTCTCGGCCAACTTTCAGCCCGTGTCGCCGACCGGCATGCCGATTCCCGGTTATTACAACCTTGCCGATCGCGGGCAGCAGCTCAATCGTCAGCTCAGCGACAAGAACCTGAAGTGGAGCAATGAAGCCAATCAGAAGCTGCAACTGGGCACCGCGACCGGCTACGGCCCGCGCCTGCTCGCACCGCTGCTGCCGGTGTTGCGCGAGGTGGTGAGCGATCCCGCGCAACTGAAACTGGTTGAGCAACTGGCGCAGTGGCCCGGCGACTATCCGCTGGATTCGGTCAGTGCGACGCTGTTCAACCAGTTCCTCTATGACCTGGCTGATGCGGCGATGCGCGATGAGTTGGGCAACGAGTTTTTCGACACGCTGCTGTCGACACGGGTGATTGATGCAGCACTGCCGAGGCTGGCGGCGAATGCCGATTCGCCGTGGTGGGACAACCGCAGCACACCCGCGAAGGAAACCCGCGCCGATATCGTCCGCGCGGCATGGCAGGCAAGCCTGCAGCACCTGAAGCTGACCTTCGGCGACGATGTGGCGGCGTGGCAATGGGGCGCGGCGCATACCCTGACCCATGGCCATCCACTGGGGCAGCAGAAACCGCTGGATCGTCTGTTCAACGTCGGGCCGTTCGCGGCGCCGGGCAGCCATGAAGTGCCGAACAACCTTTCAGCGAAGGTCAGCCCGGCGCCGTGGCCGGTAACCTACGGGCCGTCGACACGGCGACTGGTGGATTTCGCTGATCCGGCGCATGGGCTGACGATCAACCCGGTGGGTCAGAGCGGCGTGCCGTTCGACAGTCACTACGACGATCAGGCCGAGGCGTATGTGGAGGGGATCTACGTGCAGGCGCATTTCAGCGAGGAAGAAGTGACGGCGAATACGCGCAGTACCTTGAAGCTGTTGCCGGCGCGGGCTGCGCAGTAGTTTTGCGCTGATTGGACTGGCCTCATCGCTGGCAAGCCAGCTCCCACAGGGTTTTGTGTCGATCACAAATCATGTGAACACCAGAGAAACCTGTGGGAGCTGGCTCGCCAGCGATGAGGCCCTGAAAACCACCAAAAGGCTTCAGAGCATCACAGCAAAATTCATCCGAAACTGCTGCGGCGTCA
Source organism: Pseudomonas fluorescens (assembly GCA_902825215.1). GTDB lineage: Bacteria > Pseudomonadota > Gammaproteobacteria > Pseudomonadales > Pseudomonadaceae > Aquipseudomonas > Aquipseudomonas fluorescens_G. The sequence continues at coordinate 5,919,319 of LR782234.1, forward strand.
CCCCCAGCCGCCGGTTGAACACGCTGCGCATATGCTGCGCATCGCGAAACCCGCACTGATAGGCCACGGTCTTCAGCGGCGCTGCGGTGCTTTCCAGCATCACCCGTGCCGCATCAACCCGTGCGCGCTCAACGAACTCTGCCGGCGTGACTTTCGCCTCACGGGCAAACACTCGAGAGAAATTGCGCGCACTCATGTTCGCCGCACTGGCCAGATCGGCAATTGTCAGATCTCCGGTGAGATTGGCCAGCACATACAGTTGCACCATCGCTACTGCTGACGTCGGCTCGGCATGCGGGGTGAGGAACGGGCTGAACTGCGACTGCCCACCGGAGCGCTGGGTGAACACCACCAGCCGTTTGGCCACGCTGAGCGCCACCTCGGCGCCGTGATCCCGCGCCAGCAGATACAACGACAGATCGATCCCCGCCGTGACCCCGGCCGAGGTGTAGAGCCTGCCATCCTCGACGTACAAGCGATCAGCCTCGACTTGCGTGGTCGGGCACAACTGCGCCAAGGCCTCGGCATCGTTCCAGTGAGTAGTCACCGTGCGCCCCTCCAGCAGCCCCGCCCGCGCCAGCATGAACGCGCCATTGCAGATCGAACCGAAACGCTGCGCCCGCGTGCAGGCCTCGCGCAGCCAGCTGTCGAATGCGCTGCCAAAATCCATGAACGGCAACTGCGGCCCACCGGCGACCAACAACAGGTCATAGGGCTCGAGCGCTTCGCTGAAATGCCGATGGGCAGTCACGCTCAGGCCGTTGGAACAGGCCATCGCCCCGCGCTCGACACCAATCACTTCCAGCCGATAGTGATCCGGTGGTGCGAGGAAACGATTAGCCTCGGCAAACACGTCCATGGGACCGCTGACGTCCAGCGACTGCACGCCGGGAAACACCACGATGGCGACGGTTTTGCTCATGCTGTGAAGCTCCGCTGGGTCTGTTTGCCGAGTTGGCACGATTTGCAGGTTGATTGGCAAGGATCGCAGGCACGCCTCGATTGTTCGCTATGCGCACGGGGAACAGACTTTCCTCATCAGCGCCACAACGGCGTTTTCGACGAGGCAACCGATATGAGCACCCGCATCGCCGGCATCAAAATCCCTGACAGTGCCCTCGCCCGGGCCACCACCGAGTACATTCGCGACCTCGAATCCGACCTGCTCTATCACCATTCACGCCGGGTGTTTCTGTTCGGCGCGCTGAGCGGCGAGCGCCAGCAACTGGCCTACAACCCGGAGCTGTTGTACGTCGGCGCGATGTTCCACGACCTCGGTCTGGTCGAAGGCCATCGCAGCGCTGAAGAACGTTTCGAAGTGGACGGTGCGAATGCGGCAGCCGCGTTTCTCAAGCCGTACGGACTGAGCGACGACGATATCGAGCAGGTCTGGCTATCGATTGCTCTGCATACAACACCGGGCGTGCCGAAGCATCTGCGCCCGACCGTAGCGCTGGTCACTGCGGGAGTGGAAATGGATGTGCTGGGCATGGATTACGCGGCGTTCAGCAGCGTGCAGCGCGAAGCGGTGGTGCATGCACATCCACGCGGCGAAGGTTTCAAAGAATGCATCATTTGCGCGTTTGCCGACGGTTTGCGCCATCGCCCGCAGACCACGTTCGGCAATGTGAAGACTGATGTGCTGATGGATCAGGAGCCGGGGTTCAAACCGATGAACTTCGTTGAAGTGATCCGCAATTCTCCCTGGATTTCCTGACCGCAGAAAAACCTGTGGGAGCGGGCTTGCCCGCGATGGCGTCTTTACAGTCAACATCAATGTCGAATGTCAGATAGCTATCGCGGGCAAGCCCGCTCCCACAGGGATATGGATTGGTCTTGAAAAAGCAACCAACCCGACAGGGCTTACGCCGCTTCCGGACTCGGTGCGCGACGCGCGTCCGGTTGCTTCCATGAATCGGCTGCGCTTTCTTCGATGGCTTGCTGAATGGCTTTCTTGCGTGCTTCTTCGGCGCGGCGGCTGAAGAACCAGACCAGGAAGGTCACCAGCGACACCGCCAGCAGAATCAGACTGGCCACGGCGTTGATTTCCGGCTTCACGCCCAGGCGCACCGCCGAGAACACTTCCATCGGCAGGGTCGTCGAACCCGGCCCGGAAACGAAGCTCGCCAACACCAGGTCATCCAGCGACAGGGCGAACGACATCATGCCGCCCGCTGCCAGCGACGGTGCGATCATCGGGATGGTGATCAGGAAGAACACCTTCCACGGCCGCGCGCCGAGGTCCATCGCCGCCTCTTCGATGGACAGGTCCAGCTCACGCAGACGCGCCGACACCACCACCGCCACATACGCCGCACAGAACGTGGTGTGGGCGATCCAGATGGTGACGATGCCGCGTTCCTGCGGCCAGCCGATCATCTGCGCCATGGCCACGAACAGCAGCAACAGCGACAGACCGGTGATCACTTCCGGCATGACCAGTGGCGCCGTCACCAGGCCGCCGAACAGCGTGCGGCCCTTGAAGTGGGTGATACGGGTCAGCACGAAGGCCGCCAGCGTACCCAGCGCCACCGCTGCCACTGCCGTGTAGCAGGCGATTTCCAGCGAGCGCAGCACCGAGCCCATCAGTTGCGAGTTATCGAGCAGGCCGACGTACCACTTCACCGACCAGCCACCCCACACCGTCACCAGTTTCGAGGCATTGAACGAGTAGATCACCAGGATCAGCATCGGCAGATAGATGAAAATCAGACCCAGTACCAGCATCAGGCTGGAGAAACGGAAGCGCTTCATTCTTTACCCTCCATTTCCTTGGCCTGACTGCGGTTGAACAGGATGATCGGCACGATCAGGATCGCCAGCATCACCACCGCCAGGGCGGACGCCACCGGCCAGTCACGGTTGTTGAAGAATTCCTGCCAGAGCACTTTACCGATCATCAGGGTTTCCGGACCGCCGAGCAGTTCCGGGATGACGAACTCACCGACCACCGGAATGAACACCAGCATGCAGCCGGCAATGATGCCGTTCTTGGACAGCGGAATGGTGATTTTCCAGAAGCTGTTGAAGGTGCTCGAACCGAGGTCCGAGGCCGCTTCGAGCAGACTGTTGTCGTGCTTCACCAGATTGGCGTACAGCGGCAGGATCATGAACGGCAGGTACGAATAGACCACGCCGATGTACACCGCCAGGTTGGTGTTGAGGATCTGCAGCGGCTCGTCGATCAGGCCCATGCTCATCAGGAAACCGTTGAGCAGGCCGTTGTTGCTGAGAATGCCCATCCACGCATAGACGCGGATCAGAATCGCCGTCCAGGTCGGCATCATGATCAGCAGCACCAGCACCGTTTGCAGCTCTTTGCGCGCACTGGCAATGGCGTAGGCCATCGGATAGCCGATCAGCAGGCACAGCAGCGTGCTGATGAAGGCCATCTTCAGCGAGCCGAGGTAGGCGGCGATGTACAGCTCGTCGTCGCCCAGCAGCGCGTAATTACCCAGGTTGAGCAGCAATTGCAGCTTCTGCTCGGCAAACGTGTAGATCTCGGTGTACGGCGGGATCGCCACGTCGGCTTCGGCAAAACTGATCTTCAGGACGATGAAGAACGGCAGCATGAAGAACAGGAACAGCCAGATGAAAGGCACACCAATGACCAGTTGCCGGCCATTGGGAATGATCCGGTTGATGCGGCGTTTGAATTTGCGCATGTTCATGAGCGAAGTACCACGCCGCTATCATCTTCCCACCACACGTAAACCTGATCGCCCCAGGTCGGACGTGCGCCACGGCGTTCGGCGTTGGCCACGAACGACTGCACCAGTTTGCCGCTTGGCAACTCGACGTAGAACACCGAGTGACCGCCCAGATAGGCAATGTCGTGAACCTTGCCGCTCGACCAGTTGTATTCGCAGGTCGGCATTTCGGCGGTGACCAGCAGCTTCTCGGGACGAATCGCGTAGGTCACTGACTTGTCCTGCACCGAGGTGCTGATGCCGTGGCCGACGTAGATCTGCCGGTCGAGGTCCTTGCAGGTGATGGTCGCGTGCCCCTCGGCGTCGTCGATCACTTCGCCTTCGAAGATGTTGACGTTGCCGATGAATTCGCAGACCAGTCGGCTGGTCGGGGTTTCGTAGATGTCGATCGGGCTGCCGATCTGCGCGATCCAGCCCAGGTGCATGATCGCAATGCGCTCGGCCATGGTCATGGCCTCTTCCTGGTCGTGGGTCACCATCACGCAGGTCACGCCGACGCGCTCGATGATTTCCACCAGTTCCAGCTGCATCTGCGAACGCAGTTTCTTGTCCAGAGCGCCCATCGGCTCATCGAGCAGCAGCAGTTTTGGCCGCTTGGCCAGCGAACGCGCCAGTGCCACGCGCTGACGCTGGCCGCCAGACAGTTGATGCGGCTTGCGTTTGGCGTACTGGCTCATCTGCACCAGCTTGAGCATTTCGGCCACGCGGGCGTCGATCTCGGCCTTGGGAATCTTGTCCTGCTGCAGGCCGAAGGCGATGTTCTGCGCCACGGTCATGTGCGGGAACAAGGCGTACGACTGGAACATCATGTTGATCGGACGTTCGTACGGCGGCATGTCGGTGATGTCGACGCCGTCGAGGAAAATGCGCCCCTCCGTGGGCCGTTCAAACCCTGCGAGCATGCGCAGCAGGGTGGATTTGCCCGATCCCGAACCGCCGAGCAGGGCGAAGATCTCGCCTTTCTTGATTTCCAGGGACACGTCGTCCACGGCAATCGTCTCGTCGAACTTCTTCGTGACCCGGTCGATTTTGACCAGCACCTGTTTTGGTGTCTGGTCGCCCTCGAGGGCTTTCTTGTAGGCGCCGGAGGCAACTGCCATTTACGAAACTCCCAACAGAAGCAGCGGTTCGCCACGCAAGACGAACACTGGATAGTTTGTGCGTTATTTGCCCGACTTGACCTTGGTCCAGCTGCGGGTCATCAAACGCTGAATATTGGCTGGCAACTCGGTCGACACGTAGGTCTTGTCGAGGACTGCTTGCGGCGGGTAAACCGCTTCGTCGGTGCGGATGGACTGTTCCATCAGCTTGTCCGAACCCGGGTTGGGGTTGGCGTAACCGACGTAATCACTGACCTGGGCGATCACCTCAGGTTTCAGCAAATAGTTGATGAAGGCGTGGGCCTCTTTGACGTTGGACGAGTCCTTTGGGATCGCCAGCATGTCGAACCACAACGCGCCGCCCTCTTTCGGAATCGAGTAGGCGATGTTCACGCCTTTCTTGGCTTCCTCGGCACGGTTCTTCGCCTGGAAGATGTCACCGGAGAAACCGATCGCCACGCAGATGTCGCCGTTGGCCAGATCACCGATGTATTTCGAGGAATGGAAATAGGTCACGTAAGGACGCACCGCGAGCAGCTTGGCGGTGGCTTTTTCGTAGTCCTTGGTGTTGGTGCTGTTGGCGTTCAGGCCCAGGTAATTGAGCATGGTCGGCATCATTTCATCGGCCGAATCGAGGAACGCGACGCCGCAGCTGTGCAGCTTCTTGATGTTTTCCGGCTCGAACAGCACGGCCCAGGAATCGATCTTGTCGATGCCCAGCACAGCCTTGACCTTGTCGACGTTGTAACCGATGCCGTTGGTGCCCCACAGATACGGAACGGCGTAAAGATTGCCGGGATCGTTCTGCTCCAGGCGCTTGAGCAGCACCGGGTCGAGGTTGGAATAGTTCGGCAGTTGCGCCTTGTCGAGTTTCTGGAAGGCGCCGGCCTTGATCTGTTTGCCGAGGAAGTGGTTCGACGGCACGACCACGTCGTAGCCGGTGCGCCCGGCGAGCAGCTTGCCTTCCAGGGTTTCGTTGGAATCGAAGACGTCGTAGACCGGTTTGATCCCGGTCTCCTTTTCGAAGTCGGCCAGAGTCGATTCGCCGATGTAATCGGACCAGTTATAAATGTGCACCGTACCGGCGGCCTGGGCTCCGACAGCGAGGGTCAGGCCGGCAGCGGCCAGCAGGGCTTTGCGCAAAGAAGAAAATACAGGCAAGTGGAGGTCCTCTAAATGGATTGGGCCCAAGTTGCCCGCGCTGCGTGACAGCCATGGCTGCCCGACAACAAAACCGGCGCGCAACTTACCCTCGAAAAACCGATCCAGCAAAACTTTCTGTCATTTAATTGCTCCGCTGGCCGCCATCGCGGAAACGACGGCCAGCGGTTGCTGCGACAAACCGGCTTATTTGCCCGATTTGATCTTGGTCCAGCTGCGGGTGATCAGGCGCAGAGTCGCCGCGTCCAGGTCACTGATCGCGTAGAGCTGTTTTTTCACTTCAGCCGACGGGTAGATGCTCGGATCGCTGGTGATGTCCTTGTCCACCAGTGGCGTGGCCGCCTTGTTGCCGTTCGGGAAACGCACGGCGTTGGTGATGCCGGCCATCACTTGCGGCTCGAGCAGGTAGTTCATGAACTTGTAGGCGGCTTCGACGTTTTCGGCATCCTTGGGAATGGCGACCATGTCGTAGAAAGTACCGGCGCCTTCTTTTGGAATGGTGTAGGCCAGTTTGACCTTGTCACCGGCTTCCTGGGCGCGGGTCTTGGATTGCTCCAGGTCACCCGAGTAACCGACGGCGACGCAGATGTTGCCGTTGGCCAGGTCCGAGATGTACTTGGAGGAGTGGAAGTAGGCAACCGACGGACGAATTTTCAGGAACAGGTCTTCGGCGGCTTTCAGGTCAGCCTTGTCCTTGCTGTTGGTCGGCTTGCCCAGATAGTGCAACGCCGCCGGAATCATCTCGGTCGGGGCGTCGAGGAAGCTCACGCCGCAGCTTTTGAGTTTCTCGATGTTTTCCGGCTTGAACACCACGTCCCACGAATCGATCTTGTCGATGCCCAGCGCAGCCTTGACCTTGGCCGGGTTGTAGCCGATGCCGATCGAGCCCCACATGTACGGGAAGGCGTGTTTGTTGCCCTGGTCGCTGGCGTCGCCAACGGCCTTGAGCAGGTCTTCGTCGAGGTTTTTCCAGTTCGGCAGCCTGGACTTGTCCAGTTCCTGGTAAACCCCGGCCTTGATCTGCTTGGCGAGGAAGTTGTTGGAAGGCACCACGATGTCGTAGCCGGACTTGCCGGCCAGCAGCTTGGCTTCCAGGGTTTCGTTACTGTCGAAGACGTCGTAGACGACTTTGATCCCGGTGGCTTTCTCGAAGTTGGCCACGGTGTCCGGCGCGATGTAATCGGACCAGTTGTAAACGTGCAGCACTTTGTCGTCCGCGTGAACCGCACCCGCCATCATGCCCGCCACGGACAGCGCGAGAAGTGTCTTGCCAGCAAGCTTTTTACCTAATGCCTTCATGCGTCATGCTCCAAATTTTTCTTTTTTGAACCACATTGTTCAGCGGCCGAACCCGGACAACTGGAACCGCGGCTAGTCTGGCAAGATCCGAGGCGGTCTTTCAACAAAAGACCGGCCTTTCTGACAGCTTTGATCGAGCAAGCCGCAACCTGCTCGCTCAAAGCCTAGCACTTAGCCCTGCAGCGCACCGAGGGTCAGGTCCAGACACTTGCGTGCCTTTGTAACCAACTCATCGATCTCGGCTTTGCTGATCACCAGCGGCGGCGCGATGATCATCGTGTCACCCACCGCGCGCATGATCAGGCCGTTGTCGAAGCAGAACTGCCGGCAGATCATACCGACGCCCTTACCTTCGTAACGCTTGCGCGTGGCCTTGTCCTGCACCAGCTCGATCGCCCCCAGCAGACCGACGCCGCGAACTTCACCCACCAACGGATGATCGTTCAGCTCGCGCAGACGTTTCTGCAAATACGGTGCCGTTTCGTTGTGGGCGTTCTCGATAATCTGTTCATCGCGCAGGATGCGGATGTTTTCCAGACCCACCGCGGCTGCCACCGGATGCCCGGAATAGGTGAAGCCGTGATTGAAATCGCCGCCTTCGTTGAGCACCGCCACCACGCTGTCACGGACGATCAGGCCACCCATTGGGATGTAGCCGGAGGTCAGGCCTTTGGCAATGGTCATCATGTCGGGTTTGAGGTCGTAGAAATCGCTACCGAACCACTCACCGGTGCGACCGAACCCACAGATCACTTCGTCCGCCACAAACAGGATGTCGTATTTGGCGAGGATTTCCTTGATGCGCGGCCAATAGGTGTCGGGCGGAATGATCACGCCACCGGCACCCTGAATCGGCTCGGCAATAAAGGCACCGACGTTGTCGACGCCGACTTCGAGAATCTTTTCTTCGAGCTGATTGGCCGCCCAGATACCAAACTCTTCCGGGGACATGTCGCCACCCTCGGCAAACCAGTACGGCTGCGCGATGTGCTCGATGCCCGGGATCGGCAAGTCGCCCTGCTCGTGCATATAGGTCATGCCGCCGAGGCTGGCGCCGGCCACGGTCGAGCCGTGATAACCGTTCTTGCGGCTGATGATGACTTTCTTGTTCGGCTGGCCTTTGATCGCCCAGTAATGGCGAACCATGCGCAGCATGGTGTCGTTGCCTTCGGAGCCGGAACCGGTGAAGAACACATGGTTCATGCCTTCCGGTGCAACGTCGGCAATCGCCTTGGCCAGTTGCAGTGCCGGCGGGTGTGCGGTCTGGAAGAATAGGTTGTAGTACGGCAGTTCGCGCATCTGTTTGGCGGCGGCGTCGGCCAGCTCATCGCGGCCATAACCGATCGCCACGCACCAGAGCCCGGCCATGCCGTCGAGAATCTTGTTGCCTTCGCTGTCCCACAGATAAACACCCTTGGCATTGGTGATGATCCGCGGGCCCTTCTCTTTCAGTTGCTTGAAATCGCTGAACGGGGCCAGGTGATGATCACTGCTGAGTGCTTGCCACTCGCGGGTTTGCGGGTTGTTGCTGGTCATGCCAATTCTCCTTGTTATCGGTGAAGGCGCGCCGCCTGCGCGGCGCGCCCGGCGTATCAGACGGCGAAGAGCAGGTACTCACGCTCCCAGGAACTGATCACGCGCTTGAAGTTTTCATGCTCGGCCCGCTTGACCGCGACGTAGCCAGTGATGAAAGTCTTGCCGAGGTATTTCTCGACGGTCTTGCTGTTTTCCATGCGTTCCAGCGCGTCTTCGATGGTCAGCGGCAGGCGCAGGTTGCGGCGCTCGTAGCCACGGCCCACCACGGGCGCGCTCGGGTTGAGGCCTTCGACCATGCCGATGTAACCGCAGAGCAGGCTCGCGGCGATCGCCAGATACGGGTTGGCGTCGGCCCCCGGCAGACGGTTTTCCACACGGCGGTTCTGCGGGCCGGCGTCCGGCACGCGCAGGCCGACGGTGCGGTTTTCTTCGCCCCACTCGACGTTCACCGGTGCCGAGGTATCCGGCAGGAAGCGGCGGAACGAGTTGACGTTGGGGGCGAACAGCGGCAGCAATTCCGGGATCAGTTTCTGCAGGCCACCGATGTGGTGCAGGAACAACTGGCTCATGGTCCCGTCTTCGTTGGAGAAGACGTTCTTGCCGGTGTGGATGTCGATGATGCTCTGGTGCAAGTGCATGGCACTGCCCGGCTCGCCGGTCATCGGTTTGGCCATGAACGTCGCGGCCACGTCGTGCTTGAGCGCGGCTTCACGCATGGTGCGTTTGAACACCAGAATCTGGTCGGCCAGCGACAACGCGTCACCATGACGGAAGTTGATTTCCATCTGCGCCGTGCCGTCCTCGTGGATCAGCGTGTCGAGGTCCAGCTCCTGCAATTCGCACCAGTCGTAGACGTCTTCGAACAGCGGATCGAATTCGTTCGCCGCTTCGATGGAGAACGACTGACGACCGATTTCCGGGCGACCGGAGCGACCAATCGGCGGCTGCAACGGATAGTCAGGGTCGTCACTGCGCTTGGTCAGGTAGAACTCCATCTCCGGCGCGACGATTGGCTGCCAGCCCTTGTCGGCATACAGCTTGAGGACTTTCTTGAGGACGTTGCGCGGCGACAGCTCGATCGGGTTGCCTTGCTTGTCGTAGGTATCGTGGATCACCTGCGCGGTCGGCTCGATGGCCCACGGCACCAGGTACACGGCGTTCTGGTCGGGGCGGCAGATCATGTCGATGTCGGCCGGGTCGAGCAGTTCGTAATAGATGTCGTCTTCGACGTAATCGCCGGTCACGGTCTGCAACAACACGCTTTCCGGCAGACGCATGCCTTTCTCGGCGATGAACTTGTTGGTCGGGGAGATCTTGCCACGGGTGATGCCGGTCAAGTCGCCGATCATGCATTCGACTTCTGTGATCTTGCGGTCTTTCAACCAATCGGTGAGCTGGTCGAGGTTGGTACTCATAAATGCCTCTGGGCTGAGTCTCCTGACGCGATGTCAGGCAAGTTTGACGCTGAGAGCGTCGCGTTAAAGGGGGGCTTGCTCGCGCAGTGCCGGCTTACGCCTGGCACCGCGCATAGACAATGAACGAGGAGCTTACCTGCCCTTGACGCTGGCGTTGCATTTCCTGTGCACATTCAAGGCGTGCAGAATCGTGAGCACGGCTGGGGAAGCGGCACAGGCTGTGACGATGAAAGCGATCTATATTGAAAGGAGACGCCATAAACAGGATGCTGTCGTCTGCGTCCAGAATATCGGACGCTGCCGTTTGACGAGTCGCTGCGCAGGGCTGCGTCGACAAGCTGCGAGCCTGATTGGCCGCGCTACGGACGGATGGATCGCCACTGATGTGATAAGCATGCAGACCGGACTGTTGCGAGCAGTCGGTGACGCCGATTAACGGCAGGCGAGACATGAAGCACCCCGGTATTATTGCTGTTATGGGTTTGATCGGAGCTTAGCCTTGTTCATTTTTTTACACAACACCCCCGTAAAAAATACAACACGGCCTGCTCAAGCCTGCGGGTGCCCGACACATGCAGGACGCAAAAACGCCCCGAAATGCCCCATAAATGCCCTCACGGCGCTTTTTTAGGGCGAAAAAGGCCTCGCTTGACTTCGGCAGGCCGTTCGGGTTGACTGAAACCAGAAAAGATCAATGATTGATATTTTTAACAACAAAGGTGTTGCATCATGTCGGTACCCCCGCGTGCCGTTCAGCTTAACGAAGCGAACGCGTTCCTTAAGGAACATCCTGAGGTTCTGTACGTTGACCTTCTGATTGCGGATATGAATGGTGTGGTGCGCGGCAAGCGCATCGAACGCACCAGCCTCCACAAGGTTTACGAGAAAGGCATCAACCTGCCGGCCTCTCTATTTGCTCTGGATATCAATGGTTCGACGGTGGAAAGCACCGGCCTGGGCCTGGACATCGGCGACGCCGATCGTATCTGCTATCCGATCCCCGATACCCTGTGCAACGAACCCTGGCAGAAGCGCCCGACCGCGCAACTGCTGATGACCATGCACGAACTCGAAGGCGATCCGTTCTTCGCCGACCCGCGTGAAGTGCTGCGCCAGGTGGTGACCAAGTTCGATGAGCTGGGCCTGACCATCTGCGCCGCGTTCGAACTTGAGTTCTACCTGATCGACCAGGAAAACGTGAACGGCCGTCCACAGCCGCCACGCTCGCCGATCTCCGGCAAACGCCCGCACTCGACGCAGGTCTACCTGATCGACGACCTCGACGAATACGTCGACTGCCTCCAGGACATTCTGGAAGGTGCCAAAGAGCAAGGCATCCCGGCCGATGCGATCGTCAAGGAAAGTGCCCCGGCGCAGTTCGAAGTGAACCTGCACCACGTCGCCGACCCGATCAAGGCGTGCGACTACGCGGTCCTGCTCAAGCGCCTGATCAAGAACATCGCCTACGACCATGAAATGGACACCACCTTCATGGCCAAGCCGTATCCGGGCCAGGCGGGCAATGGTCTGCACGTACACATTTCGATTCTGGACAAGGCCGGCAAGAACATTTTTGCCAGCGAGGATCCCGAGCAGAACGCCGCGCTGCGTCACGCGATCGGCGGTGTGCTCGAGACCCTGCCCGCGCAGATGGCGTTCCTCTGCCCGAACGTCAACTCGTACCGTCGTTTCGGCGCGCAGTTCTATGTACCGAACTCGCCGTGCTGGGGTCTGGACAACCGCACCGTGGCGATTCGCGTACCGACCGGCTCTGCCGATGCCGTGCGTATCGAACACCGCGTTGCCGGCGCCGACGCCAACCCGTACCTGCTGATGGCTTCGGTGCTGGCCGGCGTGCATCACGGTCTGGTCAACAAGATCGAGCCGGGCGCGCCTGTCGAAGGCAACAGCTACGAGCAGAACGAGCAAAGCCTGCCGAACAACTTGCGTGACGCCCTGCGCGAGCTGGACGACAGCGAGGTGATGGCCAAGTACATCGATCCGAAGTACATCGATATCTTCGTCGCCTGCAAGGAAAGCGAGCTTGAAGAGTTCGAACACTCCATCTCCGACCTTGAGTACAACTGGTATCTGCATACGGTTTAAGTATTTGCAGCTTCAAAAAACGCCGTTGGCTGATTCAGCCAGCGGCGTTTTTTTATGGCCGCCTGCGGCGGTTCGCTGGCAAGTCGAGACGTCGCACCGCAGCTCCCACATGGAGTTTCGTGTGGGATGAAGATCCGGATTCGCTGGAGATCAATGTGGGAGCTGGCTTGCCAGCGATGGCGGTTGACAAGACAACACACAAACCGCCTCGTACAATGCCCGCTGCCCCGCAGGAGACTTCCATGACGCGTCCCGCCACCGTCCGCAAACCCCGCGCCCGCAGTCAGGCGCGCATCGATTCGATTCTCGACGCCGCGCGCACGCTGCTGGCCGCCGAGGGCGTGGCGAGCCTGTCGATCTACAGCGTGGCCGAACGGGCGCAGATTCCGCCCTCCTCCGTGTACCATTTCTTCGCCAGCGTCCCGGCGCTGCTCGAAGCGTTGACCGCCGATGTGCACGCAGCCTTTCGCGCCTGCCTGCAAGCGCCGATCGATCACGAGGCCTTGCGCGACTGGCGCGATCTGTCGCGACTGGTCGAGCAGCGCATGCTTGAAATCTACGGCGAAGACGCTGCGGCACGCCAGTTGATCCTTGCACAGCACGGGCTGACGGAAGTGACCCAGGCGGACCGCCAGCACGATCTGGAACTGGGCGAGCTGATGCACAAACTGTTCGACCATCACTTTGAATTGCCCAAGCTGCCGGACGATGTCGATGTGTTTGCCTTGGCGATGGAACTGGGCGACCGCGTTTATGCACGTTCGGTGCAACAGCACGGGCAGATCACGCCGCGCATGGCCGAGGAAGGGATGCGCGTGTTCGATGCCTACATCGGCCTGTATCTGCCGCCCTACCTGCCGAAGCGCTGAGGCATGATCGTTCCCACGCTCTGCGTGGGAATGCAGCCCGTGACGCTCCGCGTCACTGGACGCGGAGCGTCCCTAGAGGCATTCCCACGCGGAGCGTGGGAACGATCAACCCCGAAGGGCTCACACCCTCCGGGGTTGTTGTTCATCCACAGGTTTACAACTTGGCGATCGACACCTCAGTGGATTTCACAAAGGCAATCACCTCACTGCCCACCACCAGTTCCAGCTCTTTCACGGAACGGGTGGTGATCACCGAAGTGACGATGCCCGAAGCGGTCTGCACGTCGATTTCCGACAGCACGTCGCCGAGGACGATTTCCTTGATCGAGCCTTTGAACTGGTTGCGCACGTTGATGGCTTTGATAGTCATGATATTTCTCCTGAGGTCGAAATAGGCTGCAAGTTGCAAGCTGCAAGCTTCAAGAAGGAAGCAAAAGCGCAAAGCTTTTACTTGCAGCTTGTAGCTTGTAGCTTGCCGCTCACAGTTGCTTTATTGCGCCCAACGCAGTTGCGTAGGCAAGGGTGAAACAGGTTCCGGCGCCGGCGGTTCGCCGGGCAGGGACAGAACACGGTTGAGCACTTCGCTTTCCAGTGCGGCCAGGCGATGCGAGCCACGCACACGTGGGCGTGGCAGTTCGACGTGCAGGTCGAGACCGACTTCGCCGTCCTCGATCAGGATCACCCGGTCGGCAATCGCCACCGCTTCGCTGACGTCGTGGGTCACCAGCAGCACGGTGAAGCCGTGTTGCTGCCACAAACGTTCGATCAGTTGCTGCATCTCGATGCGGGTCAGCGCGTCCAGCGCGCCGAGTGGTTCGTCGAGCAACAGCAGGCGTGGTTTATGAATCAGCGCCCGGGCCAGGGCGACACGCTGTTTCTGTCCGCCCGACAATGCGGCCGGCCATTCATTGGCGCGATCGGCCAGCCCCACCGCTTCGAGTGCTTCCAGCGCTTGCGCCCGCCAGTTGCCCGCAAGGCCCAGGCCAACGTTGTCGATGATCTTTTTCCACGGCAGCAGGCGCGCTTCCTGGAACATCAAGCGGGTGTCATCGCGCGCATCGCTAAGCGGCGCGGAACCGGCGAACAGGTCGCCGCCAGTCGGTTGATCGAGCCCGGCGAGCAAGCGCAGCAAGGTGCTTTTGCCGCAACCGCTGCGCCCGACCACTGCGACGAATTGCCCCGCCGGAATGTGCAAATCGATATCGCGCAATACCTGGCGCGAGCCAAAGGTTTTCTGCAGGTTGCGCAGCGCCAGCGGAATCCCGCGCAGCAGGCGTGGCGGCTGTTGAGCAGTCATGCCGCACCTCCCTTGGCCACCTGGTAGGCCGGATGCCAGCGCAACCACACCCGTTCAAGCCCGCGGGCAGCGAGGTCGGCCAGTTTGCCCAGCACGGCGTAAAGCAGGATCGCCAGCACCACCACATCGGTCTGCAAAAATTCACGGGCGTTCATCGCCAGATAGCCGATGCCCGAGCTGGCCGAAATGGTTTCAGCGACGATCAGCGTCAGCCACATGAAACCCAGGGCAAAGCGCACGCCGACCAGAATCGACGGCAGCGCGCCGGGCAGAATCACCTGGCGAAACAGGCTGAAACCGCTCAAACCATAACTGCGCGCCATTTCCACCAGCGCCGGGTCGACGTTGCGGATGCCGTGATACGTGTTGAGATAAATCGGGAACAAGGTGCCCAGTGCCACGAGAAAAATCTTCGCCGACTCGTCGATGCCGAACCACAGGATCACCAGTGGAATCAGCGCCAGATGCGGCACGTTGCGGATCATCTGCACCGAGCTGTCGAGCAAGCGCTCGCCCCACTTCGACAGGCCGGTGATAAAGCCCAGCACCAGACCGATGCTGCCGCCGATGGTGAAGCCGAGTGCCGCGCGCCAGCCGCTGATGGCCAGGTGCGTCCAGATTTCGCCGCTGCGCACCAGACTGACGCCGGCCTCGAGCACCGCCACCGGCGCCGGCAGAATCCGCGTCGACAACCAACCGGCCGACACCGACAACTGCCACACCGCCAGCAGCAACACCGGCAACGCCCAGGGCGCGAGGCTGTGGATAAATTTCTTCATGGCTGCGCCTCAGCTCTGCGATGCGGCTTTGGGCAGGATGTCGTTGGCGACCATCTCGCCGAACGGGCTGACGTAACCGGCGCTTTTCGGCAATTCCGGGCGTTCGACGTCGAGGTGCGGAAACAGCAGTTCAGCGACGCGATAGGATTCTTCGAGGTGTGGATAACCGGAGAAGATGAACGTGTCGATGCCCAGATCCGCGTATTCCTTGACCCGCGCCGCCACGGTCGGGCCATCGCCGACCAGCGCCGTGCCGGCACCGCCGCGCACCAGACCGACGCCGGCCCACAGGTTGGGGCTGACTTCGAGGTTGTCGCGGCTGCCGCCATGCAGCGCGGCCATGCGTTGCTGGCCGACCGAATCGAAGCGCGCCAGCGACGCCTGCGCACGTTGGATGGTGTCGTCGTCCAGATGCGAGATCAGTCGGTCCGCCGCTTGCCAGGCTTCGGCATTGGTTTCCCGCACGATCACATGCAGACGAATACCGAAGCGCACGGTGCGCCCGAGTTTGGCGGCTTTGGCCCGGACTTGGGCGATCTTCTCTGCCACTGCTGCCGGCGGCTCGCCCCAGGTCAGGACCATTTCCACTTGCTCGGCGGCCAGATCCTGCGCAGCTTCGGACGAGCCACCGAAGTACAGCGGCGGACGCGGTTGCTGGATCGGCGGATAGAGCAGCTTGGCGCCTTTGACGCTGATATGTTCGCCGTCGTAATCAACGGTTTCGCCTTCCAGCACACGGCGCCAGATGCGGGTGAATTCCACCGAGGCCTGATAGCGTTCTTCGTGGTTGAGGAACAGACCGTCGCCGGCCAATTCTTCCGGGTCACCGCCAGTGACCAGATTGAACAACGCACGACCGCCGGACAAACGATCCAGTGTTGCAGCCTGACGCGCCGCCACCGTCGGGGAAATGATCCCGGGGCGCAGAGCGACGAGAAATTTCAGGCGCTGGGTAACTGGAATCAGCGAGGCCGCGACCAGCCACGAATCTTCGCAGGAACGCCCGGTGGGAATCAGCACCCCGCCAAAACCGAGGCGATCCGCCGCTTGCGCAACTTGCTGCAAATAACCGTGGTCGACCGCGCGGGCGCCTTCAGCGGTGCCAAGGTAATGGCCGTCGCCGTGGGTAGGCAGGAACCAGAAAATATTGAGGCTCATGGAGTGGTCTCCTTGTGGATTCGAATTACTGCGCTGGGGAGCTTTGGGCCACAGCGGCCGGCGGGGTCCAGATCACGTCCTTGATGCTCAGCGGCTTGGGAATCAGCTTGAGCTGGAAAAACGTGTCGGCGATTTTCTGTTGCGCGGCGACCACTTCCGGGGTCAGGAACAGCGCGCCATAGCCCTGGCGTTTCACCGAGGTCAGGGTGATGTCTGCCGGCAGACCGAGCAGCGGCGCCACCTGTTGGGTGACGTCTTGCGGATTGGCTTGCGACCATTCGCCGACCGCGCGCACTTCTTCGACAAGGGTCTTGATCACCTCGGGATTTTTCTGCGCGTAAGGTTTGGTGGCGAGATAGAACTGGTGGTTGTCGACGATGCCTTTGCCGTCACGCAGGGTATGCGCCTGCAGTTGTTGCTCGGCGGCAGCCTGATACGGATCCCAGATCACCCAGGCATCGACGCTGCCGCGCTCGAACGCTGCGCGGGCATCGGCCGGTGGCAGGAATACGGTTTGAATGTCGCTGTACTTGAGGCCTGCGTCTTCCAGCGCGCGCACTAACAGGTAGTGAACGTTGGAGCCTTTGTTCAGGGCAATTTTCTTGCCTTTGAGATCGGCCACCGATTTGATCGGCGAATCTTTCGGCACGAGGATCGCTTCGCTGTGCGGCGCGGGTGGTTCGTAAGCCACGTAGAGCAGATCGGCGCCAGCGGCCTGGGCGAACACAGGCGGGGTTTCGCCGGTCACGCCAAAGTCGATCGAACCGACATTGAGGCCTTCAAGCAGTTGCGGGCCGCCGGGAAATTCAGTCCATTGCACGTCGACGCCTTGAGCGGCGAGACGCTTCTCCAGCGTGCCTTTGGCCTTGAGCAGCACCAGCGTGCCGTACTTCTGATAACCGATCCGCAAGGTCTCGGCTTGAGCTTGGGTAATAGCGCCGATGGACACAGCCGCAGCAAACAGAGCGACCAGACCACGACGCAAAAATACAGGGCGCATGGCGCTCTCCTTTTTGCTGTTGGGTTGTGGCTGCACCTGCTTGCCCGTTGGCGGGCGAGTAAGGCCAGTACTTCAAATTTCGGTGAGACTCAAATGCTCCAGCGAGCACTCAACAAACGTTCGTTCAACAGGCCCGGCTCCAGCGGTTTCGGCCGGCGCGCCATGGCCCCGACAAACTGCTCCAGCGCTTCATGCAGTCGCAACTCCAGGGTCGGCGCCAGTTGCGCATCGGCACTGCCTTCGCCGTAAGCGATCTGACTGTCCTCGGCAAAAATCCCCTGAAGCATTTCCTGGGCTTTCAACGCCGACAGCACTGGCTTGAGGGCGTAATCGACCACCAGCATGTGGGCGATGCTGCCGCCGGTGGCCATCGGCAAGACGACCTTGTGGCTCAGCGCACGTTCGGGCAGCAGATCGAGCAGGGTTTTCAGTGCGCCGGAGAACGACGCTTTGTATACCGGCGTAGCGATCAGCAGGCCGTCGGCGTTTTCGATCTGTTGCAACAGGTCGAGGACTTTCGGGCTGTCGAAGCGTGCATGGAGCAAATCCTCGGCGGGGAAGTCCCGCACCTGATAACTCACCACTTCCACTCCGTGCCGATGCAGCCAGCGTTGCGAACGCTCCAACAGCACCGCGGAGCGAGAGCGCAGGCTGGGGCTGCCACCCAGTGAGACGACCAGCATTGAGACGATTCCTTAAACGTTAGCGGCGATTCGCAGGTTGCGATCTCGCTTCAATGGAATGACCTTACCAGTAGATTTATATATCCATAAATCATATTTATTCATTTGGTTATGCGTTTTGGAGATATGTCCGCCGCTGTTATTCAGGCGAAAAAAAGGCCGTCGAAACGGCCGAAATTCCCCTGCTTTGTCATTCTGGATTCTCAAGTGCCTGGGCTGACGCCTTCGCGAGCAGGCTCGCTCCCACATTGAAATGCGATCCCTGTGGGAGCGAGCCTGCTCGCGAAAGCGGTGGTGGCTACACCGCGAATATTATTTGTTCGGCTGCGGCGTCAGGCGCAGGTACGGCTTCACCGCGCGATAGCCTTTCGGGAAGCGCTGCTTGATCTCGTCTTCATCCTTGAGCGACGGCACGATCACCACGTCGTCACCGTCCTGCCAGTTGGCCGGGGTGGCCACCTTGTGGTTGTCGGTGAGCTGCAGCGAGTCGATCACCCGCAGGATCTCGTGGAAATTGCGCCCGGTGCTCGCCGGATAAGTGATGGTCAGGCGAATCTTCTTGTTCGGGTCGATGACGAACAGCGAACGTACGGTCAGGGTATCGCTGGCATTCGGATGGATCAGGTCGTAGAGGTCGGACACCTTGCGATCGGCATCGGCCAGGATCGGAAAATTGACCACGGTGTTCTGGGTTTCATTGATGTCTTCGATCCACTTGTGGTGCGAATCCACCGGGTCGACTGACAGCGCAATGGCTTTGACGCCGCGCTGGCTGAACTCGTCCTTGAGCTTGGCGGTGAAACCCAGTTCGGTGGTGCATACCGGCGTGAAGTCTGCCGGATGAGAGAACAGCACGCCCCAGCTATCGCCCAGCCATTCGTGGAAACGAATCTTGCCGGCGCTGGAATCCTGTTCGAAATCGGGGGCGATGTCGCCAAGTCTGAGGCTCATGATGCGGCTCCTGCTGGAGTGATTGGAGACCTCAACTGTAGCTCGGGATTTACCATCATGAAAAAGAATAAATAACTCGATATCCAGACCTTTATCGAATATTAAATATCTGTTCACTGGACGCTCAGCGGGATCGCGCCGAACATCGGCCTCAAGGTTCGAGAAGGCCTTGAGTTGCAGTAAAGAGGGAAACTTCGAGACAGGCTTACGGGGGTGGGCCTGACCCGAAAACGCAAAAGCCCCGTCCGGCGCAATGCCGGACGGGGCTTTTTTACGTCTGCGAATCGAGCCGCGTGCTTACAGCAGCGGGATCGAGTAGCTGACGATCAGGCGGTTTTCGTCCTGCGAACGGGTGTTCGGCAGGTCGGTGCGCCACATGGCGTTTTTCCACATGACGCCCACGTTTTTCAGAGGGCCTTGCGGTACGACATAACCGATGGTGAAGTCACGTTCCCACTCGGAACGATCACCGCTGGTGGTGTCGATGTTGTTACCGCGCAGATACACAACGCCGGCAGTCAGGCCAGGCACGCCGACCTTGGCGAAGTCATACGAGTAACGACCCTGCCAAGTGCGCTCGCCCGCGCGACCAAACTTCTGGATCTGCATGTCGGTAATAGTGTAGTTGGACGAACCGTCACCCTGGTTCAACCAAGGAAAGTCGCTGTCACCATTGCTGACCTGATAACCGCCACCGAACGTGTGTCCAGCCACGGTATAAAGGAACAAGCCGCTGTAGAGGTTGTTGTCGACTTTACCTTTGGTGACGTTGCCGCCGTAATAACCGGTGGTGAAGTAGTTGCTGTCATGGCCGTTAGCGCCATCGTCGCGGCTATTGAAGTAACGCAAATCAGACTTCAAAACGCCAGGACCGATGGACCAGTTATGGACCAGACCCAGGAAGTGCTGCTTGTAGAAGTCTTCCAGGTTGCCGTAGTAGTACTGGGCAGTCAGATCCTTGGTGATTTTGTAGTCACCACCGGCATAGATGAACTTGTTGCTGTCGCGACCGGCAGCAGTGCGACCGTTGGCGCCAGAGATCGACAGTTGCTCGTTGTTGCTCGAGTTACGACCTTTGGCCGACTCGATTTGACCGCCAACCAGAGTCAGATCCTTGATTTCGCCAGAGGTGATCTGGCCACCCTGCCAGGTTTGCGGCAGCAGACGACCGTCGTTGGTGACGATTACCGGCAGCTTGGGCTGCAGAGTACCCAGCTTCAGCTCGGTCTGGGAGATCTTGGCTTTGGCTGTCAGCCCCAGGCTGGAGAAGTTATCAACCGCTTCACCGTTGTGTTCGCTCGGGAACACGGTGCCACCGTAAGAACCGGCGTTGGTGCGGGTCGCAGCCGAAGCGCCGTTGGTACCGCCGCCAGAATCCAGACGTACACCCAACAGACCGATAGCGTCGATACCGAAGCCTACAGTGCCCTGGGTGTAACCGGAGATGAAACGCAGATCGAAGCCTTGGCCCCACTCTTCATATTTGTTCGCGCCGGAACCGTCGCGGAAGTCCTGATTAATATAGAAGTTACGCAGCCCCAAAGTAGCCTTGCTGTCTTCGATGAAACCGGCGGCGCCTGCCTGCTGCGCCATAACCCCTACGGCCACAGCCAGGGCCAAGGTGGACTTGTTCATGTATCGCTCCTCTCGTTTCTAATTCTTTATCTGCGGTTCCGGATCGTTCGCCCGAAATCCTCAATACGTAAATCGCAGCTGACCGCTACCCCCCAGTCAAAGCCGCGGAAGAATACATCGGCGTAATCCTGAAAAGAATTGAATAACTCTTTTTCATAGCAACAAAGCCTAAGGAAACGCACACCGACCCGTGATATCGGCCGGCCATCACGATTCCTGAACCCAAACAGGGCTCCAGCGACAAAATCTGCACAAGAATGGCGCCTGTTAGGGTGAAAGCACTGTAGGCCGGCGCCTTAAATTCTAAAAAGAATTAAAAATTATCTCGTTACAGCTATCAGGAATATAAAAAGGCAAGCAAAAAAAGGCCTCGCCTTTCGGCGAGGCCTTTTCGGTGGGACGTTTACAGGAAGCTATAGGTGTAGTTGAAGATCAGACGGGTCTGATCCTGGTCAGCGATATTGATCTCGCTGCCACGGTACACGCCATTACGCAGCGTCACGCCGAAGCCTTTGAGAGCGCCCTGCTGAACGGTGTAATCGATGCGCATGTCGCGCTCCCATTCCGACATGTCGCTGCCGGTACCGTTGGTGGCCTTGATGTTCTCGCCATGCAGATAGGCGACGGACGCTTTCAGGCCCGGCACACCCAGACCGGCGAAGTCATAGGAATACTGACCGAACGTGGTGTTCTCACCGGCACGGACGAAGCCGTTCACCATGGCATCGGTGAACAGGTAGAAGCTGGTGCCACCGGCGCCTTCCGGACGGCCGTTGCCATCGACCACGTTGCCCTGGTTCAGATAGACAAAGCCGCCGTCATCATTGACCCGTTGATGGCCGAGCAGGAACGCGTTGCCACCCAGGGTATAGGTGAACATTGCACTCCAGGTCTTGTTGTCGACTTCGCCCGGATTGCGCGCATAACCGCCGTTGTTGTTGAAGCGGTAGCCAACATCGCCGTTCTTGCCATCGGAACTGCTGTCGAAATAACGGATGTCAGTCTTGAACGACTGGTTGGCGCTGATCGGGTAAACGTGCACCAGACCGAAGAAATTCTGCTTGTAGTAGTCTTCCAGATTCGCGAAGTAATACTGCAGCGTCAGGTCTTTGGTGACTTTCCAGTCGGCGCCGGCATAACGGAACTGGTTGCTGTCTTCGGTCCCGCCCGCTACAGCCAAGCCAGTGGTGTTCGACGACGCGCGGCCTGCGGCATGTTCCAGCTGACCCGCGTTGAAGGTGACGTTGTCGATTTCCTTGGAGGTAATCGTGCCGCCTTCAAAGGTTTGCGGCAGCAGACGGCTGTCGTTGGCGACCAGGATCGGCATGTTCGGCTGCAGTGCACCGCCGTAATGCGCTTCGGTCTTGGAGAAGCGTGCCTTGACGTTGCCCGCCACGCGGCTCCATTCGTCGACCGCCGAGCCGTCACTGTCGCTCGGGAAGAAGGTGTTGGAGTCCGGATGATGACCTTTGCCACCGTCCAGGTGAATGCCGACCAGGGCCTGTGCATCAAAACCGAAACCGACGGTGCCTTGGGTAAAGCCCGACAGGTAATCGAATTTCAGGCCTTCGGCCGTTTCACGCTGATCCGCACCGCCGTCGCGGTTGTCAGCGTTGTAATACATCGTGCGAGAACTGACGGAGGCCTTGCTGTCTTCGATGAAACCGGCGGCGCCTGCCTGCTGCGCCAAAACCGCTACGGCCACAGCCACGGCCAAGGTGGACTTATTCATTGTCTAGCTCCTCTCATTTTTCTAATTCTTGTATGCCTGGCCCCGGATCGATGCCCGTGGTGCCGAAGGTTCACGATTAGCGCCAGAGCGTGACCCACAAGTCAATCGTAACTTTGTGTGTCTACGACCAACGTCTAAGGTGCGTTTTTTTCCGTCCGTGCAAAGTCATGAATTCGCCATGACTCTGAAAAGAATGAACACTTCTTTTCTAATACCCTTTAGGAATTTCGCCGCCCCGCGGGCCCTTTCGCACTCTCCCGCGCCAACTTCAGCAAAACTCCTAAAAGCACTAAAGCACCCACGTAACCGTTTCGCACTGTCACAAAAGCGAAATCGTTCCTTCTCATCCCGCGCGATCAAGCGCGCACTATCCGATTCAATTGTTACAGTTTGTGTATCAGCCGCAACGCTGCAAAACTTTTTCTACAGCCACGGTTTTATCCCGCCATGAGCATGAGCATCAGGCAGACAAGGTCTGAATTTGAAGGAGGGTTGCTGAGAGAAGCGTCTTGCGGCCGCGCCATTAGCGTTCGGCTGAGTAAGCGTGGCCCTGCTGGCGATGCCGGCAGGGCCACGGATATCAGGTGACGATCAGATGGATTTTTCGAAGATCTTCGAATTGCGCTGATAGTTGTACAGCGACGCCCGCGCCGCTGGCAGGCGCTCGACACTGCTCGGCTCGAACCCGCGCTCGCGGAACCAGTGCGCAGTGCGCGTGGTGAGCACGAACAAGGTCTTCAAACCCTGCGCCCGCGCACGGGTTTCGATGCGCTCGAGCAATTCATCACCGCGACCGCCATGGCGATACTCCGGATTCACTGCCAGGCAAGCCAGCTCGCCGGCATCGGAATCGGCAATCTGATACAGCGCTGCGCAGGCGATGATCATGCCTTCGCGTTCGACCACGCTGAACTGCTCGATCTCGCGTTCCAGCACTTCACGCGAGCGGCGCACCAGAATGCCCTGCTCTTCCAGCGGACTGATCAGGTCGAGCAAGCCGCCGACGTCTTCAATCGCCGCCTCGCGCACCAGTTCGAATTGCTCCTGCGCGACCAGCGTACCGCCGCCGTCACGGGTGAACAGTTCGGTCAGCAGCGCGCCGTCTTCGGCGTAGCTGACGATATGGCTGCGCGCCACGCCGCCCCGACAGGCTTCGGCGGCGGCATCGAGCAGTTCTGCCTGATAATTGCTCATGCCCAGACGCTGCAAATGCGCCGGCACTTGCTGCGGACGCAGTTCGCGCACCAGTTTGCCGTTCTCGTCGATCAGGCCGAGCTCGGCGCCGAACAACAGCAGTTTGTCCGCGCCCAGATCGATGGCGGCGCGGGTGGCGACGTCTTCGCAGGCGAGGTTGAAGATTTCACCGGTTGGCGAGTAGCCCAGCGGCGACAGCAGCACGATCGAGCGCTCGTCGAGCAGGCGGTTGATGCCCTTGCGGTCGACCCGGCGCACTTCGCCGGTGTGGTGATAATCAACGCCTTCGAGCACGCCGATCGGCCGTGCAGTGACAAGGTTGCCGCTGGCCACGCGCAGGCGTGAGCCCTGCATCGGCGAGGAGGCCATGTCCATCGACAGCCGCGCTTCGATGGCGATGCGCAACTGACCGACCGCGTCGATCACACATTCCAGCGTCGCCGCGTCGGTGATGCGCATGCCGTGATGGTAATGCGGGGTCAGGCCGCGTGCGGCGAGGCGGGTTTCGATCTGTGGGCGCGAGCCATGCACCAGCACCAGGCGCACGCCGAGGCTGTGCAGCAACACCAGGTCGTGGACGATGTTGCCGAAATTCGGATGCTCAACGCCGTCGCCGGGCAGCATGACGACGAAGGTGCAATCGCGGTGGGCATTGATGTAAGGGGACGCGTGACGAAGCCAATTAACGTATTCGGGCATGTACCTGTACCTGTAAATAAAGAGCAGCCGAAAAAGGGGCGAAACGAAAAACGCACAGCGGGCTGATGGTTATCGTCGGAACAGGCTTGGCGACACGCGCGCTCTCCTCATGAATACGGGTTGGGGTGGTGGCAATTTACAGTCTTTGTTCGGATAAAACACAGTTCCCTTGTGGGAGCGAGCCTGCTCGCGAAAGCGGTTTATCCGTTGACGTTGAGGCGTCAGAGAAGGCGCTTTCGCGAGCAGGCTCGCTCCCACAGGGGTGCATCATCGTTCGTCTGTCGTCAGGCAGTAATGTTCAATCAACTGCCGCAATAGCTGCACGGTAGGCTGCAAACGTGACATTTCAAGGTATTCGCCAGGCTGGTGCGCGCAGGCGATGTCGCCGGGGCCGAGCACGATGGTTTCGCAGCCGAGGCGCTGAAGATAAGGCGCTTCGGTGCCGAACGCCACTGCTTCGGCGCGATGGCCGGTGAGCTTTTCGGCGATGCGCACCAGTTCGGCATCCTCGGACTGTTCGAACGGCGGCACTTCCGGGAACAGCGGTTTGTAATCGATTTTCACCTTATGCCGCTCGGCCACCGGGTTGAGCTTGCGCAGGATTTCCGCGCGCAGCAGGTTCGGGTCCATGCCCGGCAGCGGCCGCAGGTCGAATTCCAGCGAGCACTGGCCGCAGATGCGATTGGGGTTGTCGCCACCATGGATGCAGCCGAAGTTCAGGGTCGGTTGCGGCACGCTGAATTGTGGATTGCTGAATTCGCGCTGCCACAACAGGCGCAGGCCGCGCAGTTCGCCGATGGCATCGTGCATCGCTTCAAGGGCGCTGTGGCCCAGGCGCGGATCAGACGAGTGGCCGCTCTGCCCGAGGATGTCGATGCGCTCCATCATGATGCCTTTGTGCATGCGGATCGGCTTGAGCCCGGTCGGCTCACCGATCACCGCCGCGCGGCCCAACGGTTGCCCCGCCTCGGCCAGCGCGCGGGCACCGGACATCGAGCTTTCTTCATCGCAGGTGGCGAGGATCAGCAGCGGTTGCCTGAACGGTTTATCGAGCAGGGGCTGCACGGCCTCGATGATCAGCGCGAAGAAACCCTTCATGTCACAACTGCCGAGACCGACCCAGCGGCCATCGACTTCGGTTAGCTTCAGCGGATCGGTCTGCCACAGGGCATCGTCGTAAGGCACCGTGTCGCTGTGCCCGGCCAGCACCAGCCCACCGGGTCCGCTGCCAATGCTGGCGAGCAGGTTGAATTTGCCCGGACTGACCTGCTGGATATCGCAGGTAAAACCCAGATCGCCCAGCCAGCCGGCAAGCAGGTCGATCACCGCCCGGTTGGATTGATCAAGGCTGGGCTGGGTACAGCTGACCGATGGCGCGGCAATCAGCGCAGCGAACTGGTCTTGCATGGATGGCAAAGGCATCGCTGACTCCAACTCCCGGATTGAGGTCCATCATAGAACCATCCGGCGCTCGGAATAAACCGCCGCAGGGCGTAGGAAGTTTGACTCCTGTACACTGCACGGCCTTGGCAGCCACACCTTCCCCCGGCTGCGCTCCCGATACTCTGGATTTTCCGGCCATGCAGAAAGAAACCGAAATCAAACTCCGCGTCAGCCGCGAAACCCTCGCTGCCCTGCGCGAGCACCCGCTGCTGAAGAAACGCAACAAAAGTGGCTGGGAACGCCGTGAGTTGATGAACCAGTACTTCGACACCCCAGAGCGCGATCTGGCCCAGGCCAAGGTCGCCCTGCGCCTGCGCAAGGATGGCGACGAGGTCATCCAGACCTTGAAGACTCGCGGCCAGAGCGTCGCCGGACTGTCAGAGCGTAACGAGTACGACTGGAAACTGCCGAAAGCCAAGCTCGATGTGAAGAAACTCGACGGCGACTGCTGGCCCGAGTCGCTGGCCGAGCTGGACAAGAAAACCCTCAAGCCGATCTTCACCACCGATTTCGTCCGCGAGCGCGCCGAAATCGCCTGGGGTCGTGGCAAGACCAAGGTCGTTATCGAGGCCGCGCTGGACCTCGGTCACGTCGTGGTCGGCAAGCAGAAAGAAGAAATCTGCGAGCTGGAACTCGAGTTGCGCGAAGGCGAGCCTGCCGCGCTGCTCGAACTGGCCGCCGAACTGGCCGAAACCCTCGCCTTGATGCCGTGCGACATCAGCAAGGCCGAGCGCGGCTATCGCCTGTACGACGCCAATAGCTACTCGCTGAGCCTGCCGGCACCGGAGCTGACCCCGGAAACCCAACTCGACGACGCTTTCGCCGCGCTGAGCTGGCACTTGCTCGGCAGCAGCCAGCGCCTGGCCGAACAGTACCGATTCAACGGCCACTGGCGCCTGCTGCAGGAGTGGGTCGAGAACCTCGCAGAAATGCGCGCCCTGCTCAGCAGCCTCGGCCAGGCCGCGCCGCGTCAGTCGACCCACGACCTGCGCGTAGCACTGGATGCATTGCTGGAAGACTGGCGCCCGCTGGTGCAGGTCGGCATCGAAGACGAGGACGTGCGCAAAGCCGCACCGGAGCAGTTCCTCGAAGAACTCGAAGATCCGCGCTGGGGCCTGTTCTCGCTGAGCACGTCGCGCTGGTTGCTGGCCCGCACCTGGACCGCCGACCGCAACGTGCGTGGCAACCGTCAGGGCGGCGCGCAGTTGCACAGCTGGTTGCCGCGCCTGCTCGGCGAGGAAGCCACGGCCCTGCAACTGCAGCGTTATCAGCAGCAGCCGGAAGACCTCGCCGAACAACTGCCGCGCATCGAGCGCATTCAGGTCTGGCTGCACCACGCGCGCAACGTACTGGAGATCCCGGAAATGGATCGCCTCTATGGCGAGCTGAACAAGTTGGCGCAACTGGCCAACGAGCCAACCATCACTGACGAACTGCTCGATGCGCGCAAGCAGCAAGCGATCGCGGTTTACCAGAATCGCGCGTGGAAAATGCTCCTGCGCAGCTAAACCGGTTTCGCACCGTGATCGTTCCCACGCTCTGCGTGGGAATGCCTCAATGGACGCTCTGCGTCCGCTTTGGGACGCAGAGCGTCCCGGGCTGCATTCCCACGCGGAGCGTGGGAACGATCAGGGTAGAACCGGCAGGCTGGTAGTGGATTTGATTTCCGACAAGGCGACTATCGAATTCACTTCCTGTATCCCCGGCACCAGCGACAGTTTTTCGAAGAAAAACCGCTCATACGCCTCGATGTCCGCCGCGACAATGCGCAACAGAAAATCCACCGCGCCCATCAGCACATAACATTCCAGCACTTCCGGGAAGCCGCGAATCGCCTCGGTGAACTCGGTGAAGTTCGAACGCCCGTGGGCGTTGAGTTTGATCTCGGCAAAAATCTGCGTGTTCAGGCCGATCTTCTTGCGGTCGAGCAAGGTCACCTGACCGCGAATGATCCCCTCCTCCTTCATCCGCTGAATCCGTCGCCAGCACGGCGATTGCGACAGACCGACCTGCTCGGCGATCTGTGCGCTGGACAACGAAGCGTCCTCTTGCAGCAGGGCGAGTATCTTGCGGTCGTAGGCGTCCAGCTCGCTGTGCATAGAAAAACCTCATAAAGTAAATATTGCGAATTGATCATGCCAATCAATCGCCAATATCACCGATCTTAGCCAAGAAATACCCGACAGCGAATGTAAAAATTTCTTCAGTGATCTGGAGACTTGCCATGCCGCACCTTGAAGCCGTAAACAGTGCCCCGCCTCGCGCCGACGTGTGGAACGTCAGCAATGCCCATTGCCTGGCGCAGTATCAGATTCTCGCCGAGGCTGAGCCGGATCTGTTGGTGCGGGTGCTGAACCTGTTCGCCTTGCAGTTTCTTACGCCCGAGCAGGTCAACGTGCAACGCACGGATGATCTGCTGTCGATCGACCTGATCATGGGCGGCCTGAGCTGGCACCGCGCACAAGTGATTGCGGAAAAACTTCGTAACTTGATCAGCGTTTGCTCGGTCAACCTGCAGAACGCCGACAGCGCTTGGGATGCCCCGGCACAGGCCACCGGCTGACAAACCCGGCAACGGCTTCGTCGGGTAGTGGCCCAACGGTCAGCAGGGCCACGGCTATTCTTTTGCGCACTGTCGCTTGAAAAGGAAGCCCGCATGTCCGTTCAACTCGCTCTCCAGGACCGCTGGCTGGATCTCAACGAAGTGCTGCGCGAACTGGTCGCGCAAGGCTTCATCTGCCAGGACGCCGCCGAGCAGGCGTTGAATGCACGTCGCCGTCACGCTGCGCACGCGCAGAAGCATCCGCTGGAATTCATCGCCAGCCAGCAACTCGACGACCTCAGCCGGCCGGGCAAGCACCTGGACCTGGAAAGCCTGACCTTGTGGCTGGCGCAACAGGCCGGCCAACCGTACCTGCGTATCGATCCGCTGAAAATCAACGTTGCGGCGGTCACGCCGTTGATGTCCTACGCCTTCGCCCAGCGGCACAAGATTCTGGCCGTGGCCGTGGATCGCGACTCGGTGACCGTCGCCAGCGCCCAGCCGTATGTCACCGGTTGGGAGGCTGACCTGACCCATGTGCTGAAGCTGCCGATCAAGCGGGTGGTGGCCAACCCGGCGGACATTCAGCGTTTCAGCGTCGAGTTCTTTCGTCTGGCGAAATCGGTCAGCGGCGCCAGCAATGCCGATGCGCAGGGCGGCAACCTTGGCAATTTCGAACAACTGCTCAACCTCGGCGCCAGCGATCAGGAGCCAGACGCCAACGACGCGCATATCGTCAACATCGTCGACTGGCTGTTCCAGTACGCCTTTCAGCAGCGCGCCAGCGATATCCACATCGAACCGCGCCGCGAGCAAGGCACCGTGCGTTTTCGCATCGACGGCGTGCTGCACAACGTCTATCAATTCCCGCCACAGGTGACCATGGCGATTGTCAGTCGCCTGAAAAGCCTCGGCCGCATGAACGTTGCGGAAAAGCGCAAACCGCAGGACGGCCGGGTCAAGACCAAGACCCCGGACGGCGGCGAAGTGGAGTTGCGCCTGTCGACGCTGCCTACGGCATTCGGCGAAAAAATGGTCATGCGGATCTTCGATCCGGAGGTGCTGCTCAAGGATTTCGATCAACTGGGCTTCAGCGCCGACGACCTGCGCCGCTGGCAGGACATGACCCGCCAGCCCAACGGCATCATTCTGGTCACCGGGCCGACCGGTTCGGGCAAGACCACCACGCTGTACACCACGCTGAAAAAACTGGCGACGCCCGAGGTCAACCTCTGCACCATCGAAGATCCGATCGAAATGGTCGAGCCGGCCTTCAACCAGATGCAGGTGCAGCACAACATCGAACTGAGTTTCGCCGCTGGCGTGCGTGCGCTGATGCGACAAGACCCGGACATCATCATGATCGGCGAGATCCGCGACCTTGAAACCGCAGAAATGGCGATTCAGGCCGCGCTCACCGGGCACTTGGTGCTATCGACCCTGCACACCAACGACGCGCCGAGCGCGATCAGCCGTCTGCTCGAACTCGGCGTGCCGCATTACCTGATCAAGGCTACGGTGCTCGGCGTCATGGCCCAGCGTCTGGTGCGCACCCTGTGCCCGCACTGCAAGGCGCCGCAGACCCTGGACGAGGACGACTGGCAGACGCTGACCCGGCCCTGGCAGGCGCCGTTGCCGGGCCATGCGCAACGGGCGATCGGCTGCGTGGAATGCCGCGATACCGGTTATCGCGGCCGCGCCGGGGTTTACGAAATCATGCAATTGAGCGACAGCCTCAAGGCGTTCATTACCCCGGACACCGATCTCACCGCGATCCGCCGTCAGGCCTTCAAGGAGGGCATGCGCAGCCTGCGCCTGTCCGGCGCGCAGAAAGTCGCGGCGGGGCTGACCACGGTTGAGGAAGTGTTGCGCGTCACACCGCAAAGCGAGCAGAGATAGTCCACCACGGAACCGGATCCGGGAACGACGATCCAACGCCGTAGTTAATCCCCCAGGAGTCACCTCATCATGCGTCTCAAACTTGCTGTCGCCACCATGGCCCTGTTGTCCCTTCCCGTCGGTTCGGCCATGGCGGACAGCTTTTGGCGTAACGTCATCTCGTCCGGTGCCACCACCGGCTCCACCTATCTGACCTTCAAGGATCACAAGCTTATCGTCGCCGCTCAGGACGACGCCGGCAGCTTCGTCGCCAGCGACGGCGGCATTCGTGGCCCGTACCTGGAAGCGGCGATGCAGAAAGTCCGCGCCGACAATCCGGGCCTGCAAGCGTCGGACATGGAATTGGCGAATGCGATTCTGGCGAAGAATGCCGTGGCTGCTGAATAAGCCTTGTGCAGATGAAAATGCCGCTCGATTGAGCGGCATTTTTTTGCCCGGAATTCCTGGCCATCACCGCCCCCTCCTGTGGGAGCGAGCCTGCTCGCGAAAGCAATCTTTCACTCAACACTTTCGGTGACTGAATCACCGCTTTCGCGAGCAGGCTCGCTCCCACAGGGAAGGTGTGCTTGCCGGGGAATCAGCGGTAATCGTCCACCGGGACACAAGCGCAGAACAGATTGCGATCGCCGTAAACGTTATCCACCCGATTCACCGCCGGCCAGTACTTGTGCGCCCTGGTGTGCGCATCCGGGGTAATTCCTTGCTCGATGCTGTACGGCCGCTCCCAGATGCCGGTGACATCGGCCAGGGTATGCGGCGCGCGTTTGAGCGGGTTGTCTTCCGCCGGCCAGTTACCGTTCTGCACTTCGCTGATTTCCGCGCGAATGCTCAGCATGGCGCCAATAAACCGATCCAGTTCAGCCTTGGATTCACTTTCGGTCGGCTCGACCATCAGCGTGCCCGGCACCGGAAAGGACATGGTCGGGGCGTGGAAACCGTAATCCATCAGGCGCTTGGCCACGTCTTCTTCGCTGATGCCGGTCTGCGCTTTCAGCGGACGCAGATCAAGAATGCATTCATGCGCCACCCGCCCGTTACGCCCGGTGTACAGCACCGGGAACGCGCCGGATAAATGCTGAGCCAGATAATTCGCCGCCAGAATCGCCACCTCACTGGCATCGGCCAGTTGCGGGCCCATCATGGCGATGTACATCCAGCTGATCGGCAGAATGCTCGCACTGCCCCACGGCGCGGCGCTGACTGCGCCGTTCTGCGCCAGTGGCCCGTCGATCGGCACCACCGGATGGTTGGCCACGAACGGCGCCAGGTGCGCGCGGATCCCGATCGGCCCCATGCCCGGCCCGCCACCACCGTGCGGGATGCAGAAGGTCTTGTGCAGATTCATGTGCGAAACATCGGCGCCGATATCCGCCGGCCGCGCCAAACCGACCTGCGCATTGAGGTTGGCGCCGTCCATGTACACTTGCCCGCCGTGCTGATGGATCACCTCGCAAATCTCGCTGATGCCCTCTTCGTACACCCCGTGGGTCGACGGATAGGTCGCCATCAGACACGACAGCTTGTTCCCCGCTTCAGCGGCTTTGGCTTTCAGATCATCGAGGTCGACATTGCCGGCCTCGTCGCATTCGACGATGACCACGCGCATGCCGGCCATCTGCGCCGACGCCGGATTGGTGCCATGGGCTGACGCCGGAATCAGGCAGATGTCGCGCGCGCCCTGCTGGCGGCTCTCGTGATATTTGCGGATCGCCAGCAGCCCGGCGTATTCGCCCTGCGCGCCGGAATTGGGCTGCATGCAGATCGCATCGAAGCCGGTGATCGCGCACAGCCAGCGCTCCAGCTCCTCGATCATCAACGTATAACCCACCGCCTGCTCGCGCGGTACGAACGGGTGCAGGTTGGCGAACTGCGGCCAGGTGATCGGGATCATTTCGCTGGTGGCGTTGAGTTTCATCGTGCAGGAGCCCAGCGGGATCATCGACTGGTTGAGCGCCAGGTCCTTGTTTTCCAGTTGCTTGAGGTAACGCAGCATCTCGGTTTCGCTGTGATGGGCGTTGAACACCGGATGACGCAGGTACGGCGTGGTGCGTTGCAGGGCGCCAGGAATTCCAGAGCCAATTTCCTCGGCATCCAGCGCGTCGACGTCCAGACCATGATCGGCGCCAAGCAGCACGTCGAACAGCCGCGCCACGGTGCTTTCATCGCAGGTTTCGTCGAGGCTCAGACCGAGGTGGCCACGGCCCAGAATGCGCAAATTGATCTGCGCGGCCTTGGCACTTTCGATGATCGCGGTCTGTGCCCCGCCGACGTCCAGTGTCAGCGTATCGAAGAATTGCGCATTGACTCGCTTGATGCCATGGCGCTCAAGCCCTGCGGCGAGAACGCAGGTCAGCCGATGCACGCGCTGGGCGATTCGCCGCAGACCTTCCGGGCCGTGATACACCGCATAAAAACTGGCGATGTTGGCCAGCAGCACCTGAGCCGTGCAGATGTTCGAATTGGCCTTCTCCCGGCGGATATGTTGCTCGCGGGTCTGCAACGCCATGCGCAACGCGACATTGCCCCGGGTATCTTTCGAGACGCCGATGATCCGCCCCGGGATCGCCCGTTTGTATTCTTCGCGGCTGGCAAAGAACGCCGCGTGCGGGCCGCCATAACCCATTGGCACGCCAAATCGCTGCGACGAACCGAATACCACGTCCGCGCCCAGTTCGCCCGGTGGTGTCAGCAGCAACAGGCTCAACAGATCGGTGGCGACGCAAGCCAGCGCCTGCTGCGCATGCAAGTGGGCGATCAGCGGTCGCAGATCGCGAATCTCGCCATGGGTGTCGGGGTACTGCAGCAGCGCGCCGAACACCTCGTGTTGTTTCAGGTTATCCACAGCGTCGACGATCAGCTCGAAGCCGAAACCTTCCGCGCGGGTCTGCACCACGGAAAGGGTTTGCGGATGGCAGTTTTCATCGACGAAAAACACATTGCTCTTCGACTTCGCCACGCGTTTGGCCAGCGCCATGGCCTCAGCCGCCGCCGTGGCTTCATCGAGCAGCGAGGCGTTGGCCAGTTCGAGGCCGGTGAGGTCGATGGTCAGTTGCTGGAAATTCAACAGCGCTTCGAGCCGGCCCTGAGCGATCTCTGGTTGGTACGGCGTGTACGCGGTGTACCAGCCGGGATTTTCCAGCACGTTGCGTAGGATGACGGTCGGCGTCAGGGTGCCGTGGTAGCCCATGCCGATCAGGCTGGTCCAGACCTGATTCTGCTCGGCATAGCCGCGCAGTTTCGCCAGCGCCGCCGGTTCGTCGAGGGCCGCCGGCAAGTCCAGCGCACGGTTGAAGCGAATCGCCGGCGGCACGGTCTGCTCGATCAATTCGACCCGACTGCCGAGGCCGAGGCTGTCGAGCATCGCCTGTTGCTCGGCGGTATCCGGGCCGAGGTGGCGGCGCGCAAAGGCATCGGGATCGCGTAACTGGCGCAGGGACGGCAACTGGGACATGACGGGCTCTCCTGGCGGGTGCTGGGCGTCAATGCAACACGGTCAAACCAGCATAGCAGGCGATTTTTCAAGCTCACACGGTCCCTGTGGGAGCGAGCCTGCTCGCGAAGGCGTCATGTCAGTCTATTCAAATGTGACGGCTAAACCGCTTTCGCGAGCAGGCTCGCTCCCACAAGGTTTTTTCGCAAGTGATGGTTCGTCGGGCACAAAAAACCCCGACGAATCGGGGCTTTGGGTATTGCTGACGACTTACTCGCCGATGGCAGCCTTGTACGCCGCAGCATCCAGCAGCTTGTCCAGCTCGGCCTTGTCGCTTGGCTTGAGCTTGAAGATCCACGCGCCGTACGGGTCGGAGTTGAGCAGCTCGGGCGAACCGCCCAGCTCTTCGTTGATCGCGATGACTTCACCACTGACCGGGGCGTAGATGTCGGAAGCGGCTTTCACCGACTCGACCACACCGGACTGATCACCCGCAGCGAACACCTTGCCCACTTCGGTCAGTTCAACGAACACCACATCACCCAGCGCTTCCTGCGCGTGATCGCTGATGCCCACGGTGACGGTGCCGTCGGCTTCCAGACGCGCCCATTCGTGACTTTCGGCAAAACGCAGTTCGGCAGGGATATCGCTCATCTTCAGTGTCCTCAGGAATTGGTCAGCGGTCGGCCCGCCGGAAAAAGGTTAGATCAAAGTCTTGCCATGACGCACGAAGGTCGGTCTGACCACTCGCACCGGATACCACTTGCCACGGATTTCCACTTCGGCGCGGTCGGCAGTTGCCATCGGAACACGCGCCAGGGCAATCGATTTGCTCAGCGTAGGAGAGAAACTACCACTGGTGATCTCCCCTTCGCCAACATCTGCGATACGCACCACCTGATGAGCGCGCAAAACACCGCGTTCTTCCAGCACCAGGCCGACCAGTTTGTGCGCGACACCGGCGGATTTTTCCGCTTCCAGCGCCGCGCGGCCGATGAACTGGCGCGCGGCCGGTTCCCAGGCGATGCTCCAGGCCATGTTCGAGGCCAGCGGCGAAACGTCCTGATGAATGTCTTGCCCGTAGAGGTTCATTCCGGCCTCGACCCGCAAGGTATCGCGAGCGCCGAGGCCGATCGGGGAAATCCCGGCGCCGACCAGATCGTTGAAGAACCCTGGCGCCTGATCAGCCGGCAGGCAGATTTCCAGGCCATCCTCGCCGGTGTAACCGGTGCGCGCGATGAACCAGTCGCCGTCGCAGTAGCCTTCGAAGGGTTTGAGCTGCTGGATCAGGGTCGCACGGGACTGAGTCACCAGCTCGGCAATCTTGTGCCGGGCCTGCGGGCCTTGAATGGCGAGCATCGCCAGCTCGCTGCGTTCGTGCAGCTGCACGTCGTAACCGCCGAGCTGGGCACTCATCCACGCCAGATCCTGATCGCGGGTGGAGGCGTTGAACACCAGCCGGTACGCGTCGTCGAGGCGGTAGACGATCATGTCATCGACGATGCCGCCGCGCTCGTTGAGCATGGTGCTGTAGAGCGCCCGGCCGGGACGATGCAGGCGGTCGACGTCGTTGGCCAGCAAATGCTGAAGCCAGGCTTTGGCCTGGGGGCCGCTGACATCGATCACGGTCATGTGGGAAACATCGAACACCCCGCAATCGCGGCGCACTTCGTGGTGCTCCTCGACCTGCGAGCCGTAATGCAGTGGCATGTCCCAACCGCCAAAATCGACCATCTTCGCGCCGAGCGCGAGGTGCAGGTCATACAGAGGCGTACGCTGTCCCATGGGTTTCTCCTTCCGGGCGTGGCGAAGGTGCGGACCGCCGCCAAGCGGACGAAAGCCTTGATGAACAGGGCTTTCAGCCGATTCCAGCGTACGGGTCTGTCAGACGGACCGCTCCGAATGCCGCGCATTGTAGCCGCATGATGTAGGACTCACTACTAAGTGTTTCGGTGCGCGGAACGACGAATCAGGCCGATGACCGGCAACAATCCGACCAGAACCAGCGTCAACGCCGGCAAGGACGCCCGCGCCCACTCGCCTTCACTGGTCATTTCAAAGATGCGCACTGCCAGCGTGTCCCAGCCAAACGGGCGCATCAGCAGGGTTGCGGGCATTTCCTTGAGCACATCGACGAACACCAGCAGCGCCGCGCTCAGCGTGCCGGGCAGCAGCAACGGCAGATACACTTTGAAAAACAGTCGCGGCCCACTGACACCCAGGCTACGTGCCGCTTCGGGCAAAGACGGCCGTATACGCGCCAGACTGCTTTCCAGCGGCCCGTAGGCGACCGCGATAAAGCGCACCAGGTACGCCATCAGCAATGCCGCGAGACTGCCGAGCAGCAGCGGCTTGCCGGCACCGCCAAGCCAGGCGGACATCGGAATCACCAGTTCGCGATCCAGATAACTGAAAGCGAGCATGATCGATACCGCCAGCACTGAACCCGGCAGCGCATAGCCAAGGTTGGCCAGGCCGACGCCGGAATTGATCGCCGGCGTCGGCGCCAGCCGTCGGGCGAACGCCAGCAGCAAGGCGACGCTGACCGTGATCAGCGCCGCCATCCCGCCCAGATACAACGTGTGCAGAATCAGCCCGGCGTAACGCTCGTCGAGATCGAAACGACCGCGCTGCCAGAACCACACAATCAACTGCAACACTGGAATCACGAAAGCGCAGGCGAACACCAGTCCGCACCAGCTCATTGCGGCGAAGGCCTTGAGCCCTCGCAAGTGATACAGCGCTTTCACTCGTGGCCGTTCGTTGCCCGCCCGATTCGCCCCGCGGGCGCGACGCTCGCCGTACAGCACCAGCATCACCACCAGCAGCAACAGGCTGGCCAGTTGCGCCGCGCTCGACAGGCTGAAGAAGCCATACCAGGTCTTGTAGATGGCTGTGGTAAAGGTGTCGAAGTTGAACACCGACACCGCACCAAAATCCGCCAGGGTTTCCATCAGCGCCAGCGCCACGCCGGCACCGATCGCTGGCCGCGCCATCGGCAGTGCGACGCGCCAGAATGCCTGCCATGGGGACTGGCCAAGCACACGCGCGGCTTCCATCAGGCCCTTGCCCTGAGCGAGGAACGCGGTGCGTGCCAACAGGTAAACGTAGGGATAGAAGACCAGCACCAGCACGATGATGACCCCGCCGGTGGAGCGCACCCTTGGCAGACGCAGGCCGCTACCGAACCACTCACGCAAAACGCTCTGCACCGGGCCGGCGAAGTCGAGCAGGCCGACGAAAACGAACGCCAGCACATAGGCGGGAATGGCGAAGGGCAGCATCAGCGCCCAGTCGAGCCAGCGCCGACCGGGGAATTCACACAGGCTGGTGAGCCAGGCGAGGCTGACGCCGAGCAGCGTCACGCCGAAACCGACGCCCAGCACCAGCGTCAGCGTGTTGCCGAGCAGGCGCGGCATCTGGGTTTGCCACAGGTGCGACCAGATCTGCTGATCGATGGTCTGCCACGACAGCAGCAGAACGCTCAGGGGCAACAGCACCAGCGCGGCGATGGTGAAGACGATGGGGTACCAGCGGCGTTGGGCGGGGTGGGCCAAGAAGACGATCTCGTTTAAATGATTGTGCCCACGCTCTGCGTGGGCACACATCCTGTGATGCTCTGCGTCACGCTTTCAGCGGCACGACGCAGAGCGTCGAGGGCTGCATTCCCACGCCGAGCGTGGGAATGATCAGGACAGCAGAATCAGTTCCAACCCGCCCGATCCATCATCCGGATCGCCTCAGCCTGACGCTTGCCCGCCACTTCCACCGGCAGGGTATCGGCAACAAACTTGCCCCACGCTGCCACTTCCTCGGAAGGCGCCACCGCCGGGTTGGCCGGGAACTCCTGGTTCACGTCCGCAAAAATCTTCTGCGCTTCTGGCGTGGTCATCCATTCAACCAGAGCCTTGGCCGCTTCCGGGTGCGGCGCATGCTTGGTCAGGCCGATGCCCGACAGATTGACGTGCACGCCACGATCGGCCTGATTTGGCCAGAACAGCTTCACCGGCAGCTCAGGCTTCTGCTTGTGCAGGCGCCCGTAGTAATAGGTGTTGACGATGCCGACATCGCATTGCCCGGCGCTGATCGCTTCGAGCACGGCGACGTCATCGGAGAACACGTCGGTGGACAGGTTGTTGACCCAGCCCTTGAGGATCTTCTCGGTCTTCTCCGCGCCGTGGACTTCGATCATGGTGGCGGTGAGCGACTGGTTATAAACCTTCTTCGCGGTGCGCAGGCACAGGCGACCTTCCCAGTTCTTGTCGGCCAAGGCTTCGTAGGTGGTCAGCTCGCCCGGTTTTACCCGCTCGGTGGAATAGGCGATGGTCCGCGCGCGCAGGCTCAGGCCAGTCCAGGCGTGCGTGGACGAGCGATATTGCAACGGGATATTGGCGTCGATGGTTTTCGAGGTGAACGGCTGCAGGATGCCCATCTGCTCGGCCTGCCAGAGGTTGCCGGCGTCGACGGTGAGCAGCAGGTCGGCGGTGGCGTTTTCGCCTTCGGCCTTGATGCGCTGCATCAGCGGCGCTTCCTTGTCGGTGATGAACTTGATTTTCACCCCGGTCTTGGCGGTGTAGGCATCGAACACCGGTTTGATCAGCTCATCGATGCGCGACGAGTAAACCACCACCTCATCGGCGGCCTGGGCAGTGGTGCTGCCGATCAGGGTCAGGGCCAGTGCAGTCAGAAGACGCTTGGGTGCCAACATGGGAGTGGTCTCTCGGTCGGGAAATGAGGGCCAAATGATAAGGACTCACATTTACCATCACAATCGAACACTTGGGGAAGGCGTTACCAGATGTTGCACAGCGTTATTTTTGTGTCGGGTTAGCCGACGCCATCGCTGGCAAGCCAGCTCCCACAAGGTTTTCGGTGTGTCCAACATTGATGTTTCACACCGACCACTGTGGGAGCGGGCTTGCCCGCGATGAGGCCATCAGCCTCGATGAAGGTGTCAGGGTTTGGCCAAGGCCGGCAGATCACCGGTCAACCCAAGGGCTTCACGCACAAACAAAGCCTTGGCCTCCGGCATTTTTTCGACGAGCTTCAACCCGGTATTACGCAACCAGCGAAGCGGCAGCGGATCAGCCTGGAACAACCGCTCAAAGCCTTCCATCGCCGCCATCAACGCGAGGTTATGCGGCATCCGCCGACGCTCGTAACGGCTCAGTACTTTCACATCCGCCAAACGCTCACCGCGCTCCGCAGCCTGCAACAGCACCTCGGCCAGCACCGCCGCATCGAGGAAGCCCAGATTCACCCCCTGCCCTGCCAACGGGTGAATGGTGTGCGCCGCGTCGCCAATCAACGCCAGCCCTTCGGCCACGTAGCGTTTCGCGTGTCGCTGACGTAATGGCACGCAGACGCGCGGATCGGCGCTGATGATTTCACCCAGGCGCCCTTCGAACGCGCGTTCCAGTTCAGCGCAAAACGCGTCTTCATCAAGCGCCATCAAGCGCTCGGCTTCGCTCGGCGTGGTCGACCAGACGATCGAGCACCAGTCCTGCTGGCCGTCACGCTCCAGCGGCAGAAAGGCCAGCGGCCCGTGATCGGTGAAGCGCTGCCACGCGGTCAACTGATGCGGTTGGCTGCTGCGCACGCTGGTGACGATGGCGTGATGCAGGTAATCCCATTCGCGGGTCGCCACGCCAGTCAGGCGGCGTACCGCCGAGTTGGCGCCGTCCGCGGCGATCACCAGCGGCGCACGCAATGTGCGCCCGTCCGCCAGGGTCAGCAGCCAGTCGTCGCCGGAGCGACGCATCTGCTCCAGTCGCGCATTGGCCAGCATGCCCAGGTCACAGTCGTGCAAGCGCTCGAGCAAGGCATCCTGCACCACGCGGTTTTCGACGATGTGGCCGAGCACATCGGCATGCACGCTGCTCGCCGAAAAGTGAATCTGCCCGGTGCCGCTGCCGTCCCACACATGCATGTCGGTGTACGGGCTGGTGCGCCGTTCGACGATGCCGTCCCAGACGCCAAGGCGTTCGAGAATCCGTTGACTGGCCGCCGACAGCGCACTTACCCGCGGCTCGAACGGCGCCTCGGCAGCAAACGGTTTGACGCTCAACGGGCTGCCGTCGAGCAACAGCACTTCCAGGCCGCTGTCCTGCAACGCCAGCGCGAGGGCGCTGCCGACCATTCCGGCTCCGACAATCAGCAGATCTGCGCGAATTTCCATGCTTTAAGCCTGTCTCGCTTGCGGCTTGAGCCGCACGTAAAGGGTTTTACCGACCCGCGCCACCAGATGGCCGGCGCCGTCATGAATATCGACCTGCAACTGCGGCAGGTATTTTTCGCCATCGGCGGTCTGCCGGCGGATCTCGGCGAGCAACGTCTCGTCGATGGTGAACCGGGCGAACACCGGGCCTTTGCCCGGCGCGATGAAATCGATGTCAGCGGCCTTGTCCCAGACGATGTAACGCGGACCAAGGTTTTCCATGAGCATCAGCATGAAGAACGGATCAACCATCGAATACAGACTGCCGCCGAACTGGGTACCGACGTAGTTGCGGTTGTACCAGCCCAACCCCATCGACACCTGAATGTCGCGAAAGTCATCGCTGATCTGCCGAACCCGCACCCCGGCGCCCAGATAGGGCGGGTAGAACGTCATCACCCAGCGCATCAGCCGCGCCTTGCCGAACCTGGCGATCAACCACTTAAGCATCCGGTCGCGTTCCCAGGCCCATGGCCTGACGGGCAAACCAGCGCTTGGCCGGCGGCAGCAGCTCAAGGCCGAGCAGGCCGATGTTGCGCCCCAGCGAGACCAGCGGCTGAGTGCTGCCGAACAGGCGCGTGACCTGATCGGAAAAACCGACGGTGAGGTCCTGATCCAGCCGCTGGCGTTCGCGATAGGCCTGCAACGTGGCGAAATCGCCGAGCGCTTTATCGCTGGCCAGCAACGCGGCGGCCAGGGCATCGGCGTCACGCAACGACAGGTTGAAACCCTGGCCGGCGATCGGATGCAGGCTGTGCGCAGCGTTGCCAAGCACGGCCAGATGCGAACGCACCTGCTCCTCGGCTTCAACCAGCGAAAGCGGATACAGGTGCCGCGCGCCAACCTGTTTCAGCGTACCGAGGCGGTAACCGAACACGCCCTGCAACTCGGCGAGAAAATCCCGTTCGCTTAACTCGGCCAGACGCTGCGCGTCCATGCCCAGACGGGTCCAGACCAATGCGCAGCGGTTGTCCGGCAACGGCAGCAAGGCCATCGGGCCTTCGTCGGTAAAGCGCTCGAACGCCATGCCGTTGTGCGCTTCGCTCGGGGTGATGTTGGCGATCAACGCGCTCTGGTTGTACGAACGCGTGCGCACGTTGATGCCCAACTGCTCGCGCAGCCCGGAGCGACCGCCATCGGCGAGCACCGCCAGATCGCATTCAAGGGTGGTTTCATCGTTGAGCGTCAGGCGATAGCCGTCGGGCAACGGCTCCATTCGCGAGACTTCGGCCGGGCAGCGCCAGGTGATCACGTCTTTGTCGAGGTGTTGCCACAGGCACTGGCCGAGCCAGGCGTTCTCCACCACATAGCCGAGCGCCGGCACGCCCTCTTCCATCGCCGACAAGCGCGCGGTGGAGAAGCGCCCGCGATCAGAAAC
Source organism: Pseudomonas fluorescens (assembly GCA_902825215.1). GTDB lineage: Bacteria > Pseudomonadota > Gammaproteobacteria > Pseudomonadales > Pseudomonadaceae > Aquipseudomonas > Aquipseudomonas fluorescens_G. The sequence goes on from LR782234.1 coordinate 5,960,552, forward strand.
GTGAATCTGCTTGATCGGCTCGGCTCGGCGGGAGATCTCCTGCCACACGCCCAGCCGTTGATAAATCTGCCGCGAGCCGAAAGACAGCGCCGACGAACGTGCGTCGTAGCTCGGCTGCCAGCTGTCGCCCGGGGCAAACGGTTCGATCAGGACGATTTTCCAGCCACGGGCCTTGGCCCCGGCCTGCAAAGCCAACGCCAGACTGGCGCCGACCAGACCGCCACCGATGATTGCCAGATTGACTCGACTCATGCCGCGTGTGTCCTTGCCTGTGCCATCAACGCTTCGATTTCGGCGACGGTCTTCGGCACGCCGCCGGTGAGGATTTCACAACCGGTTCGGGTCACCACCACGTCGTCCTCGATGCGCACACCAATGCCGCGCCATTTCTTCGCGACGTTCTGATTGTCCGGGGCGATGTAGATGCCCGGTTCCACGGTCAGCGCCATGCCGACCTCCAGCACCCGCCATTCGCCGCCGACCTTATATTCGCCGACATCATGCACATCCATGCCCAGCCAGTGGCCGGCGCGGTGCATGTAAAAAGCCTTGTAGGCTTCGCCGGCGATCAACTCGTCTACGTTGCCCTGCAGCAAACCGAGTTTCACCAACCCCGTGGTGATCACTCGCACGGTCGCTTCATGCGCCTGATTCCAGTGCTTGTTCGGGGCGATTTCGGCAAAGGCCGCTTCCTGCGAGGCCAGCACCAATTCGTAGATCGCCTTCTGCTCCGGCGAAAACCGGCCATTGACCGGCCAGGTGCGGGTGATATCGCTGGCGTAGCAGTCGATCTCGCAACCGGCGTCGATCAACACCAGATCGCCATCCTTGAGCAGCGCGTCGTTCTGCTGGTAATGCAGAATGCAGCTGTTGCGCCCGGCGGCGACGATCGAGCCGTAGGCCGGCATCTTCGCCCCGCCCTTGCGAAATTCGTAATCCAGCTCGGCTTCGAGGCTGTATTCATAGAGGCCCGGGCGACTGGCCTGCATCGCGCGGATATGCGCTTGCGCCGAAATCCGCGCGGCTTCGCGCATCACTTTCACTTCTGCCGCCGATTTATACAGGCGCATGTCGTGCAGCAGATGATCCAGGGCAACGAATTCGTTCGGCGGCTGGGCGCCGAGGTGGGCCTTGGAGCGGATCACGTTGATCCAGTCCATCAGGTGCCGGTCGAATTCGGCGTTGCTGCCCATCGCCGAATACACCCGGTCGCGACCTTCGATCAGGCCCGGCAGGATGTCGTCGATGTCAGTGATGGGAAAGGCGTCGGCGGCGCCGTACTCGCGGATTGCGCCTTCTTGTCCTGCGCGCAGGCCATCCCACAATTCGCGTTCGGCGTTGCGCTCACGACAGAACAGGATGTATTCGCCGTGCTCACGACCGGGCATCAGCACGATGACGGCTTGTGGCTCGGGAAAACCGCTGAGGTACTGGAAGTCGCTGTCCTGGCGATAGACATGCTCGACGTCGCGGTTGCGGATCGCCACCGCGGCGGCGGGCAGGATTGCGATGCTGTTGGGTTCCATCTGCGCCATCAGCGCCTTGCGGCGCCGGCTGTATTCCGCTTTGGGGATATGGGTCATGGGCAGATGGCTTTCCCTGGCACGCGATTAATGCAGCGACGGTTTGGCGGCCGCTTCGTCGGTTTTCTTGGTTTCGGTGAACAGCAGCAACGGAGCGACGCGCAGGTACTCCATCACTTCCATGTAGTCGTTTTCGCCGTCATCGGACTCTTCCAGCGCGTCTTGCACCTGGGCGATGGCGGCCAGATCCTGCAGCACTTCGGTGGCTTCCGTGCTCAAGGCATATTCGCGACGGGTCAGACCGAAGCCGGTAAGGAAGCCCTGGCACCACTGGCCCAGTGCAGCCGCGCGCTCGGTGAGCGGTGCGTCGTCGGTCGGCAGCAGCAGAACAACGGTCATGTCGTCGCTGGTGAGCTCGCCCTTGACCATCTCTTGCAGGCCGATCAGGGCGTTGCGGACGTTGTCCTGGATGTCGCCTTCGAGCAGTTCGCCGGCGTCGATCAGCCAGCCTTCGTGGTCGAAGCCGGCGCCGGCGCAACTGCGTCCGAGCAGCACGCCGTGCAGTTCGGCAGGCGAGACGTTGTGGCCGCTGGCAGTCAGCAGGGTGGCAAAGGCTTGGTACGGGGAATTCGCAATGGTCATGGGCAGCTAGGCGCCAGACGGCGCTATGTCTAGAATGAAGGCCTTGTATCCTACATCGACAGACTCGCCAAGACTATTAAAGGCTGTCCGCCAGCTATCCCATCAGACAGACTCCAACCCAGTGGACACAATGGAAGACACCGACCTGCAAGCGCTGATGGCCAGACTCGAACTGCTGATTGGCCGAGTCGAGCAACTAAAGAGTCAAAACGCACTCTTACTAGCTCAGGAAAAGACCTGGCGCGAGGAACGCGCTCACCTCATTGAAAAAAACGAAATCGCCCGGCGTAAGGTCGAATCGATGATTTCGCGCCTCAAGGCCCTGGAGCAAGACTCATGAGTTCAAGCAATAGCGTCACCGTGCAGATCCTCGACAAAGAATATTCGATCATCTGCCCGCCGGAAGAACGCAGCAATCTGGTCAGTGCCGCGCGCTACCTCGACGGCAAGATGCGCGAGATCCGCAGCAGCGGCAAAGTCATCGGCGCCGATCGCATTGCCGTGATGGCCGCGCTGAACATCACCCACGACCTGTTGCACAAAGAAGAGCGCCCGGACATCCAGGCCAGCGGTTCGACCCGCGAACAGGTGCGCGACTTGCTCGATCGTGTCGATCTGGTCCTGGCCGACGATCAGAGCACCGTCAAGGGCTGATTCGACTGGCAGCTTGAGGTATACTCGCGGCACTCCCTGGGGTGCTTGCCAGTTGACGATGTCCCGGAGCCGATTCGCACTACCCTGGAAGTTGCACGTTGGGCTGGTGTGCATGTCCGCTAGACGGAAAGCCTTAAAGTCTACTGCTTCTTCCACCTTGAACTTTCGGGTTCAAGGGCTGAGTTGACAGCGGTACATCCGGGGAGCCTGATTCGAATCCGATGTCGGTTTATGCCGACATCGGATTTTTTATGCGTACGTTTTTGCATCCATCTGCCGAAGCCGAACCATGACCGAACCCGCGCTGCTGCCCCGCCCGCAACTCCGCCGCCTGCTGCGCAAGGCGCGCCGCTCGCTGAGCAAAGCCGAGCAACACCAGGCTGCCAAAGGCCTGTTCCGGCAACTGGCGCAAGACCCGCATTTTCGTCGGGCGAAACACATTTCCCTCTATTTGCCCACTGACGGCGAAATCGATCCGCGCCTGCTGCTGCGCGAAGCCCAGCGCCGGGGCAAGGCAACCTATCTGCCGGTACTCAGCGCCTGGCCGCGGACCAAGATGGTTTTCCAGCGGGTTCGTCCCGGTGAAAAGCTCAAACCCAATCGCTTTCGCATTCTCGAGCCGCAGGCCAATCTGAGTCGGCAACGCAAGGTCTGGGCACTGGATCTGGTGCTGTTGCCACTGGTCGGGTTCGACGATGTCGGCGGGCGACTGGGCATGGGCGGCGGTTTCTATGATCGCAGCCTCGCCTATCTGGGCCGGCGCCAGAACTGGCGCAAGCCGACGCTATTGGGCCTGGCCCATGAATGTCAGAAGGTCGAACGTCTGGCGCAGGCGAGCTGGGATGTACCGTTACAGGGCACGGTCACCGACAAGGCGTGGTATTTCGCGTGACAGGACGCCGCCAGAACAGCGGCGTCGAAGAAGACTGTTTCAGCGCTTGAAGGCCGTCGACTGTTGCACTTGTTGTGCAATCTCAATCGGTGCATCCGCCTTGTTCGCCCACAGGCTCTGCGCGTAACCGGTGGTCACGACGCCCAGGCCGAACAAAATTACCAAAGTCCATAGTAGATCCGGTTTGCGTTTCATCGATTGCCCCCCTCAAGGCACATCATCACGATGACAGCAGCGGTTTCCGTGTGTAGGCCGTGCAGCAGCGTCAAGCTTTAAAGGCCGGCATTTTGCGACAACGTGAACCTGTGCGCAAACGCTGACGTCAACCGACTGTCGGTTTGTCATAAAATTGCCCGACAACCTGCCCAACGACCGTTTCAGGAGCACCCAACATGGCCTATTGGCTGATGAAATCCGAGCCCGACGAGCTCTCGATCAAAGGCCTGGAAAAGCTCGGCAAGGCGCGCTGGGACGGGGTTCGCAATTATCAGGCGCGCAATTTCCTGCGGGCAATGGCGGTAGGCGATGAATTCTTTTTCTATCATTCCAGTTGCCCGGAGCCGGGGATTGCCGGCATCGGCAGGATCATCGAAGCGGCGTACCCGGACCCCACCGCACTGGAGCCGGAAAGTCATTACTTCGATCCCAAGGCTACGGCGGAGAAAAACGCCTGGAGCGCGATTGATGTCGAGCACGTCGAGACGTTTGCGCGAGTGCTGAAACTGGATTATCTGAAGCAGCAGACCGCGCTGGCCGAGATGCCACTGGTGCAGAAGGGCTCGCGGTTGTCGGTGATGCCGGTGACAGCGGAGCAGTGGGCGGCGGTGATTGCGCTCAAGCCCTGATTCATTTGGCGCCTGCCAAAATGCAATCGCTGGCAAGCCAGCTCCCACAGGGATTTTCAGTGGGCACATAATTTGTGACCATCCGAAAAACCTGTGGGAGCTGGCTTGCCAGCGATGGGACCCGCCCGGACAACGGATGACTTATTGAATGATCAGGTTGTTGAACAACAGATCCTCAACCACCGGCTTGCCGGTCTCATCATTCATCACTTGCTGCGTCTGCTTCAGCGCTTCCTGACGCAGTTTTTCCTTGCCTTCGATGCTGCCCATCGCTTCGGTGCTCTGCTGTGTGAACAGTGCCACCAATTGATTGCGGATCAGCGGCTCGTTGGCCTTGACCAGTTTGGTCGCTTCTTCACCGGTCACGCGCAGGGCCACATCGGCCTTGTAGACCTTGAGCTTGGGCGTGCCATCGAGGCCGTAATTGCCGACGAACGGCGGGCTCAGGGTGATGTAATTGACCTTCGGCGCTTCGCCTTCTTTGGCTTCTTCGGCCAGCGCTGCCACAGGCAGAGACAGGGCCAGCAACAACATGATCCACGCTTTCACAATTCGCTCCTTATCCGGTTTGCGGCCTAGCATAACGACCCGCCGCACAAGCACAAGCTTATGCCTGACTATCAGGGCCGGGCATGCTCGTTGACCCGTTGATTCACACACCTACACTTATCGGCCATCACTCCCAAAGGAATAGCCCTGATGAAAGCCGTGCTGTGCAAAGCCTTCGGCCCTGCCGAATCGCTGGTGCTGGAAGACGTCGCCAGTCCTGTCGCCAAGAAGAATGAAATCCTGCTGGACGTGCACGCCGCCGGGGTCAATTTCCCGGACACGCTGATCATCGAGGGCAAGTACCAGTTCAAGCCGCCCTTTCCGTTCTCGCCGGGTGGTGAAGCGGCTGGCGTGGTTCGCGAAGTCGGGGAAAAGATCAGCCACCTGAAAGTCGGCGACCGGGTCATGGCCCTGACCGGCTGGGGCAGTTTTGCCGAGCAGGTCGCGGTGCCCGGCTACAACGTGCTGCCGATTCCGCCGTCGATGGATTTCAATACGGCCGCCGCGTTCAGCATGACTTATGGCACCTCGATGCACGCGCTCAAGCAACGCGCCAACCTGCAGCCAGGTGAAACCTTACTGGTGCTTGGTGCCTCCGGCGGTGTCGGTCTGGCGGCAGTGGAAATCGGCAAGGCCATGGGCGCGCGGGTCATCGCTGCGGCCAGCAGCGCCGAAAAGCTCGAAGTAGCCAAAGCCGCTGGCGCCGATGAGCTGATCAATTACAGCGAAGCCAATCTGAAGGATGAAATCAAACGCCTCACCGACGGCCAGGGCGCCGACGTGATCTACGACCCGGTCGGCGGCGACCTGTTCGATCAGGCCATCCGCGCCATCGCCTGGAACGGCAGGCTGCTGGTGGTCGGCTTCGCCAGCGGGCGCATACCAGAGCTGCCGGTCAACCTCGCGTTGCTCAAAGGCGCGGCCGTGCTCGGCGTGTTCTGGGGCTCATTCGCCCAGCGCCAGCCGCAGGACAACGCGGCCAACTTTGCGCAACTGTTCGGCTGGTTCGCCGAGGGCAAGTTGAAACCGCTGGTATCGCAGGTTTATCCACTGAGCCATGCGGCGCAGGCGATCAATGATCTGGGGCGGCGCAAGGCAGTTGGTAAGGTCGTGGTGCAGGTGCGCTGAGCCCACAGAGCGATCCGGGGCAGTCGCCCGGATCGTTCTGGCGCTTGAGGCCGCGGCTCATAAAAGCTGGCGAATGTCCTCAGGTAGCAAAGTCATGAACTTGCTCGTGGGCCGCTCCCGACACCGTACAACGATGTCAGATACCCTTCGGTTGAGCTTGGCGATAAGAGACAAACGTTGCTCGTTCGATAACTGATGCTGGAAGAACGTATTCGACAGGTAGCCACGTGTGTAATGGAACGGCAGGGAATCGACCCAGGAATATTCCGCCACATTCGCCAGGTGGGCATTCACCTCTCGACACGGTAGCGCCTTGATCCATTGATTGATGCCGGGTGGGGCCTGGAGGCGAAAGCCCAGCGGCGCGACAACCTCCTGCTCGGCCGGTTTATCGCCCTCGACCGTCCACGGCTTGAATCGCCAGTCCTTGACCGCCGCCAGGGCGGACTCCGCCAGCGCCGGGTGATCACTTTGCAGGACACTGACTTTGTTCACCGAGCCATCGGCATGCACGGTGAATGAGACCCTCACGTCTCCGGTGATTCCGGCTCGCTGCAATACCCGCGGATACTCAGGACCGGGATTGGATTCGGGGATCAGAAACACTTCACCTGCCTGACTCGTAGTGGCTGACACCAACAGCAACAGCAACAGCAACAGCATGCCTATCCAGTTCATATCGCTCCCTTGCGCTCGGTTCGAGCCTGGAAAAGCAATCAGGTTAGGTCGTCGTCGCAGGCTTGAGCAGTTGCTGACGTCCTGTTCACGCGCAGGACATTTCCGAAAGACATGACCTTAAATACCCCGAAAAACCGCAGAAACCGGCCACGGTAACTATTCCCACAACGCCCTGCTCTTACGTCTGAGCGACATGTTCATAAAGGAACGCTCGACTGCCCACATTTCCGCTTTTTAGCCGACATGAAGCGGTGCTATTTTCAGTAACGAAACTGTAACATTCGCATCCGCAGTCAAAACAAGAAAACTGGAGCTCTTGAATGTTTGCTTTCTTTCGTCCTGCCGCACATCAGGCTCCTTTGCCTGAAGAAAAAATAGACAGCACCTACCGGCGCCTGCGCTGGCAGATCTTCGCCGGTATCTTCATCGGCTATGCCGGTTACTACCTGCTGCGCAAGAACTTCTCGCTGGCCATGCCGTACCTGATCGACGAAGGCTACAGCCGCGGTGACCTGGGTCTGGCGATGTCGGCGATCGCCATCGCCTACGGCCTGTCGAAATTCCTCATGGGCCTGGTGTCCGACCGTTCCAACCCGCGCTTCTTCCTGCCATTCGGCCTGCTGGTATCGGCCGGGGTGATGTTCATTTTCGGTTTCGCGCCATGGGCAACTTCCAGCGTGACCATGATGTTCATTCTGTTGTTCATCAACGGCTGGGCGCAGGGCATGGGCTGGCCGCCGAGCGGGCGGACCATGGTGCACTGGTGGTCGCAGAAGGAACGTGGCGGCGTGGTCTCGGTGTGGAACGTCGCGCACAACGTCGGTGGCGGCCTGATCGGCCCGCTGTTCCTGATCGGCATGGGCCTGTTCAACGACTGGCACGCGGCGTTCTATGTACCGGCGGCGGTGGCGCTGGGCGTGGCGGTGTTTGCTTTCATCACCATGCGCGACACCCCGCAATCGGTCGGCCTGCCGCCGATCGAGCAGTACAAGAACGATTACCCGGAAGGCTACGATGCCAGCCACGAAGACGAATTCAGCGCCAAGGAAATCTTCGTCAAATACGTGCTGCGCAACAAAATGCTCTGGTACATCGCCCTCGCCAACGTCTTCGTCTACCTGCTGCGCTACGGCGTGCTGGACTGGGCGCCGACCTACCTGAAAGAAGCCAAGGGCTTCACCGTCGATAAAACCTCGTGGGCGTATTTCTTCTACGAGTGGGCGGGAATCCCGGGCACGCTGCTGTGCGGCTGGATGTCGGACAAGATCTTCCGTGGCAACCGTGGCCTGACGGGCATGGTGTTCATGGCATTGGTGACGGTCGCGACGCTGGTGTACTGGCTGAATCCGGCCGGCAACCCGATGGTCGACATGATCGCTCTGCTGTCGATCGGCTTCCTGATCTACGGCCCGGTGATGCTGATCGGTTTGCAGGCACTGGAACTGGCACCGAAGAAAGCCGCTGGTACCGCAGCGGGTTTCACCGGTCTGTTCGGTTATCTGGGCGGTTCGGTCGCGGCCAGTGCGGCGATGGGTTACACCGTCGACCACTTCGGCTGGGATGGCGGCTTCGTGCTGCTGGTCAGCGCTTGCCTGCTGGCGATGGCCTTCCTTGCGCCGACGCTATGGCACAAGCAAGTCGCCAGTCATACCCGTGAAGCGGTCGCCTGATCGCAGGTTGACTGACAGCGCTTGAGCCGCGCCTCCAGATTTCGATCCGGCATGGCGTGGCTGCGCAGGGCGTGTGCGGTCTGCTCGACATAATCGCGAGTGGTGCCGTAACGCCCGCTGGCGCTGGCGAATACCTGGCTCAGCACATGGTCCGGCAGGTTGCCGGCATAGCTGGGCAGGTGCCGCTCCAGCACGAAGCCCAACGCCTGCACCTGAGTGCCATCTTCGAGCCGGCAGTTGAGCCAGTGCGGCCGATACGACGGCACCGGCATCTCGCGTTTCCACAAGGCGTACAGCGCGGAATCGAGATTGTCTTCGGGCAGCCGATAAGCGAAGCCGCTGCATGAACCGCCCCGATCCAGACCGAACACCAGCCCGGGCATCTCCGGCGTGCCGCGGTGTTCATGCGACCACAAATAGAGCCCACGGTGATAACCGTGCACGCGACCGCGCATTCTTTCGACCGCCGTGCATTCCGGGCGCCAGATCAACGAACCGTATGCGAACAGCCACACCGGCCCGCCCTTGTGGCGCGCCATGGTCGATTGCATGGAGGCGAGCAATTGCTCGTGGGTCAACTGCGGCCCGAGTTCGAGCCGCGGAGGGTAAGCCAGGTTCAGAAAAGCGTTTTCAATGGCGCTCATGGCGAATAGCGTTCAGCTCCCCGCGGGTGAAGAATTACTTAATAGAACGCACCGCTGTAACAATAAGGCACATATGTTTTCAGGCAAATTAAGTGCCATGGCACAACGATTATCTAACTGCCTGATGGATATATAACCTACCGATATTTATGCCATTACATAAATACCGATCGGCTATATATGAAGTTATATGGAAATCAGGAACGCGGTGCGTAGGCAAATACGTCAGCGCGCATTTGATGGGCATCCATCCCCGCCTCGACCAGCGCGTCCAGGGTGCCGTAGACCATGGCCGGTGAACCGCTGGCGTAGACGTGCAAAGGCTTGAGATCGGCGAAGTCTTCGCACACCGCTTCGTGCAGCATGCCGCAGCGCCCTTCCCAGCCGCACTGATCGCTGACGACCTTGTGCAGGAACAGGTTGGGCAGTTTCAGCCATTCATCCCAATGTTCGATCTGGTAGAAATCTTCCGGACGGCGCACGCCCCAATACAGATGCACCGGGTGCTTGAAGCCATTGGCGCGGCAGTGCTCGATCAGGCTGTGAATCTGGCCCATGCCGGTGCCGGCGGCGACGAGTACCAAAGGGCCGTCAGGCAGTTCAGCCAGATGGGTGTCGCCGAACGGCAACTCGACGCGCACCATCGGGTTGCGTTGCAGCTGCTCGATCAGGCTCAGCGCACTGGCTTCGCGCGCCAGCACATGGATTTCCAGATCACGCCCGCCGTGCGGCGCAGAGGCCATGGAGAACGCCGATTTCTCGCCGTTCTCGCGTTCGATCATCAGATACTGCCCGGCGTGATAACGCGGCGGTTTGCCGGCCGGCGCGCGCAGACGCACGCGCCAGGTGTCGCCGCCCACTTCCCGGCACTCGATGACCTGGCACGACAGGCTGCGCACCGGCAGTTCTCCCAGCGCGAGCACGCCGTCCCAAAGCAGCACGCAGTCTTCCAGCGGCTCGGCGATGCAGGTGTAGAACTCGCCGTGATCATGGACCTGGCCGTCCTGCTCGACGCGACCTTCAACCAGCAGCGCCGCGCACACGTGACAATTGCCGTTGCGGCAGCTTTGCGGGCAATCGAAGCCCAGGCGCCGCGCACCGTCGAGAATCCGCTCACCGGGCTGTATCTCGAGCACTGCTCCGGAAGGCTGCAGGGTTACACGCATCAATCTATTCCTAACTGATTCCAGATGGCATCGATCCGTTGAGTCACGGCGTCGTCCTTGACGATCACGCGGCCCCACTCGCGGGTGGTTTCGCCCGGCCACTTGTGGGTGGCATCCAGGCCCATTTTCGAACCCAGGCCGGAAATCGGCGAGGCGAAATCGAGGTAATCGATCGGGGTGTTGTCGATCATCACCGTGTCGCGCTTGGGGTCCATGCGCGTGGTGATGGCCCAGATCACATCGTTCCAGTCACGGGCGTTGATATCGTCGTCAGTGACGATAACGAACTTGGTGTACATGAACTGTCGCAAAAACGACCAGACGCCAAGCATCACGCGCTTGGCATGCCCCGGATACGACTTCTTCATCGTCACCACGGCCATGCGGTACGAGCAGCCTTCGGGCGGCAGGTAGAAGTCGGTGATCTCCGGGAACTGCTTCTGCAGAATCGGCACGAACACTTCGTTCAGCGCCACGCCGAGAATCGCCGGCTCATCCGGCGGCCGGCCGGTGTAGGTGCTGTGGTAGATCGGTTTGATTCGGTGGGTGATGCGCTCGACGGTGAATACCGGAAAGCTGTCGACTTCGTTGTAGTAACCGGTGTGGTCGCCGTAAGGGCCTTCATCGGCCATCTCGCCTGGATGGATCACGCCTTCGAGGATGATTTCGGCGGTGGCCGGCACTTGCAGGTCGTTGCCACGGCATTTGACCAGTTCGGTGCGGTTACCGCGCAACAGACCGGCAAAGGCGTATTCGGAGAGGCTGTCCGGCACCGGCGTTACCGCACCGAGAATGGTCGCCGGGTCGGCGCCAAGGGCCACGGACACCGGGAACGGCTGGCCCGGATGCTTCTCGCACCATTCGCGGAAATCGAGGGCGCCGCCACGGTGGCTGAGCCAGCGCATGATCACCTTGTTGCGGCCGATCACTTGCTGACGATAGATACCGAGATTCTGGCGTTCCTTGTTCGGGCCTTTGGTGACGGTCAGGCCCCAGGTGATCAGCGGGCCGACGTCGCCGGGCCAGCAGGTCTGCACCGGCAGCATCGCCAGATCGACATCGTCACCTTCGATGACCACTTCCTGGCACACCGCGTCCTTGACGACTTTCGGCGCCATCGAAATGATCTTGCGGAAAATCGGCAGTTTCGACCAAGCGTCCTTCAAGCCCTTCGGTGGCTCCGGCTCCTTGAGGAAGGCCAGCAGCTTGCCGATCTCGCGCAGCTCACTGACCGACTCGGCGCCCATGCCCATGGCCACCCGCTCAGGGGTGCCGAACAGGTTGCCGAGCACCGGAATGTCGTAGCCGGTGGGTTTTTCGAACAGCAGCGCCGGGCCTTTCGCCCGCAGCGTGCGATCGCACACCTCAGTCATCTCCAGCACCGGCGAGACGGGAATCTGGATGCGTTTCAACTCTCCGCGCTGCTCAAGCTGCTGCACGAAATCCCGAAGATCCTTGAATTTCATTGACGATGGCACCCTCAAAATAGGCGTACATCCTACCTGCTCTGACGGGCAAACAGCAGCCCGTCAGTGCCCGGCATCGCTCATTGGCGGCTGGTGCCCAGCAACATCGGCGCAAACAGCGGGCTCAACCGGGCGCTGCCGGCGTCGGAAAGATGATCGGCATCCTTGTATTGCGAGTGGCCGTCGACATCGATCATGCACAGGCCGTCCTTGCACATCAGCGGCGTCGGGTCGATGACATGCACGCCAGAATCGGCGGCGCTCATTGAGCCGAACAGACCGGTGAAAAACTGCTGCCGCGCCAGATGCTCGCTAAGCGGGCGACCGAGCCCTTCGGCCGAGCGGCCAATCCGCGCCAGACTCGTCAGGCGGCTGATGTAACTCTTGTGCTGCAGCGGCACCTCCTTGAACAACCAGACCTGCACTCCGGCCTCACGCAGTTCGCTGACTTGCGCCTTGATCGCCGCCGCCATGCGTTGCTCCGATTGCGCCACATTACGTGAGGGATCGAGCAAGAACTGCTTGTCGCCGTCGCCGTCCTCACGCCCGTAGACGTAAAGGCTCCAGTTCGCCGCCAGCACCACATCCTTGATGCCCAGATCTCGGACCAGTTGCATGTTGCGCTGATTGAACTGCTTGCACTGCGCACGCAAGGCGTCGTCGATGATCGGCGGGCACCCGGTCAGGCTATACAGCCAAACGGGCTGGCCGTCACGCTGGCTGTTGCCTTCGATGGCCGGCAGCAGCGCGGCGGTATGGCTGTCGCCCCAGAACATCTTGGTCGGCGCGATCTGCTGGTCACCGCCCACGCGACAGGCCTTGTCCAGGGTCTTGTCCTTGCTCATGTGCATGCACTTCATTTGCCCGGCGTTCCATTCCTGGGACTGCGCATACTCAAGTGCCTTGCCGCTCAGACGCTGCGGCACGCCGTCCGCCGAACGGATGGCCGAGCCAACCACCGCCAGCGCGGCGATCGATACCAGACCGCCCACCAACACCGAGTTACGGCTGGCAAACACACGCTTTTCGCGAAACGGCAGCTCGACAAAACGCAGACTCAGCCACGCCAACGCCACGGCCAGGGCGATCCAGCCAAATGCTTCGAGCGGCTGGATGCCATCAATCGAGATCGCGTTGGCGTATACATAAATCGGCCAGTGCCACAGATACAACGAGTACGACAACAGACCGATCCACACCATCGGCCGCAGGCTCAACAACTGGCCCGCGAGCGTCGGGCCGCGCGCGCCCGACCAGATCAATGCCGTCGTACCGAGCACCGGCAACAATGCCGCCCAGCCCGGGAAAACCGTGGTTTTGTCAAAAGTGAACACCGCCAGCAGCACCGCCGCCAGTCCAGCCATGCCGACCGTCTGTCGGACCCAGAGCCGTGGCGCATGTTTGGCCGCCGGCAACACCGCGAGCATGGCGCCGCAGAGCAATTCCCAGGCGCGGGTCGGCAGAGAGAAGAAGGCGAATTCCGGGCGCCGCTCGATATAGACGATGTTCAGCCCGAACGACACCAGCAGCACGGCGAACAGCATCCAGCGCCAGTGCCGGACATAGCGCATCAACAGCACCATCATCAGCGGGAAGAAGATGTAGTACTGCTCCTCAACGGCCAGCGACCAGGTATGCAATAAGGGTTTGAGATCGGAGGCCGGTTCGAAGTAGCCGTCCTCGCGCATGAACAGAATGTTGGAAATGAACAGCGACTGGTAACGGATCGTCCGCCCCAGATCGGACAGGTCCTTGGCGGTCAGCAGTAACCAGCCCAGCGCCAGCGTCACCACCACGACCACGGTCAGTGCCGGCAGGATGCGTCGGGCGCGACGACCCCAGAAATCGAGGAAACTGAAGCGCTGGGCACTGATTTCACGGAACAGGATCGAGGTGATCAGAAACCCGGAGATGACGAAAAAAACATCCACGCCGACAAAGCCGCCGCTGAATGTATTGAATCCGAAATGAAACAGCACGACGGGAAGTACCGCGAGCGCGCGTAAACCGTCGATATCACGGCGATTGCCAAACGTGTGCATGAAAAACCTTACCTGTTCTGGATACAAAGTCCCTTGAAGGCGCGAAGTTATCAGTCGGGCAAACTTCAATCCAGATACAAATAAATCGCGGGCAAAAAAAAAGCGCCCCTTGCGGAGCGCTCTTTTCAACGGCTTGCGTGTTACTTGCGCTTCATCGACAAGAAGAACTCGTCGTTGGTCTTGGTCGTTTTCAGCTTGTCGACCAGGAACTCGATGGCAGCGACTTCGTCCATCGGGTGGAGCAGCTTGCGCAGGATCCACATGCGCTGCAGTTCGTCGTCGGCGGTCAGCAACTCTTCGCGGCGGGTGCCGGAGCGGTTGATGTTGATGGCCGGGAACACACGCTTTTCGGCGATCTTGCGATCAAGCGGCAGTTCCATGTTGCCGGTACCCTTGAACTCTTCGTAGATCACTTCGTCCATCTTCGAGCCGGTTTCAACCAGCGCGGTGGCGATAATGGTCAGCGAGCCGCCTTCTTCGATGTTCCGCGCGGCACCGAAGAAACGCTTCGGCTTCTCCAGAGCGTGGGCATCGACACCACCGGTCAGGACCTTGCCGGAGCTCGGGATCACGGTGTTGTAGGCACGGGCCAGACGGGTGATGGAGTCGAGCAGGATCACCACATCTTTCTTGTGTTCGACCAGGCGCTTGGCCTTCTCGATCACCATTTCGGCCACCTGAACGTGACGGGTCGGCGGCTCGTCGAACGTCGAGGCAACCACTTCGCCGCGCACGGTGCGCTGCATTTCGGTCACTTCTTCCGGACGTTCGTCGATCAGCAGCACGATCAGGTGCACTTCAGGATTGTTACGCGCGATGTTCGCCGCGATGTTCTGCAGCATGATGGTCTTACCGGCTTTCGGCGGTGCAACGATCAGACCACGCTGGCCCTTGCCGATCGGCGCGCACAGGTCGATCACCCGACCGGTCAGGTCTTCGGTGGAACCGTTGCCGGCTTCCATCTTCATGCGCACGGTCGGGAACAGCGGAGTCAGGTTCTCAAAGAGAATCTTGTTTTTCGCGTTCTCCGGACGATCGAAGTTGATCGTGTCGACCTTGAGCAGTGCGAAATACCGCTCGCCTTCCTTCGGAGGGCGGATCTTGCCAACGATGGTGTCACCGGTGCGCAAGTTGAAGCGGCGGATCTGGCTCGGCGAGACGTAGATATCGTCCGGGCCGGCCAGGTAGGAAGCGTCTGCGGAGCGCAGGAAGCCGAAGCCGTCCTGGAGAATCTCCAGCACGCCATCACCGGAGATTTCCTCGCCGCTTTTCGCGTGTTTTTTCAGCAGGGAGAAAATCACGTCCTGCTTGCGCGAACGGGCCATATTTTCTATGCCCATCTGTTCGGCTAATTCGAGCAGTTCGGTAATCGGCTTTTGCTTGAGTTCAGTCAGATTCATATAGGAATGACGTAATCATTTATGGAGGGGGGAAATTAAGCTTTTGGCTTAATGAGGCCGCGCCGCGGAGAAGGCGACAGGATCGCGAACTAATTCGAAAAGGAGTGCGTCGGCGACGGCTAGCAGGGGGCAGTGGAGAAACCAGTGCGGGGCCGAATGTACCACCTGAGTTTCGGAGCGTCTAGCCCTGAATACGCAAAAAGCCCCGCGATTTGCGGGGCTTTTTTTAACGTTTACCGTGACGCTTAGATGTTGGCGTCGAGGAAAGCCGCCAGCTGCGACTTCGACAGTGCGCCGACCTTGGTCGCTTCAACGTTGCCGTTCTTGAACAGCATCAGCGTCGGGATACCGCGCACGCCGTGCTTGGCCGGGGTTTCCTGGTTTTCGTCGATGTTCAGTTTGGCGACGGTCAGCTTGCCCTTGTAGGTCTCGGCAATCTCGTCCAGAACCGGTGCGATCATTTTGCAAGGGCCGCACCATTCAGCCCAGTAGTCGACCAGGACAGCGCCTTCGGCCTTGAGTACGTCGGCTTCGAAGCTAGCGTCGCTAACGTGTTTGATCAGATCGCTGCTCATGGAATTCTCCAGGTTGTAAGCAAAAAAACGTGGCCCATCATAGCCGCCCTTCCCCTGTTCAGGAAGCCGCAGTTGATTGAGTCTTGCTATGGTGACTGATGAGTTTGGATATGGTTCAAGTCAGCCGGCGGCGGGGGCGATGAAGGTAATTCCGGTGCGCAGGGCGGCGTTGCGCACGTGTTTCTGCATGGCTTTCTGCGCCGCAGCTGACGCGCGGCGTGTGAGGGCGCGGAGGATCTTGCGGTGTTCCTGCCAGGTTTCCAGGGCGCGCTCGGCACGGATGAACGGCAGTTTCTGACTCTCGAGAAAGATTTCGGCGCTGGCCGTGAGGATGCTCAGCATCGCCTGATTGCCGCTGGCCAGCAGAATCCGTCGATGAAATTCGAAATCGAGTTTTGCCGCTGCCTCGAAATCCCCGGCGCGCAAGTGCTCACGCATCGCCGCAACGTTGTCCTCCAGCGCATCCAGGTCGAACGTGCTCAGCGTCACCGCTGCCAACCCTGCTGCAAACCCTTCGAGCGCATAGCGCAATTGAAAGATATCCAGCGGAGATGCCTGCGCCGCGAATGGCCAGCCCGGCGCTTCGCCGCGCGACAACTCGACCGGCGACTGCACGAACACGCCCTTGCCCGGCTGAATGCTGACCACGCCCAGTGCACTGAGCGACGACAGCGCTTCACGCAACGATGCCCGACTGACGCCCAGTTGCAGCGCCAGATCCCGTTGCGAAGGCAACGCATCGCCGGCGCCGAAGCCCTGTTCGGTGATCAGTTTGCGGATCGCTTGCAGCGCCACTTCGGGTACGGCGCGGGAGATCGAATTCATGATGTGCGGACGCGTCAGGGCCAAGGTGCGGCTAGTTGTAAAGCTATTCGTCGAGTCCGGCAAGTCGTGCCCCAGCGGGGTTCGGCGCGTGCAGCCGATGCGCCATCGCAGTGCGAAAAACGAGTTGACTGTTCAGACCAGTAAGACCGAACGAAGCCGCTGCTACTGCGGCCTGCCGGGGCGAAATCCGCCTGTTGGCACGGCCCATGCTCTGTCTGATCGCAGAAATCACTTCCCGCCGATCCGGAGATTGTCCATGACCCAGCGTTACAGCGCCCTCCTCGCTTCCCTGTTTGCCGGCCTGCTGCTGTGCCAGGCCCCCGCTCACGCCGACGGTCTGGACGACGTGGTCAAACGCGGCACGCTGAAAGTCGCGGTGCCCCAGGACTTCCCGCCGTTCGGTTCGGTCGGCCCGGACATGAAACCCCGCGGCCTGGACATCGACACCGCGAAGCTGCTGGCCGACCAGCTCAAGGTCAAACTCGAATTGACCCCGGTCAACAGCACCAACCGCATTCCGTTCCTCACAACCGGCAAGGTCGATCTGGTGATCTCCAGCCTCGGCAAGAACCCCGAGCGCGAGAAAGTCATCGACTTCTCCCGCGCGTACGCCCCGTTCTACCTCGCCGTGTTCGGCCCGCCAGACGCTGCGATCAGCAGTCTCGATGATCTCAAAGGCAAAACCATCAGCGTCACCCGTGGCGCCATCGAAGACATCGAGCTGAGCAAAGTCGCCCCCGAAGGCGTGACCATCAAGCGCTTCGAGGACAACAACTCGACCATCGCCGCCTACCTCGCAGGGCAAGTCGACCTGATCGCCAGCGGCAACGTGGTGATGGTCGCGATCAGCGAGAAGAGCCCGAAACGCGTGCCGGCGCTGAAAGTGAAGCTCAAGGATTCTCCGGTGTATGTCGGCGTGAACAAGAACGAAGCCGCGCTGCTGGCCAAGGTCAACGACATCCTGACCACCGCCAAGGCTGACGGTGCGCTGGAAAAGAATGCGCAGACCTGGTTGAAAGAACCGCTGCCGGCCGATCTCTGATCGACGGCGCAGGAGACTTTCATGGCTTATCAGTTCGATTTCCTGCCGGTGGTGGAAAACACCGACCTGCTGCTGCGCGGCGCGCTGTTCACCCTTGAGCTGACCGCCATCGGCGCGGTGCTCGGGGTCGGCGTCGGCATTGTCGGCGCGCTGGTGCGGGCGTGGAACATCCGCCCGTTCGCGGCGATCTTCGGCGTCTACGTCGAGTTGATCCGCAACACGCCGTTTCTGGTGCAGTTGTTCTTCATCTTTTTCGGCCTGCCGTCGCTCGGCGTGCAGATTTCCGAGTGGCAGGCGGCGGTGCTGGCAATGGTGATCAACCTTGGCGCTTATTCGACCGAAATCATTCGTGCCGGCATTCAGGCGATTCCGCGCGGACAGCTGGAGGCGGCTGCCGCGCTGGCGATGAGTCGTTTTGAAGCGTTCCGGCATGTGGTGCTGCTGCCGGCGCTGGGCAAGGTCTGGCCGGCGCTGAGCAGCCAGATCATCATCGTCATGCTCGGTTCGGCGGTGTGTTCGCAGATCGCCACCGAAGAGCTGAGCTTCGCCGCCAACTTCATTCAGTCGCGCAACTTCCGCGCCTTTGAAACCTATGCGCTGACCACGCTGATCTATTTGTGCATGGCGCTGCTGATCCGCCAATTGCTCAACTGGATCGGCCGGCGCTATATCAGCAGGAGCCGGGCATGAGCGACTTCACCTTCTGGGACATCCTGCGCAACCTGCTCACCGGCCTGCAATGGACACTGGCGCTGTCGCTGGTGGCGTTCATTGGCGGCGGCATCGTCGGGTTGCTGATCCTGATCATGCGCATCTCGAAAAACTCGCTGCCGAGCAGCATTGCGCGGACCTGGATCGAGCTGTTTCAGGGCACGCCGCTGTTGATGCAGCTGTTTCTGGTGTTTTTCGGCGTGGCGCTGGCCGGGGTCGAAATCTCGCCGTGGATGGCCGCAGCGATTGCTCTGACCCTGTTCACCAGTGCTTATCTGGCGGAGATCTGGCGCGGTTGCGTCGAGTCGATCCCCCATGGCCAGTGGGAAGCCTCGGCAAGCCTGGCGCTCAATCCGTTGGAGCAATTGCGTTACGTGATCCTGCCGCAGGCGCTGCGCATCGCCGTGGCGCCGACCGTGGGCTTCTCGGTGCAGGTGGTCAAAGGCACTGCTGTGACCTCGATCATCGGCTTCACCGAACTGACCAAGACCGGCGGCATGCTCGCCAATGCCACGTTCGAACCGTTCATGGTCTACGGCCTCGTCGCCCTCGGCTATTTCCTGCTCTGCTACCCCTTGTCCCTCAGTGCGCGCTACCTGGAAAGGAGACTGCATGCCTCTGCTTAGAATTTCCGCCCTGCATAAATACTACGGCGATCACCACGTTCTCAAAGGCATCGACCTCAGCGTCGAGGAAGGCCAGGTCGTGGCGATCATCGGCCGCAGCGGCTCGGGCAAATCGACCCTGTTGCGCACCCTCAACGGTCTGGAGTCGATCAATGACGGGGTGATCGAAGTCGACGGCGAATACCTCGACGCCGCCCGCGCCGACCTGCGCAGCCTGCGGCAGAAAGTCGGCATGGTGTTTCAGCAGTTCAACTTGTTCCCGCACCTGACCGTGGGCGAAAACGTCATGCTCGCGCCGCAAGTGGTGCAGAAAGTGCCGAAGGCCAAAGCGGCCGAACTGGCGCGCGAGATGCTCGAGCGGGTCGGCCTGGGGGAGAAATTCGACGCCTTCCCGGATCGGCTGTCTGGCGGCCAGCAACAACGCGTGGCGATCGCCCGGGCCTTGGCGATGTCGCCCAAGGTGCTGTTGTGTGACGAGATCACCTCGGCGCTCGACCCGGAACTGGTTAACGAAGTGCTCGCCGTGGTCCGGCAACTGGCCAAGGAAGGCATGACGCTGATCATGGTCACCCACGAAATGCGCTTCGCCCGCGAAGTCGGCGACAAACTGGTGTTCATGCACCACGGCAAGGTGCATGAAGTGGGCGATCCGAAGGTCTTGTTCGCCAATCCGCAGACGGCGGAGCTGGCGAACTTTATTGGTACCGTCGAAGCGACTGCCTGAAAGATGTGTGGTGCCTTTGAGGGCCTCATCGCGGGCAAGCCCGCTCCCACAGGGTTCGATGCAGGAACAGAATCGTGCGTTCAGCGCTAAAACCTGTGGGAGCGGGCTTGCCCGCGATTGACCGCGCAGCGGTCACCGACTTTCATCGGTGTATCAAGGGTTTGCGCCGTGCGCGTTGGCGTCAGCGTGTGATCGTGGCACGATGGCAGGGTTATCGACCGAGACCCCCTGACCATGCCGCAATCCCAAGCCAAGAATCTGTCCCTGATCGCCGCAATCGACCTGGGCTCCAACAGCTTTCATATGGTCGTGGCCAAGGCCCAGAACGGCGAAATCCGCATCCTCGAGCGCCTCGGCGAGAAGGTGCAACTGGCCGCCGGCATCGACGACGCGCGCCAGCTCAATGAAGAATCGATGCAGCGCGGCCTCGACTGCCTCAAGCGCTTCGCTCAACTGATCAATGGCATGCCGCTGGGCGCCGTGCGCATCGTCGGCACCAACGCCCTGCGTGAAGCGCGCAACCGGATCGAATTCATTCACCGCGCCGAAGAAATCCTCGGCCACCCGGTGGAAGTCATCTCCGGCCGTGAAGAAGCGCGTCTGATCTACCTCGGCGTTTCCCACACCCTCGCCGACACGCCGGGCAAACGCCTGGTCGCCGACATCGGCGGCGGCAGTACCGAGTTCATCATTGGTCAGCGCTTCGAGCCACTGCTGCGCGAAAGCCTGCAGATGGGCTGCGTCAGCTTTACCCAGCGCTATTTCAAGGACGGCAAGATCACCCCGGCCCGTTACGCTCAGGCGTACACCGCGGCGCGGCTGGAGATCATGAGCATCGAACATGCCCTGCACCGCCTGACCTGGGACGAAGCGATCGGCTCCTCGGGCACCATCCGCGCCATCGGCCTGGCGCTGAAGGCCGGCGGCCACGGTACCGGTGAAGTCAACGCCGAAGGCCTGGCCTGGCTCAAGCGCCGGCTGTTCAAGCTTGGCGATGTCGACAAGATCGATTTCGAAGGCATCAAACCTGACCGCCGCGCGATCTTCCCGGCCGGCCTGGCAATTCTCGAAGCGATCTTCGACGCCCTCGAACTGCAACGCATGGATCACTGCGAAGGCGCCCTGCGTGAAGGCGTGCTCTATGACCTGCTAGGCCGCCATCACCACGAGGACGTGCGCGAACGCACCCTGACCTCGCTGATGGAGCGCTACCACGTTGACCTCGAACAAGCGGCGCGGGTCGAACGCAAAGCCTTGCACGCGTTCGATCAGGTCGCGGCAGACTGGGAGCTGGACGACGGCATCTGGCGCGAACTGCTCGGCTGGGCGGCGAAAGTCCACGAAGTCGGCCTCGACATCGCGCACTATCACTATCACAAGCACGGCGCCTATCTGATCGAGCATTCGGACCTCGCCGGATTCTCCCGCGAAGACCAGCAGATGCTCGCTCTGCTGGTACGCGGCCATCGGCGCAATATTCCCAAGGACAAGTTCGCCGAATTCGGCGATGACGGCATCAAGCTGATTCGCCTGTGCGTGCTGCTGCGCTTTGCCATCCTGTTCCACCATATTCGCGGCACGCAGGCGATGCCGCAGGTAGTGCTGCATGCCAATGGCGATAGCCTTGAGGTGGAATTCCCGGAGAACTGGCTGGATGAAAATCAGCTGACCCAGGCGGATTTCGGGCTTGAGGCGGACTGGCTGACGCGGGTGGGGATTGTGCTGACGGTTCACTGACTAGCGGGCAGGCGCAAAAAAGGCGATCCGTTGGGATCGCCTTTTTTATTGGGCTTGGCTTGGGAGCGGAGGTGACGCTTTCCCCTCACCCCAGCCCTCTCCCGAGGGAGAGGGAGCCGATTTCCTTTGGCCTCAAGGTCTGAGTTCGACTCGGTATTTCAGGTCGGCGTAACTCGCCCATACAACCCGGTCAGTCCCCTCTCCCTCCGGGAGAGGGTTAGGGTGAGGGGCTCTTGCTTTTGCTCTCGGCTTTGCTTTAGCTGCTCACCGGCAAAATCGGACTGCCCAACCGCTCCAGCAACGTTGCCTGTGCACTGCGTGGGTTCTGGTTGCCGGTCGGCGTGTTGCGGATATAGCGACCGTCCGATTGCAGGCTCCAGCTGTGGGTGTTGTCGGTCAGGTACAGCTCCAGCTCTTTCTTCACGCGGGTCAGCAATTTTTTGCCTTCCACCGGGAAACAAGTCTCGACGCGCTTGTCGAGGTTGCGCTCCATCCAGTCGGCGCTGGAGAGGAACATCTGCTCGTCGCCGCCGTTGAGGAAATAGAACACCCGCGTGTGCTCGAGGAAGCGGCCGATAATCGAGCGCACGTGGATGTTGTGCGAAACCCCGGCGATGCCCGGCCGCAGGCAGCACATGCCGCGCACCACCAGATCGATGCGCACGCCCGACTGGCTGGCCTTGTACAGCGCGCGGATGATCTTCGGATCGGTCAGCGAGTTGAACTTGGCGATGATGTGCGCCGGTTTGCCGTCGAGCGCAAATTGCGTCTCGCGGGTGATCATGTCGAGCATGCCTTTCTTCAGGGTGAACGGCGCATGCAGCAGCTTTTTCATGCGCAGGGTCTTGCCCATGCCGATCAACTGGCTGAACAGTTTGCCGACGTCTTCGCACAAGGCGTCGTCGGAGGTCAGCAGGCTGTAGTCGGTGTAGAGCTTGGCGTTACCGGCATGATAGTTACCGGTACCGAGGTGCGCGTAACGCACGATTTCGCCGGCCTCGCGACGCAGGATCAGCATCATCTTGGCGTGGGTCTTGAAGCCGACCACGCCGTAGATCACCACCGCACCGGCCGCTTGCAGGCGGCTGGCCAGTTGCAGGTTGGACTCTTCGTCAAACCGCGCGCGCAGTTCGATGACCGCGGTGACTTCCTTGCCGTTCCGCGCGGCATCCACCAGCGCATCGACGATCTCCGAGTTGGCGCCGGAGCGGTACAGCGTCTGACGCACAGCGAGAACGTGCGGGTCTTTCGCCGCCTGACGCAGCAGGTCGACCACCGGGGTGAACGACTCGAACGGGTGCAGCAAGAGGATGTCCTGCTTGCTGACCACACTGAAAATGTTTTCGCTGTTCTGCAGCAGTTTCGGGATCTGCGGGGTGAACGGCGTGTATTGCAGCTCCGGGTGGCTGTCCAGACCGGTGATGCTGAACAGGCGCGTCAGGTTGACCGGGCCGTTGACCTGATACAGCTCGGTCTCGCTCAGGTTGAACTGCTTGAGCAAGTAGTCCGAGAGGTGTTTCGGGCAAGTGTCGGCAACTTCCAGACGCACCGCGTCGCCGTAGCGCCGCGAGAACAACTCGCCACGCAGCGCGCGGGCCAGGTCTTCGACGTCTTCGGAGTCGAGCGCCAGGTCGGCGTTTCGGGTCAGGCGGAACTGGTAGCAGCCTTTTACCTTCATGCCCTGAAACAGATCATCAGCGTGCGCATGAATCATCGACGACAGGAACACATAATTGTCGCCGGCGCCGCCGACTTCTTCCGGGACCTTGATGATCCGTGGCAGCAGGCGCGGCGCCGGGATGATCGCCAGACCGGAATCGCGCCCGAAGGCGTCAATACCTTCAAGCTCGACGATGAAGTTCAGGCTCTTGTTCACCAGCAACGGGAACGGGTGCGTCGGGTCGAGGCCGATCGGGGTGATGATCGGCGCGATCTCGTCGCGGAAATAGCGGCGTACCCAGGTCTTGAGCTTGGTCGTCCAGTTGCGCCGACGGATGAAGCGCACCTGATGCTTTTCCAGTTCCGGCAGCAGAATGTCGTTGAGGATCGCGTACTGACGATCAACGTGACCGTGGACCAGCTCGCTGATCCGCGCCAGCGCCTGATGCGGCTGCAAGCCATCAGCGCCGGCCTGTTCACGGGCGAAGGTGATCTGCTTTTTCAGCCCGGCGACGCGGATTTCGAAGAATTCATCAAGGTTGCTGGAGAAGATCAGCAGGAACTTCAAGCGCTCCAGCAACGGGTAGGACTCGTCCAGCGCCTGTTCCAGCACGCGGATGTTGAACTGCAATTGCGAGAGCTCGCGGTGGATGTACAGGCTGCTGTCATCCAGGCCGGGGATGGCAATCGCCGGCACCGCCGCTGCGGGTTCGGCGACCGGCGCGGGTGGCGCAGGCTCGAGTTCCGGCGGGGTCTCGGCGATTTGCTCGACCACCGGTTGAGCTTCTTTTACGGCAACTTCAGTGAGTCCTTCGGTATTCATCGCATGTTCCTGGGAGGGCTATTTCTGCTCTCGTAACAATTGAGCGGCACGAACGGCAAAGTAAGTCAGGATGCCATCTGCGCCGGCACGTTTAAAGGCGGTCAGTGATTCAAGAATCACCGCTTCGCTCAACCAGCCATTCTGAATAGCAGCCATGTGCATGGCGTACTCGCCACTGACCTGATAGACGAAGGTCGGCACCTTGAAGGCATCTTTGACCTGAAAAAGAATGTCCAGGTACGGCATGCCGGGCTTGACCATGACCATGTCCGCGCCTTCGGCCAGGTCCGCACCGACTTCGTGCAGCGCTTCGTCGCTGTTGGCCGGGTCCATCTGGTAGGAAGCCTTGTTGGCTTTGCCGAGGTTGCTGGCCGAGCCGACCGCATCGCGGAACGGGCCGTAATAGGCGCTGGCGTATTTGGCCGAGTAGGCCATGATCCGCACGTTGACGTGGCCGGCGATTTCCAGCGCTTCACGAATGGCCTGGATGCGACCGTCCATCATGTCCGACGGTGCTACGACTTGCGCACCGGCTTCGGCATGGGACAGCGCCTGGCGGACCAGTGCGTCGACGGTGATGTCGTTCTGCACGTAGCCCTCTTCGTCGAGGATGCCGTCCTGGCCGTGAGTAGTGAACGGATCCAGCGCCACGTCGGTAATGACGCCCAGTTCCGGAAAACGCTGACGCAGCGCGCGCGTAGCGCGCTGAGCAATGCCTTGCGGGTTCCAGGCTTCGGCAGCGTCGAGGGATTTGAGTTCCGGTGGAGTGACCGGGAACAGCGCCAGTGCCGGAATCCCCAACTCGACCCACTTGGCCGCTTCTTCGAGCAGCAAGTCGATCGTCAGCCGCTCCACGCCCGGCATCGACGCCACGGCTTCGCGGCGATTTTCACCGTCGAGCACGAACACCGGCAGGATCAGGTCATCGACCGTCAGCACGTTTTCCCGTACCAGCCGACGCGAAAAATCATCACGGCGGTTGCGACGCAGACGGGTGGCGGGGAACAGGCGATTGGCGGGGGTAAAGCTCACGGCGGACTCCTGAGCCCGGGCAAAACGGGCGAGCGTGACAGTTATAGACGGCCATTATGACCAACAGATGACAGTTATGTGTGCCCCGTGTCACGTAGCCGCATTCCATTGTCAGCGTAGGAAATGTTCACGTCGAGACACATTTGGACACTTTCATGAATGTGTCCGAAGGGTTAGGCTGCGCGTTCATTTCGCCAGCACCCAGACAATGCTCCAACAATTTCTGCACGACTTTGGCTACTTTGCCTTGTTTCTCGGCACGTTCTTCGAAGGCGAAACCATTCTGGTGCTCGCAGGCTTCCTCGCGTTCCGCGGATACATGGACATCAATCTGGTGGTGGTTGTGGCCTTCTGCGGCAGTTATGCCGGCGATCAGCTGTGGTATTTCCTCGGCCGCAAGCACGGACGCAAACTGCTCGCGCGCAAACCGCGCTGGCAGCTGATGGGCGACCGCGCGCTGGAGCATATCCGCAAACATCCGGACATCTGGGTCCTGAGTTTCCGTTTCGTCTATGGTCTGCGCACGGTGATGCCGGTGGCGATCGGCCTGTCGGGTTACCCGCCGGGCCGTTATCTGTTGCTCAACGGCATCGGCGCGGCGATCTGGGCCACGGCACTGGCGGCGGCGGCGTATCACTTCGGTGCGGTGCTCGAAGGCATGCTCGGCAGCATCAAGAAATACGAGCTGTGGGTACTGGGCGCCTTGCTGATCCTCGGCCTCGGGCTGTGGCTGCGCCGGCGCTTCAAGAACGCGCGCCTGGCCAAGCAGATTTATCAGGACGAGCAACTGGCCAAAGCAGCCCAGGCCGAACAGTTGCGCAACGCCGAAGCGTCCAGCCCAGCCGAACCCAAGACCCCGACCGAATAAAGCGCCGCACGCTCTCATGCCTGCGGCCGCGCCCTCTGCGCCGAGTCTTCATGCACCACGGTTCCCTCTCCCCCGGC
Source organism: Pseudomonas fluorescens (assembly GCA_902825215.1). Taxonomy (GTDB): domain Bacteria; phylum Pseudomonadota; class Gammaproteobacteria; order Pseudomonadales; family Pseudomonadaceae; genus Aquipseudomonas; species Aquipseudomonas fluorescens_G. The sequence goes on from LR782234.1 coordinate 5,986,550, forward strand.
ACGCTTGCGCTGCCAGCAAAAAATGAACACCCCGCCGCCGTTGCGATCCATGAAGAGAGGGTTCTGTGCCCGATACCGCCGCCCGTTCCGCCTATGGCAACGCGCGACGATTTAGTGGACATTGAGCGCCATGAATCTGGAGAGAAACCCATGAGCAAAAAAGTTGCAGTGATCCTGTCCGGCAGTGGCGTCTACGACGGCGCCGAGATCCAGGAAAGCGTCATCACCCTGCTGCGGCTCGACCAGCGCGGCGCGCAAGTGCAGTGCTTCGCGCCGAACATCGCGCAATTGCATGTGATCAATCACCTGACCGGCGAGGAGATGCCCGAGTCGCGCAATGTGCTGGTGGAATCGGCGCGCATTGCCCGGGGCAACGTCAAGGACATCCGCGACGCCGACGTCGAGGAGTTCGACGCGCTGATCGTGCCGGGTGGTTTCGGTGCGGCGAAAAATCTTTCGAATTTCGCCATCGAAGGCGCTGGCTGCAGCGTGCAACCTGAAGTGCTGGCCCTGGCCGAGGCGTTTGCCGAAGCGGGCAAGCCAGTCGGGCTGATCTGCATTTCCCCGGCGCTGGCAGCGAAGATCTACGGCCCGGGCGTGATCTGCACCATCGGCAACGATGCCGACACCGCCGCAGCCATGAGCAAAATGGGCGCGACTCACGAAGAGTGCGCGGTGACCGAGATCGTCGAAGACAAGGCGCGCAAGCTCGTCACTACCCCGGCCTACATGCTGGCGCAGACCATCAGTGAAGCGGCGTCGGGCATCAACAAACTGGTCGACCGCGTGCTCGAGTTGACGCACGAAAACGACGCCTGATCATTGCCTGCATGCAAACCCGACTGTGGGAGCGAGCCTGCTCGCGAAAGCGCTAGATCAGGCAACTCTGTGTTGAATGACCCACCGTCTTCGCGAGCAGGCTCGCTCCCACAGGGACTTGTGTAGGGCTCAGGGCTTGCGGATGAGCCGGGTGAGAATCCGGTCCAGCGCATTGGCAAACGCCTGCTTCTCCCGTTCGCCAAACGGCGCCGGGCCGCCACTGACCTGGCCTTGTTCACGCAGGTCAGTGAACAGGTTGCGCACCGCCAGGCGCTCACCCATGTTCTGCGCATCGAACTCCTTGCCGCGCGGATCCAGCGCTGCCACGCCTTTCTTCACCAAGCGGTCGGCCAACGGGATATCGCTGCAGATCACCAGCTCACCGGGCACCGCATGCTCGACCAGATAGTCGTCAGCCGCATCCGGCCCGCTCGGCACCACGATCAGTTTGACGATTGCCAGCCCCGGCTTGGTTTGTGGCTGCCCGGCCACCAGCAACACTTCGAACTGGCGCTTGAGAGCGAATTTCACCACCAGATCCTTCGCCGCCCGCGGGCAGGCGTCGGCATCGATCCAGACACGCATTTTCTTTCTCCAAAAACAAAGGCTCGCCCCCACAGGATACACACCGACCCTGTGGGAGCGAGCCTGCTCGCGAAGTGAGCGCCAGCGAATGCCTGTTAAGCGGCGACGCGGCGTTTCTCAGCCATCCAACTACGCCCATACAGCACAACAATCGCCACAATCGCCACCGCCTGCGCCGCCAACGAATAGGCATCGGCGTGAATACCCAGCCAGTCGAAGTCGAAGAACGCCACCGGCCGTGTGCCGAAGACTCCGGCCTCCTGCAAGGCTTTTACGCCATGCCCGGCAAATACCACCGACAACGCGCACAGCAGCGCCGCGTTGATGCTGAAGAACAGCGTCAGCGGCAGCTTCGCCGAACCGCGCAGGATCACCCACGCCAGCCCGACCAGCAGCACCAGCGCCGTCGCCCCGCCCGCCAGCACGGCGTTGTGCCCGGCAGGTCCGGCCTGCAGCCACAGGGTTTCGTAGAACAGGATCACTTCGAACAGCTCGCGATACACCGAGAAGAACGCGAGGATCGCAAAACCGAAACGCCCGCCACCGCCGACCAGACTGCTCTTGATGTAATCCTGCCAGGCGGCCGCATGCCGGCGATCGTGCATCCACACACCGAGCCACAACACCATGACACTGGCGAACAGAGCCGTCGCACCCTCAAGCAATTCACGCTGCGAACCGCTGACATCAATCACGTACGCCGCCAGCGCCCAGGTGCCCAGGCCGGCCAGCAATGCCAGTCCCCAGCCAACGTTGACGCTGCGCACCGCCGATTGCTGGCCGGTATTGCGCAGGAACGCGAGGATCGCCGCCAGCACCAGAATCGCTTCCAGGCCTTCGCGCAGCAGAATCAGCAGCCCGGAGATGTAGCTCAGCGACCAGCTCAGGCCATCGCTGCCCAACAGGCCGGCCGACTCCTTGAGTTTGGCCTTGGCCGCGTCCAGACGTTGCTCGGCCTGCTCGACCGGCAGGCCGTCCTGCAAGGATTGCCGATACGCCATCAGCGATTTTTCGGTGTCCTTGCGCACGTTGGCGTCGACGTTATCCAGCGAACTTTCGACCAGCTCGAAGCCTTCCAGGTAAGCCGCCACCGACAGGTCGTACGCCTGATCGTGCTCACCGGCGCGGTACGCCGCCAGACTCTTGTCCAGCGTCGCCGCGGTGTAGTCGAGCAACTGCGCCGGGCCACGCTTGACCTGCGGCGGCTGCGCCCGTTGCGCACGGAACGTCGCCGCAGCTTGCGGGCCTTCAGCGGCCTGCACTTCGGCGGGAGTCTGGCGGGCCAGATCGGCGATGTTGTAGGTCTTGTCGGCTTTTGCCGCCGTGGCATCGGCACTGAAACCGGCGATGTAGGTCGCCAGATCCCAGCGCTGCCGATCGTCGAGCTGATCGGCAAACGCCGGCATGTCAGTGCCTTCGACGCCTTGGCCGAGGGTGTTGTAAATCGCGTACAGGCTCAGATGATCGAGCCGCGCCGCGTCACGCAGATTCGCCGGCGCCGGCGACATGCCGAGCGCGGCCGGGCCGTCACCGGCACCGCTGTCGCCGTGGCACACCGAGCAGTTCTGCGCATACAGCGGTGCGCCGCGAGTCGGGTCGGGGGTGATGATCGGCGCCTGGCTGACTTCGTATGCCACCGCCAGTTGCGCGCCCAATTGCCGCGCCTGCCGCGCGACCTCGGCACCGTCGTGCTTTGCGCTGATCGCAGCGTGCAAGGCGCTGACACCCTGTGCCAGTGCGGCTTTTTCCGGTTTGGCCGGCATGCCGGCAATCAACCCTTGCAGCGCCTGGGTGAATTCCAGTTGCTCGCGGTATTCGGCGTCATCGACGACCTTTCCCGCCTCGACTGTTGGCGGGTAATCCGCGCTGATGTAATCGAGCAGGTGCAACGCCTGCGGCGCGCCTTCCACAGTATCGGCCAGCAGCGGCAGGCTGCTCAGGGCCAACAACGGGAACAGCAGCCAGGCCAGCAATCGGGACGAGGCAGTCATGAACGAGTCTCAAATGGAAATGCGAAGTTACATATTGTTCACTTCGAAGGCATTTCCCTCAAGCTTTCTCGGTATCGGCAGGGAATCTTTGCAACGTCCGAGCACTGTGCCACCATCGACACCCGCAACGGGCAGCCGCCCCCACCCATCAAGGAAGACTTGTTCCATGCGCCATTGCCTGCTGTTTTCGCTGCTGCTGACCGCCGTTGTGCAACTGGTCGGCTGCGGGGCATATCGCAACTACGATCTGGAGCTGGAGCAGACCACCGAGCAATTGAAGCAGGGTAACGTTGACGGCTCCCTCGCCTTGATCGAGGCGCACAACCCGGACGAGCAAAAAGACCTGCTCTATTACTTCGAGAAGGGCGCGGTGCTGAGTGCGGGCGGCGCACTGCCGCAGAGTCAGGCCGCCTGGCGCAGCGCCGAGCAAATGGTCATCGAGCGCTAGGACACCATCGAAACCACTGGCGACAAGCTGTTGGCAGCGATGGGCAAGGAATGGGGCAGCATCATCAACGACAAACTGCGTCGCTATGACGGTTATGACTATGAAAAGGTCATGCTGACCACGCAGATGGCCCTGAATCAATTGGCGGTGAATGACTTCGACGGTGCCCGCGCCGACATCAAGAAAACCCACGAACGCGAAGCATTGATCGCCCGACAGCGCGAGCTGGAATACGAACGCGTCGAAGAAGCAGCGAAAAAACAGGGCGTTCGCGTGCATTACAAGGATTTGCAGGGTTATCCGGTGGTAATGCTCGACGCACCGGCGGTGATCGCCCTGAAGAACGGCTATCAGAGCGCCTTCAGTCACTATCTCGCCGGCTTCACCTACGAAGCGCTGGGCGAAAAGGACCTGGCTGCACCCGGCTACCGCCAGGCCATCGAGCTGCGCCCGGATCTGCCGTTTTTCCAACAGGCGCTGCGCGACCTCGACAGCCCCGGCCTCAAGGCCGGCGAGAGCGATGTGCTGGTCATCGTGCAAAGTGGCCTCGCACCGGCGCGCAGTTCGCTGCGTGTGCCTTACCCGGTCAAACTGGAGGATGGTCAGGTCATCGTCGCCAACATCTCGTTCCCGGTGATGGTGCCCGACACGTCGACGCCGGCGTTCAACCAAATCAGCATCGATGGCCGGCAGAAGAAGCTGACCATGGTCAACAGCATCACGGACATGTCCTTGCGCACCTTGCGCGACGACATGCCCGGCATCATCCAGCGCACCACCTATCGAGCCTTCCTCGCTGCTGACGTGCAGGGCAGGGATAACCGACGCGACCCGAGCAAAGCGTCGTATGTGACCCACTGGGACGGTTTCGAACACGCCGACACGCGCACCTGGCGGACACTGCCCAATCTGACCCAGGTAGTGCGTCTGCGCCTGAAACAAGGCGAGCATTTGATCACCTTGCCTGGTGCCGTCGGCAGCGCGCCGCTGAAGATCCGTATCGATCAGAATCGCCAGGTCATCTCCGTGCGCGCGCTCGGCGCCAGAGTGTTTGCCAACGGCAGCGCCTTCCAGCCCTCCCGCGCAGCGGCGCCAAGCGCAGTAGCGGACTCGACAAGATAGTGGCATCGAATCATTCAGCGCCATCAAAAAGGCATTACATAGCCATCACGCCACGCTTATAATGCCGCGCCCTCGCCCCCGCGAGCCGGCATCAAAGCTCCTCTCGCAAGAGGAATTGGCAGGAGGCCAGCGCCACTGTCGATCGGTCACATCAGCCCGACCAGCACCCGCGGCTGCAGTTATCGCTACTCAGGGAAGAAGTACCCATGGCATTCCGCGCTCCCACTCTGCTCGCGCTCAGCGCTGTCACGCTGCTGTCCGGCTGTTCAGCCTTTCGCAATTACGACTCCGAACTGGCTCAAACCAATCAGCAACTGGCCACCGGCAACGTTGACGCTGCACTGACCCTGCTGGAAAAGAACAACACCGGCACCGACAAAGACCTGCTTTATTACTTCGAAAAAGGTGAACTGCTGCGCGCCAAGGGCGATCTGTCCGGCAGCCAGAATGCCTGGACCAGCGCTGATCAAGTGGTCGGTCAGTGGGAAGATGCGGTCAAGCTCGACAGCGCAAAGTACCTCGCCCAATTCGGCAGTTTCCTGGTCAACGACAAAGTCCGTCGCTATGAAGGCTATGACTACGAGAAAGTCATGCTGACCACGCAGATGGCCCTGAACCTGCTCGCGGTCAACGATTTCGACGGCGCCCGCACTGCGATCAAACGCACTCACGAGCGTGAAGCGGTGATTGCCGATTTGCGTGACAAGGAATACCTCAAGAGCGAAGAAGAGGCCGAGAAGGAAGGGATCAAGACCCAGTACAAGGATTTGCAGGGCTACCCGGTCGCCAGCCTCGACGCCCCGGAAGTGGTCGGCCTGAAAAACAGCTACCAAAGTGCGTTCAGCCACTACCTCGCCGGCTTCGTCTACGAAGCACTGGGCGAAAAGGACCTGGCTGCACCGGGCTATCGCAAAGCCGCCGAGTTGCGCCCGAACACACCGCTGCTGGAGCAGGCGCTGGTCAATCTCGACAAGCCGGGCAAATCCGATGACAGCGACATCCTGATTGTGGTGCAAAGCGGTCTCGCCCCGGCCCGTGACTCGATCCGCGTGCCGCTGCCATTGCCGATCTCCAACAACGTGGTAATCACCCCGCTGTCGTTCCCGATCATCAAACCGGACACCTCCACCGCGCCGTTTGCGCAGATTGGCGTCGACGGCAAGCAAGTCGACCTGACCGCGCTCAACAGCACCACTGCCATGTCGCGCCGTGCGTTGCGTGACGATATGCCGGGGATCATCGTGCGCACCACCGTGCGTGCGATCACCAAAGGCGTGGCGCAGAAGAAGATCAACGAAACCAACCCGCTGGCCGGTCTTGCCGTGGGTATTTCTTCAGCGGTGCTCGAAGGCGCCGATACCCGTACATGGCGCACCCTGCCAGATAACACCCAAGTGGTGCGTCTGCGCTTGAAGAAGGGCGAACATCAGGTCACGCTGCCGAGCGCCGTGGGCGGCTCGGTGGTCAAGGTCAACGTCGACCAGCGTTACCAAGTGATCAGCCTGCGCGCCGTGGGCAATCAGGTATTCGCCGGTGGCCTCGCGGCCCACGTCGTTCCGAATGCCGCTGCGACCAGCGTCGCCAGCCTCAAACAACCTTAAGAACGGAGTCTTTGCATGCGTTTCAAACTCATCGCCGTTGCCGCCCTCGCCTTGCTGGCGAGCGGCTGCGCTACCCCGCCACCGCCAGAGCCGGGCAGCGCCGCGAGCAAAGTCGTGGCCATGGGCCCGCAGAAACACATCGTCGTCGGCGCCATGCGAGTGGCGCGCGAAAACGGCTTCATGACCGTCAACGTGCAGTTGAGCAACACACTCAACAGCAACAAGATTTTCTACTACCGCTTCGCCTGGCTTGGCGCGGAAGGGTTCCCGGTGGCCGAAGAAGAAGTCTGGAAAAGCCAGATGATGTACGGCGCCCAGACCAGCTTCATTCAGGCCATCGCCCCGACCCCGAAAGCGATGGATTTCCGTCTGGAAATCAAAACGCCTTAAGTCCGTCACCCTATTTTCTGATTCAGAGATCACTCCCATGTTTGCACGCTTTTCCTGCATCGCTGTCATCGCCCTGCTGGCCTCCGGTTGCGCCAACACCTCGCCGACGCTGGGCAGCAAGAACATCAGCTACGGCGACACCAAAGCGGTGGAAACCGTGACCAACGAATTCGGTTCGACCGACCTGCAAATGATTGCCGAGTCGATGACCCGCTCGCTGGCCCAGTCCGGCATTTTGCAGGGCCGTCCGGTGGTTCAGGTCTACGACGTGAAGAACAAGACCAGCGAGTACATCGATACCCGCGAAATCACCACCAGCATCAAGACTCAGTTGATGAAGACCGGCGTCGCGCGTTTCGCCAGCGACAACAATGCGATGCAGAGCCAGGTCGACCAGCTCAAGCTGCAAAACCAGAGCGGCCTGTACAAAAAGAGCACCGTGGCCAAGACCGGCAACATGATTGCCGCCAAGTATCGCATCGAAGGCTCGATCAGCTCGATCGTCAAGCGCAGCAGCGATTACAAGGACGTCTTCTACAAATTCAGCCTGCAACTGATCGACGTCGAAAGCGGTCTGGCCGAGTGGATGGACGAAAAAGAGATCCGCAAAACCACGGAGCGTTAAGCAATGCGTGCATGGATTGGCATGATGGCCCTGGCTTGCGCATTCAGCGTGCAAGCGGCCCCGAAAGTCGCGGTGACGGATCTGGCGTACCAGGAACGCGTGGAGCAATACATCCACATCGTTTCGGCGCAGAGCAATCACCGCGAGGGTTACTACAGCTCCAGCGGTTCTTCGAGCTACAACGAGATCGAAGCGACCACCAGCTACATCGAGCAGGGCGAGCTGCGCAAATTCACCGGCGACATCAAAGGTGAGATCCTGCGTACCGGCATGTTCCAGCTGGTGCAGGGCACGCCGTACACCACCTCGTCCAAGGGCGATGTGTACGACGTGATCAAGCGCATCAAGGCCGGCAATTTCAAGGGCGCCGATTACGTGCTGTTCGGCACGGTGTCGGATATCGACTTCACTCAGGACATCAACGAGCTGGCGCATACCGATAGCTATTCGGCGGTACTGGGCCTGACGCTGGTGGCGGATTTCAGCCTGATCAACACCAAGACCTACGAGATCACCTCGGCCTTCACGGCGATGGGCGAAGCGCAGGACACCAAACTGGTCAATCATCGCGACATCAAGATTTCGCTGAACCGTCCACGGGTGGTCCGCGAAGTGTCGAAAGCGCTGGGGGAAGACGTGGCCGGGCAGCTGAGCATGCAGCTCGGTGGTGACGGTTATGAGCAGCCCCGTGAGGCACCCCAGCGCAACAATCTGCCGCGCGACACCGCGCCGGTGATCCTGCGCTGACTGATCGTTCCCACGCTCAGCGTGGGAATGCATCCCGGGACGCTCTGCGTCCCACTCTGTCAGTCAACAAAAAACAAAAAGGCGACCCGCAAGGGTCGCCTTTTTTGTGCCGGCGCGGTTTACGCAGCCGCTTTGCGCAACGTCGCCATAAACGCCGCCGCACCGATGAACAGCCCGGCAAACGTGCGGTTCATGCGGCGCTGCTGCTTCGGCGTGCGCAGCAAACGCAGCACTTTCGAAGCCAGCCCGGTGTAGCCCGCCATGACGATCAGATCGACGCAGATCATCGTCACCCCGATCACCAGATATTGAATCAGCAACGGCGCATGCGGGTTGATGAACTGCGGCAGTACCGCAAGCATGAACACCAGCGCCTTGGGATTACTGATGTTCACCAAAAACCCGCGGAACACCAGCGCCAGCGGCTTGCCGATCGGTCGCACCGCGGCGTCATCGCTCATGTCCATGGGCAGCGCACGCCACTGTTTGATTGCCAGATAGACCAGATAGGCCACGCCGAACCATTTGATCGCATGAAACGCCGTAGCGGAAGCTGTGAGGATCGCACCGACCCCGGCGCCGACAATCGCAATCTGTACGGCCAGACCGATCTGCAGGCCGAGGGCATTCCAGTAACCGCGCCAGAAGCCATATTGCAGACCGCTGGACATCGACGCGATGGCGCCGGCACCCGGCGACAGGCTGATCACCCAGCAAGCGGCGAAAAACGCCAGCCATGTTTGAAGCTCCATCGCACACCTCGAGTGATGCTTGTGACAAAGACATAAGCTAATGCGGCTGTGGCTGGATGACTATCGATTTTTTGCTGGATGTTGCGGTGCTACTGAGGACATCTTCGCGAGCAGGCTCGCTCCTACATTAGACCGCGATCAAAATGTGCGAGCGAAGGCGCCAGATCAGGCGCCGGAAATCTACTTCTCGAACCCGCTCGACGGAAACACATCCGTCCCGCGCCAGCGCCGCACCGAACGCTGGAAGAACAGGCTGTTGGGCACCTGCACCATGGAGCTGCCGGTACCGAGTTCTTCGGCCTCGATCAACGTGGTGTAGAGCAGATTGATCGCTACCACCCGGCCTTTGACGCCCGGTTTGTCGGTGGTATCGACCAACTCGACGACATCGCCCAGGCGGAACGGCCCGACGGTAAAGATCAGGATGGCGCAGAGCAGGTTCGACAACACGCTCCACATGGCGAAGAACGCCACCGCCGCCACCGCGACGAACCCGGAGAGTGCGGTCCACAGCACGGTCGCTGAAACCCCGAGGCGTTCCAGCACGAAGATCACCGCGCTGCCCATGATCAGCCAGCGCAATACACCGCGCAGGGGCATCAGCAGTTGTGGCGGGAACGGATAGCGCTCACCCAGACGGGTCAGCCCCCGGGCGACCACGCGCTGGGTCAGATAGCCGGCGAGCAGGATGAGCAGGATCTGCACGCCGAGCCAGATCGGCTCGATCCACATGGCCGGCAGCGGCAGCTTGAACGCCTCCATCAGGACAGCGCCTCCAGCTCCGCCTGCATGCTTTCCAGAGTCTCCAGCGCTTGCATCCAGGCCTCTTCAAGCTCGGCTTCGCGAACTTTCAATCTGGCCTGTTCGGCGAGCAGATCGCGCAGTTCGTTCTTGCGCGCCGGCTCGTAGATGTCGCTGTCGCCGAGGCTGGCATCGACCTTGGCAAGTTTTTCATGCAGCTTGCCCAGTTCGGCTTCGAGCTTGTCGGCTTCACGCTTGTGCGGCGCCAGTTGCTGACGCAGCGCCGCAGCTGCCTGACGCTGGGCTTTCTTGTCGGTTTTGTCCGGGTTGACCGGGGCGTTGTTCACCGGCGCGTTGCGCTGACGGTACTCGACCAGCCAGCGCGCGTAGTCTTCGAGATCACCATCGAACTCTTCAACTTTGCCATCAGCGACCAGGTAGAAATTGTCGGTGGTGCTCTTGAGCAAATGCCGGTCGTGAGACACCACCAGTACCGCGCCGCTGAATTCCTGCAGGGCCATGGTCAGCGCCAGGCGCATTTCCAGATCGAGGTGGTTGGTCGGTTCGTCGAGCAGCAACAGGTTCGGTCGTTCCCAGGCAATCAGCGCCAGCGCCAGACGAGCCTTTTCACCACCGGAGAAATTCAGCACCGGCTCATCGATCCGCGCACCGCGGAAGTCGAAACCGCCGAGGAAATCACGCAAGGTCTGCTCACGCTCGGTCGGTGCCAGACGCTGCAAGTGCAGCAACGGGCTGGCCTTGGCATCCAGCGAGTCGAGCTGATGCTGAGCGAAGTAGCCGACCACGGTGTTTTCGCCGCGAGTGAGGCGCCCGGCCAGCGGTTCGAGTTCGCCGGCGAGGTTCTTGATCAGCGTCGATTTACCCGCACCGTTCGGACCCAGCAGGCCGATGCGTGCGCCCGGCGTCAGTTGCAGCTTGACCTTCTCCAGGATGGTTTTATCGCCATACCCCAGACGCGCATCGGACAGGTCGATCAGCGGGCTGGAAATCTTGCTCGACTCGCGGAAGACGAAATCGAACGGCGAGTCGACATGTGCCGCTGACAGTTCTTCCATCCGCTCGAGGGCCTTGATCCGGCTCTGCGCCTGACGGGCCTTGGTCGCTTGTGCCTTGAAGCGGGCGATGTAGCTTTCCATGTGCGCACGCTGCGCCTGCTGCTTCTCGTAGGCCTGTTGCTGCTGCGCCAGACGCTCGGCACGGGCGCGCTCGAACGCGGTGTAGCCGCCACGATAGAGGGTCAGCTTGCGCTGATCGACGTGGGCCACATGATCGACCACTTCATCGAGGAAGTCGCGGTCGTGGGAAATCAGCAGCAAGGTGCCCGGATAGCTCTTCAGCCATTCTTCGAGCCAGATGATCGCGTCGAGGTCCAGGTGGTTGGTCGGTTCGTCGAGCAGCAGCAGGTCCGACGGGCACATCAAGGCCTGCGCCAGGTTCAGACGCATCCGCCAGCCACCGGAGAAATCGCCGACCTGACGATCCATCTGCTCGTTGCTGAACCCGAGACCGGCGAGCAGTTTGCGTGCCCGCGCATCGGCGGTGTAGCCGTCAGCGCTGTCGAGCTCGGCGTGCAGACGCGCCAGTGCGGTGCCGTCATGGGCTTCTTCGGCTGCGGCGAGGTCGCGCTGCACTTCACGCAGGCGCAGGTCGCCGTCGAGCACATAGTCGACCGCCAGGCGCTCGAGCGTATCGACCTCCTGACGCATGTGCGCGATGCGCCAGTCGGCCGGCAGCAGGCAATCGCCCGAATCCGGGTGCAACTCGCCACGCAGCAGCGCAAACAGGCTGGATTTGCCGGCGCCGTTGGCACCGATGAGGCCGGCTTTGTGGCCGGCGTGCAGGGTCAGCTCGGCGTCTTCTAGCAGACGTTGCGGGCCACGCTGTAAAGTCAGGTTCTGAAGTCGGATCATAATGGCGGCGGAGTCTACCAGCTTCGCTCACAACTGGCGCGAGTAGCACGATGTCCTCTGACCTGTGGAGCTTTGCCCTGAATGTCTACGCCCGAGCGGGCGTGGAAAATGCCTGCCTGCAATTGCAAACAGCGGGCGCCAATGTCTGCCTGTTGCTGTGCGGTTTGTGGCTGGAACAACGCGCAGTGGCGTGTGATGAGCAACGCGTGAGCCTGCTGCGGACGCTCACCGAGCCTTGGGATGCCGAAGTGGTGCAGCCGCTGCGAACATTGCGGATGCAATGGAAAACCCGGGCGATCGACGATGCTGTATTGAAAGGTATGCGCGAGCAGATCAAGTCACTCGAGCTTGAGGCTGAGCGAGTGTTGCTGTCACGGCTTGAGGGTGTCGCGCAGGCATGGCCCCGGAACGCTGCCGGTTCGACCACCTGGCTTGAAGAGCTGACTGGTGCGGCGGCCAGCCCGAACCGCGACGCGCTGCAAGTGCTGCGCGTCGCGGCAACCGGCACTTAGGAAGCGCTGGTAGGGTTGTTGCTGGCGCTCGATGCGGCGGCTGGCGATGGCGCAGTCGTAGGGATCGAGGTAGAAGCGGCAGGTGCAGCAGCGGCCGGGGTGGCTGGCGCGGCAGGTTTGGCAACTGGAGCGGTGGCCGGTTTGGCGGCAGCTGGTTTGGCAGCGGCTGGCTTCTTCGCGGCGGGTTTTGCGGCAGGTTTTGCAACTGGCTTGGCGGCAGTTTTTGCAGCGGCAGGCTTGGCAGCGGCTGCGGCTGGTTTAGCAGCGGCGGCTGGCTTGGCTGCCGGTTTGGCGGCGGCTTTCACTGCTGGTTTTGCAGCTGGCTTGGCGGCAGTTTTTACAGCTGGTTTTGCAGCAGCCGGTTTTGCGGCTGGCTTGGCAGCTGCGGTTTTGGCGGCAGCTTTCGCCGCAGGTTTAGCGGCCGGTTTGGCAGCTGCGGTTTTCGCCGGAGCGGCTTTGGTCGCGGCGGCTTTTGCAGCCGGTTTGGCGGCAGCAGTTCTAGCGACAGGCTTGGCGGCAGCTGGTTTGGCAGCGGTGGTTTTTGCCGCCGGTTTTGCTGCGCTCGCGGCAGCCGGTTTTTTCACCGCAGGTTTCGCCGCGGCTTTCACTGCCGGTTTGGCCGCGGTTTTCACCGGTGCCTTGGCAGCAGGTTTGGCCGCCGTTTTAGCAGCAGGTTTAGCCGCTGCGGTTTTCGCCGGAGTCTTGCTGGCAGCCGGTTTGGCAGCGACTTTCTTCGCTGGTGCTGCGGCTGGTTTGGCAGCGCGGGAAGACAGGACTTTACCCACAGCTTCTTGCACGCGACCGACACCCTGGGCCAGCTTCAGACTTTCCTGGGCATCACGCTTGAGCTGCAGAATGTAGCTGCGCGTCTCGGACTGACGATCCTTCAACGCATCGAGCAGGTCTTCCAGCTCTTTCACCGCGCCCTTGGCTTTGGTCTGTGCCTTGGCTTTGCCGGCCGCTGCTGCGTCCTGCAATTTGGTGCGCGATTTGTGCAGTTTTTCCTGCGCCTTGCCGCGTTGCTTTTCCAGCTTGGCGAGCAGTTTTTCAGCATCAGCCAAGGCTTGCGAGCAAGCGTTTTCCAAATGCTCGAGCAGGCTGCCCGAGAGTTGTTGGAGTAAGTGCAACGGAGTATTTACAGGCTTCTTGGTGGCCGACATGGTTTACCTCCTGGCTGACGTGAGTGCGGCTCATACTAGACCTCTGCTGATACCGCCGCTAGGGCATCTTGACAGTATCGAAACCGTTGCGTTGCACCGAAGCGAAAATGTCATGCAGGAAAACCAAAGCAGTTCACCGTTGCAGCGCTTTGCGCTGGCATAATCCAGCGCATCTCAGGTCGGAGAGTGCCCATGTCGCGCTACGTTTTCTTAACCCTCTGCATGCTTTTTTCCGTCGCTCATGCCGACGAAAAAAATACCGCGAATGATGCTCATGACCTGGCTTACAGCCTTGGGGCGAGTCTTGGCGAGCGCCTGCGTCAGGAGGTTCCGCAGTTGCAGATTCAAGCGCTGATCGAGGGCTTGCAACAGGCTTATCAAGGCAAGCCACTGGCATTGAGTGAAGCGCGTATCGAGCAGATTCTGGCTGACCACGAATCGAAGAATGCCGAGCAGGCATCGCTGCATTCGAGCGACGCCGCGATGGAAAACGAACAGCGTTTTCTGACGGCTGAAAAAGCCAGACCCGGCGTGAAGGAATTGGCCGACGGCATCCTGCTGACCGAACTTGTTCCGGGTAACGGCGCGAAGGCCGGTCCCGATGGCAAGGTGCAGGTGCTGTATGTCGGCAAGCTACCGGACGGCACCGTGTTCGATCAGAACAGCCAACCGCAGTGGTTCAATCTCGACAGCGTGATTGCCGGTTGGCGCACCGCGTTGCAAAACATGCCGGTGGGGGCGAAATGGCGATTGGTGATTCCATCCGATCAGGCCTATGGCGCTGATGGCGCCGGCGACCTGATCGCGCCATTCACGCCGCTGGTGTTCGAGGTGGAATTGCGTGGCGCGACGAGCTGATCAGGTATAAAAAAAGGTGCGCTTTCGGGCGCACCTTTTTTTTGCTCAGGCTTTTCAATCATCAGGCCTGAACCGGCTCCTCAGTTTTGTGTGCTGTATGCAGCACTTCGATCAGGCAGTCTTCGAGCTCAAAGCGCTCGTGCAACAGACCGCCCAGCTCCTTGAATTTCTCGGCGACGCATTTGCCTTCATCGCACAGGTCGTTGAACGCGAGCAGCTTCTCGGTGATGACGTCGATACGCGGATAGATCGTCTCGGCGAGTTCCAGACCGCGTTTGTCGTTGAACGCCTTGGCTTCGCCGGTCAGCTGTTCGTAGATTTCGAAGTGGCCTGCCGATACGTAATCGACCAGCACGCCGCAGAATTCCTGCAAGGGCTTGCGGCTCTCCGACAAGGCTTCAGGCTGCGCACCGAGTTTGTCGTAGGCGCCGATCAGTTCTTCACGCTCCTGCAACCAGCGGTCGATCAGCAGATGAACTCCACCCCAGCGTTCCTGAGCATTCTGACAACTTTCGAGCATGGCGATCTCTCTTCCCTTGTGGGTCATGCTGCTCCACACCCGCGCCCCTGTTCTGATTTGGCTTGGGGGACGATCGGGCAGAGCGTCATCGAGCAACACGATTCCAATGACACGTGCGGGCCAGATTATGCCCGCGCGCTTATGGCTTCAAGGTACGCAGGAGATAAAGTTCATACAAGTGTTTAATCACGCAGCAGCAGCGGGTGCGACGCTTCGCCGCTGAGCGGGCGTTGCAGAGCAGTCCAGACCAGCCGCAGCAATTGATACACCGCCAGAATCGATACCGCGACGAAGAACAGCAGACTCCATTCCGGAATGCTCAGATCGAATAGCGTCCAGGTAATTTCCGCGCATTCAGCGCCGCCGCTGAGCATTCGTTGTAGCGCACAGAGCCACGACAGCCCACCGAGAAACGCTTCGGGAACCGCTGGGCAATGGTGCAGTTGCAGCACCGGGTCACTCTGAATCAACACCTGCCGCCAGGCAGCCGTGGTGCCCCCCAGACTCGCGCCCAGGGTCAGCAGCCAGTAAAACCCCAGACCGATGCGCTTGGGGCCGTGCACCGCTGCCACCCCGCTGCAAACGCAGAGCAGCGTGAGAAACAGGCGCTGCACCAGGCACAAACTGCAAGGCGCCAGGCCGACAGCGTATTCAAGATAATAGGAAGCTCCCAGAGCAATGGCCCCCGCAATGAAAGCCATGAAGAACAAGGAGCGTGAGCAGGCCAACGACATGGCTTTTCCGTAACAGTAGAGACAGGCGGTTACGGTAGAGGAAAGCGTGTCAGCCTTTCAAGGCGATGCCCTGCGGACAGTTCACCAGAGGTGTAGGGAAAACCCGACAGGTTCGAGAGGAATTGATGTAGCGCGCTGTAGGACTTTGTCCCGCAGCCGCACTGAAGATCGAATTTCAGCGGTAAGCGGTAGCGAGGGAGACACCTCCCCCGCCCGTTTCAGACCGCTGTCGGCGCCGGCAACGGCGCCGCCAGCAAACGCTCATCCAGCAGGCCAAGGCCTTCCTGGAACAGTTGATTGCTGCGCTCGGTATCGCCCAACTGCGCCAGCAGCCTTGCCAGCTCGGCACAGGTTTCCGGATTGCGCTGAACACGCAGGCTGCTTTCCAGATAATCGCGGGCCTTGCCCCACAGACTGGTTTGCAGACACAGCCGGCCCAGGGTCAGCAGCAGGCTAGGATCGTTCGGGTGATTCTTCAACCAGCCCTCGGCGGTTTGCAACTGACGGGCTGGATCGCTACCGCGCACCAAGCCGTAAAGACGGGCCAGATGGCTGTCGTATTTGCGCTTGAGCGCGGTACGCAATACCTCTTCGGCCTCGACCTGAGCGCCCAACTGGCGCAGTTGCTCGGCATACGCCAGCACCAGCGAAGGCTCTTGCCGTTGCGCCGAGGTCAGTTGCTGCCAGGCACGGGTCAGCGATTGCAAGCCCACACTGCCGTCTTCTTCGCGCTGCGCGGCCAGCGACAGATTTTCGCCCCAGGCGCGGCGCTCCAGCTCGGCCAGCTCGGCCGGTGGCAGAACCTTGTCCTTGCGCAGCTCCGGCAGCAAACGGATCACCGCCGACCATTCGCCGCGCTGCTGATACAAACGCTGCAACTGGCGCAGCGTCTGTGCATTGTGCGGATGCCGCTCGTGCATCGCTTGCAAAGTCACCAGCGCACCGTCGGTATCGCCACGATCAGTCTGCAATTGCGCATGGCTCAAGGCGATCGCCAGTTCCGCCTGCGGCTGACGTTCCAGAGCGCGCTCAAGCAAACGATCGCATTCCTCGTAATGACCTTGTTCGTTAGCCGCGCGGGCGGCGCCAAGGTAGTAGAGGAGCGGCTGGCGCTCGGCTTCGGCGGCTCGCGACAGATGCCGCTGCGCACTGGCCCAGCGACCTTCGGCCAGATCCAGCTGACCATGTTCGATCGCCACCTGCACGCGCCGGCTGCGGTTACGCCGCGACCACGGATTGACCACCCCGCTGGAGGTCATGATCAACTCGATCAGCACCTTGATACCCCAAGCGATCAGCCACACCACGGCGATGACCGCCAGCGTCGCCCACAGGCTCGATTCATAGCGGAAGCTTTTGTACGCCACCAGCACGTAACCGGAATGTTCGGCAATCGCCAGCCCCAGTGCCGCCGTCGCCGCGATCACCAGAAACACGATCACATACAGGCGTTTCATGGCGTGGCCTCCTGCGCAGTGTTGGCAGCAGGCTTGGCAAACGGTTTTACCGACTCTTCAGCGTTGACGTTGCGTCGCTCAAGATAGGCTTGCACCGCGCTGAGCGTGCCGGCCAGATCCGGTGTCACGACGGTCACCGGCTCCTTGCTCAGTTCGCCGACCTGTTCCAGCATCACTTTGCTCTGCGGATTGTCCGGATTGAAATTGCCCTTGAGCACGTCACGCGCTTCGGCCAGCGCCTGGGTATACACCGACGCCTGCCCGTTGAGGGCTGCCCACTGCGCCTGCTCCAGCGCCAGGCTCAGGGCCAGACGCACCTGACTCAGGCTTTGCCCGGCCAGCAATGGCTTCACATTCTTGTCGGCGTTGAAATCGATGCGGATATAGCGCGACACCTTGTCCCACCACTGCGCCCAGCGACTGGCGCCGTCGCCGTCGGCGGTCAGGCCCAGCAGCGATTCGCCGCGGTCTTTGTACTCCGGCGCCAGCTCGGTGAGATTGATGACCTGATCGCGCAGCGCGCCCAGACGCAGGAACAGCCCGGTGCGGTCCGGCTGCTCGGTACTGCGCAGCGCCACCAGGGTTTTCGCCACTTGCTCGCGCGCAGCGAACGAACCCGGGTCGTTTTGCTCGCGAAGAATCTCGTCAGCGCCCTGCACCAGCGCCTGAGCGCTGCTGATGTCCTGCAAGGCTGACAGGCGCAGGCTGGCCAGACGCAGCAGATGTTCGGCTTCGGCCAGACGCCAGTCCTTGCGGCTGGCGCCCAGTACGGTTTCCAGACGCTGATTGAGGCGCTGCTGATCGCCCTGCAACTGCGTCACCAGACGCTGGCGTTCGGCAAGTTCGTCGGCCCCCGGCAGTTGCGCGAGGCGCTCGGTCAGGCGCTGTTCGTTGAGCTTCAGGGTCTGCGCCTGATCGTTCAACGCCTGCACCTGACCGGACTGCTGCTGGGTGTTGGTCTGCAGGTGACGGACCTGCCAGACACCCCAGCCACCGATCGCGACACCGGCGGCGCCAAGCAACAGGGCGACGATGGCCAGTCCATTGCCTCGGCGCGGCTCTGTGGCCGGCGGTGGAGTTTCAACCTGGGTATCGATCACAGGTTGCACATCATCTTTAGGCAAGGCTGTTTCGCTCACGTATCCATCCTTTGCATCAGAGAACGGCCACGGGATGTTCCCGTAATGCCGTCAGCAAAGCCGCGGCACTCGCGCCGCGGCAATCCACAACTGTTTGAGCCCCGGCTGCACGTGCCAGCTCGGCGACTCTGGGGCTTGGTACAAACAACGGCAACTGCGCGATGTCTGACCAGGCTGCACCGGCCATTTGGCGCAGGTGCTCGAAACCCTGTCCACTGCTGACCACCAGGCCGTTCAAGCGTTCCGCTTCGATCCGCCGTGGCAGTTCTTGCGGCGCATAGCCCGGCAGCTCGCGTCGATACAGTTCCAGATACTCGACACTAGCACCTGACTCGCGCAGACGCTCGGCGAGCAGCTCGCGCCCGCCCTCGCCACGCAGGATCATCACCCGCGCGCCAGGCTCGCCGAGCACCTTGAGCAGACGCGGCAATTGCAGCAAGGCCTCGCTGTCATCGCCGGCGTCTGGAAAATGCACGTCCAGGCCATGCTCGCGGAGAATCTGCCCGGTAGCCGCGCCGACAGTGAACCACGGCATGGTCAGTGGCTGCCGCTCAAGCGTATCAAGCAGATCCAGAGCAATGCGTGCCGCCGGCTTGCTGACCACGATCACCGCGTTGCAATCCGCCAGCCGCATCAGCGCCTGACGAATTGTGGCAGACACCGGCAGCGGAGCTATTTCCAAAAGCGGCAGGCAACTGCTGAAAATCCCCTGCGCGGCCAACGTCTCGGCCAACGCCGCGCAGTCGTCCGCGGGGCGTGTCAGCAGCAGGCGCCAGCCGGTCACTCGTGACCTGCCGCGCCGTATACCGCTTTGAGGATGTCGTCGGCGCCCTGGCGCAGCAAGTCTTCGGCGACCTGCACGCCCAAGGCTTCAGCCTCGCCGCGCGGCGCACGCGCTTCAGCGCTGAGCAACTTGCCGCCACTGGGCTCGCCGACCAGACCGCGAAGCCACAATTGCTCGCCTTCGAGCACGGCATAGCAGGCGATCGGCACCTGGCAGCCGCCATTCAAATGTTTGTTGAGTGCACGTTCGGCGCTGACGCGCGACGAGGTGTCGGCGTGATGCAAAGGCGCGAGCAATGCGTGGATGTGCGTATCGGCGCTGCGGCATTCGATGCCCACCGCGCCCTGACCACCGGCCGGCAGGCTGTCATCGACGCTGATCGCCGAGGTGATGCGCTCTTCGAAGCCAAGGCGGATCAGACCGGCCGCCGCGAGGATGATCGCGTCGTACTCACCGGCATCGAGCTTGGCCAGGCGCGTATTGACGTTGCCACGCAGGAAGCGGATCTGCAGGTCCGGGCGACGCGTCAGCAATTGCGCCTGACGACGCAGGCTGGAGGTGCCGACGATGCTTCCGGCCGGCAGTGCTTCGAGGCTGGCATAGGTATTGGAAACGAAGGCGTCGCGCGGGTCTTCGCGCTCGCAGATGCAAAACAGCCCGAGGCCTTCAGGGAAGTCCATCGGCACGTCTTTCATCGAGTGCACGGCGATGTCGGCTTCATTTTCCAGCAGTGCGGTTTCCAGCTCCTTGACGAACAGGCCCTTGCCGCCGATTTTCGACAGTGGCGAGTCGAGCAGCTTGTCGCCGCGACTGACCATGGGCACCAGCGTTACCTGCAAGCCGGGATGGGCCGCTTCCAGTCGGGCTTTAACGTATTCGGCCTGCCAGAGGGCCAGCGCACTTTTACGGGTGGCGATGCGGATTTCGCGAGAGGACATGGATCAATCCGTACTGAATAGATACGGCGGATAATAACAGCTCAGCCAAATCCACTTTGACCTGAATCAGAAACGACGTGGCCTCCCTGGCCTGTGATGCCTGGTATCAAAGAGTTGAAGCCGCCCGGAGTGACCGGGTCAAAGCCCCTGCATCATTTTGCGTACGCCGGCGACATGGCGGCGGCTGACGATCAGCGCATCGCCATTGAGGCCTTTGAGAAACAGCTGGAAATGCCCCAGTGGCGTACGTTGCAAACGCTCGATGCGGTCGCGGGCGACCAGCGCGTTGCGGTGGATCCGCACGAAGCGCTCGCCGAACTCGTCTTCCAGCGCCTTGAGCGGCTCGTCCAGCAGCACCTCACCGGCCTCGTGGCGCAAGGTCACGTACTTGTGGTCGGCAATGAAGTACACCACCTGATCCAGCGGGATCAGCTCGATGCCTTTGCGCGTACGGGCGCTGATGTGGCTGCGTGGACCGTTGCCGCTTTCGGCAGCGGGACGGGTCAGCGACGAGAGTTGTGCCCGGTTGGGACGCTCAGCCCGCTTCAAGGCTTCATGAAGATGTTCAGTTCGCACGGGTTTCACCACATAGCCCACGGCACAGGCCTGCAGGGCTTCCACGGCAAATTCATCGGGGCTGGTGCAAAACACCACGGCCGGCGGCGTTTCGCGTTCGCACAGTCGGGCAGCGACCTGCAGGCCATCGAGGCCCGGCATGCGGATATCGAGCAAGACGATATCCGGCTTGTGGCTGTCGATCAGTGCCAACGCCTCCTCGCCATTGGTGGCGCTGGGCTCCAGAACTGTATAACCCTCAAGCTCGCTCACCATTCGGCTGAGGCGCTCGCGAGCCAGTGGTTCGTCATCAACGATCAGGACATTCATATTGCGCTGGATTCCTGCGTGAGTCTCGCACAAGGATAGCTAGACAGGTGAAGTGACGTCCGTCACCGCGATCCACGCTAAGACTAGCCCGAGCGCCGAAAAGTGCCGTACGTCGGCCAGCAATATTTGCCAGTGTCCGGGTCGTACTGCTCGAAGCCCGCTGTTTCTTGCGTTTTTCACGGGGTTTGCCGAAGGACAATCCACCCACCCCCTCTTCTTATAGTCGGCGCCCTGCCCTTTGCGCGAGACAAAGCCACGCCGACCCCTACGTCCAACTGTAGACGTTCGTCGGAGCGATATTGCTCAATCGAAAAATATCCTTGCGCAAATTCCCGGCGGGCAGCACCGGCCAAGGCCGACATGCGCCGAAAAAAACGTATCGACCGGTGTCAGCGACAGGATTGGCAACCCTGTTATTATCCGCGCCAGCGTTTCACGCCTTCTTTCTTCAAGCCGATACGAGCGAATTCATGAGCACTGACAAGACCAATCAGTCCTGGGGCGGCCGCTTCAGTGAACCCGTCGACGCCTTCGTCGCCCGCTTCACCGCCTCCGTCACCTTCGACCAGCGCCTGTATCGCCACGACATCATGGGCTCGATCGCCCACGCCACCATGCTGGCCAAGGTCGGCGTGCTGACCGATGCCGAGCGCGACAGCATCATCGACGGCCTGAACACCATTCAGGGCGAAATCGAAGCCGGCCAGTTCGACTGGCGCGTCGACCTCGAAGACGTGCACATGAACATCGAAGCGCGCCTGACCGATCGCATTGGCGTGACCGGCAAGAAACTCCACACCGGGCGCAGCCGCAACGACCAGGTCGCCACCGACATCCGCCTGTGGCTGCGTGACGAAATCGATCTGATCCTTGCCGAAATCACCCGCCTGCAAAAAGGCCTGCTCGAGCAAGCCGAGCGTGAGGCCGCGAGCATCATGCCGGGCTTCACGCACCTGCAGACCGCACAGCCGGTCACCTTCGGCCACCACATGCTCGCCTGGTTCGAAATGCTCAGCCGCGATTACGAGCGTCTGGTCGACTGCCGCAAGCGCACCAACCGCATGCCGCTGGGCAGCGCCGCGCTGGCCGGCACCACTTACCCGATCGACCGCGAATACACCGCGCAACTGCTCGGCTTCGACGCTGTTGGTGGCAACTCGCTGGACAACGTCTCCGATCGCGACTTCGCCATCGAATTCTGCTCCGCCGCGAGCATCGCGATGATGCACCTGTCGCGCTTCTCCGAAGAGCTGGTGCTGTGGACCAGCGCGCAGTTCCAGTTCATCGATCTGCCTGACCGCTTCTGCACCGGCAGCTCGATCATGCCGCAAAAGAAAAACCCCGACGTACCGGAACTGGTGCGTGGCAAGACCGGCCGTGTGTTCGGCGCGCTGATGGGCCTGCTGACCCTGATGAAAGGTCAGCCGCTGGCCTACAACAAGGACAACCAGGAAGACAAGGAACCGCTGTTCGACGCCGCCGACACATTGCGCGATTCGCTGCGCGCGTTTGCCGACATGATCCCGGCGATCAAGCCCAAGCACGCGATCATGCGTGAAGCGGCGCTGCGCGGCTTCTCCACCGCGACCGATCTGGCCGACTACCTGGTACGCCGTGGCCTGCCGTTCCGCGACTGCCACGAAATCGTTGGCCACGCGGTGAAATACGGTGTCGACACTGGCAAGGATCTGGCCGAGATGAGCCTGGAAGAACTGCGCCAGTTCAGCGACCAGATCGAGCAGGACGTGTTTGCCGTGCTGACGCTGGAAGGCTCGGTGAATGCCCGTGACCATATCGGCGGCACGGCGCCGGCGCAGGTCAAGGCAGCGGTGGCCCGCGGTCAGGCATTGATCGCCAGCCGCTAAAAGCATCGCTGGCAAGCCAGCTCCCACAGGTTCTGCGACAAGCACACATATGTGTTTCACACCAGAACCTTGTGGGAGCTGGCTTGCCAGCGATGGCTGACTTCAGAACGCTACAAACCTCACTTCTTGGCAGCAATCATCGCCAAAAACGCCGGCATCGCCGCATCCTTGTCTGCGGCAATCCTCTGCACATTCGGATTCTGCTCAAGCCGCTCCAGCAGCGCCTTCGCCTGTGGCATGTCTGCCAGCCAATCGATCCCGAACAGCTTCTGCCCGACCGCACACGCCAGCGGCACGCTGTAGAGGAAATACAGATCCGCGATGCTCAAACTGTCGCCCGCTACATACGGGGCGAACTTGCCGTGCCGGCCCAGCGCGGCAAAACCGAGCTGCAGTTCAGTGCGGGTCTTTTCCTTGATCGCGTCTGGCAGGGTCATGCCGAAAAAGGCCTCGCCGTAACAGGCGCGACCCGGCAGCTCGATGTACAGCTCGATTTCCTTGGCGATCGCCAGTACCTGCGCGCGTTCGAACGGGTCGCTCGGCAACAGTGGCGTGCCTTTCTGAGTCTGCTCGAGATATTCGAGGATGATCGCGGTTTCGTTGATGTAACCGGCGTCGACGCCGAGCACCGGCACCTTGCCGCGCGGGCTGATGGCCAGCGATTCTGCGGTTTGCGTCGGATAAAACGTCACTTCTTCGAAAGGCAGGCCTTTTTCCAGCAGCGCCAGTTTGACCATGTTGTAGTAATTGCTGACAGAGAAACCGTAGAGCTTGAACATCACAGAGCCTCCAGGCCGTGCGGGGTGGGCAGTGCCTGTTTATAGATCGCCACGGTGATTCCCGCCAGCAGCATCACTCCACTGAATGCGGGTAAACTGGCGCCTTTCCATGAGGAGCCTGCCATGAGCGAGCCGACAGATATCGTCAACGATGACGACGAAGAAGCATTCACCGAGGCAACGCTGATCGAAGCCATCGAAAACCAGATCGAGAGCGGCAACCCGCCGGCGGCTAAAGCGACGTTCAACAAGCTAACGTTGGTGGGTGTCGAGCGCGAAGAGATCCTCGAACTGATGGCGCATGTGCTGGCTTGCGAGATTGACGCGATGCTGGATGAAGACCGCGCGTTCGATACCGAATGGTACGAAGCGGCGCTGCGTAAATTGCCTGAGCTGCCACCAGAAAAGCAGTAACAGCACCGTATCCTGTGGGAGCGAGCCTGCTCGCGAAAGCGGTACACCAGCGAAACAACGCTGAATGACACTCCGCTTTCGCGAGCAGGCTCGCTCCCACACAATTTGTCACCCATCTATCCTGCCGGTGGCCGAGCCCCGACTACACTGGAATCCGTCTCAAGACAAAATCCCTTGATCTGAGCACTGGACAGGCCGCACTCGCGGGTTCACCTTAGGGGCGCTGTCGTCCAATTCCTAGAAAGTCTGGAGTCCTTATGTCGCTTACCCCTGAGTTGGTTGCCGAACTGGAAGTCCTCGCACTCTTTCCCCTGGACAGTTCCCAGGAAGGTCTGAAAATTCATCAGACCGCTGCCCCGAAACACATCGCCGCTGCCCAGCGCCTGTTTGAAAAAGACCTCACCGATCAGCCCGATGGCGGCTATCTGACCAGCCTCGGTCGCGATGCCGCGCAAAACGTGCAAACCGTGCTGACCATTTTGAAAGAGCAGGAAACCGCCTGATTCCCTGACTTCGCCCACGGAAACTCCTGCCACGGGATTTCCGCGGGCCTGCCGTTTTGTTCCGCGATAGAAACCTGACGTCAAAAAACAAATTCAGCTGAAACTCCCGCTGCGCTACGGCTAAACTGCCTCCCATTCCGAGACCCTCTACGTCCGAGCCTGCGAGCCGGTTTGAGCTGACATGACGCGCACCCATGAAATTCGCCCCGACCTGGACGAGGGCATTGACCGCAAGACGCTCAGCCAGCTGCGCGCGCGTTTTCTCAAACTCAATGAAGGCCGCCTCGGCCGCGCCCTCGAAGGTTTATCGACCCGGCAACAGAGCGTGCTGACGCTGCTGCCGCTGTTCTTCCACGTCAATCATCCGCTGTTGCCCGGCTATGTCTCGGGCAGCACGCCGGCCGGCCTGTCCAATTACGAGCCGGACGCCGACAGCCTCGCCGAAGCCCAGCGCCTGACCCGCTCGTTCTCGTACAAGCCGCGCCATGGCAGCAACCCGCCGCGACCGATCCACGGCCTGTTCCTGATGGGCAGCCTCGGCACGTTGGCCCAGGCCGACCAGAGCGATATGGATGTGTGGGTGTGCCACGCGCCGGATCTGAGCGAGAGCGAACTCGCCGAACTGCAGAGAAAATGCCAGTTGCTCGAAGCCTGGGCCGCAAGCCAGGGCGCCGAGGCGCATTTCTTCCTGATCGATCCAGTGCGCTTCGTCAGAGGCGAACGCGACTCGCAGCTCAGTTCGGAAAACTGCGGCAGCACGCAACACTTTCTGTTGCTGGACGAGTTCTACCGCACCGCCATCTGGCTGGCGGGTCGCACGCCGATCTGGTGGCTGGTGCCGGTGTATGAAGAAAGCGCCTACGACGCTTACACCCACACGCTGCTGTCCAAACGCTTCATTCGCGCCGACGAAACCCTCGATCTCGGGCCCATGGCGACTATCCCGCCGGGCGAGTTCATCGGTGCCGGGTTGTGGCAACTGTTCAAGGGCATCGAGTCGCCGTACAAATCGGTGCTCAAGCTGCTGCTGACCGAGGTCTATGCCAGCGAACACCCGCAAGTGCAGTGCCTGAGCCTGCGCTTCAAGAAAGCCGTGTTCGCCAATCAGCTGGACCTGGATGAGCTGGACCCGTACATGGTCGTGTACCGGCGCATCGAGGAATACCTGATCGCCCGCAATGAGCCGGAACGCCTTGAGCTGGTGCGCCGCGCGCTGTACCTCAAGGTCAACCGCAAGCTCACCGGCAACAGCCGCACCCAGAGCTGGCAACGCTCACTGCTCGAACGACTGGCCAACGAGTGGCATTGGGATCAACGGCAACTGACTCTGCTCGACAGCCGCAGCCAGTGGAAAGTCCGCCAGGTCAGCGCCGAACGCCGCGCCTTGGTCAATGAGCTCAATTACAGCTATCGCTTCCTCACCCAGTTCGCCCGCACCGAGCAGACCGTCAGCCTGATCAACAAGCGTGATCTGAACGTTCTCGGTCGTCGCCTGTACGCAGCGTTCGAGCGCAAGGCCGACAAGGTCGAGTTCATCAACCCCGGCATCGCCCCGGATCTGGCCGAAGACACCCTGACCCTGGTGCAATCGCGCAACAAAAAAGAGCCGGGGCAGACCCAGTGGGGTCTGTACAACGGCAGCCTGACCGCGCTGGAGTGGGAACACTTCGCGCCGATCAAGCGCAGCCGCGAACTGCTCGAACTGCTGACCTGGTGTCACCGCAACGGCGTGATCGACAGCAGCACGCGGCTGGCCCTGCATCCGGGCAACAGCGACCTGAGCGAATTCGAACTGTTCAACCTGCTCGGCAGCCTGCAACAGTGCATCGCCCTGCCCTTGCCCACGGTCGCCGAGGAAGCGCTGCTGCGCGCCGCCGTGCCGAGCGAGGTGCTGATGCTGGTCAACGTCGGGATTGATCCGCTCAAACATCACCGCGATCTGAATATCTTAATGACCACCGAGCGCACCGACTCGCTGAGCTATGCCGGCGTGCGCGAAAATCTGGTGCTGACGCTGGATCAGGTCACGCTCAACAGTTGGAACGAAGTGCTGGTCAACCGCTTCGACGGGCCGCACGCCCTGCTCGACTGCCTGCGCGATTACCTCAACAACCTGCCGCGTGGGCCGTTGCAGCCGTCGCTGAAAGTGCGCTGCTTCTGCCACAACCGCGCGCAGTTCATTGCCCGTCGCGTTGAAGAAATCGTCGACACCGCGCAGACCCTGCTGCTCAGCGAATTGAACCATCGCTACCTGATTCAAGTGCAGCAGCACTATCACGTGCTGGAACTGGTGCCGGGCCAGGTCAACCATGTCGCCCTCGCCACTTTGCCGGCGCTGCTCGATTACCTCGGCGAAGAACAGCCGCGCTACAGCCCGCTGCATCTGGACCCGATGGCGCTTGAGGAGCACGACCTCGCGCTGATCCTGCCGATGGGCCAGCCGGAATGCATTCAGGTGTTCTACCGCATTACCGAGCACACCGCCGAGCTGTACGTGCTCGATGAGTTCAATGCGCTGTGGCAGCAGCATCTGCCGTACCACGACGAGCAGAGCCTGCTGGTGCCGTTGCAGCGTTTCCTGCAGTCGATCCTGTTCCGCCGCGAAGCCATACTGCCCATGGAAGCGGGCCCCGAGAGTCGCCTGGAAATTCTGTATTACCAGTTGTTGCCTTCAGGTCCAGCACGCGCGCGCCGGGTCGAAACGCGGTCCGCCCCGCAGACGCCGGTCAACAAGCCGTTCTATGACGTGCAAGCGATCGTCGGCAAAGCCGCACCGGGCGAAGTGCAGGTCACCTTGTATTGCAATCAGCGGGAATTCAGCGAGCTGGAGCATGGCGACCAGCTGTTCAGCGTGGTCGCCCGCGAGATCGTCGAGCAGCGCCGCGAAGCCGAGCGCTACCGTTGCTACATCACCGACCTCGACCTCTCGGGCCTGCTCGGTGACGGGCAGAGTTCGAGCAATCTGTATCTGCGTTACAAGGCTGACCTGGAGCGCGCTCTGAACGAGGCGCTTGAACAGGTCTGACGCGGGGCTTACACGGGAAAATCGCCACCGTTGGCCGGCTGCGACTCGACTTCCAGCAGGGTCAGTTTGAGGGTTTTGCCACCCGGCGCCGGCCAGTCGATGTGCTGCCCGACCTTCAGGCCCAGCAGCGCACTGCCGACCGGGGCGAGAATGGAGATCTTGCCCTCAAGAGCGTTGGCATCCTTGGGATAGACCAGCGTCAGGTGGTAATCCTTGCCACTGCCTTCTTCGCGGCAATGCACACGGGAATTCATGGTCACGACGTCCGCCGGCACTTCATCGTGGCCGACCACGTTGTCGGCGCGATCCAGCTCGGTTTGCAGCGCGATCACGCCCGGCGCAGCCTGGTCTTTCTCGCTCAGGCTATCGATCAAGCGCTCCAGACGCTGTACGTCCAGACGGGTAAGGGTGATGGAAGGTGCGGTCATGATCCGGGCAGACTCCTTTCTTCTGCACAAAAAAAGCAAAACCCCGCCAAAAAAGACGGGGTTTTTACCAGGCCTCGGTGGTTTGAGGCGTTCGCGGACACTATCACAGCTCAAAAAATATACAAGTCACGTCCCACTGGATTGCTTGCGCTGTGACGCTTGGGCGACGATCACCCGGCGCCGCTGGTCATCCGCCGAGCGCCATTCGCGAATGTCTTCGACGTGGCGCGCGCAGCCGAGACAGACTTTATGTTCGTCCAGCCGACATACGCCCGTGCACGGCGAAGGCACCGCCGGGCTGACGTTGCTGTAGAGCGGTTTTGGCGGGCGAACAGGCGCTGCATCAGTCACGAATCACAGACCTTCGAAATCGAATTCAACACCAGCCTGCTGCTTGACGATGCGCTCGAGCATTTCGCCCAACTGCTCTTCGCTCTTGTCGCACATCCAGCGCTCGCTTTCTTCGTCATAGTCGAAGTGGAAGCCACCGGACACCGCCGCCAGCCACAGCTGACGCAGCGGCTCCTGGCGGCTGAAGATCAGTTGGCTGCCGTTTTCGAACTTGACGGTCAGCACACCGGCCGAGCTTTCCAGGTCGATGTCCAGGTCGCTTTCATCAAAGATGTCTTCCAGTTTTTCCTGGGTCTCATCGACCAGATCGTGGAAACGGGCTTCGGACAAACTCATTGCGGCAACCTCAAAAATTGTCTGATCAGGCTCAAGCGCCGAAAGATACGGACGCTGCCGGCCGATTGCAAAGGATAACGACCAAGCGCCTGCAGCGCCTCCCTGTGCGAGCGAGCCTGCTCGCGAAAGCGCGGTGTCAGGCGCTGAAGGTGTCGAATCTACCGGCCCCTTCGCGAGCAGGCTCGCTCCCACAGGGACGCTGCGGCTGACTTGGGTACCCCGCCAGACGGGAGGGCCATTACATAGGCAAGCTGCCGGGTGGCCGGTATACTCCGGCGCAATTAACGCATTTTCAAGGATTTCGCCATGAAGCGCCTGATCTCTTCCCTTGCTGCGCTCGTCGCGGTTGCCTGCCTCGTTTCGGCCTGCGGTCAAAAAGGCCCGCTGTACCTGCCCGATGACAATCAGGACCCGGCCGAACAAGCCCAATCGTCGCAAAAGCAGCCGTCCAAAGCACACAAGCACGACGTTTACTAAGGGATCGCCATGGACGCTTTTAACTACCGCGGCGGTGAGCTGTTCGCGGAAGGTGTCGCGCTGTCGGCCATCGCCGACCGCTTCGGCACCCCGACCTACGTCTACTCGCGCGCGCACATCGAAGCCCAGTATCTGGCCTACGCCGATGCGCTGGCCGGCATGCCGCACCTGGTCTGCTTTGCGGTCAAGGCCAACTCCAACCTCGGCGTATTGAATGTCCTGGCGCGTCTGGGCGCCGGTTTCGACATCGTTTCGCGCGGTGAACTGGAGCGTGTGCTGGCCGCTGGCGGCAGTGCCGACAAGATCGTTTTCTCCGGCGTCGGCAAGACCCGTGACGACATGCGTCGCGCCCTCGAAGTCGGCGTGCATTGCTTCAACGTCGAATCCACCGATGAGCTCGAGCGCCTGCAAGTGGTCGCCGCCGAGCTGGGCGTGCGCGCCCCGGTGTCGCTGCGCGTCAACCCGGACGTGGATGCCGGCACCCACCCGTACATTTCCACCGGTCTCAAAGAGAACAAGTTCGGCATCGCCATTGCCGACGCCGAAGACGTGTACGTGCGCGCCGCGCATCTGCCGAACCTGGAAGTGGTCGGCGTCGACTGCCACATCGGTTCGCAACTGACCACGCTGCCGCCGTTCCTCGATGCTCTCGATCGCCTGCTGGATCTGGTCGACCGCCTCGGCGATTGCGGCATTCACCTGCGCCACATCGATCTCGGTGGCGGCCTGGGTGTGCGTTATCGCGATGAAGAGCCACCGTTGGCCGCCGATTACGTCAAAGCCGTCCGCGAACGCCTCGAAGGCCGCGATCTGGCGCTGGTGTTCGAGCCAGGCCGTTTCATCGTTGCCAACGCCGGCGTACTGCTGACGCAGGTCGAGTACCTCAAGCACACCGAACACAAGGATTTCGCCATCGTCGACGCGGCGATGAACGACCTGATCCGCCCGGCGCTGTATCAGGCGTGGATGGACGTCACGGCGGTCAAGCCGCGTGATACCGCCGCCCGCGCCTATGACATCGTTGGCCCGATCTGCGAAACCGGCGACTTCCTCGCCAAGGACCGTGAGCTGGCGCTGGCCGAAGGCGACTTGCTGGCCGTTCACTCGGCCGGTGCCTACGGTTTCGTCATGAGCTCCAACTACAACACCCGCGGCCGCGCCGCCGAGGTGCTGGTAGACGGTGATCAGGTTTTTGAAGTGCGCCGCCGCGAAACCGTGGCCGAGCTGTTTGCCGGCGAAAGCCTGCTGCCGGAGTAACCCATGCTGCTGCGTTTTACCAAAATGCACGGCCTGGGCAATGACTTCATGGTTCTCGACCTGGTCAGCCAGCACGCGCACATTCAGCCCAAACACGCCAAGCAATGGGGCGACCGTCATACCGGCATCGGCTTCGACCAGTTGCTGATCGTCGAAGCCCCGAGCAACCCGGACGTGGATTTCCGTTACCGGATCTTCAACTCCGACGGTTCCGAGGTCGAGCAGTGCGGCAACGGTGCGCGCTGCTTCGCCCGGTTCGTGCTCGACAAGCGTCTGACTGCGAAACGGCAGATCCGCGTCGAGACCAAGGGTGGCATCATCGAACTGGACGTGCGTAACGACGGGCAGATCGGCGTCAACATGGGCGCGCCACGCCTGGTGCCGGCAGACATTCCGTTCGAGGCGCCAGCGCAGGCCAGCAGCTATCAGCTGGAAGTCGACGGCACCACCGTCGAACTGGCGGCCGTGTCGATGGGCAACCCGCACGCGGTACTGCGCGTGCAGGACATCAACAGTGCACCGGTGCATGAGCTGGGGCCGAAAATCGAACACCATCCGCGCTTTCCGGCGCGGGTCAATGTCGGTTTCCTTCAGGTCATCGACCGCCACCGTGCGCAATTGCGCGTATGGGAACG
Source organism: Pseudomonas fluorescens (assembly GCA_902825215.1). Lineage (GTDB taxonomy): Bacteria > Pseudomonadota > Gammaproteobacteria > Pseudomonadales > Pseudomonadaceae > Aquipseudomonas > Aquipseudomonas fluorescens_G. Next base: position 6,017,359 of record LR782234.1, read on the forward strand.
CGGCGCCGGGGAAACCCAGGCCTGCGGTACCGGCGCGTGCGCGGCGGCCGTCGCGGCCATCAGCCAGGGGTGGATGGATTCGCCGCTGTTGATCGACCTGCCCGGCGGGCGTCTGTCCATCGAGTGGGCCGGCCCCGGCCAACCGGTACTGATGACCGGTCCGGCAGTGCGTGTATATGAAGGACAAGTGCGTCTTTGAGTGAGCAGAAACCATGACCGATAAGCCTCAGGTACCCGCCCGACAGTCCGACGAATCCGCGTCCGCGAACCTGGAAGCGGCAACCGTCGCCGCCTACCTCGAGGCTCATCCGGACTTCTTCGTCGAGCACGAAGAACTGCTGCCGGCCATGCGCATCCCGCACCGTCGTGGTGACACCGTGTCGCTGGTCGAACGGCAGATGACCATCCTGCGCGATCGCAACATCGAGATGCGTCATCGCCTCTCGCAGCTAATGGATGTTGCCCGCGATAACGATCGCCTGTTCGACAAGACACGCCGCCTGATCCTCGCTCTGATGGACGCTTCAAGTCTGGAAGACGTGGTGATCAGTGTCGAAGACAGTCTGCGCCAGGATTTCCAGGTACCGTTTGTCAGCCTGATCCTGCTCGGCGACAACCCCGCACCGGTCGGTCGCTGGGTCACTCACGCCGACGCTCAGGTCGCCATCGGCGGCCTGCTCACTGAAGGTAAAAGTGTCAGCGGCAGTCTGCGCGAGCACGAACTGGATTTCCTCTTCGGCGAAGAACAGCGCAAGCAGATCGGCTCGACTGCCGTGGTCGCGGTCAGCCATCAGGGCATTCACGGCATTCTGGCGATCGCCAGCCGTGATCCGCAGCACTATAAAAGCTCGGTCGGCACGCTGTTTCTCAGCTACATCGCCGAAGTCATGGGCCGCGTGCTGCCACGGGTCAACAGCTCGCTGCGCTCGGTACGCTGAACATGGAACGGCAACTGGACGCTTACTGCGAACACCTGCGCAGTGAGCGCCAGGTGTCGCCGCACACGCTGTCGGCCTACCGCCGCGACCTCGATAAAGTCCTCGGCTGGTGCATCAAGCAGAACATCGGCAGCTGGGCCGCGCTGGATATCCAGCGCCTGCGCAGCCTGATCGCTCGTTTGCATGCGCAAGGCCAGTCCTCGCGCAGCCTCGCCCGCCTGCTTTCGGCCGTACGCGGGCTCTATCACTACCTCAATCGTGAAGGCCTGTGTGATCACGACCCGGCCACGGGGCTGGCGCCACCGAAAGGCGAACGTCGGTTGCCCAAAACCCTGGATACCGACCGCGCGCTGCAACTGCTCGAAGGCGCCGTTGAGGATGATTTTCTGGCACGCCGTGATCAGGCGATTCTCGAACTGTTTTATTCCTCGGGCCTGCGCCTTTCCGAACTGACCGGACTCAATCTCGATCAACTCGATCTGGCCGACGGCATGGTTCAGGTGCTCGGCAAGGGCAGTAAAACCCGCCTGTTGCCGGTGGGTAAAAAGGCCCGCGAAGCGATCGAACAGTGGCTGCCGCTGCGGGCGATGACCAACCCGGCGGACGATGCCGTGTTCGTCAGCCAGCAAGGCCGGCGCCTCGGCCCGCGAGCGATTCAGGTGCGCGTCAAACTGGCTGGCGAGCGCGAACTGGGGCAGAACCTGCACCCGCACATGTTGCGGCATTCTTTCGCCAGCCACTTGCTGGAATCCTCGCAGGACCTGCGCGCCGTGCAGGAACTGCTCGGCCACTCCGACATCAAGACCACGCAGATCTACACCCACCTGGACTTCCAGCACCTGGCCGCGGTCTACGACAGTGCCCACCCCCGGGCCAAACGCATGAAAGGCGATGATTCATGAGCATTCAGTTGATCACCTTCGACCTCGACGACACCTTATGGGATACCGCGCCAGTGATCGCCAGCGCCGAAACCGTCTTGCGTGAGTGGCTTGCCGAGCACGCAGCGAATCTGGGCGCGGTGCCGGTCGAGCATCTGTGGTCGATTCGCGAACGCGTGCTGAGCAACGAGCCCGGACTGAAACATCGCATCAGCGCCTTGCGCCGGCGCGTGCTGTTCCATGCGCTGGAAGAATCCGGCTACGCCCACGTCGAGGCCTCGGAGCTGGCGGACAGGGCGTTTGAAGTGTTCCTGCACGCGCGGCACCAGATCGAGGTGTTCCCCGAGGTCCAACCGGTGCTGGAGATCCTCGCCAATCACTACGCGCTGGGCGTGGTCACTAACGGCAATGCTGATGTGCGCCGGCTGGGGCTGGCAGACTTCTTCAAGTTTGCCCTGTGCGCCGAAGATATCGGCATCGCCAAACCGGATGCGCGGCTGTTTCATGAAGCGCTGCAGCGCGGTGGTGCCACCGCCGAAACCGCCGTGCACATCGGCGATCATCCGGGCGATGACATTGCCGGGGCACAGCAGGCCGGGTTGCGGGCGATCTGGTTTAACCCGGCGGGTAAAGCCTGGGAAGCGGATCGCTTGCCGGACGCTGAAATCCGTAGCCTGACGGAATTGCCGGCCGTGCTCGCCCGTTGGAACTCCTGACACTGAACCCGAATTGACATCACTCCCTGTGGGAGCTGGCTTGCCAGCGATGAGGCCGGCACATTCAACTCATGTCGCCTGACAAGCAGCCATCGCTGGCAAGCCAGCTCCCACAGGATCTACGTCGCCCTCACACTTTTATTCCAGACATGAAAAAGCCCGCAGCGACGGCGGGCTTTTTCAGCAAGCGAGCGACACGCCTCAGATAGGGCGGCTGCCGTACTTGTTGTCCGGCTTCTTGGGCGGATCGGCGACCACGTTGGCCTCCACTTCCTGCACCTTGCCACCGCGCGCAAGGAACTCTTCCATGGCCTTGGCCAGGGCATCGCGTTCCTTGTTCTTGGCTTCGATACTCGGCAACTCATCCACCGACACCGCAGCCTTGGCCTTGCCTTTGGCAGCCGGGGCCGGCGTATCGTCACCGCCATCGTCTTCAGCAACGTCTTCCGCTGCTGCTTCCAGACCTTCCTCGGCCTCGTCTTCGTCGCCTACTTCGAGGTCGTCGTTTTCCAGATCATCGTCGCTCATGTTCTACCTCATGACTTGCGAAAAGCAGATTAGTTATAGACCAGCTTTGGCGACTGTCGAAAGTCGCCGGAAAAAAATCGGTAACCATTGATGACCAACGGTTCATGCCCCTTCACCGTGCAAGGTGGCGAGGACTTTACGGGCACCGCCATGATCACGGTGCTCGCCCAGATAAACGCCTTGCCAGGTTCCCAGTGCCAGGCGACCTGCCGATACCGGCAGGCTGATCTGGCAGCCAAGCACGCTGGCCTTGAAGTGCGCCGGGAGGTCGTCCAGGCCTTCGTCGTTATGCTCATAGCCGTCTGTTCCTTGTGGGATCAGACGATTGAAAAATCGTTCGAAGTCGCGACGTACCGCCGGATCGGCGTTCTCGTTGATGGTCAACGACGCCGAGGTATGCTGCAGCCACAAATGCAACAGACCGATCCGACACTTCCTGAGTTCAGGCAGGTTTTCGATCAGCTCATCCGTCACCAGATGAAAGCCGCGGGGCCGTGCCCGCAGGGTTATCAGAGTCTGTTGCCACATACAGTTCTCCGCACGTTCGGGGCGCATTCTAGCGCGCTCTGGGAAAAAACAAAGGCCCTAATATTCCCGCAATGATGTAAGCCATTCGCCGGGTAAAAACACCACGGGTAAACACGACCAAAGCCGTACGAAAAATCCTTTCAGCTGTTCTCACAGTGACAAATCACAGACAAAAAAATGCCCGGCGAGCCGGGCAATTTTTTTGCTGCGCGTACTTACAGGTTGTAGCCGCGTTCGTTGTGTTGTGCCAGATCGAGGCCGACCGATTCTTCTTCCTCGGTCACGCGCAGCCCCATCACCGCATCCAGGACCTTGAGGATGATGAAGGTGACGATCGCGGTGTAGATCACCGTGAAGCCGACGCCTTTGATCTGAATCCAGACCTGTGCGCCGATGTCGGTCACGGTGCCGAAGCCGCCCAGTGCAGGCGCTGCAAACACACCGGTGAGGATCGCGCCGAGGATACCGCCGATACCGTGCACGCCGAACGCATCCAGGGAGTCGTCATAACCGAGTTTGCGTTTCAGGGTGGTGGCGCAGAAGAAGCACACCACGCCTGCCGCCAGACCGATCACCAGTGCGCCCATCGGGCCTACGGTGCCAGCGGCCGGCGTGATCGCGACCAGGCCGGCAACCACACCCGAGGCGATGCCCAGTGCGCTTGGCTTACCATGGGTGACCCATTCGGCAAACATCCAGCCCAGTGCCGCAGCGGCGGTGGCGATCTGAGTAACCAGCATTGCCATACCGGCAGTGCCGTTGGCGGCCGCAGCGGAGCCGGCGTTGAAGCCGAACCAGCCGACCCACAGCATGGCCGCGCCCATCAGCGTGTAACCGAGGTTGTGCGGAGCCATCGGGGTGGTCGGGAAACCTTTGCGCTTGCCCAGTACCAGGCACGCCACCAGACCGGCGATACCGGCGTTGATGTGCACCACGGTGCCGCCGGCGAAGTCGAGTACGCCCCAGTCCCACATCAGGCCGCCGTTGCCGGACCAGACCATGTGCGCGATCGGCGCATAAACGAGGGTGAACCAGACGCCCATGAAGATCAGCATCGCGGAGAACTTCATGCGCTCGGCGAACGCACCGACGATCAGCGCCGGGGTGATGATCGCGAAGGTCATCTGGAAGGTGATGAACACTGCTTCAGGAAACAGCGCCGCCGGGCCAGTGATGCTCGAAGGCGTGACACCGGCGAGGAACGCCTTGCCCATGCCACCGAAGAACGAATTGAAATTGACGACGCCCTGCTCCATGCCGGTGGTGTCGAACGCAATGCTGTAGCCATAAATGACCCACAGGATGCTGATCAGACCGGTAATGGCGAAGCACTGCATCATCACGGAAAGAATGTTTTTCGAGCGGACCATGCCGCCGTAGAACAGCGCCAGGCCAGGAATGGTCATGAACAGCACGAGGGCTGTCGAGGTGAGCATCCAGGCAGTGTCGCCGGAATTGAGGACTGGGGCCGCCACTTCGTCTGCCGCCATTGCAAGGCCGGGCATTACGATGGACAACAGGGCTCCTAGCCCTGCGAATTTACGCAGAGTCATATTGTTTTCTCCTGGGGCGTTGGGGTTTGTGGCGGCTTAGATCGCGTCGGTATCGGTTTCGCCGGTACGGATGCGGATCGCCTGTTCCAGATTGACCACGAAGATCTTGCCGTCACCGATCTTGCCGGTGTTGGCGGCCTTGGTTATCGCTTCGATAACCCGGTCCAGATCCTTGTCGTCGATGGCTACGTCGATTTTCACCTTGGGCAGAAAATCGACCACATATTCCGCGCCGCGATACAGCTCGGTGTGACCCTTCTGCCGGCCGAAGCCTTTGACTTCAGTAACGGTAATGCCCTGCACGCCGATTTCGGACAGCGACTCGCGCACGTCGTCCAACTTGAACGGCTTGATGATGGCAGTGACTAGCTTCATGAAACTCTCTCCCGAATTGGTGGACTTGCCCCAGGAAAACAAACCCGACTCAAGTCTAAGCGCAGTGCCTGGCTTTGTAACGCATCGTCGGCCTTGCCTGCCCGACTGACGCCAGCTAACCGCATCCAGACGAAACTCCCCGCTCCGTCTGCCGCACTGCATTCGTCACAGCGACTGCATCAGTGCATGGGTCGAGGGTGACTAAGCAGAAACCTTGCCATCTCGCCAAAATCCCCTGATTTCAATCCCTTGGCCGCTACCAAAGGCGCTATTGCGCAAAGCGCCGCGCCGATACGCACAACAACGGTGCGCGGCCGTCCGTCCGCCTGCGCGAAAAGCGTGCATCCCTGACCACAGGATTGACTATAGACACTGCGTGATACACTGCCGGTCATTGTTTCCAGGACCTCCACCATGCTCGCGCCCAAAGACTTCCTCGACGCCCTGAGCGGCACCGCCTCCCGCCTGTTCAGCGGCGACACCCCGCTGCCGAAAGCCGAAATCGAAAGCCAGTTCAAAATGTTGCTGCAAAGTGCCTTCAGCAAACTCGACCTGGTCAGCCGTGAAGAATTTGATAGTCAGATGGTGGTGTTGGCCCGAACGCGTGCACGGCTTGAGAGCCTTGAAGCAAAGGTTGCCGAGATGGAAGCGAAGCTGACGCCGCCTGCGGAATAAGACCGCAATCTACTGTGGGAGCTAGCCTGCTATCGATTGGCGTAGTGCACATTTGGGAAGCCCATAGTGCCGATTTGCTCAAGCATGGTTGCCAGACTGCCGATGGGGTAGCAGCGCTTGTTGCGAAAATGATCGTTCCGGGAGCACAAATCTATTGTGAGTTCAAAGAACAGCGATGTGGAAACAGGGTCGCGGTACTGAGGACATCTATGGGAACACTGATTCTTGAACCGCGACACGAGCGCGCCACAGGATTTGGTTACTTCGTGGTGACTTGGTATCCGCAAAAACGCGCACATGGCACGTTGGTGGGGCAAATATCACGAGTACCATTAAATCAAAAAATAAAAAAGGCGTCCGATGGACGCCTTTTCAATATTTTTGAGGAGTAGTCGCAGCGATTCTTTAGCTCCAGGCGTTACGGCCTTGGGTTCAGAATCCGACAGGCTAGCCCATCGTCACTACTTCAGAGAAACCAGCTTCTCTGCTGCCGAAAATGCGGGGGAGCTTTTGCTGGTGCCCAGTCCCGACGAATGCGCAGTTGCAGCCCTCAAGCGGAATGATCCGTCAATGCCGGTGCAGAGTCAACGCTCCAATTTACGCAAGCAGTGACAGCCCATCGGGTTTTGATACGTCTTGTAAACCTCTATTCGACCACCGAGACCCGGCTCAACTACCCTTCAAAAACCCGCAGGAAGCGGCCCCCCGATTCAGCTCAAGGAACGACCATGTCCCTCTCCATCGTCCACAGTCGCGCCCAGATAGGCGTGGAAGCCCCCGCTGTCACCGTTGAAGTTCATCTGGCCAATGGTCTGCCGTCGCTGACCATGGTCGGGCTGCCCGAGGCTGCGGTGAAGGAGAGCAAGGATCGGGTGCGCAGCGCGATCATTAATTCCGGGCTGCAGTTTCCGGCGCGGCGGATCACTTTGAATCTGGCCCCGGCGGATCTGCCCAAGGATGGCGGGCGATTCGATCTGGCGATTGCCTTGGGGATTCTCTCGGCGAGTGTGCAGGTGCCGTGCCTGACGCTGGATGAGGTGGAGTGTCTGGGCGAACTGGCGTTGTCTGGCGCGGTACGGCCGGTGCGTGGCGTCCTGCCGGCAGCTCTGGCGGCGCGCAAGGCTGGGCGCGCGTTAGTGGTGCCGCGAGCGAATGCGGAAGAGGCGTGTCTGGCTTCGGGACTTAAGGTGTTTGCGGTCGATCACTTGCTGGAAGCGGTGGCACATTTCAACGGACATACGCCGGTAGAGCCTTATGTCTCTGACGGCTTGATGCATGCCAGCAAGCCTTATCCCGACTTGAATGAAGTGCAGGGTCAGATGGCAGCCAAACGTGCGTTGCTGATTGCTGCGGCCGGGGCGCATAACCTGCTGTTCAGCGGGCCTCCGGGTACCGGTAAAACATTGTTGGCAAGTCGTCTGCCGGGGCTTTTGCCGCCGCTGGCCGAGAGTGAAGCGCTGGAGGTCGCGGCGATCCAGTCAGTCGCCAGCGGTGCGCCGCTGACCCATTGGCCGCAGCGCCCCTTTCGCCAGCCGCATCATTCGGCATCCGGGCCGGCATTGGTCGGTGGCAGCTCGAAACCGCAACCCGGAGAAATCACCCTCGCCCATCACGGCGTGCTGTTTCTCGACGAACTGCCAGAATTTGATCGCAAGGTACTGGAGGTGTTGCGCGAGCCATTAGAGTCCGGGCACATCGTGATTGCCCGAGCCAAGGATCGCGTGCGGTTTCCCGCGCGGTTTCAGTTGGTGGCGGCGATGAATCCCTGTCCCTGTGGATATCTTGGCGAGCCGAGCGGCAAGTGCTCGTGCACACCGGACATGGTCCAGCGCTATCGCAACAAACTATCGGGGCCGCTGCTGGACCGGATCGATTTGCACCTGACCGTGGCGCGCGAAGCGACGGCTCTGAACCCGCAGGTCAAGCCAGGCGAAGACAGTGCCAGCGCTGCCGCGTTGGTTGCCGAAGCCCGTGAACGACAGCAAAAAAGGCAGGGCTGCGCCAATGCCTTTCTCGATTTGCCGGGACTGAAACGCCATTGCAAGTTATCCACAGCCGATGAAACCTGGCTGGAAACCGCCTGCGAACGCCTGACCTTGTCGCTACGCTCGGCGCATCGCTTGCTCAAGGTCGCCCGTACGCTGGCAGACCTCGAGCAAGCCGACGCCATCAACCGTGAGCACTTGGCCGAGGCGCTGCAATATCGGCCGGTGACACCTTAGTGTGCGGTCAGATCAACCAGCGGCGTTTGCCGAACTTCGGTTTCACGCCCCGCCTGGATTTCATTGACACGCTTCAGGGCGTTATCCACAGCGCCCTTGTCCGCGAGCAGGCTGTAACTGATCTGGAACTGCTGGCTGGCTTTCGGGGCAATGGTCGGCACCAGTTTCAGCGGACGCTGATAGCGGCGGTTGTAGGAAAAACTCGTCCCCGGTTCCAAGCCAGTGACATAGCCCTGCCCTTGGGTATCGGTATTTTTCCACAGGGAGAACACCGGCAACTGGGAGGTATTGAAACCGACCGAAACGCCAAGACTACCGGCCTTGTTATGCAGCACAGTCAGCGTTTGTCCCTTGGCATCGGCGTAGGGCACGACGTTGTAGACAGTTTCGTCGTAGTCCTTGGTCGGCCCGCGATAGGTCTGCCAGTCGGGCAGATCGCCCTTGGCCTTGTCGTTGAACGGCGAGACCTGTTTGACCGGCGCGGCAAATCGGGCGCCTTGCTCAAGAAATGGCGTGCTGAAATTGCTGTGATACAGCGCCTGATATTCCTTCGGATAATCGCCGTTGTTGGTCAGCGTATCGTTGAGACTGAAGGCGGCGCTGCCTGGGACCGTGACCAGTTCGGTGGCCACGGAGAAGTCGACTTTCTTGAACGCCTGCTCCTTCAACTCGCCACGCAGGCTGATGGCATAGGGCGGTTTTTCGTCGATGTGCAGGGTGACGGTACTGGCCGGGATGTTGGCGGCGCGACCGTGCAGAGTCAAAAGTTCACCATTGTCCATGCCCGGATGGCCAACCCATTCATAACCACAGCGGGTCACCAGTTCGTTGAAACCTTCCAGCCAGCCCAGACCACCGCGTCCGTTGAGTTCGATGAAGGCTGGGTTGACCACCTCCTTGACCGGCGAATCCCAGCCCATGCGCACGTCGCCGACGGATGCCTGCAAGACGTTCATGCCACGGGTCGGCACTACGGAAAGTTTCATGGTGCCGTTATCAATATCGACGATGCTCACGCCTTCCTGCCGGCCGCCGTGCAGGGTGCGCAGGCTGACAGAAAAGGGCTTGTCGGTTTTCACGCCCAGTTGCGCACTGGTGATGGTCCAGTTTTGCGCGGGCTTGTTGCTATCGAGCAGGACGTAATCCCAGGCCATGGCGTGGGAAGCAGCAGAGAGTGCGCCGAGTGCGACGGCGAGTTTGAGCGGGGTCATGGCAGCAGCCTTTATTGGAGTTGTGCCATTTTTATAGCGCTGCGGAAACGTTTCAGCAAGTGTATTAGATCGACAGATCGCATGTTCTGCCGAAGATCTTCATTGACGCAATCGCGAGCAGGCTCGTTCCCACAGGGGATCCGGGTTTTCACAAAATCTGTGAATCACACCGAACACTGTGGAAGCGAGCCTGCTCGCGAAAGCTATTTCAAACGCGCATCAACGAAAGCGATCAACCTCGGAACGCAAGTCCGCCGCCAGTTTCTCAAGCTCTTTGGCGGTTACCGCCAGATTGGAAACCACTTCGCGTTGTTCACTGTTAGCCAAAGCAATGCTCTGCAAGTTGCTGCTCAACAATGTCGCGGTGCTGCTCTGCTCCTGCGTCGCCGTAGTGATCGCGGCAAACTGCTGGCCGGCCGAACGGCTCTGCTCATCGATCCGCGCCAGCGCCGAGGCGACATTGGCGTTGCGCGACAGGCCTTCCTGCATCAGCACATTGCCCTGCTCCATGGTGCTGATCGCGTTGCCGGTTTCCTGCTGGATGCTGTGGATCATGCTGGAAATTTCATCGGTGGCCTGACGGGTGCGCGATGCCAGGCTGCGCACTTCGTCGGCGACCACGGCAAAGCCGCGACCCTGCTCGCCGGCACGCGCCGCTTCGATCGCCGCGTTGAGTGCCAACAGGTTGGTCTGCTCGGCGATCGAGGTGATCACGCCAACGATGCCGCCGATTTCCTGGGAACGCTGACCGAGGGTATTGATGACGGTGGCGGTGCTGTTGAGAGCGCCTGCGATTTGTTCCAGCGAGGACGAGGCTTCTTCCATCGAGCTGCGGCCGATCTGCGTCTGCTGAGCGTTCTCCTGGGCCAGACGCTGGGTGGCGCTCATGTTGTCGGCGATGTTCAGCGAGGTCGCGCTGAACTCTTCCACCGCGCCGGCCATGCTGGTGATCTCGCCGGACTGCTGCTCCATGCCGTCATAGGCACCCCCGGACAGCCCGGACAACGCCTGCGCTCGGCTGTTGACCTCTTCGGAAGAGCGGCGGATGTGCTCGACCATGGTCGACAAGGCCTGGCTCATCTTGTTGAACGCACGGGACAACTGACCGATTTCATCGTTGCTCGACACGTTCAGACGCACGCTCAGATCACCTGCGCCCAAGGCTTCAGCCTGACGCACCAGGTCACTCAACGGCGCCAGTTTGCTGCGCAGCAGCCAGACCACCGAACCGACCGCCAGCAACATCGCCAGCAGGCTACCAATCGCCAGTTGCGTGCCGACGCTCCAGGTCACGGCGCGAATCTCGGCTTTCGGCATGCTCGCCACCACCGACCACGGGCCACCCTCGAACGGCACGGCAATGCTGTAGAAATCTTCGCCCTTGTCGCTCCAGAATTCGCCTTTGCCCGGGGTTTTCACCAGTGCGTTGATGGTCGGTACTGCCTGGTCCAGCGATTCGACGCCGGCAATCGGCACCAGCCATTTGTTCTGCTCATCGAGCAGCGCCAGCGAGCCGGTCTGGCCGATGCGGAAGCGCTTGAGGTTGGCGAACTGGGCATTCTGCGCATCGGTGTAATCGAAGCCGACATACAGCACAGCGATGATCTTGCCGCTGCCATCGCGCACCGGCGTGTATTGCGACATGTAATAGCGCTCGAACAACAGCGAGCGGCCGACGTAACTCTGCCCCGCCATCAACTTCGCGTAAGCCGGGTTGGCATGATCGAGCACGGTGCCAATGGCGCGGGTGCCGTCCTGCTTGCTGACGTTGGTGCTGACGCGAATGAAGTCTTCACCGCTGCGCACGAACACCGTGGCCACACCGGCGGTCATCTGCTTGAACTCGTCGACTTCCTTGAAGTTGTTGTTCAGCACTTCGTTGCCCAGATGCAGGCCCGGGGTCTGCACGCCGGCCACGGTTACGGGCTGGTCAGGGTGCACGCTCAAGCCGCTGCCAAAGCGCTTCTCGAACAAGCCGCTCAGGCGCAGGGTGCTTTCGCGCAGCGTGCCGTGGAACGTGCTCAGTTGGTCGGCCAGCAGCCGCGCCTCACTGGCCAGATGCTCTTCACGGGTGGCGAGGTTGGCAGAGTCCAGCGAACGCAGGGCGAACACCGTACTGCCGCTGATGACAATCGCCAGTATCACGGCGAGGGCGAGGCCCAGCTGCGAGGCGATCCGAGCACGAGGTTGAGACATGAACAGCTCCTGGCCGAGCCACCGAATCCTCCTTGATCGCGGTAATGCCCGGAAAAATATTCTAATAATGGGGGTGCAGCGTGGAACCGGCACGACGGTTCCACTTGCTCATAGTCGGCGGTGAATCCGAATACTTGAGCGCGCAACGTGGGTATGGCGTAAGGCCTGCATTGTCGCCGCTCCAACGTTTCAGCTCAAGCGCGCCACAGCTGGCAGTTCCATGGCGCGGACTTCGCCTTGCAGGAAATCGCTGAGGCGGCGCAAACGTTCACCTCCCGGACGGGTTTTCGGCCACACCAGGTAATAATTCAGGCCGCTGGCGACCGCCGTCGGCCACGGCAGGCTCAGGCGTCCCTGGGCGACATCTTCGGCGACCATCAGCAAATCGCCCATCGACACACCGTAACCGCGCGCCGCAGCAATCATCCCCAGCTCGAGGGTATCGAACACCTGCCCGCCCTTGAGTGACACCTGGTCCGACAACCCCATGCATTCCAGCCAACTGCGCCAGTCGCGGCGGTCCGGGGTCGGATGAAGCAATTCGGTGCTGGCCAGCCGCGCCACGTCCCACGGCTGGTCGTTGAGCAGATTCGGCGCGCCGACCGGGATCAGCTCCTCGGCAAACAACAGGCTGGCTTCCCAGTCCGGCGGAAAATGGCCGTCGCTCAGCAGCACCGCGCAATCGAACGGCTCGTCATTGAAATCCACCGAATCGATGTCCATCCACGCACTGGTCAGTTGCACTTCGTTGCCTGGTTGCAGATGGCGGAAGCGACTCAGGCGCGCCAGCAGCCAGCGCATGGTCAGGGTCGATGGCGCTTTCATGCGCAGGATGTCGTCTTCGGCGCGCAGAGTGTTGCAGGCGCGCTCCAGCGCGGTGAAACCTTCGCGAATACCCGGCAATAAAAGCCGCGCGGCTTCGGTCAGTTGAAGATTGCGCCCGCTGCGCTGAAACAACCGGCAGGCAAAGTGTTCTTCGAGGGTGCGGATATGTCGACTCACTGCACTCTGGGTAATCGACAGCTCTTCGGCTGCGCGGGTGAACGAACTATGCCGCGCCGCCGCTTCGAATGCGCGCAGGGCATATAACGGTGGGAGGCGACGGGACATGCAGATAGCTCCGGTGGCGGGATGCGGCCAACTTAGCAGAATTGCCGCAGGATGAGTTTTAATCATGCCACCCATCCTTTTTATCCCTTTGTGCAATCACGCTCACACGCCGAGAATCGACGCTCTCCTGTTTCCCTCTGAATCGAGTGGTGATGACATGCAGCATCCTGTGCGTAGCGAACTCTGGGCCATTTTGCGGCTGGCCGGGCCGCTGATCGCTTCGCAGTTGGCGCACATGCTGATGGTGCTGACTGACACGCTGATGATGGCTCGCCTGAGCCCCGAGGCCTTGGCGGGTGGCGGTCTGGGTGCAGCGAGCTACTCGTTCGTATCGATTTTCTGCATCGGTGTGATCGCCGCTGTCGGCACGCTGGTGGCGATCCGGCAGGGTGCCGGCGACATCATCGGCGCAGCGCGCCTGACTCAGGCCGGTTTATGGCTGGCGTGGCTGATGGCGCTGGTCGCCGGGCTGTTGCTGTGGAACCTCAAACCGGTGTTGTTGCTGTTCGGCCAGACTGAAACCAACGTCAATGCCGCCGGCCAATTTCTGATCGCCCTGCCCTTCGCCCTGCCGGGTTATCTGAGCTTCATGGCCTTGCGCGGTTTCACCAGCGCCATCGGGCGGGCGACGCCGGTGATGGTCATCAGCCTCGCCGGCACCGTGGCCAACTTCCTGCTCAATTACGCCTTGATTACCGGCATGTTCGGCCTGCCGCAGCTCGGGCTGACCGGCATCGGCCTGGTCACGGCAATTGTTGCCAACTGCATGGCGCTGGCGCTGGCCTGGCACATTCGTCGGCATCCGGCATATGACGCTTACCCGCTGCGTGCCGGGCTGGCGCGGCCCAACCGGCAATACCTGAAGGAGCTGTGGCGCCTCGGCCTGCCGATCGGCGGCACCTATGCGGTGGAAGTCGGTTTGTTTGCCTTCGCCGCGCTGTGCATGGGCACCATGGGCAGTACGCAAATGGGCGCGCACCAGATCGCGTTGCAGATCGTTTCGGTGGCGTTCATGGTGCCGGCCGGCATGTCCTACGCCATTACCATGCGCGTCGGTCAGCATTACGGCGCCGGGCAATTGCTCGATGCGCGCATGTCAGGTCGCGTCGGCATCGCTTTCGGTGCAGTGGTGATGCTCGGTTTTGCCTTGGTGTTCTGGCTATTGCCGAACGAACTGGTCGGATTGTTCCTTGACCATGACGACCCGGCGTTTGCCGAGGTGATCCGCCTCGCGGTGAGCCTGCTGGCCGTGGCGGCCTGGTTCGAGCTGTTCGACGGCACGCAGACGATCGCCATGGGCTGTATTCGTGGGCTCAAGGATGCCAAGACTACGTTTCTGGTCGGACTCGCTTGCTACTGGCTGATCGGCGCACCGGCGGCGTGGTGGATGGCGTTTCACCTGAACTGGGGACCGACCGGGGTCTGGTGGGGACTGGCCCTCGGGTTGGCGTGTGCAGCGGTGAGCCTGACGCTGGCGTTTGAATGGAAAATGCAGCGGATGATTCGGCGCGAGCCGCAATCTCAGGGCTTCAACATCCCTCAGCCTGAATGATATTTACCTCTGTGGGAGCGAGCCTGCTCGCGAATGCGATCGGTCAGTTACATACCTTTTGCCTGACACACCGCTTTCGCGAGCAGGCTCGCTCCCACAGGGTTAGTGGTTACAACCGGGATCGTGTTTAGCTTACGATTTCCAGCGCCGGCTGCTGACTCGATCCAGACACCAGATACTCCACCAGCTCCGCCAGCGGCAACGGCCGGCTGATCAGGTAACCCTGCACCTGATCGCAGCCAAACCCGCGCAGCAATTGCAGTTGCTCGGTGGTTTCCACGCCTTCGGCCACTACTTCCAGATGCAGGTTGTGCGCAAGATTGATCATCGCGTGCACCAGTTTGCGGTTCTCTTCACGCTGTTCCATGCCGCCGACAAAACTTTTGTCGATCTTCAGCAAGGTGATCGGCAGGCTGTTGAGGTGCACGAATGAGGAGAACCCGGTACCGAAGTCATCCAGCGAAAAGCGCACGCCGAGGCGGCCGAGGGCGTCCATGGTCTGTTTGACCAGATCGCTGCGGCGCATCACCGCGGTTTCGGTCAGTTCGAATTCCAGCCATTGCGCCTCGACGCCACGTTCGAGAATCAGCCGGCTCAGGGTCGGCAACAACTGGCTGTCCTGAAACTGGCGGAACGACAAGTTGATTGCCATGTGCAGCGCCGGCAAGCCTTGCTCGCGCAGCGCCTGCATGTCGCGCAGAGCGCGGGAAATCACCCAATAGCCCAACGGCACGATCAAACCGCTCTGCTCGGCCAGCGGCACGAACTCGCTCGGCGGCAGCAGGCCGCGCTCGCCGTGACGCCAGCGCACCAGAGCTTCGAGGCCGACGATCTGGCCGTCTTCAAGGTTCAGCCGTGGCTGGTAATGCAGCTCCAGCTCATCGCGCCGCAGCGCCCGGCGCAGCTCGCTTTCCAGATCGGCCATGCTCCGCGCGTTGCGGTTGATGCGCTCGTTGAAGATATGAAAGGTGCAGCCTTGGGTACTTTTGGCTTGCTGCATGGCAATGTGCGCGTGCCACATCAGCGGGTCGGCACCGGCCTGCGCGCGGGCGTGGGCAATGCCGAGGCTGGAGCCGATCAACAGGCTCTCGCCATCGACCCAATACGGTTCGGCCAGTGCTTCGGTGATGCGCTCGGCCATCCACTCGGCCCGCTCGGGCGCGCGGCGGGTGTCGATCAGCAAGGCGAATTCGTCACTGCCCAGTCGCGCCAATTGATCACCGGCCTCGAGCTGGCTCTTCAGGCGCGCGACGACTTGCAGGATCAGCCGGTCGCCGGCCTGATGGCCAAGGGCGTCGTTGGCGTGGCGAAAGTTGTCGAGGTCGAGATGCCCGAGAGCCAGACCACGGCCGTCGTTTTCCGCCAGACGCGCCGTCAGCAAAGTCTGGAAACCCTGGCGGTTGGCGATACCGGTCAGCGGATCCTGTTCGGCCAGGCGCTGCAAGGTGTTTTCGAGTACCCCGCGCTCGCGCACGTGGCGCAGGCAACGGCGCAACATCCCGGCATCGAGGGCATCGAACGCCAGCCAGTCACTGACCCCGTCCGGCGCCGTGGCCGGTTCGTGATCGAGCAGCAATACCGTCGGCAGGCTGCAACGGCCCGGGGCCGGTTGCAACGCCGGAATGGTCAATAACACCGCATGGCGGTTGTCTTCGAACAGGCTGCTGACCGACTCCCAGCTCGGCGCGCTGATCAGCACCGCCGCGCTCCCCATGGGCGCCAGACACTCGCGCAATAACGCTGTCCACGCTGGCTCTTCGGCCAGTAACAGCAAACGCAAGGGCTCGACAGGCGTAGACAAGCTGACTCCCTAGACTCTGCAATGATGTGGGCTGGGCATTATGCCGTTGTGCGAAACATTGACCAATGAACATGATCACCAAAGCCGGACAAAACGTTATCTTTGGTCACAAACGAGAACATTAGCCGCAAAATCACCGCGTATCCTGCGTGAAAGTAACAAAACCGGCAAATCCGCATCGCGTGCTACGTCACAAGTCGGACAGAGCAGCACAATTCGCTGAGCCTGTTAAAATGCCGGCCCATTTCGTCAACGACTCCCGAATTTTCGTATGTCCCGACTCAATCCCCGGCAGCAAGAAGCCGTGAACTACGTCGGCGGCCCTCTATTGGTGCTCGCCGGTGCTGGCTCCGGCAAGACCAGCGTGATCACGCGCAAAATCGCGCACCTGATCCAGAACTGCGGCATCCGCGCCCAGTACATCGTCGCCATGACCTTTACCAACAAGGCCGCGCGCGAGATGAAAGAGCGGGTCGGCACCCTGCTGCGTGCCGGCGAAGGTCGCGGCCTGACGGTCTGCACCTTCCACAACCTGGGCCTGAACATCATCCGCAAGGAGCATGCGCGGCTGGGCTACAAACCCGGTTTCTCGATCTTCGACGAGACCGACGTCAAAGCCCTGATGACCGACATCATGCAGAAGGAATACGCAGGCGACGACGGCGTCGACGAGATCAAGAACATGATCGGCGCCTGGAAAAACGACCTGATCCTGCCGCCGCAGGCGCTGGAAAACGCGCGCAACCCCAAGGAACAGACCGCCGCCATCGTCTACACCCACTACCAGCGCACGCTCAAGGCGTTCAACGCGGTGGACTTCGACGACCTGATCCTGCTGCCGGTGAAACTCTTCGAAGAACACGCCGACATTCTCGAAAAGTGGCAGAACAAGGTGCGTTACCTGCTGGTCGACGAATATCAGGACACCAACGCCAGCCAGTATCTGCTGGTGAAGATGCTGATCGGCAAGCGCAACCAGTTCACCGTGGTCGGCGACGACGACCAGTCGATCTACGCCTGGCGCGGCGCGCGCCCGGAAAACCTGATGCTGCTCAAGGACGACTACCCGTCGCTGAAAGTGGTGATGCTCGAGCAGAATTACCGCTCGACCAGTCGCATCCTGCGCTGCGCCAACGTGCTGATTTCGAACAACCCGCACGAATTCGAAAAACAGCTGTGGAGTGAAATGGGCCACGGTGACGAGATCCGCGTGATCCGTTGCCGCAACGAGGACGCCGAAGCCGAGCGCGTGGCCATGGAAATCCTCAGCCTGCACTTGCGCACCGACCGCCCGTACAGCGACTTCGCGATTCTCTATCGCGGGAACTATCAGGCCAAACTGATCGAATTGAAGCTGCAGCACCATCAGGTGCCGTATCGCCTGAGCGGCGGCAACAGCTTCTTCGGTCGCCAGGAAGTGAAGGACCTGATGGCCTACTTCCGCCTGATCGTCAACCCGGATGACGACAACGCCTTTCTGCGCGTGATCAACGTGCCGCGCCGCGAAATCGGCTCGACCACCCTGGAAAAACTCGGCAATTACGCCACCGAGCGCAAGATCTCGATGTACGCCGCCACCGATGAAATCGGCCTCGGCGAGCATCTGGACAGCCGCTTCACCGATCGTCTGTCGCGCTTCAAACGCTTCATGGACAAGGTCCGCGAGCAATGCGCCGGTGAAGATCCGATCTCGGCGCTGCGCAGCATGGTCATGGACATCGACTACGAGAACTGGCTGCGCACCAACAGCTCCAGCGACAAGGCCGCCGACTACCGCATGAGCAACGTCTGGTTCTTGATCGAGGCGTTGAAAAACACCCTCGAAAAAGACGAAGAAGGCGAAATGACCGTCGAGGATGCGATCGGCAAACTGGTGCTGCGCGACATGCTCGAACGTCAGCAGGAAGAAGAGGACGGCGCCGAAGGCGTGCAGATGATGACCTTGCACGCGTCCAAGGGACTGGAATTCCCGTACGTGTTCATCATGGGCATGGAAGAGGAAATCCTCCCGCACCGCTCCAGCATCGAAGCCGACACCATCGAGGAAGAACGCCGCCTGGCCTACGTGGGCATCACCCGCGCCCGTCAGACGTTGGCGTTTACTTTCGCCGCCAAGCGCAAGCAGTACGGCGAGATCATCGACTGTGCGCCGAGCCGTTTCCTTGATGAGCTGCCGCCCGATGACCTCGCCTGGGAAGGCAACGACGACACCCCGACCGAAGTCAAAGCCGTGCGCGGCAATAACGCTTTGGCCGACATACGCGCGATGTTAAAGCGCTAGAATTGACCACTTTTTACTAGACCTTCGGCGCACCAGGCGCCAAATGAGGACAGCTTCATGGAAGCATTGCAGCAGAAAATCCGCGAACAAGGCATTGTGCTTTCCGACCAGGTCCTGAAGGTCGACGCCTTCCTGAACCACCAGATCGACCCGGCCCTGATGAAGCTGATCGGTGACGAATTCGCCGCGCTGTTCAAGGACTCGGGCATCACCAAGATCGTCACCATCGAAGCGTCGGGCATCGCCCCGGCGATCATGACCGGTCTGAACCTCGGCGTGCCGGTGATCTTCGCCCGCAAGCAGCAGTCCCTGACCCTGACTGAAAACCTGCTGTCGGCGACCGTCTACTCGTTCACCAAGAAGACCGAAAGCACTGTGGCGATTTCCCCGCGCCACCTGACCAGCAGCGACCGCGTGCTGATCATTGACGACTTCCTGGCCAACGGTAAGGCTTCCCAGGCGCTGATCTCGATCATCAAACAGGCCGGCGCTACCGTGGCCGGTCTGGGCATCGTCATCGAGAAGTCGTTCCAGGGCGGCCGCGCCGAGCTGGATTCGCAGGGCTACCGCGTCGAGTCGCTGGCCCGCGTCAAGTCGCTGAAGGATGGCGTCGTCACCTTCATCGAATAAACCAGCAGCACCGCAATATCCCTGTGGGAGCGAGCCTGCTCGCGAATGCTTAGGGTCAGTCGACATCTTGATTGACTGATACACCGCTTTCGCGAGCAGGCTCGCTCCCACAGTGGGTTTTGCGCTGGGCATTTATTGCGCGGTGGCTTTGAGGCCGGTGAGCAGCAGGCGTTGGAAAAGGTCTTCTTTCAGGCCTTCGGGGTTTGTGAGCTGCATCCGTTCCAGATGTTCCGGAAACGCTGATGCCTCCGGCGCATCCAGCGCTGCCTTGCCCAGTTCCAGTATTTCGGTCAGCTTGAATTTGCTCTTCAGCCAGTTCAGCGCGCGCAGCAGATCCCGCTCGATCGCGGTGAAATCACAGCCCAGCGGATACTCCGGAAACAGATTCGGATGCCGTGCGGCGATCGCCTGCAAGCGCTGCGGTGTGTTGTCGGCAAAACGCGGATCGAGGCGGAAATCCTTCGGCAGCTTGCCGACCTTTTGCGCCTGTTCGATCAGCCCCGGCTGGAAGCGCGAGTCGCTGATATTGAGCAGCGCTTCGATCACCGCCGCGTCGGGCTTGCCGCGCAGATCGGCGATGCCGTATTCGGTGACGACGATATCGCGCAGATGTCGCGGAATCGTGCAATGGCCATATTCCCAGACGATATTCGAACTGACCTCGCCGCCCGACTCGCGCCAGCTGCGCAGGATCAGGATCGAACGTGCGTCATGCAGTGCATGGCCTTGGGCGACGAAGTTGTACTGCCCGCCAACGCCGCTGAGCACGCGGCCGTCCGCAAGTTGATCAGCCACCCCGGCGCCGAGCAGGGTCATGGTGAACACGGTGTTGATAAATCGCGCATCGAGGCGCTGCAAACGCTTGAGCTCTTCTTGTCCGTACAACTCGTTGATGTAGCTGATGCGGGTCATGTTGAATTCGAGCAGTTTGCTTTGCGGCAGCTCACGCAAACGCTCATAAAAACTGCACGGGCCGAGAAAGAAGCCACCATGCACGCAGATGCCGTCGGGCTGCGCTGCCTCGTCAAGGGTGCCGGCGTTGGCCTGCTGCTGCGTCGGCACGTCGGGGTAGACCTTGCGCCGAATAATTCCCGCCTCGGCCAGCACCAGCAGACCGTTGACGAACATTTCACTGCAGCCATACAAGCCTTTGGCGAACGGTGCGGTGCCGCCCTCGCGCTCGATCAGTTGCGCCCACTGGCTCAGATTGACGTCATCGAGCAACGCTCGATAACCGGCGTTGTCGGCCTGACGCGCGAGCAACGCCGCAGTCAGCGCATCACCCATCGAGCCGATGCCGATCTGCAGCGTGCCGCCGTCGCGCACCAGGGTGCTGGCATGTAAACCGATGAAGTGATCCTGGAAACCGACGGGCATGTTCGGCGTTGAGAACAGCGTGCTGCTGTCCTTCTCGTCGATCAGCAGATCAAAGGTGTCGATATCGACTTCGGCATCCCCGGGCATGTACGGCAGATCGGTGTGAACCTGGCCGACCAGCACAATCGTCTCGCCAGCTTCGCGGCGTTTGGCGATCATTGGCAACAGGTCGAGGGTGATGTCCGGGTTGCAGCTCAGGCTCAGGCGGTCCGGGTGTTCACTGCTGCTGGCGAGCAATTGCGCGACCAGATTCAGGCCGGCGGCGTTGATGTCGCGGGCGGCGTGGCTGTAGTTGCTGCTGACGTAATCCTGCTGGGCCGGGGCGCTGTTGAGCAGACTGCCGGGCTGCATGAAAAACTGCTGGACGCGGATGTTGGCGGGCAGGCTGTCACGCTGTAGATCGGCGAGAAAATCGAATTCGGGGTAATTGCCGAAAACCCGTTCGACAAAGGGTTCTATAAAGCGTTTCTGCAAACCATCGCCCAGACTCGGCCGTCCCAGACACAGCGCGGTGTAGATCGTCAGCTGGCGCTCGGGCAGGTCCTTGATGCGCCGGTACAGCACGTTGACGAAGTGGTTGGGCTTGCCCAGCCCCAGCGGCAGGCCCATGTGGATATGCGCTGGCAAGCGTGCGAGCACGTCATCCACTGCCTGTTCGATCGAACACAACTGCACCATCTGAAGCCTCCCGCCCGTTCCGTTGATAGGGGTAGACCGAGATTGCCTTGAGTTTGCTGCAAAGGACAGCCCAAAGTCCTGGACGATTGTCGGCCACGGGAGTTCTTTATAGCTGGAGATCGCTTGCCCTCACCCTAGCCCTCTCCCGGAGGGAGAGGGGACTGAATGGGGGATATTGAAGAGATACACCGACTTGAAAATGATGTGCTGAATCCATAATCGCTAAGGTCATTCAGGTCGATGTAGAGTGCCAGACACCTCGATCGGCCCCCTCTCCCTCCGGGAGAGGGCTGGGGTGAGGGTCAGGGTTTGAATGAATCGAAAGACATAAATTGCAGGCACAAAAAAACCGTCCGAAGACGGTTTTTTACGTCAAGAGCGCCGCTGATTACAGACCGGACATCTCTTTGATCGCACCCTTGAGCTCATCATCGGTGCAATCAGCGCAGGTGCCTTTCGGTGGCATGGCGTTGATGCCGGTAATGGCTTTGGCGAGGATTCCGTCCAGACCACCCTGATGATCAGCCCGCTCTTTCCAGGCGGCCTTGTCGCCGATTTTCGGCGCGCCCAGCAGGCCAGTACCGTGACAAGCGTTGCAGTGCTTGGCGATTACGTCTTTAGGCGCCTTGGCTCCACCACCGCCGCCAGCGCTTGCAACCACTTCCATCCCTTTGCATTCCTGCCCCTGAACACACACTTGGCCGACCGGCTCGAGGCGTTTGGCAATGTCGTCGTTAGTCGCAGCTTGAGCGCTGACAGCCCAGAGGGCCAGTACGGTTGCTGGTGCAGCCAGCATTTTCATAATTAGGTTCACGCGTTCACCCTCAATGGTGGCTATTCACGCCTGCGGCCACGGTTCGCAGGCGGGCGCAAGTATAGCGGGTAGCCCGCCACACTGAAACAACCCCATTTTTAAAGGGGTCTTGTTGCGCATCGGTCAAACGGTTCGGGCGCCTTGGCCATCAGGGCACTGGCGCCTCTTGCTCTAGAAATTCGCCGGTGTGGCTGCGCTGATCAGTCGCGCAGGCACATCGAAGGGATTACGGAAACGATGCGGCTTGGTACTTTCAAAATAGTAGCTGTCGCCGGCTTCGAGGATAAAAGTTTCCAGGCCGACCACCAATTCCAGCCGACCTTCGACCAGAATCCCGGTTTCCTCGCCTTCGTGGGTGAGCATTTCTTCGCCGGTATCAGCGCCCGGCGGGTAGATTTCATTGAGGAAGGCGATGGCCCGGCTGGGGTGCGCGCGGCCGACCAGCTTCATGGTCACGGCGCCGTCGGAAATGTCGATCAGCTCGTTGGCCTTGTAGACGATCTGGGTCGGCTGATCTTGCAGGATCTCTTCGGAAAAGAACTCGACCATGGACATGGGAATGCCGCCGAGCACTTTTCTCAGCGAACTGATCGAAGGGCTCACGCTGTTCTTTTCGATCATCGAAATGGTGCTGTTGGTGACGCCCGCGCGTTTGGCGAGTTCGCGCTGGGAAAGCCCTTTGAGCTTGCGGATCGATTGCAGTCGTTCACCGACGTCCAAGGCGGGAGCCTCCTGATGTTGTAAGAATATTGAGCGTTATCATGGCGACAGCGTTCAGTATTTACAACACTCGGTCCCCGCGCTCGCGTCAAGCCTCGGAATAGAGCCTTGGCACCCGGCGCAGGTTGCAGAAGATCTGATAGGGGATGGTCTCCGCCCACTGCGCCACGTCGCTGGCGAGGATGTTCTTGCCCCACAACTCGACGGTCGAACCGAGGCCGGCCTCCGGCACGTCGGTGAGGTCAATGCACAGCATGTCCATCGACACGCGCCCCAACAGACGGCTGCGCTGACCAGCCACCAGCACCGGCGTGCCGGTCGGCGCCTGACGTGGATAGCCATCGGCATAACCCATGGCGACCACGCCGATGCGCATCGGCTTGTCGGTGATGAATTTTGCGCCGTAACCGATCGGCTCACCGGCCGGCAACTCACGGACACTGATGACTTTCGATTCCAGGGTCATCACCGGTTGCAGGCGTTCAGCGACGGCGTTGGCTTCTTCGAACGGGGTCGCGCCGTAGAGCATGATGCCAGGGCGAACCCAATCGCTTTGGATGTCTGGCCAGCCAAGCACCGCAGGCGAATTGCGCAGGCTGACTTGTGCCGCCAGGCCCTGGCGCGCTGCCTCGAATACGGCCACCTGATCGGCGCTGCTTTGCGCGTGCAGTTCATCGGCACGGGCGAAGTGGCTCATCAACACGATGTTCGCCACTTTGCCGCTGGCCAGCAGGCGCTGATAGGCGGCCGGGTAGTCTTTTGGGTGCAGGCCGACACGGTGCATGCCGGAGTCGAGCTTCAACCACACCGTGATCGGTTTGCTCGACGCAGCCTGCTCGATGGCTTCGAGCTGCCACAGCGAATGCACCACGCACCAGAAATCATGCTCAACGATCAGCGCCAGCTCATCCGCCTCGAAGAAACCTTCCAGCAGCAACACCGGCGCGCGAATACCGGCCGCGCGCAACTCCAGCGCCTCTTCGATGCACGCCACGGCAAACCCGTCGGCCTCGGCTTCCAGCGCCTGTGCGCAACGCACCGCGCCATGGCCGTAGGCGTCTGCCTTGATCACCGCCAGCGCTTTCGCGCCGGTGACTTCGCGGGCAATTCGGTAGTTGTGGCGCAGGGCTTGAAGGTCAATCAGGGCACGGGCAGGACGCATGGCGGCGGACTTCTAGGCGGTCATGGAAGAAAAACCGGCGCCGACTGGCGGCGTGAACCACCAACAGCGCCGGGAGAGGGATCCTTGTTACGGCTTACGGCAGCGCAGCGACGATGGAGATCTCAACGAGGATGCTCGGCTTGGCCATTTTCGCTTCGACAGTGGCACGCGCCGGCGCGGCGCCCTTGGGCAGCCACTGGTCCCACACCGAGTTCATCCCGGCAAAGTGCGCCTCGATGTCGTTCAGGTAGATCGTCGCCGAGAGCAGATGCTGTTTGTCGGTGCCGGCCAGATCGAGCAGACGCTCGATATTGGCCAGTACGTCGCGGGTCTGCTGTTCAATCCCGGCATCGAAGTCGTCGCCGACCTGCCCGGCCAGGTACACCGTACCGTTGTGGCTGACGATCTGACTCATGCGCTCATTGGTGAGCTGGCGCTGGATTGACATGTTTTGCGGACTCCTGGGTCTGGTTGCCGTAACGGGAAATATCGAGGCCTTCGGCACTGATCTGCGGTTTTTTCTTCGCCATCAGATCGGCCAGCAAACGCCCGGAACCGCACGCCATGGTCCAACCCAGGGTGCCGTGACCGGTGTTGAGGAACAGATTCTTGAACGGTGTGGCGCCAACGATCGGCGTGCCGTCCGGCGTGGTCGGCCGCAGACCGGTCCAGAAACTTGCCTCGGCCAGATTGCCGCCCTGAGGATAAAGGTCGTTGACGATCATCTCCAGGGTTTCGCGCCGACGCGGGTTCAGCGACAGGTCAAAACCGGCGATCTCGGCCATGCCACCAACGCGGATGCGGTTGTCGAACCGGGTAATTGCAACCTTGTAGGTCTCGTCAAGAATGGTCGAGGTCGGCGCCATGTCCGGGTTGGTGATCGGCACGGTCAGCGAGTAACCCTTGAGCGGATATACCGGGGCCTTGATGCCCAGCGGCTTGAGCAATTGCGGCGAGTAGCTGCCCAGCGCCAGTACGTAGCGATCAGCGGTTTCCAGTTTGCCGTCGATCCACACGCCATTGATGCGGTCACCGGCGTAATCGAGTTTCTGGATGTCCTGGCCGAAGCGGAATTCCACACCGAGCTTGCGCGCCATTTCGGCGAGACGCGTGGTGAAAATCTGGCAGTCGCCGGTCTGGTCGTTCGGCAAGCGCAGGGCGCCGGCGAGAATATCGGTGACGCCGGCCAGCGCCGGTTCGACGCGGGCAATGCCGGCGCGATCAAGGACTTCGAACGGTACGCCGGAGTCTTTCAGCACGGCGATGTCCTTGGCGGCGTTATCCAGTTGCGCCTGGGTGCGGAACAACTGCGTAGTGCCGAGGCTGCGGCCTTCGTAGGCAATGCCGGTTTCGGCGCGCAGTTCGTCGAGGCAGTCGCGGCTGTACTCTGACAGTCGCACCATGCGCTCCTTGTTCACCGCATAGCGGCTGGCGGTGCAGTTGCGCAGCATCTGCGCCATCCACAGGTACTGGTCGATGTCGGCGGTGGCCTTGATTGCCAGCGGTGCGTGGCGTTGCAACAGCCACTTGATCGCCTTGAGCGGGACGCCCGGCGCGGCCCACGGCGAGGCGTAGCCCGGCGAGACCTGGCCGGCGTTGGCGAAACTGGTCTCCATGGCCGCGGCGGGCTGCCGGTCGACCACCACCACTTCAAACCCGGCACGGGCCAGATAGTAAGCACTGGCGGTACCGATGACGCCGCTACCCAAGACCATGACGCGCATTTTCAATCCCTCATCGCGGCTTTGTGCCGAGCTGTGTTGTTCGAGCAATGATGCGCGCAGTGTAAAAAAGAAACGCCAGTGCTTTTCACTATATAAGCGCCTATATTTGGCGACAATTCTCGGCAAAAACCCTTTTCACGGAGGCGCATCCCCTATGCGGACCAACACCCAGACCAAGCGCGAGCTGGACAAGATCGACCGCAACATCCTGCGGATCCTGCAGGCAGACGGGCGCATTTCGTTTACCGAACTGGGGGAAAAGGTCGGTCTCTCCACCACGCCCTGCACCGAGCGCGTGCGGCGTCTGGAGCGCGAAGGAATCATCATGGGCTACAACGCCCGGCTCAATCCGCAGCATCTGAAGGGTAGCCTGCTGGTGTTCGTCGAGATCAGCCTCGACTACAAATCCGGCGACACTTTCGAAGAGTTCCGACGCGCGGTGCTGAAATTGCCCCACGTACTGGAATGTCATCTGGTGTCAGGGGATTTCGATTATCTGGTGAAGGCACGGATTTCCGAGATGGCCTCGTACCGCAAATTGCTTGGCGACATACTGTTGAAGCTGCCGCATGTGCGCGAATCAAAGAGCTACATCGTCATGGAAGAAGTCAAAGAGAGCCTGTGCCTGCCGATTCCTGACTGATCACCGCAATGATCGTTCCCACGCAGAGCGTGGGAACGATCGCTTACACCAACACCTGCCGATTCGCCGCCATGTACTCAAAAATCTGCTTCTCCACCCGCGGATGAATCAGCTCTACCGGCCGCTGCTCATTCGGGCAAGGCAGAGTTTTGGTCGTACCAAACAACCGGCAGATCAACGGCCGTTCCTCATATACCGTGCAGCCATCCGGCCCCAGGTGTACGCAGTTCAGTTCTTGCATCGCCGCGTCCTGCTCGGCGCGGGTCTTGCGCGGCAGTCGGGCCATTTCCTCGGGCGACGTGGTCACCGGCCCGCAGCAGTCGTGGCAGCCGGGGACGCACTCGAACGAGGGAATCTGCTGACGCAACGTGCGGATTTTCTGACTGTTGCAGCTCATCGAAACAGTGACCGAGGGGAATGGATGGCAATTGTGCCGCAAAAGGCCTGAGCCAGACACCGTACGCCGACCAATGTTGCCCGTGTTCAGCCGTGCGGCTTATGCTCCGGCAAATTTTCTCGACGCCGCCTCAGGATGACGCCCATGACCGCCCGCGCCCACACTTTCGCGAGCCAACCCCACGCCGCCTCTTACTACGCCGCCAGCAGCCTGCCGCAGCCTGACCATCCGCGGCTGCAAGGTGAAGTGCTGGCCGACGTCTGCGTGGTCGGTGGCGGGTTTTCCGGGTTGAACACCGCGCTGGAGCTGGCTGAGCGCGGCTTCAGCGTCGTCCTGCTGGAGGCGCACCGGATCGGTTGGGGCGCCAGCGGGCGCAACGGCGGCCAGCTGATTCGCGGCGTTGGTCATGGCCTCGATCAATTTGCCAACGTCGTCGGCACCGACGGCGTGCGGGCGATGAAACTGATGGGCCTGGAAGCGGTGGAGATCGTTCGCCAGCGCGTCGAGCGTTTCCAGATCGCCTGCGATTTGACCTGGGGTTACTGCGACCTGGCTAACAAGCCATCTGATCTGCAGGGCTTTGTCGAGGATGTCGAAGAGCTGCGCAGCCTTGGCTATCGCCACGAAACCCGGCTGTTGCAAGCCAATGAGATGCACACCGTGGTCGGCTCCAGACGCTACGTTGGCGGTTTGATCGACATGGGCTCCGGGCATTTGCACCCGCTGAATCTGGCGCTCGGCGAAGCCGCAGCGGCGCAACAATTGGGGGTGAAGCTGTTCGAGCACTCGGCGGCGATCCGCATCGATTACGGCACCGAAGTGAAGGTGCACACGGAACAGGGTTCGGTACGGGCGAAGACCCTGGTGCTGGGCTGCAACGCCTATCTGAATGATCTGAATCCGCAGCTCAGCGGCAAAGTCCTGCCGGCCGGCAGCTATATCATTGCCACCGAACCACTGAGCGAAGAGCAGGCACGCAGCCTGCTGCCGCAGAACATGGCGGTCTGCGACCAGCGTGTCACGGTGGATTACTTCCGGCTCTCGGCTGATCGACGCCTGTTGTTCGGCGGCGCCTGCCATTACTCGGGCCGTGATCCGAAAGACATCGCCGCGTATATGCAGCCGAAGATGCTCGAGGTGTTCCCGCAACTCGCCGGGGTGAAGATCGATTACCAGTGGGGAGGGATGATCGGCATCGGCGCCAACCGCTTGCCGCAGATTGGCCGCCTCACCGATCAACCGAATGTGTATTACGCCCAGGCTTACGCCGGGCACGGCGTCAATGCCACGCACCTGGCGGGCAAACTGCTGGCCGAGGCGATCAGTGGGCAACAGGGTGGGGGTTTTGATCTGTTTGCCAAAGTGCCGCACATCACCTTCCCCGGCGGCAAGCATTTGCGCTCGCCGTTATTGGCGTTGGGGATGTTGTGGCATCGGATGAAAGAATTGCTCTGACAGCTTTTAGAGATCGTTCCCACGCTCTGCGCGGGAATGCATCCAGCGACGCTCTGCGTCACAGCGGACGCGGAGCGTCCGGGGGCGGCGTTCCCACGCAGAGCGTGGGAACGATCAGTGACGGACGATACAGATCTCAGATCCGCCAGAACGGCTTCAACCCCTCTTCCAGTGCCTGCTCACGGGTCAGGCCGATGTCCTTGAGCTGATCCGCCGTCAGCGCCAGCAACGCCTTGCGCGTATGCAGGCGGTGCCACAACAGACCCCAGCGACTCAGGCCGGACGGTGCATTGCGCAGTTCATTGCGCGCCCGTTCCTTCTGCCCTGCCGCCAGTTCCTGACTGTGTAACGTCAGCCGCACATCGCTCAAGCCGTTCATTTTTGTCGCTCCTGTTTACTTGGGTAGCCAGAGATTCCATGATGCGCGGGCGGGCAAAAGCATTACAGATTCAAAAAACCTGTATTAACTCCATACAGATTCATAGATCTGCCGACTGAATGATCAATTTTTGCCGCATCTGTACTGGTTTTCACCAAGACGCATCGAGGCCACCATGACTCTGTATGTAAACCTTGCCGAATTGCTCGGCACCCGCATCGAACAGGGCTTCTATCGGCCCGGCGACCGCTTGCCCTCGGTGCGCGCCTTGAGCGTCGAGCACGGAGTCAGTCTGAGCACGGTGCAGCAGGCCTATCGCATGCTCGAAGACAGCGGCCTCGCCACGCCGAAACCCAAGTCCGGCTACTTTGTCCCGGTCGGTCGCGAACTGCCGGAGTTGCCTGCGGTGGGCCGCCCGGCGCAACGGCCGGTGGAGATTTCGCAATGGGATCAGGTGCTGGAGTTGATCCGCGCGGTGCCGCGCAAGGACGTCGTGCAATTGGGGCGCGGCATGCCCGACGTTGGCTCGCCAACGATGAAACCGCTGCTGCGCGGCCTGGCGCGAATCAGCCGGCGGCAGGACATGCCCGGCCTGTATTACGACAACATCCACGGCAACCTCGAACTGCGTGAGCAGATCGCGCGGCTGATGCTCGATTCCGGCTGCCAGTTGAGCGCCAGCGATCTGGTGATCACCACCGGTTGCCACGAGGCGCTGTCCACCAGCATCCATGCGATCTGCGAACCGGGTGACATCGTCGCAGTGGACTCGCCAAGCTTCCACGGCGCCATGCAAACGCTCAAAGGCCTGGGCATGAAGGCGCTGGAAATCCCTACTGACCCGCTCACCGGGATCAGCCTCGACGCGCTGGAACTGGCCCTCGAGCAATGGCCGATCAAGGCCATTCAGCTCACGCCCAACTGCAATAACCCGCTCGGCTACGTCATGCCCGAGTCGCGCAAACGTGCGCTGCTGACGCTGGCCCAGCGCTTTGACGTCGCGATCATCGAAGACGATGTGTATGGCGAGCTGGCGTATTCCTACCCGCGTCCGCGCACGATCAAATCCTTCGACGAAGACGGCCGCGTATTGCTGTGCAGCTCGTTTTCCAAGACTCTGGCGCCGGGGCTGCGCATCGGTTGGGTCGCACCCGGCCGTTACCTGGAGCGGCTGCTGCACATGAAATACATCAGCACCGGCTCGACCGCGCCGCAGCCGCAGATTGCCATCGCCGAATTTCTCAAGGCCGGCCACTTCGAACCGCACTTGCGGCGCATGCGCATGCAATACCAGCGCAATCGCGATGCGATGATCGACTGGGTCACGCGCTATTTTCCCGCCGGCACCCGCGCCAGTCGCCCGCAGGGCAGTTTCATGCTCTGGGTCGAACTGCCGGAAGGTTTCGACACGCTGAAACTGAATAGGGCGCTGCACGATCAGGGCGTACAGATCGCCGTCGGCAGCATCTTTTCCGCCTCGGGCAAATACCGCAATTGCCTGCGGATGAACTACGCTGCCAAACCAACGGCACAGATCGAAGACGCGGTGCGCAAGGTCGGCGCCGCCGCGATCAAATTACTCGCCGAGAGCGACTGACCTTTTTTGCGTGCCCGGCGTCCAAAATGCCGACCTTAGCCGCCAACCGGAACGATCCTACGTGAGCCTCAGACAGCCCCTACTCGCCTTGCTGTTACTCGCCTCGTTCCTGAGCGGCTGCGCCAGCCTCGATGTGCCGCGCGAACCGAGCCAGGCCTTGCCGGCGTCGGACTCGGCTTTTGGTCGTTCGATTCAGGCTCAGGCCGCGCCCTACCAGGGGCAATCGGGGTTTCGCCTGTTGTCTGACAGCGGCGAAGCATTTACCGCCCGCGCCGAGCTGATTCGCAACGCCCAGGTCAGCCTCGACTTGCAGTACTACATCGTTCACGACGGCATCAGCACCCGCATGCTGGTGGAGGAAGTGCTCAAGGCCGCCGACCGTGGCGTGCGCGTGCGCATACTGCTCGACGACACCACCAGCGACGGCCTCGATCAGATCATCGCCACCCTGGCGGCGCATCCGCAGATTCAGATTCGCTTGTTCAACCCTTTGCATCTGGGCCGCAGTACGGGCGTCACGCGGGCGGCGGGACGGCTGTTCAACCTGTCCGTGCAACACCGGCGCATGCACAACAAGTTATGGCTGGCGGACAACAGCGCGGCGATTGTCGGCGGGCGCAATCTGGGCGACGAGTATTTCGATGCCGAGCCCAACCTGAATTTCACCGACATCGACATGCTCAGCATCGGCCCGGTCGCCGAGCAGCTCGGGCACAGTTTCGATCAATACTGGAACAGCGCGCTGAGCAAGCCGATCGAGGAATTTCTTTCCGCCAGACCGAGCGCCGCAGACCTGCAGAACACCCGCACGCGCCTGGAAGAATCGCTGGAAGAAACCCGCAAACAGAATCACGCGCTGTACCAACAGTTGATGAAGTTCAAGACCGACCCGCGCATGGACATCTGGCGCAAGGAGCTGATCTGGGCGTGGAATCAGGCGTTGTGGGATGCACCTAGCAAGGTGCTGTCCAAGGGCGAGCCTGATCCGCACCTGCTGCTGACCACGCAACTGGCGCCGGAACTGACTGGAGTGAGCAAAGAGCTGATCATGATTTCGGCGTATTTCGTGCCGGGTCAGCCGGGGCTGGTCTACCTGACCGGGCGCGCCGACGCCGGGGTTTCGGTGAATCTGCTGACCAACTCGCTGGAGGCCACCGACGTGCCGGCGGTGCATGGCGGTTACGCGCCGTATCGCAAAGCGTTGCTGGAGCACGGGGTGAAACTGTATGAACTGCGGCGCCAGCCTGGGGACAACTACGGCAGTGGCCCGCGGGTGTTCTACAGCAAGTCGTTTCGCGGTTCGGATTCCAGCCTGCACAGCAAGGCGATGATCTTTGATCGGCGCAAATCGTTTATCGGCTCGTTCAACTTCGACCCGCGCTCAGTGCTGTGGAACACCGAAGTCGGCGTACTGGTCGACAGTCCGGAACTGGCCGAGCATGTACGCGCACTGGCGCTGCAAGGCATGGCGCCGAACCTGAGCTATCAAGCGAAGCTGGAAAACGGCAAGGTCGTCTGGGTCACCGAGGACAACGGCCAGATGCACACGCTGACCAAGGAACCGGGGAGCTGGTGGCGGCGTTTCAATTCGTGGTTCAGCACCAGCGTGGGTCTTGAGCGCATGCTGTGAATCCTTTTGCTGGTGATTCTTGTGGGAGCGAGCCTGCTCGCGAAAGCAGTTTCACATCCAGCAAATGAGCCGACTGATGCACCGCTTTCGCGAGCAGGCTCGCTCCCACAAAGGATGCGTTCAGGCAGCTTCTGCCGTTGTGCCAAACGCGCCTTGCCGCAACAGCAAAAGCACCAACCCGAACGCCCCGGCCGCCATCAGCAGCGGCAGCGCATGCCCGTTGATCCACTGACTGCCCGCCCCTGCCGCCAACGGCCCGACCAGACAACCGATCCCCCACAGCTGCGCGATATGCGCATTGGCGCGCACCAGCGCATCGTCGCGATAACGCTCGCCGATCAAAATCAGTGACAGCGTGAACAACCCGCCGGCACTCGCACCAAACAGCACCCACAACGGCCAGATCAGCAGCGTGTCGAGCAGCAATGGAATCGCCAGACTCGAGAGCATTAACACCACCGCGCAGCCAGCAAACAAGGTGCGCCGCGACAGATAATCGGCCAAGGCGCCAATCGGCAATTGCAGCAACGCATCACCGACCACCACGGTGCTGACCATGGCCAAGGCAATTTCTGCGGTGAAACCCTGTTGCAGGCAATACACCGGCAGCAACGTCAGGATCATTGCTTCGAACGCGGCGAACAACGACACCGCCCAGGCAATCGCCGGCAGTTCGCGGGCAAAGCCCCACAGGTCGACGAAGGTCACGCTGCTCGCTTCACTGCTGGGCGCCCCACTGCGCCCCAGCAACAACAACGGCGAAACGGTCAGCAAGCCAACACCGACCCAGAAACCGTAGTCATGCTCGGTGCCCAGCGCACCCAACAGTAACGGCCCCGACAGTTGGCTCAACGCATAGCTGCTGCCATACAGCGCCACTAGCCGACCGCGCCACTGCTCGACCACCAGTTGATTGATCCAGCTTTCGCCGAGGATGAACACGATGGTCAGAATCACCCCGATCAGCAGGCGCAGCAGCAGCCAGACCGGATAACTCGGCAGCAACGCCAGCAGGCCGATCGACAAGGCTCCGGCCCACAGGCACAGGCGCATCAGATTCGCCGTGCCGAAATACGCGGCGAGGTGGCTGGAAACCTTCGCGCCCAACAACACACCGATCGCCGGCATCGCCGCCATCACGCCGATGGCGAAAGCACCGTAGCCCCAGCCCTCAAGACGCAGCGACACCAACGGCATGCTCACGCCCAGCGCCAGACCCACACTCAAGACTGACGCCAACACGGCGAAATACGTTGCCCACCGCATGTTCCACGCTCCTGTGGATATTTTTATGTGCACCACAAAACCATTGTGGGAGCGAGCCTGCTCGCGAAAACGGTTTCACATTCAGCATGCTGGCTGACTGATACACCGCTTTCGCGAGCAGGCTCGCTCCCACAGGGGATCTCTGTATGGCCGGGAGCCTGATTTACTCAGGCCCCCTAATGAATCACAGCTTGATCCAGGTCGCTTTCAGCTCGGTGTACTTGTCGAACGCATGCAGCGACTTGTCGCGGCCGTTGCCCGACTGCTTGAAGCCGCCGAACGGCGCAGTCATGTCGCCGCCGTCGTACTGGTTGACCCACACGCTACCGGCACGCAGGGCTTTGGCGGTCAGGTGGGCCTTGGAGATGTCCTGCGTCCACACCGCTGCGGCCAGGCCGTATGGCGTGTCGTTGGCGATCTGAATGGCTTCTTCGGCGCTGTCGAAAGCAATCACCGACAGTACCGGGCCGAAGATTTCTTCCTGAGCGATTTTCATCGCATTGCTCACGCCATCGAAAATCGTCGGTTCAACGTAAGTGCCGCCGGTCTCCTGCAGAATGCGCTTGCCGCCCGCGACCAGTTTGGCGCCATCGCTGTGGCCGGATTCGATGTACGACAGCACGGTGTTCATCTGCTGGGTATCGACCAGCGCGCCGACGTTAGTCGCCGGATCCAGCGGATTGCCCGGTTTCCAGGTTTTCAGCGCCTCGATCACCATCGGCAGGAATTTGTCCTTGATCGAACGCTCGACCAGCAGACGGGAGCCGGCTGTGCAGACCTCGCCCTGGTTGAAGGCGATCGCACTGGCAGCGGATTCGGCAGCGGCTTGCAGATCCGGCGCATCGGCAAACACGATGTTCGGGCTCTTGCCGCCGGCTTCCAGCCAGACGCGCTTCATGTTCGATTCGCCGGAGTAGATCATCAGTTGCTTGGCGATCTTGGTCGAACCGGTGAACACCAGCGTGTCGACATCGTTGTGCAAGGCCAGCGCCTTGCCGACGGTGTGGCCGTAGCCCGGCAGTACGTTGAGCACGCCTTTCGGAATCCCGGCTTCAACGGCCAAGGCAGCGATGCGGATGGCGGTCAGCGGCGATTTTTCTGACGGCTTGAGGATCACCGAGTTACCGGTCGACAGCGCCGGACCGAGCTTCCAGCACGCCATCATCAGCGGGAAGTTCCACGGCACGATCGCGCCCACCACCCCGACAGGCTCGCGGGTCACCAGGCCCAGTTGATCATGCGGCGTAGCGGCCACTTCGTCGTAGATCTTGTCGATCGCTTCGCCGCTCCAGCTCAGCGCTTGCGCGGCGCCTGGCACGTCGATGTACAGCGAGTCGCTGATCGGTTTGCCCATATCGAGGGTTTCGAGCAGGGCCAGTTCTTCAGCGTGCTGCTTGAGCAGGCTGGCAAAACGGATCATCGTGGCTTTGCGTTTGCTTGGCGCCAGGCGCGACCACACGCCGGAATTGAACGTGGCGCGAGCATTTTCCACAGCGCGTTGGGCGTCGGCGGCGTCACAGCTGGCGATCTTGCCGAGCAGACGGCCATCGACCGGGCTGATGCATTCGAAGGTTTCGCCGGAAACGGCGTCGGTGTATTCGCCATTGAGGTAGGCGCGGCCTTCGATCTTCAGGTCGCGGGCGCGTTGTTCCCAGTCGGCACGAGTCAGGGTGGTCATTCGGGTGTCCTCCTCTATTGAATACGAACGCCGCAAGCGCTGCGGCGTTCATCAAGAATACTGCCCGGCCAGCCTGCATATCGGCCCAAGGCACCCGCCACCCTAAACCAGCGGCCGGGGTTGTTTCAATATATTTGACATAAGCCGGCCATACGGCCTTGCAGTGTTCAATTTAATAAACATAGACTTTCGCCCATTCCAGTCAACGCGCCGTCATCACGGGAGAAAACAATAATGAACATCCAGAACGTCGTCGATATCAGCCTGACCGGCAGCGAAGCCGAACGCTATCGCCCGGACCCGGCCAAAGTGCTCAAGGGCGACCCGGAGCAAGCCGTGTTCCATCAATACGAAAGCCCCTGCGGGCAGATGGGCGCGGGCGTTTGGGAAGGTGCGGTGGGTCAGTGGACGGTGAATTACACCGAGCATGAATATTGCGAGATTCTGCAGGGCGTTTCGGTGCTGCGCGACAGCGACGGCAATGCCAAGACCTTGCGGGTCGGCGATCGTTTTGTGATTCCAGCGGGGTTCCGTGGGACCTGGGAAGTGCTGGAAGTCTGCCGCAAGATCTATGTGATCTTTGAACAGAAGGCTTGAAAATTTTCGCCGGCTGATCCGGCCCTATCGCTGACAAGCCAGCTCCCACAGTGATTGCCGGCGCTCAGAGATTCTGTGTCATGCACAAAACCTGTGGGAGCTGGCTTGCCAGCGATGAGGCCCGCGCCGGCACTACAAAATTCAAGCGCACAAAAAAGGCCCGTATCGTGAGATACGGGCCTTTTTCGTAAGTCGGGAAAAATCAATTACTTGATTTTGCCTTCCTTGTAGATCACGTGCTTGCGAACAACCGGATCATATTTCTTGATCTCGATTTTGTCCGGGGTAGTACGCTTGTTCTTGTCGGTAGTGTAGAAGTGACCAGTACCGGCGCTCGAGATCAAACGAATCAATTCACGCATGATTAGCTCCCTTAAATCTTGCCATCGCGGCGAAGTTCGGCGAGCACGACAGTGATGCCACGCTTGTCGATGATACGCATGCCTTTGGCAGATACGCGCAGACGCACAAAACGTTTCTCTTCTTCAACCCAGAAGCGGTGATGCTGCAGGTTCGGCAGGAAACGACGACGGGTTTTGTTGTTTGCGTGGGAAATGTTATTCCCAGTCACCGGACCCTTACCGGTAACTTGACATACTCTCGACATGCCTCAGCCCTCTAAAACCACATGCCCAACCCGGCATGGGTTGGCCGCTTAATCTCTCAGTCATTTGGCGCCAGGCGCCGCGTTTCTTTAGAGGTCTTACCGGCTACACCTACAGTGAAGGAACCGGGCCCCTAGAAAAGAGCGCTGCTTTATACCAGAAAGACCGGGGTGCAACAACAATCGGTGTGCAATCAATCAGCAAAAAGGCGTTTTTTCGCCCGGCGGACGCCTTGAATAAAGGCTGACGGCGGTTTTTACCACTCGTCGTAGAAAATCCCTTGCAACGGCATTTCAGACTTTTCCCTGCTCACCGCCACCTGAGGCAGTGTCGTCGCGACGCCCTGAAAATGCAAAAAGGGGATAGTCATTTGCAATTCAGACCTCTAGGGTAGGACTTTTCCAGACTGCACTTGCAGATGGGCCTTCGATCTGTAAAGGAAACCGACCATGCGCCTCGCTGCCCTACCCCTTTTGCTTGCCCCGCTGTTGCTAAGCCCTCTGGCCCAGGCCGCCGCGCTGAGCGTGTGTACCGAGGCCAGCCCCGAAGGGTTTGACGTGGTGCAGTACAACTCGCTGACCACCACCAATGCCTCCGCCGATGTGCTGATGAATCGTCTGGTGGATTTCGACACTGCCAGCGGCAAGGTCGTGCCGAGCCTGGCCG
Source organism: Pseudomonas fluorescens (assembly GCA_902825215.1). Lineage (GTDB taxonomy): Bacteria > Pseudomonadota > Gammaproteobacteria > Pseudomonadales > Pseudomonadaceae > Aquipseudomonas > Aquipseudomonas fluorescens_G. The sequence continues at coordinate 6,053,944 of LR782234.1, forward strand.
ACAGCTGGGAAGTCAGCACTGATGGGCTGACGTACGTATTCAAACTTCATCCGCAGGTGAAGTTTCACACCACCGACTATTTCAAACCGAGCCGTGAACTGACCGCCGAAGACGTCAAATTCAGCTTCGACCGCATGCTCGACCCGGCCAACCCGTGGCACAAAGTCGCGCAGAGCGGCTTCCCCCACGCGCAGTCCATGCAGTTGCCGGCGCTGATCAAGAAAATCGATGCGCTCGACCCGCTGACCGTGCGCTTTACCCTGGATCACCCGGACTCGACTTTCCTCGCCACCCTGAGCATGGGCTTCGCCTCGATCTACTCAGCCGAGTACGCCGACAAGTTGATGAAGGCTGGCGCGACTGACAAGCTCAACAGCCAGCCGATCGGCACCGGCCCGTTCGTTTTCAATCGTTTTCAGAAAGACGCGGCGATCCGCTACAAGGCCAATCCGGAGTATTTCCGTGGCAAGCCTGCGGTCGATCCGCTGATCTTCGCCATCACCCCGGACGCCAACGTGCGCCTGCAAAAGCTGCGGCGCAATGAATGCCAGATCGCGCTGTCGCCGAAACCACTCGACGTACAGGCCGCGCTGAAAGAGCCGACGCTGAAAGTCGAAAAGACTGATGCGTTCATGACCGCTTTCGTCGGCATCAACAGCCAGCATCCGCCGCTGGACAAGCCGGAAGTGCGCCAGGCCATCAACCTGGCCTTCGACAAGACCAACTACATCAAAGCCGTGTTCGAAGACACCGCCGAAGCTGCCAACGGCCCGTATCCGCCGAACACCTGGAGCTACGCGAAGAACCTGCCGGGCTACCCGCACGACGTGGCCAAAGCCAAGGCGTTGCTGGCCAAGGCCGGGCTGAAGGATGGTTTCCAGACCACAATCTGGACGCGGCCATCGGGCAGCCTGCTCAACCCGAACCCGAGCCTCGGCGCGCAGATGTTGCAGTCGGACCTGGCTGAAATCGGCATTCAGGCGGAAATCCGCGTCATCGAATGGGGCGAGCTGATTCGCCGCGCCAAGGCTGGCGAGCACGATTTGCTGTTCATGGGTTGGGCCGGTGACAACGGCGACCCGGACAACTTCCTCACGCCGCAGTTTTCCTGCGCAGCGGTCAAGTCCGGCACCAACTTCGCTCGCTACTGCAACGCCGATCTGGACAAGCTGATCAGCGCGGGCAAGACCACCAGCGAACAAGGCGTGCGCACCAAGCTGTACGAACAGGCGCAGGCGCAGATCCAGCAACAGGCATTGTGGCTGCCGCTGGCGCACCCGACGGCTTATGCGTTGACTCGTAAAGACGTGCAGGGTTACTCCGTCAGCCCGTTCGGCCGCCAGGACTACTCCAGAATCAGCCTCAAGCCCTAAGCGGCAAGCCCCAAGCCAGAGCCGAACGCGCACGGCTCTAGCTTGCCGCTTGTAGCTGCATACTTGCCGCTGCCTTTTTACATCCAGCCACACTCCGCCATCGACAGCGGTTCGCCATCGCCGACGATGAAGTGATCCAGCACCCGCACGTCGATCAGTTCCAGGGTCTTTTGCAGGCGCTTGGTCAGCAGCCGATCCGCCTGACTGGGGTCGGTGTTCCCGGAGGGATGGTTGTGACACAAAATCACCGCCGCCGCGTTATTGGCCAGCGCGCGCTTCACCACTTCCCGGGGATGCACGCTGGTGTTGTCGATCGAGCCGCGAAACAGTGCTTCGAAATTCAGCACCTGATGTTTGGAATCGAGAAACAGGCAGCCAAACACTTCGTGCGGCTCGTGCCGCAGCATCGCTTTCAGGTAGTCGCGCACGACTTGCGGGTTTTCCAGTGCCGGTTTCTGCCGGGATCGTTCGGCCAGATGGCGCTTGCTCATTTCCTGCGCGGCTTGCAGTTGCGCAAACTTCGCCGGCCCGAGCCCCATTTGTTTACTGAATGCGTCCTGATCGGCCTCGAGCAGTAAACGCAGGCTGCCGAATTGCTTCAGCAGATGTCGCGCCAGGTCCACGGCGCTTGTTCCGGGTACCCCGGTGCGCAAAAAAATCGCCAGCAACTCAGCGTCCGAAAGGCTCCCTGCCCCGTGCTCCAACAACCTTTCCCGCGGCCGCTCTGCCGCCGGCCAATCGCGAATACTCATACACACTCCCTGTCTGTGGGTGCCGCTGTTCCGTAGCGGTCGCTGTGATATCGTAGCCCATCTTTTTGGCGGTCGATTCAACCCTGGGGAGGGGTATCGCGCCGCCGTCATCAATGAAATGAAAGGCAGACCTATGCAGCGGCTGTATCGGAAACGCATCGTTCTGGGCGTCGGCGGCGGCATTGCGGCCTACAAGAGCGCCGATCTGGTTCGCCGCCTGATCGACCAGGGCGCCGAAGTGCGCGTGGTCATGACCCATGGCGGCGCCGAGTTCATCACTCCGCTGACCATGCAGGCGCTGTCGGGCCACCCGGTGCACCTCGACTTGCTCGACCCGGCCGCCGAAGCCGCGATGGGCCATATCGAACTGGCAAAGTGGGCCGATCTGGTGCTGATCGCCCCGGCCACCGCTGACCTGATTGCGCGCCTGGCGCAAGGCATCGCCAACGATCTGCTGACCACGCTGGTGCTGGCCACCGACGCCGTCGTCGCCGTCGCACCGGCAATGAATCAAGCGATGTGGCGCGATCCGGCCACCCAGGCCAACCTGCAACTGCTTGAAAGCCGAGGCCTGAAGACCTTCGGCCCGGCGTCCGGCAGCCAGGCCTGCGGCGACGTCGGCATGGGCCGCATGATGGAAGCCACCGAGCTGGCGCTGCTCGCCGCCGACTGCTTCCAGCGTCAGGCACTGACCGGCAAGCATGTGGTGATTACCGCCGGCCCGACTCAGGAAAACATCGACCCGGTGCGCTACATCACCAACCACAGCTCCGGCAAAATGGGCTTTGCCCTCGCGGAAGCCGCAGTGGAAGCCGGCGCCCGCGTCACCCTGATCAGTGGCCCGGTGCACCTGCCGACCCCCGATCGCGTCACGCGGATCGACGTGGTCAGCGCCCGCGACATGCTCGCCGCTTGCGAGTCGGCGATTCCGTGCGACGTATTCATTGCTTCGGCAGCTGTGGCGGATTACCGCCCGGAAGTCGTTGCCCCGCAAAAACTCAAGAAAGACCCTGCGAGCGGTGACGGTTTCGTCCTGCAAATGGTGCGCAACCCGGACATCCTCGCCAGTATCGCGACCCGTCCGGATCGTCCGTTCAGTGTCGGCTTCGCTGCCGAGACCGAACACCTGCTCGACTACGCTGCACGCAAGCTGAAGGACAAGAATCTCGATTTGATCGTCGCCAATGACGTCGCCAACCCGAGCATCGGTTTCAACAGCGAAGAAAACGCCTGCAGCGTCATCGACCGTGAGCTGCACGCCACGGTTTTCGCCCAGACCAGCAAGGGCAAGATCGCCCGCCAGCTGGTCACTTTTATCGCCGAACGTCTGAACCAGGTTTAATTTACATGCACGCTTTGCAAGCCAAGATCCTCGACCCACGCATCGGCACCGACTTCCCGCTGCCGCAATACGCCACCCCGGGCTCCGCCGGCCTCGACCTGCGCGCCATGCTGGATCAGGACACCGTGATCAAGCCGGGTGAAACCGTGCTGATCCCCACCGGCCTGTCGGTCTACATCGGCGACCCGAACCTTGCTGCGCTGATCCTGCCGCGTTCGGGCATGGGCCATAAACACGGCATCGTGTTGGGCAACCTTGTCGGCCTGATCGACTCCGACTACCAGGGCCCGCTGATGGTGTCCTGCTGGAACCGTGGCCAGAGCGATTTCACCATGACCGTCGGCGAACGTCTGGCGCAACTGGTACTGGTGCCGGTGGTGCAAGCGCACTTCGAAATGGTCGAGGAATTCGTCGAAACCGAACGCGGCACCGGTGGCTTCGGGCATACCGGTACGAAGTGATCCGCTCGGCTGATCCTGTGGTGAGCCAGCTCGCTGGCGCACCACAAACCGAAATTGTCATCTGCTAGGTTTAGCGCGGTAAATCAAGGCATTGGCCGGCCAAAGCCCTGCTGCACGGGGTGTCATGGCCCTTTCATAGCACGAACTCTCTGTGGAAAACGCCGTCATACCCTTCAGTTTGAGCCTGCCGTCGAACGATTCGTCGGCCTGTCCCGCCACTTTCCAGATGGAGCATTTGTGCAGATGAGCACTCCAGCCAAGATCGCCCCGACCCTTCCCGAGAGCATTTTCCGCGCCTATGACATTCGCGGCACGGTGCCGGATTTTCTCAACGGTGAAACCGCTTACTGGATTGGCCGCGCCATCGGCTCGCAGAGCCTGGCCCAGGGCGAGCCGAATGTGTCGGTCGGTCGTGACGGCCGCCTGTCCGGCCCGGAGCTGGTTGCCGAGCTGATTCGTGGCATCGCCGAGAGCGGTTGCCATGTCAGCGATGTCGGCCTGGTGCCGACACCGGCGCTGTACTACGCGGCCAACGTGCTGGCCGGCAAATCCGGGGTGATGCTGACCGGCAGCCACAACCCGTCGAATTACAATGGCTTCAAGATCGTCATCGCTGGCGACACCCTCGCCAACGAACAGATTCAAGTGCTGCACCAGCGCATCAAGAACAACGACCTGAGCAGCGGCCAGGGCAGCGTCACCCAGGTTGAAATTCTCGACCGCTACAACACCGAAATCGTCCAGGACATCAAACTGGCCCGTCGCCTGAAAGTCGTGGTCGACTGCGGCAACGGCGCGGCCGGCGTCATCGCCCCGCAACTGATCGAAGCGCTGAACTGCGAAGTCATTCCGTTGTTCTGCGAAGTCGACGGCAACTTCCCTAACCATCACCCGGATCCGGGCAAGCCGGAAAACCTTGTCGACCTGATCGCCAAGGTCAAGGAAACCAACGCCGATATCGGCCTGGCTTTCGACGGCGACGGCGACCGCGTCGGCGTGGTAACCAACACCGGCAGCATCGTTTACCCGGATCGCCTGCTGATGCTGTTCGCCCGTGATGTGGTGGCACGCAACCCGGACGCGGAAATCATCTTCGACGTCAAATGCACCCGCCGCCTGGTGCCGCTGATCAAGGAATACGGCGGTCGGCCGCTAATGTGGAAGACCGGTCACTCGTTGATCAAAAAGAAAATGAAACAGTCCGGCACATTGCTGGCCGGTGAAATGAGCGGGCATATCTTCTTCAAGGAACGCTGGTTCGGTTTCGATGACGGCATCTACAGCGCTGCACGCCTGCTGGAGATCCTCAGCAAGGAAAAATCCACCGCGGAGGAGCTGTTTGCGACTTTCCCGAACGATATTTCTACGCCGGAAATCAATATCCATGTGACCGAAGAGAGCAAATTCAGCATCATTGATGCACTGCACGATGCTCAGTGGGGTGAAGGCGCTGACCTCACCACCATCGACGGCGTGCGGGTCGATTACGCCAAAGGCTGGGGCCTGGTGCGCGCCTCCAACACCACTCCGGTGCTGGTGCTGCGCTTCGAGGCCGATGACGAGGCTGAATTGCAGCGCATCAAGGATGTGTTTCACGCCCAACTGAAACGCGTTGCACCTGATCTCCAACTACCGTTCTGATCCACCCGGAGCCCTGAATGACCCTCGAACGCGAAGCCGCCGCCAACACTGCCAAGGTCCTGTCCGAAGCACTGCCTTACATCCGACGCTATGTCGGCAAGACCCTGGTGATCAAATACGGCGGCAACGCGATGGAAAGCGAGGAGCTGAAAACCGGCTTCGCCCGCGACATCGTGCTGATGAAGGCCGTGGGTATCAACCCGGTGGTCGTGCACGGTGGCGGCCCGCAGATCGGTGATCTGCTCAAGCGCCTGTCGATCGAGAGCCATTTTGTCGACGGCATGCGCGTGACCGACGCGGCGACCATGGACGTGGTGGAAATGGTCCTGGGTGGTCAGGTCAACAAGAGCATCGTCAACCTGATCAACCGCCACGGCGGCAGCGCCATCGGCCTGACCGGTAAAGACGCCGGGCTGATTCGTGCGAAGAAGCTCACCGTGTCCCGGCAGACCCCGGAGATGACCCAACCGGAAATCATCGACATCGGTCATGTCGGCGAAGTGGTCGGGATCAACACCGAGCTGCTGAACCTGCTGGTCAAAGGCAACTTCATCCCGGTGATCGCGCCGATCGGTGTGGGGGAGAACGGCGAGTCGTACAACATCAACGCTGACCTGGTGGCCGGTAAGGTTGCCGAAGCGCTGAAAGCCGAGAAGCTCATGCTGCTGACCAACATCGCCGGCCTGATGGACAAGTCGGGCACCGTGCTGACCGGGCTGAGCACGCAACAGGTCGACGACCTGATCGCCGACGGCACCATCTACGGCGGCATGCTGCCGAAGATCCGTTGCGCGCTGGAAGCGGTTCAGGGCGGTGTGGGCAGTTCGTTGATTATCGACGGTCGCGTGCCGAATGCGATTCTGCTGGAAATCTTCACCGACACCGGTGTGGGTACGCTGATCAGCAATCGCAAGCGTCCGTAAGCAGTCGCGCAAACAAAAGCCCCCGCTCAGTCTGGCTGAGCGGGGGCTTTTTTTTGCTGCAAAACCAAGTGGAAGACCCCATGTGGGAGCGAGCCTGCTCGCGAATGCCGACTTCCATTCAACATTGATGTCGACTGGCAGGACGCTTTCGCGAGCAGGCTCGCTCCCACAAAAGCCGGCGCTTAGACGCCGAACCGGGCGCGGTATGCTTCCACCGCCGGCAAATGCTGCTTGAGCTGCGGATCGTCAGCGAGGAACTCCAGCACCTGATTCAGCGAAACAATGCTGATCACAGGAATACCGAAATCGCGCTCGACTTCCTGGATCGCCGACAGCTCGCCGTTGCCACGCTCCTGACGGTTCAGGGCGATCAGCACGCCCGCGGCCTTGGCGCCCTCCTGCGAGGCGATAATCTGCATCACTTCGCGGATTGCGGTGCCGGCGGTGATCACGTCATCGATGATCAGCACGTCACCGGTCAGCGGCGCGCCAACCAGGCTGCCGCCTTCGCCGTGAGCCTTGGCTTCCTTGCGGTTGAAGCACCATGGCAGGTCGCGGTCATGATGTTCGGCCAGCGCAACGGCAGTGGTCGCGGCCAACGGGATGCCTTTGTAGGCCGGGCCGAACAGGACGTCGAAAGGAATTCCGCTTTCGGCGATGGCGGCGGCGTAGAAACGCCCCAGCTGCGCCAGGGCCGAGCCCGAGTTGAACAGGCCGGCGTTGAAGAAGTAGGGACTGGTGCGCCCGGACTTCAGGGTGAACTCACCGAAGCGCAAAACGCCGCGATCGATGGCAAAACGAATGAAATCGCGCTGATACGCTTGCATGAAAAAAACCCCAAATACCACGGATTTAGCTAATTAGCTTGACGCCGTGTATCATACACGCACGCGATTTTTGGGGCCATTTATGCGGATCATCAGTGTGAACGTCAATGGTATTCAGGCGGCAGTCGAGCGCGGTTTGCTCAGTTGGCTGCAAGCACAGAATGCCGACGTCATCTGCCTGCAGGACACCCGTGCCTCCGCCTTTGAACTGGACGACCCAGCCTTCCAACTGGATGGCTACTTCCTTTATGCCTGCGATGCTGAAGTCCCTGCCCAAGGCGGCGTGGCTTTGTATTCGCGGTTGCAACCGAAGGCTGTCATCAGCGGTCTCGGTTTCGAGACGGCCGACCGCTACGGGCGCTACCTGCAAGCAGATTTCGACAAAGTCAGTATTGCCACCTTGCTGCTTCCTTCGGGGATGAACGGCGATGAGGACTTGAACCAGAAGTTCAAGCTCATGGACGACTTCGGCAAGTACCTGGACAAACAGCGGCGCAAACGTCGCGAGTACATTTATTGTGGCTCGCTGTACGTGGCGCAGCAGAAGCTCGACATCAAGAACTGGCGCGACAGCCAGCAGTCTCCAGGCTTCCTGGCGCCGGAACGGGCCTGGATGGACGAGATTGTCGGCAACATGGGCTATGTCGATGCGTTGCGCGAAGTCAGCCGCGAGGGCGATCAGTACAGCTGGTGGCCGGATAACGAACAGGCCGAGATGCTCAATCTGGGCTGGCGCTTCGATTATCAGATCCTGACGCCAGGTCTGCGGCGCTTCGTACGCAGCGCGCGCCTGCCGCGTCAGCCGCGGTTCTCGCAGCACGCGCCGCTGATCGTCGACTACGACTGGACGCTGACCATCTAAGCGTCGGATCGCCGCCAGAAAAAATGCCCGCATCGTCAGATGCGGGCATTTTTTTGTCTCGAACAAAGACGCGGCCTAGACAGCGGCGAACAACGGCAAGGCCAGGTACAGCTTGATCACGATGACATTGATGATGTCAATGAAGAACGCTCCGACCATCGGCACCACCAGAAAGGCAATCTGCGACGGCCCATAGCGCTGCGTCACCGCCTGCATGTTGGCGATGGCCGTAGGCGTGGCACCCAATCCGAAACCGCAATGCCCCGCAGCCAGTACGGCGGCATCGTAGTTGCTGCCCATCACCCGGAATGTCACAAAAATCGCGAACAGCGCCATGACCAGCGCCTGCACAGCGAGAATGATAAAGATCGGCAAAGCCAGCGCCGCCAGATCCCACAACTTCAGCGACATCAGAGCAATGGCCAGAAACAGCGAAAGGCTGACGTTGCCGAGCACTGAGACTTCGCGCTCGAACACCTGATACAAGCCCAGTGCCGACAGACCATTGCGCAACACCACGCCCACGAACAGCACGCAGACAAACGTCGGCAGCTCGAAGGCAGTGCCCTGCAGCACGCCGTTCAACAGGTTGCCAGCCAACAGGCTGACGGCAATCAACGCCAAAGTCTCAACGAATGAAAACGGCGTGATGGAGCGCTCCTTGTTCGGCTGCTCAAAGCCTTTTGGCAGTCGCGGAGCTTTTTCCTGATTGCAGCCCGGCACTTGCACACGCTTGATCAGCAAGCGCGCAACCGGCCCGCCGATCAGTCCGCCGAGGACCAGACCGAACGTCGCCGAGGCCAGCGCCAGTTCCGAGGCAGATGCCAGCCCATACTTTTCGCTGAACACCGTTCCCCAGGCAGCACCCGTGCCATGCCCGCCCGCCAGGGTGATCGAACCGGTCAGCAAGCCCATCAGAGGATCAAGTCCGAGCAGGGTTGCCAATCCGATACCCATCGCGTTCTGCACCACCAGCAAGCCGATAACTGCCAGCAGGAATATGCCGACAACGCGGCCACCCTTTTTCAGGCTGGCGAGGTCGGCACTCAAGCCAATCGTCGCGAAGAACGCCAACATCAGCGGCGTTTGCAGGGAAGTATCAAAGCGCACTTCAATATCAAACGCGCGCAGTATCAATAACAGCACGGCGACGACCAGACCGCCCGCCACCGGTTCGGGAATATTGTAACTTCGCAGAAAGCCGACTCGCGTAACAAGTCCGCGCCCCAGCAGTAACACTAATGAAGCGGCCACGAGCGTGCCGTAGAAATCGAGCTGAATCATGTGGATTATTCTTGGCTATGTATTCAGGAGGCGAGCGTGTACCTGGGCTCGACTCGTGAACCGGCTGATTTTATCAACACTGATTACTGGGAAATTCAAGAGCCTTCAATGGCTTGAACATATCGAAATGTTTCAAATGAAACATTACACCGGGCAACTTTAACAATCAGCCAGCACCAATAACAAGCACATAGATAAACACTTGCTCATACAGTTGTGACTAAAAATGTAGCAATTAAATATTCATAAATACTCGACCGTAAATCGACAACAGACTATTCCTACAACAGAAAACACTTTATTGAATTGCAAAAAAAACCCGACAGGTCGGGGCTTTTTATTTGGTGCCCTAGCGGGCCGTTATTTGATCAGCCGCCAGGTGAATGGATAACGGTAGGGAAATCCCTTATTGGCCTTCACCGCAGCGATGATCGGCATGACCAACGCGCATATCACCACCGGAACAATCAAAACATACCCAATCAGCACCACCATTAGCCCCACGCAGATGAGCATGGCAATGGTCATGGTGATCTGAAAATTCAGCGATTCCTTACCCTGCGCATCGATAAACGGGTCAGTCTCACGCTTCATCTGCCAGAGGATCAGCGGGCCGAGCAGACTTCCAAAGGGAAATACGCTACCCAGAAAGCTGGACAAGTGACAAAACATCGCCCACTGGCGAATCTCCTGACTCGGTTTGGGCAGCACGTCTTGCTTGTCACTCATCGCATCCTCCTTGCGGCTGTGAATTGGCTCAGTCGGCCAATGCGGCTTTTTGCAGTTCGAAAATCTCGTTCATGCCTTTCTTCGCCAGTTCCAGCATGGCATTCAAATTTTCAGGCTGGAACGGCGCGCCTTCAGCGGTGCCCTGCACTTCGATGAAACCACCGGTGCTGGTCATCACCACGTTGAGGTCGGTTTCGGCAGCGGAATCCTCAAGGTAATCAAGATCCAGCACCGCCTCGCCCTGATACATGCCGACCGATACCGCGCCGATCATCTGCTTGAGCGGATCGCCGCCTTTGAGGCCGCCACGTTTCTTGATCACTTTCAGTGCATCGACCAGCGCAACCATGGCGCCGGTGATCGATGCCGTGCGGGTGCCGCCGTCAGCCTGGATCACGTCGCAGTCGACGTACAGGGTCACGTCGCCCAGCTTGGACATGTCCAGCGCCGCGCGCAGGGAGCGGCCGATCAGACGCTGGATTTCCAGGGTGCGACCGCCCTGCTTGCCGCGGCTCGCTTCACGCTGGTTACGCTCGCCGGTGGCGCGCGGCAGCATGCCGTATTCAGCGGTCAGCCAGCCCTGGCCCTGACCTTTGAGAAACCGCGGCACGCCGTTTTCGACGCTGACGGTGCAGATGACTTTGGTATCACCGAATTCGACCAGCACCGATCCTTCGGCGTGTTTGGTGTAGTTGCGGGTAATGCGGATCGAGCGGAGCTGATCGGCAGCGCGACCACTTGGACGTTTCATAGGAAATACCTGTACTGAGGACGGAAAACTACCGGGCATTATAGAGCGGTGCACCGCGCCTGGGCACTGGTTAAAAAGCCGGGGCGACCGGTGAAGGTTGTGAAACGCACGTTACCGACGGGCTGCAGCGCTTTGTCACACCGTGTGTTTGGGCGCATTCGCTGCACTGCGCTACAATCCTGCGCCTTTGCTGCCAGTCGGCTTACATTCATTGATATCGCGCCTGCGGAACATCCTGCTGCGCCGATCTGCATTGCGAGGTCACCGCCATGGTGCACAGCATGACCGCCTTCGCCCGCGTCGAGAAAGCCGGCGCCCAGGGCACCCTGAGCTGGGAACTGCGCTCGGTCAACAGCCGCTATCTGGAACCGCACCTGCGTCTGCCGGAGTCGTTTCGCGACCTCGAAGGCGCCGTGCGCGAAGCGTTGCGTCAAGGTCTGTCGCGGGGCAAGCTCGAATGCACCCTGCGGTTCACTGAAGAAAGCACTGGCAAGGCGCTGCAGGTCGACCGCGAGCGCGCGGCGCAACTGGTCGCCGCTGCCGAAACCATCGCCGGCTTGATCAGCAACCCCGCTGCACTGAACCCCTTGGAAGTGCTGGCCTGGCCCGGCGTGCTGGTGGGTGATGCGACGGATCCACAAGCGCTGAACGCTGAAGCCCTGGCGCTGTTCAATCTAGGCTTGAAAGAATTGAAGGCCGGCCGCGAGCGCGAAGGCGCGGAGCTGGCCCGCTTGATCAATGATCGCCTGACCTCCATTGAAGAAGACGTCGTGACCCTGCGCGAGCTGGTCCCGCAAATGCTCGCCACCCAGCGCCAGAAGGTCCTCGACCGCTTCGCCGACATGAAGGCCGAGCTGGACCCGCAGCGCCTGGAACAGGAAATGGTCCTGCTCGCGCAAAAAAGCGACGTCGCCGAAGAACTGGATCGCCTGAGCACTCACATTATCGAAGTGCGCCGGGTGCTCAAGTCCGGGGGCGCCGCCGGGCGGCGCCTCGACTTCCTGATGCAGGAGCTCAACCGCGAAGCCAACACACTGGGCTCCAAAGCCTTCGACCCGCGCAGCACCCAGGCCGCCGTCAACCTCAAAGTGTTGATCGAGCAGATGCGCGAACAAGTGCAGAACATTGAGTAAGGCTACCCCCGACATGACCCAACACACCGGCACCCTGTACATCATTTCCGCGCCATCGGGCGCGGGCAAAAGCAGCCTGGTCAAGGCCTTGACCGACGCTGACCCGGAGATTCGCGTTTCCGTCTCCCACACCACCCGCGCCATGCGCCCGGGCGAAGTGGACGGCGTGAACTATCACTTCGTGACCCGCGAAGAGTTCGTGAAAATGGGCGAACACGGTGACTTCCTTGAACGCGCCGAAGTCTTCGGCAACTTCTACGGCACTTCGCAAAGTCGCCTGCAGCAGACACTGGACGAAGGTCACGACCTGATCCTGGAAATCGACTGGCAAGGCGCCGAGCAAGTGCGCAAGCTGATGCCCCAGGCACGCTCGATCTTCATTCTGCCGCCATCGCTACAAGCGCTGCACCAGCGCTTGACCAACCGCGGCCAGGACAGCGACGAGATCATCGACGGGCGAATGCGCGAAGCGGTCAGCGAGATGAGCCACTACGTCGATTACGATTACCTGATCATCAACGATGATTTCGCCCACGCGCTGGACGATCTGAAGGCGATTTTCCGCGCCAATCAGCTGCAACAAAAACGCCAGCAAGTGCGTTTCGGCAAATTGCTGGCCGAACTGCTCGGTTAAAACAGCCCTTTCCAAAATGCCTGCAAGCGCTTTACATTGGTGCTTGCAGCGCGTTGAAGGGTCTGGTCAAAAAATCAGCGCTTCCCTAATCGCTGGTGATTTTTTAAACTGCTGAGTCCGCTTGCCCATTCGGGCAGCGCGCATATTGCATTCGCTCCGAGGAATACCATGGCCCGCGTAACCGTTGAAGACTGCCTAGAACACGTGGAAAACCGCTTTGAGCTGGTCATGCTCTCTACCAAGCGTGCCCGTCAACTGGCCACCGGCGGCAAAGAGCCACTGGTTCAGTGGGAAAACGACAAGCCGACTGTTGTCGCGCTGCGTGAAATTGCTGAAGGCCTGATGAGCTACGAGTTCATCGCCGAGCAGGAAATCGTCCAGGATGAACCGCTGTTCGCAGCGTTCGAGGACGAGTCCAACGAGGCCGTCTAAGCCTATGCCTGGTCGACGTAGCACGGCGCGGGATCACAGCTTGCGGCAGGATTTATCATGCCGAGCATAGACGCCCTCGCCGATCGCTTATCGACCTACCTCGGCAACGACCAGGTCAACCTGGTCCGCCGAGCGTATTTCTACGCCGAACAAGCCCATGACGGTCAGCGCCGTCGCAGCGGCGAGGCGTACGTCACCCATCCTCTTGCGGTGGCGAATATTCTGGCCGACATGCACATGGACCATCAGAGCCTGATGGCCGCGATGCTGCATGACGTGATCGAAGATACCGGCATCGCCAAAGAGGCGCTGCAAGCGCAGTTCGGTGAAACCGTGGCCGAACTGGTCGACGGGGTCAGCAAACTGACCCAGATGAATTTCGAGACCAAGGCCGAAGCCCAGGCGGAAAACTTCCAGAAAATGGCCATGGCCATGGCCCGCGACATCCGGGTGATCCTGGTCAAGCTCGCCGACCGCCTGCACAACATGCGCACGCTGGAAGTGCTGTCCGGCGAAAAACGCCGGCGCATCGCCAAGGAAACCCTCGAGATCTACGCGCCCATTGCCAACCGCTTGGGCATGCACGCGATCCGAATCGAGTTCGAAGACCTCGGTTTCAAGGCCATGCACCCGATGCGTTCCGCGCGGATCTACCAGGCGGTCAAGCGCGCCCGGGGCAACCGCAAGGAAATCGTCAACAAGATCGAAGAATCCCTTGGTCATTGCCTCGCCATCGACGGCATCCAGGGCGAAGTCAGCGGTCGGCAGAAACACCTTTACGGCATTTACAAGAAGATGCGCGGCAAGCGCCGGGCCTTCAACGAAATCATGGACGTCTACGCGTTCCGGATCATCGTCGACAAGGTCGATACCTGCTACCGCGTGCTAGGTGCTGTGCATAATTTGTACAAACCGTTGCCGGGGCGCTTCAAGGATTACATCGCAATCCCCAAGGCCAACGGCTACCAGTCGCTGCACACTACGCTGTTCGGCATGCACGGCGTACCGATCGAGATCCAGATCCGTACCCGCGAAATGGAAGAAATGGCCAACAACGGCATCGCCGCCCATTGGCTGTACAAATCCAGCGGTGACGAGCAGCCGAAAGGCACGCACGCCCGCGCCCGCCAGTGGGTCAAAGGCGTGCTGGAAATGCAGCAACGCGCCGGCAACTCGCTGGAATTCATCGAGAGCGTGAAGATCGACCTGTTCCCGGACGAGGTCTACGTGTTCACGCCCAAGGGCCGGATCATGGAGTTGCCGAAAGGCTCCACCGCGGTCGACTTTGCCTACGCGGTGCACACCGACGTCGGCAACAGCTGCATCGCCTGCCGGATCAACCGCCGTCTCGCACCGCTGTCCGAACCGCTGCAAAGCGGCTCCACGGTCGAGATTGTCAGCGCCCCCGGCGCCCGGCCGAATCCGGCCTGGCTCAACTTCGTGGTCACCGGCAAGGCGCGCACACACATTCGCCACGCGCTGAAACTGCAACGCCGCTCCGAGTCCATCAGCCTTGGCGAACGCCTGCTGAACAAGGTCCTCAACGGTTTCGACAGCTCGCTGGAGAAGATTCCGGCCGAACGCGTCAAGGCGATGCTCACCGAGTACCGCCTCGAACTGATCGAAGACCTGCTCGAAGACATCGGCCTGGGCAATCGCATGGCCTACGTGGTCGCCCGCCGCCTGCTGGGCGAAGGCGAGCAACTGCCAAGCCCGGAAGGCCCGCTGGCGATTCGTGGCACCGAAGGTCTGGTACTCAGTTACGCGAAATGCTGCACACCGATCCCGGGCGACCCGATTGTCGGCCACCTGTCGGCGGGCAAAGGCATGGTCGTGCACCTGGACAACTGCCGCAACATCAGCGAAATCCGGCACAACCCGGAAAAATGCATCCAGCTCTCTTGGGCCAAGGATGTCACCGGCGAATTCAACGTTGAACTGCGTGTCGAGCTGGAGCACCAGCGCGGCCTGATCGCCCTGCTGGCCAGCAGCGTCAACGCGGCCGACGGCAATATCGAAAAAATCAGCATGGACGAACGCGATGGTCGCATCAGCGTCGTGCAACTGGTGGTCAGCGTCCACGACCGTGTGCACCTGGCCCGTGTGATCAAGAAACTGCGCGCCTTGACCGGAGTGATCCGCATCACCCGCATGCGTGCATAACCTGCCTATTACAAGGAGTCCTACATGACCAAAACCGTCATCACCAGCGACAAGGCCCCGGCCGCCATCGGTACTTACTCCCAGGCCATCAAGGCAGGCAACACCGTGTACATGTCGGGCCAGATCCCGCTGGACCCGAAAACCATGGAACTGGTCGAAGGCTTCGAAGCCCAGACCGTTCAGGTCTTCGAGAACCTCAAAGCCGTGGCCGAAGCCGCCGGTGGTTCGTTCAAGGACATCGTCAAGCTGAACATCTTCCTCACCGACCTGAGCCACTTCGCCAAGGTCAACGAGATCATGGGCAAGTACTTCGACCAGCCGTACCCGGCCCGCGCCGCTATTGGCGTGGCAGCCCTGCCAAAGGGTTCGCAGGTTGAAATGGATGCCATTCTGGTCATCGAGTGATGCGCACGGCGCGGCCTTCAACACCGCGCCGACTGCCGCAAGAAAAGGTTTTGAAAGGATTCCACCATGCGCAAAGCGCTAGCTCTCTCGCTGCTCGCCCTGTTCCTCGGCGGCTGCGCCAGCGACCCTGCCGACCGTGATATCAGCGGCACCTGGATCAATCAGGTGGCGATCGATGCCGCCGCCAAGGGCGGTCCCCTGCGCGAAGCGCTTCAGGCCTATGGCCCGAATCTGGAATGGGACGTCAACACCAAGGCCGGTCAGGCCCGCTACACCAACGGTTTTGAAAACGTCGAAGGACGGCTGCTGGGCGAAGAGTCCGGCGCCTGGAAAGTCGACTTTTATGGCAGCTCTGCGAGCGAGCTGAAACGCGACGGCAATCATCTGCAGCAAGCAGCCAGCGATAACGAACCGGAACAGCTGTTCGACCGCGCGCAGATTCCGGTCCCGGAAGGCGCACCGATTGGTGCCAGCTTCGAACGCGCACTGTATTCGGCGTACATGGGCGGCAACTGGAAAATCGTCAGCGGTGAGGGCGAAGGCGCCACTGTGCAGTTTCAGGCGGATGGCCAGGTCACCGGCCTGCCGGGCGCCGACCGCTATGCCTTGTGCCTGGCGGGAGATTGCGCGTCGATGAGCAACGGCAACGACAGCATGTGGCTGCAGCTCAATGGCCAGGGCAACAACTGGATCTTTGTGCGCAAAGGCAATGAGCTGGAGATTCTGCAGGCAGTGAATGCTGCGCTGGCGGATGAACAGCCGCAGTTTGCCGCGGGTGAGCGCAAGTGGTTGCTGGAGAAGCAGTAACCGTCTCCGAGTTCGCCGAGCCCCCCCTGTAGGAGTGAGCCTGCTCGCGATAGCGGTGTATCAGTCGACATTTAGGTGTCTATTGGGCCGCTATCGCTAGCAGGCTCACTCCTACAGTTGTTTTGTGTGGTCAGGAAGTCAGCATTTCCCTTCAAGAATCGCTGCGTAGCCTTCGCGGTAGGTTGGGTAAGTCGGCAGCCAACCCAATGCCTTAACCCGCGCATTGCTGCAACGCTTGCTGCCGGTGCGCCGCACACTGGCGTCGTCCGCCCATTCAGTCACACCCAGATATTCGCGCAACCAGCCCACGACTTCGGCTAGCGGCGCTGGCGCATCGTCGACGCCGATATACAACTGATCAAGCTTCACGCCCTGCCGGTCTTTTTCCAGCAAAAACGCCAGCAGCCCCGCCGCGTCATCGGCATGGATGCGGTTGCCATACAGCGGCGGTTCGACCGCCACGCGGTAACCGCGACGCACTTGGGTCAGCAGCCACTCACGGCCCGGGCCGTAAATGCCGGTCAGACGCAGAACGCTGGCCGGAATACCGCTGCTGAGCGCGACCTGTTCGGCTTCGAGCATCAACCGCCCGGAATAACCGGCCGCGACAGTCCCTGAGGTCTCATCGACCCACTCCCCGCCCTGCTGCCCGTAAACGCTGCTACTGGAGACGAAAACCAGGCGTTCCGGCGCTTGCCCGTAGTCATTCAGCCAACCGAGCACGTTCTGCAGACCCTGCACGTAGGCCTTGCGATATCCCTCTTCGTCATGGTCAGTCGCCGCGGCGCAATAGACCACGTAATCGATAGCGCCGACCGGCCAGTTCGCCGGGCATTCTTCACTGAACAGGTCGCCGGCGACGCCAATAACGCCGTCCGGCAGGCGTGCAACATTGCGCCGAAGACCATAAACGTCCCAGCCGGCAGCCAATAGTTGCGTGGCCAGACGACTGCCGACATCACCACAACCGGCAATCAAAACAGAAGGCGCGGACATCAGAAAACTCCCATCGGAAAGGCACAGACTAGCGTCGGCGGAGGACGAACGGCTAGCAATGAAGGAAAAAAAGATACTCTATTACTTTTGTTAACAAGAATTACTTGCAATAATGCACGTCACTTTTGTTCTCGGCCTCACGAGGCCTGGAAGAGCATTACCGTTTTTCAATCTCAGGTCCGGCCAGCATGACACGTAATCAAACTCCCGCTTCGCCAACCAATCGACCTCGCGCCTGGAGCGCGGTGGCGGCTCTGTTGCTCAGCCTGATGCTGGCGCCGACCGCCGCGTTCGCCGACGCCCAGGCCCCGGCCGCGCCAGCCGCTACCGAGCAGAACGCAGCGGCCGCCGCGCCCGCTGCACCGGCTGCCACCGATCCGGTGCAGAGCGTGCAAGCCGTCGACGCACCTGAAGTTCTCGAAGCCGACAACAGCCTGGGCATGGCCCACGACCTGTCGCCATGGGGCATGTACCAGAACGCCGACATCATCGTGAAAATCGTGATGATCGGTCTGGCCATCGCGTCGATCATCACCTGGACCATCTGGATCGCCAAAGGCTTCGAGCTGATGGGCGCCAAGCGTCGTCTGCGTGGCGAAATTGCCGCACTGAAAAAAGCCACCACCCTTAAAGAAGCCAGCGCCACCGCTGGCAAAGAAGGCACCCTCGCCAATCTGCTGGTGCACGACGCCCTCGAAGAAATGCGCCTGTCGGCCAACAGCCGCGAAAAAGAAGGCATCAAGGAACGCGTGAGCTTCCGCCTCGAGCGTCTGGTCGCGGCCTGCGGTCGCAACATGAGCAGCGGCACCGGCGTACTCGCCACCATCGGTTCCACCGCACCGTTCGTCGGCCTGTTCGGTACCGTGTGGGGCATCATGAACTCGTTCATCGGCATCGCCAAAACCCAGACCACCAACCTTGCCGTCGTTGCCCCGGGTATCGCTGAAGCGCTGCTGGCCACGGCGTTGGGTCTGGTTGCCGCGATTCCGGCGGTGGTGATCTACAACGTCTTCGCCCGCTCCATCGCCGGTTACAAGGCGCAGGTGTCCGATGCGTCGGCAGAAGTCCTGCTGCTGGTCAGCCGCGACCTCGACCACCAGCCTGAGCGCAGCTCGCAGCCGCACATGGTCAAAGTGGGGTAATCGGCCATGGGCCTGCATTTGAAAGAAGGCGCAGACGACGATCTGGCCGAGAACCACGAAATCAACGTCACGCCGTTCATCGACGTGATGCTGGTGCTGTTGATCATCTTCATGGTGGCCGCGCCGCTGGCCACCGTGGACATCAAAGTCGACCTGCCCGCCTCGACCGCCAAACCGGCGCCGCGGCCAGAGAAACCGGTGTTTCTCAGCGTGAAAGCTGACCAGCGCCTGTTCCTCGGCGACGACGAAGTGAAAGCCGAAGCACTCGGCGCCACGCTCGACGCCAAGACCCAGGGCAAGAAAGACACCACCATCTTCTTCCAGGCCGACAAAGGCGTGGATTACGGTGACCTGATGAGCGTGATGGATAACCTGCGCGCTGCCGGTTACCTGAAGGTCGGTCTGGTCGGTCTCGAGACGGCAGCCAAGAAATGATCAACACGCGCCATAAGCTGACGCGTTACAGCGGTAGCCTGGCCGTGGTGCTGGGCGTGCATGCGCTGGCCATCGCGCTGGCGCTGAACTGGACCACTCGCCCGCCCATCGAATTGCCGCCACAGGCAATGATGGTCGAGCTGGCACCAGTGCCCGCCCCGCCACCGCCGGCTCCGCCAAAAGTCGTCACACCGCCACAACCACCGGCGCCGGTGGAAGAGCTGCCGATGCCGAAACTGGCCGAAGCACCGAAAGCGGAAATCGCGGTACCGAAACCCAAGCCGAAGCCAAAGCCCAAACCGCCGAAGCCGGTCGAGAAGAAGCTGCCTGACCCGCCGAAGGAAAAACCTTCCGAGGAAAAGCCGGCCGATACCCAACCGACCCAGGCGCCGACGGAGAAATCCGCCCAGCCGGCACCGGGCCCGTCGCCAGCACAACTGGCGGCCAAGGCCAGTTGGCAAGGCACCCTGCTCGCGCATTTGCAGAAGTACAAGAAATACCCGCAAAGCGCACAGGCACGGGGCAAGGAAGGCTTGAACCGTCTGCGCTTTGTCGTTGATGGCGAAGGTAACGTGTTGTCGTTCGAGCTGGTGGGTCGCTCCGGCAACGCCGATCTGGACCGGGCCACCCTGGACATGATCCGCCGCGCGCAACCGCTGCCCAAGCCACCGGCCGACATGCTCAACAACGGCTCGATCGAAATTGTTGCGCCGTTTGTTTATTCGCTCGAACGCCGCCGCTAAGCAACATCGCAATACCTGTGGGAGCTGGCTTGCCAGCGATAGCGGTGTGTCAGAGAAGGCTTTATTAGCTGACCCACCGCTATCGCTGGCAAGCCAGCTCCCACAAGGTTCTTCGCCAGCCGAGAGAACCAAGCCTAAAAGGCACCGAAAGGTGCCTTTATCGTATCTCCCTGCGGCAAACCGACATCGCCCGGTGTCGCACTCAGCCCTCAGTCTGATAACGTGCGTCTATCGATTGCAGCCGGTATGCTTGGCGCGCATCTTCATGGACGCTTGCTATGACCCTCACAGAATTACGCTACATCGTTACCCTCGCCCAAGAGCAGCATTTCGGCCACGCAGCCGAGCGTTGCCACGTCAGCCAGCCGACGCTGTCGGTGGGCGTGAAGAAACTTGAAGACGAACTCGGTGTGCTGATTTTCGAGCGCAGCAAAAGCGCCGTGCGCCTGACCCCGGTCGGCGAAGGCATCGTCGCCCAGGCGCAGAAAGTGCTTGAGCAGGCCCAAGGCATCCGCGAACTGGCCCAGGCCGGCAAGAACCAGCTGACCGCACCGCTGAAAGTCGGCGCCATCTACACCGTCGGCCCGTACCTGTTCCCGCACCTGATTCCGCAACTGCACCGGGTCGCCCCGCAGATGCCGTTGTACATCGAAGAAAACTTCACCCACGTGCTGCGCGACAAACTGCGCAACGGCGAGCTCGACGCGATCATTATCGCTTTGCCGTTCAACGAAGCCGATGTGCTGACCCTGCCGCTGTACGACGAGCCGTTCTACGTCCTGATGCCGGCCCAGCACCCGTGGACCAAAAAGGAAACCATCGACGCCGGCCTGCTCAACGACAAGAGCCTGTTGCTGCTCGGCGAAGGCCACTGCTTCCGCGATCAGGTGCTCGAAGCCTGCCCGACCCTGACCAAGGGCAACGACGGCGCCAAGCACACCACAGTCGAATCCAGCTCGCTGGAGACCATTCGGCACATGGTCGCCTCCGGCCTGGGCATCTCGATCCTGCCGCTGTCGGCAGTGGACAGCCATCACTACGCCCCGGGTGTGATCGAAGTCCGTCCGCTGACCGCGCCGGTGCCGTTCCGCACCGTGGCGATCGCCTGGCGCGCGAGCTTCCCACGGCCGAAAGCCATCGAGATCCTCGCCGACTCCATTCGCCTGTGCTCGGTGGCCAAGCCTGCCGCGCCGGTCACGGCCGGTTAAGCCAGGGTCATGACGGAGCTGTCGCAAGTGTCGGTGACGGCACTCAAGGGTGTCGGCGAAGCCATGGCCGAGAAGCTGGCCAAGGTCGGCCTCGAGAATCTGCAGGACGTGCTGTTTCACCTGCCACTGCGTTATCAGGACCGCACCCGCGTGGTGCCGATCGGTGCGCTGCGGCCGGGGCAGGACGCCGTGGTCGAAGGCACCGTCAGCGGTGCCGACGTGGTCATGGGTCGCCGTCGCAGCCTTGTAGTGCGCTTGCAAGACGGGACCGGCGGCCTGAGTCTGCGCTTCTACCATTTCAGCAACGCGCAGAAAGAAGGCCTCAAGCGTGGCACGCGCGTGCGCTGCTACGGCGAAGCGCGGCCCGGTGCGTCCGGCCTGGAAATCTACCATCCGGAATACCGCGCGATCACCGGCGACGAACCGCCGCCCGTAGACGAAACCCTGACACCGGTCTACCCGCTCACCGAAGGCCTGACCCAACAGCGTCTGCGCCAGTTGTGCATGCAGACCCTAACCATGCTTGAACCTTCGACCCTGCCCGACTGGCTGCCGACCGAGCTCGCTCGCGACTACCAACTCGCGCCGCTGGCCGATGCGATCCGTTACCTGCACAACCCACCCGCCGATGCCGATGTCGATGAACTCGCCCTCGGTCATCATTGGGCGCAGCATCGTCTGGCCTTCGAAGAATTGCTCACCCATCAACTGTCGCAGCAGCGCCTGCGCGAAAGCCTGCGTTCGCTACGCGCACCGGCGATGCCGAAAGCCACGAAGCTGCCACCGAAATACCTGAAGAACCTCGGCTTCAGCCCGACCGGTGCCCAGCAACGGGTCGGCAACGAAATTGCCTACGACCTCAGCCAGCACGAACCGATGCTGCGGCTGATTCAGGGCGACGTCGGCGCGGGCAAAACCGTGGTCGCCGCCCTCGCTGCGCTGCAAGCGCTGGAGGCTGGTTATCAGGTCGCGCTGATGGCGCCGACCGAGATTCTTGCCGAACAACACTTCATCACCTTCAAGCGCTGGCTCGAACCGCTGGGGATCGACGTCGCGTGGCTGGCCGGCAAGCTCAAGGGCAAAAACCGCGTCGCCGCGCTGGAACAGATCGCCAGCGGCACGCCAATGGTCGTCGGCACTCATGCGCTGTTTCAGGACGAAGTGCAGTTCAAGAACCTGGCGCTGGTGATCATCGACGAACAACACCGCTTCGGCGTGCAGCAGCGTCTGGCGCTGCGGCAGAAAGGCGTCGGTGGGCGCATGTGCCCGCATCAACTGATCATGACCGCAACACCCATTCCGCGAACACTGGCGATGAGCGCCTACGCCGACCTCGACACCTCGATCCTCGACGAATTGCCGCCCGGGCGAACCCCGGTCAACACCGTGCTGGTCACCGACACCCGTCGCGTTGAAGTCATCGAACGCGTGCGCGGCGCCTGTGCCGAGGGCCGACAAGCGTATTGGGTATGCACGCTGATCGAAGAATCCGAAGAGCTGACCTGCCAGGCCGCCGAAACCACCTTCGAAGACCTCACCGCCGCCCTCGGCGAATTGAAAGTCGGGCTGATTCACGGGCGCATGAAGCCCGTCGAAAAAGCTGCGGTGATGGCCGAGTTCAAGGCTGGCAACCTGCAACTGCTGGTTGCCACCACGGTGATCGAAGTCGGCGTCGACGTGCCCAACGCCAGCCTGATGATCATCGAAAACCCCGAGCGTCTTGGCCTCGCGCAACTGCACCAGTTGCGCGGTCGCGTCGGTCGAGGCAGCGCGGCCAGTCATTGCGTGCTGCTTTACCATCCGCCGCTGTCGCAGATCGGCCGGCAGCGTTTGGGCATCATGCGCGAGACCAACGACGGTTTCGTCATCGCTGAGAAAGATCTCGAACTGCGCGGTCCCGGGGAAATGCTCGGCACTCGTCAGACCGGCCTGCTGCAATTCAAGGTCGCCGATCTGATGCGCGACGCTGACCTGTTGCCCGCCGTGCGCGACGCCGCGCAAGCCCTGCTGGAGCGCTGGCCGACCCACGTCAGCCCGTTGCTTGATCGCTGGCTGCGGCATGGGCAGCAATACGGCCAAGTGTGAGCACTGTCGCAGTTTCCGACAGCTCGTTCCGGCAGAGGTGGTTATACTCCTGCCATTGTTTCAAAAACGGATACAGACCATGACCGAAGCTGCTCTCGTCCCCGAATCTCCGCAAGCTCCGTCTGTTATTCGGCTGCTGCTCAACAAGCTGGGCGTTGCCTACGAAGAAGTGCTCGACCACCACGGCCTCAATGCGTCGCGCAAGGTGCAAGCCGTGTTGCTGGACGACGCCGTCGGCGCGTTGATGGTGCTGTTTCCACAGAGCCAGTTGCTGGATCTCAACCGCCTCGCCGAACTCACTGGTCGCCGACTCACAGCCGTGTCCACCGAACGCCTGGAAAAGATGCTCGGCAAACACAATCTGAGCCTGCTGCCGGGCCTGCCGGCGCTGACCAGTTCGCCGTGCCTCTACGAAGAAAGCCTGTTGCGCGAGCCGAAGCTGCTGATCAACTCCGGCGAGCCGGGCCTGCTGCTGGAAATCAGCAGCGATGACTTCAAATCGATGCTGACCAAGGCCAGCGCCGCCAATTTCGGCGAAGCCCTGAGCAGTATCCGCCCCAACCTCGACCGCCCGGACGATGACCGCGAGGAAATCACCCAGGCCGTGCAGGCGTTCACGGCGCGGCGCATTCAGCAGCGTCTGGAAGCGACCATCGAGATTCCGCCGCTTGCTGAAACTGCGCAAAAAATCATCAAGCTGCGCGTCGACCCCAACGCCACGATCGACGACATCACCGGCGTGGTCGAAACCGACCCGGCGCTGGCCGCGCAAGTGGTGAGCTGGGCG
The DNA here is from genome assembly GCA_902825215.1 of Pseudomonas fluorescens. GTDB lineage: Bacteria > Pseudomonadota > Gammaproteobacteria > Pseudomonadales > Pseudomonadaceae > Aquipseudomonas > Aquipseudomonas fluorescens_G. The sequence continues at coordinate 6,077,859 of LR782234.1, forward strand.
GCGTCGCCGTACTACGCCTCGCCGGGCAAGATTCGTTCGGTGGAAGACGCGATCGTTCGCGTGCTGGGCTTCGATCTGGTGATCAACCTGGCGCTGGGCCTGGCCCTCGGCAAGACCCTCAGCCTGCCGAAAGACCACCCGCAACACACCACGCCGTACTGGCAGCAGTCGATCTATACCGCTGCCGTCATCGAAGGCCTGACCCGCGCCATGCCGCGCGCTCAGCGCCCGGAAGCCGGCCTGACCTATCTGGCCGGCCTGCTGCACAATTTCGGCTATCTGCTGTTGGCCCACGTGTTCCCGCCGCACTTCTCGCTGATCTGCCGCCACCTGGAGGTCAACCCGCACCTGTGCCACAGCTACATCGAGCAACACCTGCTGGGCATCAGCCGCGAACAGATCGGCTCGTGGCTGATGCGCTACTGGGACATGCCCGACGAGCTGGCCACCGCCCTGCGCTTCCAGCACGACCCAAGCTACGACGGCGCCTACGCCGAATACCCGAACCTCGTCTGCCTGGCCGTGCGCCTGTTGCGCAGCCGCGGCATCGGCTCCGGCCCCGACGAAGACATCCCCGACGCGCTGCTCGAACGTGTCGGTTTGAGCCGCGAAAAAGCCAATGATGTGGTCAGCAAAGTGCTTGAGGCTGAAGTGCTGCTGCGGGAACTGGCTTCGCAGTTCAGCCAGGCATAAAACGAAACAGGCCCGCTCCCCAGTATTTACACAAATCCCTGTGGGAGCGAGCCTGCTCGCGAAGAATCCAACTCGGTCTACCAGACCACATCTGATCGTTCCCACGCTCCGCGTGGGAATGCATCCCGTGACGCTCCGCGTCACCGCAGACTCAAGCCTTACGCTTGGCCTTCCTCGGCACCAAATACTTCATCAACCCCTGAAACCACATCACCAGCGCCGGATTACCCTTGAGCTGGATCGACTTGTCCTGAATCCCCTGCATAAACGCCAACTGCTTGTTCTTCGCCTGCATCGTCGCAAAGCCATAACCGGCATCTTTAAACGCAATCGCAAACGCCGGCTCCGCCACCACGCCAGACTTGCTGGTGATGCGCTGATCCTTGACCACGAAATGCCGCGCCACTTTCCCGTCCAGCGTCTGCAGCTGAAACACCAGATCCTTGTCACCCAACTGCTGTTGGAACGCAGGATTTGTCCGGCTGGCCTTACCCATCAACAAACCCATCATCCATAGAAGAAAACGAAATTTCATGCGCACAGCCTCAAAAGGAAAATGAACGGCCGGGGCAGTGTAAGGGATTCGGACGATAACGCCAGTATCTGACGCTATTGGAGGATTATGTAAGCGATTTCCTGCACGATGACTGCCAAGTCACGATTCAGCGCTCGCCCACTGATCGTTCCCCCGCTCCGCGTGGGAATGCATCCCGAGACGCTCCGCGTCTCACCACTCACCTTTCCTACACCTGTTGAAACACATCCCTGTAGGAGTTGGCGAAGCCTGCGATCTTTTGATCTTCCGCCCCGCGAACCCATGGGAAATTTCCTGCGAAGTGCCGGGCTGTCCGTGAACTAGGCGGGATTGGTCGTGAGGGATAGGCTTTGTGTGTCGCCGCAAAATCGGCGATACGGACGTGCAAGTCCGGCGGGAGTACACATTGGTTATGGCAATTCGCCGAGCGTTTTCCTATGCTCGCGGATCGTTATGGCTGCTGTGTATGGGAGGCCTTCGGGTCTGCCGGGTGACTCCACCGGTCTTGCACACCTATGCACAGCTGCCACCCCTTTCGAAGTGCGAGCGAAACGGTGCCAGCTCCTGAAACTGGAGTAAGACCGAATGAAGAAACCAACACCCAATCCCCCGGAAACCCCGGACATATCGCCCTACGAATCTCTGGAATCGAAGAAATTCCACGAAGCCGCCGAACGCGCCCTCGACCACCATTTCAAACCAGCCGTCGAACCACATCCCAAACGTGAGAACGGCCTCTTCAAACTCTCCCCCGGCACCGACGCCGAAGCCCTCATGGCCAACGCCTCCGAAGACCTCCTGTCCATCAGCGTCATCGCCTGCGACCTCGCCGACGACCTCCATGGCTCACGCCGTTCTGTGGCACTGGCCCTGAGCAGGATGGCGGATGGGGTGCGATTGATGGTGGAAGGGACGCTTGATCATATTGAGGTGAAGAGCGCGGCGGCGCAGCCGTAGCGGGATTTGCGGATGAAAAAAGGGGACGTTAAGTCCTCTTTCGAAATCTCGATAACAAAAACTAGCGAAAGTCCTCTGCGCTTTTTGGGCGCGCTTCCAACCCCCGGAGCGCCGCCCGGTTTATGTAGGCATTCCCTCCCTCACCGCAATACTGCCGGAACACCGCCTTGTCGTCCTTGAGCACCGTCAGATAACTCAGAAAGGCTTGATTAACGAGGTAGGTATAAGCACCGTTTTTGAACTTGATGATGTTCAAGTTCACGCTGCCTTCAGAAGCGTTCACGACAAAGAATTTGCCCTTGGGCGGCAAAGCCGCCTTCGGATAGATCATCTCTATTTTGTTCAGCACGCCGTAACGGTACTGAACAAAACCGGCCGTGGGCTTGCTGTTTCCCCGTGCACAAACGGAAACCGTCTTACCACCCTCCAACGGGCAACTGAAGTAAATGTCTTCGTCATCTGAACACAACGTTCCATCCTGCCTGCCCTTCAATGGCGCTGTTTCTTGCGAGACGCGTTCTGATATTTGAGTGACATCGGCGCAATTGGACAAACACACCAGCTTCGAAAGATCCGGAACATCGCTTTCAGTAAACAGGTACGTCGCTGAACCATCACGGTTGCGAGCGTGGTAAACGGGAACACTGACAGCCAGCCCCTTGGCTGACACGGGCACGATTTTATCCTTCCCTGAGACGACCCAGCCTTCAGCACCACCGCACAACGCCTCCAAAGCAACTTCACTGAAGGGTTCTTTCGTGGGCACGGCGAACGGCTTGGCATCACCTCGGCAGTCGTAGCCGTGCCAGTACGGTCCGGTGTTCGGGTCAATGTCTATCGAGAAAATATAGGCGCCGTCGAGTACTACTTTTCCGCCGTTGTAGGTAAAAACCAGCCAACGACGCGTCTTTGCCTGGGAGTAGTTTTCGTTCTCCAGAATGTAACGCTCGCCATCTCGATACAGCCAGAAACCACTCATTGCTCCGGCCGACTCCGCCTCGTCGGAGAGACGTTGCCCGGATTTTGCGTCCACCAGAAGGTTTTCTTTCAACGCCAACGCACAGCCGCTGTCGGCCTCCATGCATGACTTGAGGGACGGGAACATTGGCCCCGCAGCCACAGAGAAAGAGCACAGCAATAACGCGACCAAAGCTAATCTTTTCAACTCGCCTCCCCGCTGATGATTCAAGAGCCTGATTGAATATGAAAAAAGGGGCGTTAAGCCCCCTACGTGAGTATTCCCTGTCTCACCACTGGCAACCTGTTTCAGATTTCGAATCCACGTTGTAATCGTTTTCAAACGAATACTTCTTTGCAGATTTGTAATTCGTATACGTCATCGCATCAACCCGGCCACCCTGAGTGACCATCTGATACTCACCTGTCAGTGCGCCATCAACTACTTCAACCCAAGTTGTCGTGTACTGGTAGGGCCGGCCATACACGAGTTCTTCTTGTTCAGTATTGCGATGAACCAGAGTGATGGCCTTCTTCGACTTGCTGTACTTGACGCCAGCACCGCTCCACTTGGCGACAGAATCGTAATAGGTTCTGAACTCAAAATTTATGGGCTTGCCTTCGTGGGAGCGGAAGCAAAAAACCTCGGTCGTGACCTCGCTATGAGCCGCCAGAGGAACGAAAACGAGCAACGCGGAAAACAATGCAGACGAAAATTTCAAACCGAATATTCCTTTAGCGGTTCATGGGTATCAGCAAACGATTCGGGCCTGTTATGCCCCAGGCTCAACCGCGCCGCATTTCAGCTCTTTGATTTGCTCGTTCTTGATCGGAATCACACAAGCGAGGCGCTTCTCTCCGAGCCCACGAAGCTCCGTCAACCTGAGCGTCACGTGCAATCCATCATCGGCAAACGCATGATCCTCAAACCCGGCATCGGCATAGTCCGTCCAAAATGCCTTGCCCTCGAAACTGCAAAACCGCTTGGAGGACAGCACTCTCCAACCGCCGTTGGGCGCCAGTATCTGGACTGTCAGACATGGGCTGCCAAAGGTGCTGACATAACGGGCCACGACATCGCCGAAGCGCTGGGAGCCGGACAGGTACACCTTGTTGAGATCGACCACATTACCCGGCTCATCAGCGACGATTGTGTCCAGGTAAGCAGCACGTTCCAGACTCAGTCTGGCCATGCAGTTGTTGATCGTCGTGACATGCGCTGCCACCCCAGGCTCGATTTCCGTGGCTTCAAGCGGGCACGTGGTGTCGCGTAGCTTGATCCAGGCGCGCTGGGATTCTCTGGCCATGGCGACCAGCGCCTTACCCTGCTCAGGGTCGCGCCGCTGTTGAGCTTCAAACCGTCCCAGCAGTTTCTTGTAGCTGGCATTGAGTTGCGTGTCGGCTTCCTTGCGGGCTGCCTCCACACACCGATCAACCTGGGCGCTAACGGTGATTTCTTTGCAGTCGTCCTCGGCCATCGCAAAAGAGGCAAACAGGCATCCAAAGGACAACGCGATAAAACGCACAAGCATGTTCAATTTTTCATTCCCTGATTGGCAGATCGCTCAACGACACGTTGAGGTATTTTCTGCGCCTTGCCGTCGGCGCTCATCGCGTCGCGGTACTGGCTGTAATAGCGCTGCGCTTCATCTTTGCGATCAAGGCGCCAGAGCGAGTCGGCAATGTTCAACATCAGTACCGTGCGTTTACCAACGGCCTCAACGCCGCGATAAAACTTCAGCGCCAGCTCATCGTTACCGCCCTCGGCCAAGTAGAAAGCCAAGTCGTTGAAAGTTCGAACATCGCGCGCCGGTGGGTGACAAGCCATATAGGACTCTGGACTTATAGTGCGAAGATTGAATTTGAGTTCTTCCACGCGAGATTGCGGCATCTCAATATTTGAGACCTGTTTCAATAAGTCCTTTGGAGACGGCGTCTGCATGACGAGGTGAGGCGCATCCTCTTCCCCGGAAGCCCACCGATTGCCCTCCCACTTGCCGTAGCAAAACCTGGCTGCGTGCTGACTGAGCAAGCAACCGGTCTCCATCGAAATGACCCCGCAACCTGTGCAGGATGTAATGGCCGGCGAAGTTGACCTTGCCTTTCAAGGCTTGCACCCGTGCTTGGTCCATCATTGGGCTGCTGTTTTCTTGCCGCACCAGTTTATGGTTGGGGCCGGTGAAAACTGGCGTGACGGTGTAATCCTTGAAGGCTGGATCGGCAGCGAATGCCATGGATGCGGCAGCCAATATCAAGCTGCCGAGAAGAACCGAAAATCCTTTCACGCTGTAGCTCCGTCGACGTAATGCATTTTGGGGATGTTCATTCGAAGGCAATGCCGCGCACCGCTTTCTTGATTTGCTCGAATCCTTCGTTGCTGATCGCCAACGGGGCGGATGAGCCCGATTCCGCCGAGCCGATCAGCACGTCCTTGCCCATCAGCAGGCAAAAAGCGATGCGGGTAATGTGCCGTCGTGATTTGTCGTGGAAACCGAAGATGAACCCCGAAGAATTCTCCCCTCCCCATTGTTCGAAGGTGTAGGTATTCGCACGACCCGCCAGAGAGTTGGGCACCCACCCCTGGTCGGTACGAGTCGCCGGACACCTGCGGTCGTTGTCGTCACGCAGGGCTTGCACCGCAAACGCCTCGTCTACCGGGGGTTTCCAGTCGGTGAGAAGCGAAAAATACTCTGAGTTTTCACACATCAAACCAAACCACGGCTGGCTCAGGTCGCCGTGTTTCTCGAAGTGCCAATCGGCACCACTTGACGTCTGCGCTTGCCACAAGGTGGGGGCGCTGGACGGTTTGGGCAGTTGTTTGGCTGCGATAAATAATGAATAGAAATCGTCGAACTTCAGCCATTGGTTCTGTAGCAGCGGCATGGAGAACCGACACGAACCCATGTCTACAACTGTCTCGGTCGGACCTTGCGCAACCGGCGACTGGCCGGGCTCGTTACCGACACCTGCGGCAGTCACATAATCCACCTGTAAAAATGCGACCAGACCAAAGATCAATTCGCGGAGGCATCGTAGTTTCACTTCGCATCCTTCGAATTGATCAACTCCAACTCACCATCCCGATACAACACCTCACACCCCACCCACGCCGAATCCACCTGCGGCATCACCGCCGACGGTTTGCGCAACTCCCGCAACAACGTCGAGCCATGCGACAACCGCCCACCCATCCGCGCAATCACCGCCCGCGCTGTTTGATAGTGCGCATGTCGCCCAGGATCGAGGGTGTCTTCGAGCAGGATGTCGGCGCCGAGGATGCCCTGCACCTGCCCGGGATAAATCATGAACCCGGTCGCCTGCTCCGCACCTTCGCGACCGTCCTGCCAGAAGCTGCCATCGCGAGTGCGCACATCCGGATGCGGTGCGAACCAGTGCTCGCGATCCGCCAGCGGCATGGCGTGGTGCAGGCGGAAGAAGATGCGCATCAGGTTGTCGCGGTACCATTCGCGCACTTGCAGGTAGTAGCCGCGCAGGCCCGGCAGGCCGGTGGAATGGGCGAGGCGAATCAGAGCTGGCCATTGCGGGAATACCTGTAACGGCAACTCAGTCGCCCTAGGCCGAGGCGTAGCGGGATCGGTCTCCCACGGCAATCGATGCGGACTGTTTTCAAGATTGTCGTAAGCGGTCGGCGGGCGGCCCAGCCAATCACCACCACTGCTGGCCAGCGCCGTGGCGATGCAAAGATTGCCTTGCACCACAAACACGTAAAACCGGGTGAACCAGTCCGCGAGCTGTTGGCCATCGCCACCTTGGGCGACGAGTTCGGCCAGTTCCCGATCGAAGCGCTGCAAGCCGTTTTCAAGATTCAGCAAATGGCCGCGAGCCTTGCGTTGCATACGCAAAAACAGCGGCAACGAACGCAGCAGCTTCAGCGGTTGCCACGGCAGATGCGGCGTCGCGCCGCCGACTTCACCGGCGTAGTTATCAGCGCTGATGCCCCAGTCGGCCAGCCGGCCGAGAAACAGATCATTGTTGATATAGGACGCGCCGCCGAACACTGCGGTGAACGGCTCGTTGTCCTGCAGCACCCGCGCATCCCAACGCGCCATGATCGCTGGGATACTCGCGGCAGCTCGGCGTTGGGCGTATTCCACTAGCACGCTCGGTTGCGGCGGCAGGATTTCAGCGATGTTGGCGGCAGTCAGGTGGCGGCGCCAACCGTAGTCGCTGATCGGTCGGTATTGCAGCAACCACAATTGCGCGCCATCCCAGGCCCATTCGACGTCGCCGGGCACGTAATGGAATACGCGCAACACGTCTTGCAGAAAGTGCCAGAGCAGGTCTTGGGTCAATCCATGGGACGGCGTGAACGTGCCGCTGCGCCAGGCATCGCCGAGCCGCGAAAGCGTTGCCCGCGAGGGGCTGACGTGACCATCGGCCAGCGATTCGAGATGACCTTCAACCCACTCAAGTTCTACCGAGAGATGGCGCACGAAAGCGATCCCGGAAACGACCGGCGTGATGAAGCGTTGCACCACCACTTCCTCGACGCCTTCGGCCGTCAGTTCGGCGATGCGTTTCGGCACATTGGCGGTCGGCTCGCGCAGATAGGTTGTGCTCAAACCGGCATTCGCAGAATCGGCCTGATCCTCGCCATAACTGGAGGAGCGCACCGCCCAGGTCACATCAGGTTGGGCGGCGAGAAATGCCGGCAGACGCGGATCGCTGCAATCGTTGAGCGTCAGCGCTGCCGGCACCGCTTGCCCCGCCAGTTCAGCCAGGCGCAAACGCCCGCCTTTGGTGTGCGCGACAAACCCGCGCTCGCCCGACTCCAGCCACTGCGCGAACTGCGCGGGCGAGTCGATCCACGGGTAATGGCCCCAACCGGGTTTCAGGCTAATGGTCAGATCAGCGCGGGCGAGAATCGTCGACCACGCTGCCGCTTGCTCGATGCCGAGCACCGCGTCCTGATCACCCCAAATCAACTCGACCGGATCGGTGATCCACTCCAGCAGCGGCAGCGCGGTGTCGGCGCGAATCAGATCCCAGTGCGGCACAAACGCACGGCAGCGCGCATAGCCGGCGCCCATGCGCTGGTACTGCGCGGGCGTCCAGGTCTGGTTGGAGAATTTGCGCGCGAACAGCGTGGGTTTGTTCGACAGCAGCCAGTGAATGGTCTTGCGGATCGGTAGTGGCGACATCAGCGCCGGCAACCGCCGCTGCCACAAAAACGCACCGACCGGCGCCAACAAAACGCTGCGGGAAAAGTGCCCGGGTCGACGTTGCAACGCATGCAACACCAGCAAGGCATTAACCCCGACTGCCATGATCGCGCTGCCCTGCTGCGTCATCGCCAGCAAGGTCTGCGCGTAGTCCGCCAGATCCTCGCAGGGCGGCTGGGGATTGGCACCGAAGCCCGGCAACTCCAACGGCACCACTTCGTAGCGCTGGAAGTGCGGCAGCGCGTCGTCCCACCAATCGGCAGCGCTGCCGTTGCCGGCTAGCACATACATCAACGGCTTGCTCATGAGCGATCCTCAGGTCAGATCGCGCAGAGCGGCGTCGAGGGTTGGAAAGCGGAATGTGTAGCCGGCCTCGGTCAAACGCTGCGGCACCACGCGCTGACCGTCGAAGAACAACTCCGCCATCTCCCCGGCCAATGCACGTACTGGCGCGGCGGGAATGTTGGACCACACCGGGCGCTTGAGGACCTTGCCGGCCTGCTCGGCGAACGCTGCCTGACTGACCGTTTCCGGCGCGACCATGTTGTAGGTGCCACGCAGAGTGTCGTCGTTGAAAGCCCGCGCGATCACCTGAAGCACATCGTCGCGATGCACCCAGCTCATGATTTGCCGACCATCGCCCATGCGCCCGCCGAAGCCCAGGCGGAACGGCAGTAGCAACGGCGTCAACGCACCGCCGGGGCCGAAGACCACGCCGAGGCGCAGCACCACCTGACGCACGCCGAATTCTGTGGCTGGTTGCGCGGCGGCTTCCCAACGCGCGCAGAGTTCGGCCATGAAGCCATCGCCCTTGCTGGCGTGTTCGTCGAGGTTTTCATTGGCGTCGCGTACGCCGTAGTAGCCGATGGCCGAGGCTTGAATCCACAGCGTTGGTTTGTGCTTGGTGTTTTTCAGCCAGGTTATCAGTGCTTCGGTGGTGCCAACTCGGCTGGCGAGCAGTTGCGCCTGACGCTTGGCAGTCCAGCGTGGCCCGGCGACGGGGGCGCCGGCGAGATTGATCAGTACGTCGAAGGCTTCGTCGTGGCTGAGTTCGCTGAACGAATGCACACAGCGGACGCGGCCGTTGAATAGATTGGCCGCGCTCAACGGATCGCGCGTTAGAACGCTGACCGAGTGGCCCGCGTCGAGTAATTGATTGACCAAGGCTTCACCGATGAACCCGGTGCCGCCGGTGATCAGCACGCGCTTGAAAGCGCCACCGGCAAACGGGTTGGACTGACTCGGCATCTTTTCTGGTGGGGACTTTCGGCGGTCATTGCGATACAGCCAAACCAGCGGTGGCAACAACACCAACAATGCAAAACCGTCGAGCCACACGTGCGACCAGACCTGCTGTTGCGCCGAGAGCCACATATCCTGCGGCGCCCATAACAGGATGCCGGCGATCAACCAGCCCCACACCATCGGTTCTTTCGAGCGATTGCCGATGTGCACCAGCGCGAGCATATACAGCGCATAACTTTGCAGCGTCGCGCCGAAGAGTGCGAGCCACCATACCTGTTGTTCGTGGCCGGCGACGGGTACTGCGTCGTCGCCCCAGAATGCCAGTTCGAGAACTTGCAGATAGCCGTCGAGTAATCCGGAATGCCCGGCCCAGGTCAGGGTGAGACCGGCGAGTATGTGCACGATCGCAGCGGCGTATAACCAGAGCACTAGCGCTGGGCGAAGCGAGGTCGAGGGGGCTGGCATTCCGTGTCCTGAGCGCATTCCTTGGGGGTTGGGAGTTTAAAGGAAATGCGTGAGGTTTCGGGAGTTGTCAGTAGCAGTAGCTGGGTTTGATTGGTGTGGTGGAGTTTTTCTTCAAGTGTTCCAAACCAAAACTCGCGCCTTCACTACCCTTCGCGAGGGCCATTTGGTAACAGGCCATGGCTCGGGATGGATCTTTGGTACCCCATTCGCCGCTCGCGAAGGTAGATGCCAACTTGCTGATCGCGTTGGCATTGCCCATTTTCACGGCGCCCATCAGTGCTTGCTCTGCAAGCGCAGGATTTTTGCAGGGGCCGTCTGATGTTAGTTCGTTGCCATCGCAGTAAAACTCGGAAAGTCCCATCGCACCGTTCGGCAACGCAGTGGCCGCTGCTTTGAATAGTGACTCCAAAGTATCCGTCGGCACCTGCGGCGCCATGCCCGAGAGGCTCAAAACAGCTGCTTTATAACTGGCGAGTGGGTCCCCGGAGTGCGCTGCACATAACAAGTTTTCTAGCGTGGCCTCAAACAACTCAACGGTGCGAGGCTGGTCCTCCGGTGCACCCAATGCTTCGAACGCCTCGGCACGCTGGAAACAGTAACTCTCTTCCTTGCTCATCGTCGGCGTACTGGCCGCGACCAGGTCTTTCTCGTGAATAGACCAGTCTTCAACGCCTTCAAGCACCCAGCACGCCTGACGGGAAAAATTGAAGGCTTTGACATTGCTCCAGCCGGCGCGTCGATCCACAACAGTGGAGTGGCTGTCGTCGTATTCCCAAATCACAACACCCGGGGTTTTACGAGACTCGATAGGCGCCATCATCGGATAAACCAACCCAGCCCCCTTCTCGCCCGTGGTCACCGATTCGAAACGACCCGGCTCGGACTTTGGCTTTAACACCAACGATTTGACGGTAAGCGCAGTGAGCCGGCGCTGTGCTCCTATATCGGCAGAAAATACTGCCAGGAACGGTAAGAAATCCTCGGATGGGCAAGCGTCGCTGGCATTGCCTTTATCGGATAGATGCGCGGACTGTTCCGGCGCAATCTTGTCCAGATACGCCGAACGCTCACGACTCATGCTGGCGATGCACGAGTTGACGGCGAACACATGCGCCGGCATCCCCGCCTCGATCTCGAACGCCTCCAACGGACAGTTCGCATCGCGCAACTTCAACCACGCACGTTGCGACTCTTTGACCTTCGCGGCGTACTCCGCGCCCAATGCCGGATCTGCTCGATAGTCAGATTCAAGCCGCGTCATCAACTGCTTGTAGCTGACATTCAACTGCGCATCGGCAGCCTTCTTCGCCGCCTCCGAGCAGGGCACCATTTCCAGGCTTGAGGTGACATGGCTGCAGTCATCCTGCGCACAGGCAGCTGAAGCCGGGAGCAATACGGCCAGCAGGGTTAAAACAAAACGGTTCACTGTGTTCATCCTAGAGTCATTCAGGTTTTGCGTTTGGTGAATCGGGTGATGCATTGCTTGGGGATGTTCATTTCCCAGTAGGTGCTGAGCAACGCTTTACGCTTTTTGTCGACGCGCAGGTTAACGAAGCCATCGCCGCAGTCCGGCTGCAACTCTTCGAAGGTGCCGGTTTTGGCTTGGTAAACGAATACCCGGTAGTAGTCGTACGTGCCCATGCCGTCATCCAGCTGCCAGATCGCGAAATCCTGGGCGCCGTCGAAATTGAAATCGTCGAACTGCATGTGGAGTTCGTTTTCGGCTTCAAAATCGATGGTTCGCGACTCGCTGTGCGTTTCGCTTTTAACCGCGATGTTCAGCTTGGAGCCTTCGAGAGCCAGCGTAGCGTTGACGCCGTTGGTGGGACTGAATGTGGTGGTTTCGGCTAACACCGGGAAGGTCCACATCAGAGCGAGCAGTGATACCGCTAGAGTTTTGACTGGCATGTACGGTCCTACTTCCACTTACGTTCGGTTTAACTGTTTTTTCATTTCCGGTTTTTTAAGCAAAAAACTGTAGTGGAAAATTACGGCAGACCACTTTCTCGTCCGTTACTGAGGAGTGGTCCTCCCAATATTATTCTTGAGCGCTTAAAGGTTTTCTTTCAGCTCTGTGCAGTCACTCGCAACGGCGAGGATTTTATGCGTACCATCATTAAGGACACACACAGGTTTTTCAAAGCTACCTCGCATTTTCTGACAAACAGCGTCACCTGCTTTCTTATAAACACACTGTTCGCCGGAAATGATTAACTCCTTCCCTGGCATCAAAGTAATAACTTTAGAACCATCAATACGGTAGATATTCTCGTAGATTGAATCACCAGCCTGCTGAATATCTTGATAATTTCCATCTTTTAGTTCTGAAGCACCAGCAGGAATATCTCCGATATAGTGGGCTTCTCCGCCATTAGCTGGAGCAGCAAAAATCATTATTTGAGCATTTAAGCCCATATCGTCACTCGTCGGATAAGAAAATATGATCGATTCATTTTCCGCTCCTTGCGCTTGTCTAACGACATAATCTGACCGACATCCGCGATCAGTATTGTTAACAAAAAATACTTCCTCTTCAAAAGAAAGAGTCAACCTAGCCGAATCAGAACTCTGACCACGTTCTTTGCATATTAGGCTATGCTCAGCTGAGCCAGAATAAGCGGCGCCACTATAAACAAACAAAAGCAATATAATTAATCGAATCATTCGGCTGACCTCAGAAACGAAAAAAAGGGGACAGACCACGTTTTTCGGAAAATCGTGGTCTGTTCCCATTTCCGTGGGACGGATTCAGCTAAAAGTGAACCGCCCCGTTTTCTCTATTGGCGCGCACACAACTTTTAATGTTTTTTGTCCTGCAAGCTAAAGTAATTTTTAATGCTCGCCGCATCTTTATAAGCACAGACCACTTTATTTCCCGTAACCAGATCTGCTCCCTCCATACAATTATCTAGAGATGGGTCAGGCAAATCGCCACTAAAATGAAGCAAGGATACACGTCCACCATCTCTCCTTATTGGGAGCTCCATTACCGAATAAGCAAAACCGTCAAATGCCGAGTTCGACAATTTTCTTTTTGTCAACACAAACATAGATTTTCCGGCTCTCGCAGGGGACTTCCACTCGTAGAAAAATACAGAAGCGATCTGATCCCCCTCAACCTTCCAAACATAGTTTAGAGAGGGTTTACCGGAGCTCAATGATGAGTAATATATCTCAGCATCGGCAACATGCTCTTCTTTAGCTATCGCCTTCAGACTATTTTTCAAAAAAAATACAGCGATCTTTTCTTCGCCCAAAGAGGCTACCACCGTAGGATGGAATTCACCTATTGTGGGTGCGGCATCCGCAAATACATTAGACGCTACGAAACCAAAAACTACAAACAGAATAAAATGGCGCTTGAATAGTGTGAGATATTTTTTCAACTTTATATATCCTTCTGAAAAAAATGGAACAGACCACGTTTTCGGGTAATTACTAAAATCGTGGTCTTTCCCCGTTTCACCTCCTATTCTGATAAAACATTGCTATAAGTCGTAGTTGCTCGTTTCAAAAGACCCAACAAATTTTCTCTCAGTTCCTTTATGTCTTTTTCCTCACCACATGCATCTACGAAAAAAATATGCTCACGCCCCGCCTCAAAAGAAGTTGTAAAACAAACGGCATCCAAAAAATAGACACCTTCTACTCCTGACCAATTACTTCCAGAGTAGCTACGGGCTTCCGCAAAGGGCTGAGAGCCTACCGCAACTTTCAGACCATCCTTTTCCTTTACGTAATCACTGGAAATTGCATCCGCCAAGCTCATACCTTTGCAACTTAATTTTACATTCTCCTCTCTGCCGTCCTTATATTCGTACTTCAGAAAAGACACACCTTCGTCCGTTTTAAAAGAAGAAAACCGACCAGCGGCGGCTGCGCTGATAATGCAACCATTACTTTCCACCTCAAATTTCTCGCCTGCATGTGCGAGCGAAACTAACGAAAGCAAATAACAAGCTAAAACTTTAATCACTGTTTTTGTCTCTTTATAAAAGACGGAATGGCCACCGGCGGCTCTCCAGCTGTGCCATTCACATACAATAAGTCAGAAAGAATAGCCTGGACATTAGTAAACGTATCTCTACGCTCAGGAAGCCCATTCATTCGAATAGTTGTCGTCGGCTTGCCCGTATTCACATGGCGCCCAACGCGATCCAAAGTTGGATTACTCAAGCGATCCTCCGACTTTAGAGCAATACTACATTGGTGGGCCTTCCAATTGTAGTCGTCACAGACATCTACTTTCCAAATGACATTAGCCGTCACAGGATCGCTTGTATTATTGGCTCTATTTTTTGCCCACCAAAAGCCTGCGCTTTCAGCTTGATCATAGGATTCAGTTTCGACCTTATTTCTCCAAACAACATTTTGCGCAGCGTTCGAGGTAATTCTCCCTCTGTGCTTAAAGTACTTTAGATAATTTTCTTCATGCGTAATTTGGATTATTCCTCGCCCGTACCAATCGCCATATTTTTTGTCTTTACCACGTCCAAGCTCAGCAAATTGAGAGAAAAACCCAGACTCCACCAAACCATTAGCCACAAACTGAGCCATACGTTGCTTGGTAACTATTAGATATTTCCGCATTACCTTGTTGAGCGAAGTCTTAATGCTTGCTGCTCTATCAGATGCGCGCGAAAAAGGAATACTTGCTCTATAGAGAACTCTACTTTTGTGATCCTCCCCAATGAAAGACCTAGGGATACACTGCACCAATTCTTCTGCACTTAGCCACGTGCACGTCCTGAAAATCTCAATAAATTCTTTAGGTGGGAAATGCCAATGTTTTACTTTGATATCTGCCAAGCCCGCATCCTCCCAGAAAGCCATAGCTTCTTGGTGAGCTTTAAGCTTTTCATAATCGCCTTTTGGCATCGCAGGACCTAGCTCTGAGTCTCTCTGCAACCAGCCATAACGTGTATCGAAGTCGCTTTTACCCCACTCACTCGGAAACTTGAATATGCATCGTTTGATTTTCTCTCGAGAAGCTGCGGTCTCAATAATAGCTTTATTATGTTGCTTGATACGGTATGCCTTGCTGTAAACATGTTCCTCTTCGGGCTTTACAGGATTATATTTCGTGTCAGGATTACTCGATATATCTAATATACTCCTGGAAGGCGGAAATAGAGGGTCCTCATCAAGCTTCAAAAGTGATCTCAAATAAGGTGACTGGCAATGACTGTCTTCATCCGTATCATCATCAATCAATTTCCACCCTCGCCAATGAGGAAAATCCGCATCACTGAAACACGTCACAGTGCTTGAATTCAAGTCAAACCATGCAGCGCCACTTGGCAGCGAAACTTTTCGCCAATGCGCAGCATTAGCTGGTGTAAGAGCATCGGGTCCTAGTACTCGCCCAAATCGGAGCATTTCATAGCCTGCACTCGCACACGCTGGGTAACGCTTAACTGCTTCTTCGTATAATTCAAACTCAAAATCCTTGGCTTCGTTTTGCTCACCAATACATTCACCGGCCAGATTATAAGCACTAATTTTGCACTGTCCTTGTGTATAGCTCATACGCAAAAATAGGTCCTCGGCGGGACGAGTAATACGAGCAGATGTATTGGTAGATTCGACCCAAGACGCAGGATGATCGCAATAACCCACGACTTCGGGAGGCAAATAAAAATACATGTCACCCCAGCAACTATCCTTCCTACCAGAGGCGATCTGGTACTTCAATTCTCGCTCCGACCGACCTGTTATTTTATTTATTTGGCTATCATCTGAAATAATTTCGAAATGAATTTTGCTGTCAGCACCATAAATTTTCCCAGCTTCACCTAGACTCTCTTTACGATAGACCTGCATGCCCCTCTTCGGATCTTTCATCGTAATTTTGGAAAGGTGCATATATATTGAATAGAACACTACTCTTGCGTTTGCGCCCTCTCCAATCTCAGTCTCATGCCTTAAAACTATGCAGCCGTTATCGGTCCAACCACTGTAGTTCAACGGAGCATCAGGATTTGTATCGATAGCGGTTGGCTCACGGAAGTAGGCCAATGTGCCATCCGCAATCGCGCGTACCGGCAGCGCACGTCCAGCCTCTTTAGGCGCTTTAAGGTGAGTACCACCATGCCAGTTCAAATCAAAGCTGATCGGGAAAAAGCCATCACCCGGCTCTCCACACAGCATTGCTCGATTCAAATACGCTTCGTCAGTCTCTCCGGCCGTCGGAGCTGGAAGAAATGGAGGGCTAATCAACATAGGTGTGATCCATATTTAATAAATTCTTCAAATCCATTGAGCGCTGACGTCACAGCGATAACAGGTACTTTGTTTTAGGTTTCGGCTCTTCTGGCGCGTTCGCAATCGCCTGATCCATCAAACTCCCCGCCTTATCCTTATCCGCCGCCCCCGGCAGTACTGGCGGTTTAATCCCGATCCCGGTACCCGACCCAGCCGAGCCACCGGCATTAATCTTGATCACCGGCCCAACCACCGTCACCCCACCGCCATCGAGCTTGATAAAGCTCCCACCTCCAAGAATGGTCAGCTCCGTCCCCGCCTCAATAACAATCTTGTCCCCAGCCTTGAGGTGAATCTCTTTCCCCACACTGGTGAGTTGCGCAGTTCCCAGCTTCACATGCTGGTTCTGCCCAATCGTCAAATGATCATCCAGCTTCGCCTCAACCTTGCGGTCGGAGATCGTGGTGCGGTGTTCTTCAGCCTTCAGCTCGGTGTAGGAGTTCTTCACCACCGTGTCATGACGTTCATTGCCGACCCGAATCTTCTGATCGTGCTCAACGTTTTCATCCCAATCGCGCTGGGCGTGGATGTAGATTTGCTCGGCGCCTTTCTTGTCTTCGATGCGCAGTTCGTTGTACCCACCGCCACCCGGTGAGCTGAGGGTTTTGAACACGCTGCGGGTTTTGTTCGCCGGCAAGGCATACGGCACCGGGTTTTCCTTGTGGTACAGGCAGCCGGTGACAAGGGGTTGGTCGGGGTCGCCTTCGAGGAAGGTGACGAGGACTTCCATGCCGATGCGCGGGATGCTGATCGCACCGTAGCGGTCGCCGGCCCAGGCGCTGGAGACGCGCAGCCAGCAGCTGGTTTTGTCGTCGGCGAGGCCTTCGCGGTCCCAGTGGAACTGGACTTTGATACGGCCGTACTGGTCGCAGTGGATTTCTTCGCCTTTGGGGCCGGTGACCATGGCGGTCTGGCTGCCGAGCACTCGCGGTTTCGGGTGTTCGAGGGCCGGGCGGTAGAACACGTCCCACGGGGTGGCGAGGAAGGTGTTGCGGTAGCCCTGGTGGAAGTCGTCCTTGTTGTCGGTGGTGTCGCTGGTCACGCCTTCTTCGAGGACTTGCGGCTGTTTGCCTTCGTGGAAGATTTCGGTGAGCAGCCACAGGTCGTTCCACTCGCTGCGCGGGTGGTCGGACAGGGCCATGAAGTGGCCGCTGACCAGTTTGGTCTGGTCGCCGCGACCTTCGGCCTGACGGTAGTCGGCGCGGTGGCGTTCGAGGGCGCGCTGGCTGAGGAATTTGCCGCGCGCGCGGTCGATGAAGCGGCCGGGGTAGTCGTAGTCTTCGAGGTCCGGCTCGGTGCTGTCGCCTTCGGGTTTGTAGGCCGCTTCCATTTGCAGGCGCGGTTTTTCGAAGTCGTAGTCGCGGCGCGTGGTGCGGGTGGTGCGGGTTTCCAGGCGCAGTTTGAAGGCTTTGATCACCGGCTCGTCGGCGACCATGCCGCTGCCCTGCGCGTACGCGGTTGGCTGGCCGAGGTCGGGGAACACGGTCTGGTCGTCGCCGAACACCAGCAGGTGGGCTTTTTCGCTGTGCTGGAAGTGGTAGTGAATGCCCTCTTCCTCGCACAGGCGCTGGACGAAATGCAGGTCGGTTTCGTCGTATTGCACGCAGTAGTCGCGATCCGGGCACGGCTGGCTGAGCTGGAAGCTGTAGGCGTTGCTCTTGATGCCGTGCTCGTCGAGGATCAGCGCGATGATTTTCGGCGCTGACATCTGCTGGTAGATGCGCTGGTTGGTGCGGTGATGCAGGTATTGCAGTTGCGGCACGATGGAGACTTTGTAGCGGGTCAGGCGCTTGCCGGCATCGCCCTGGGCGACGCGGTAGATCTGCCCGTGGATGCCCGAGCCCTGTGGGTCGAATGCGAGAAACGCCTGCTTGTGCAGCAGCTGTTCCAAATCCAGGTCCGGGTTTTCGCTGACCAGTTCAAGGTCGAAGCGATACGGCTGGCTGATGCCTTCGGTGCCGGTGAACGACAGCACTTGCAGGTCGCCGACGTAGTCTTCGACCTTGAGGCTGAAGTGGGTTTCGTTAGCTGAGTTGAACATCGTGTGCTCCCTGTTCGAATGTCATCCGTTACGCCCGAAGGCGCAGACGTTGCAGCCAGGACGAAGTGGCGCCCAAGGCGTCACGCAGTTGTTGGGCAGTGATGGTGCGTTCTGCCGGGTTGAAGCTCAGCGCGGTTCGCAGCGCTTGCCAGCCTTGTTGGGGTAGATTTTTCGGTGCATGCAGCTCGCGCTCCAGGTGCTCGTCGCGGGCCTGGGTCGAGGGCAAGCGGCGGAACGGGTGTTTGCCGCTCGCCAGTTCATAGATCACGCAGGCCACGCCGTACACGTCCGCGCTGGCCGACAGTGGTTGGCCCTCAAGCAGTTCGGGGGCGGCGTAGCCTGGGGTCCAGGCGTTGAAGCGTTCACGGCTCAGGTGCGGCAGGCCAGGCAAGGTGCCCTCTTCTGCCTGCCCCAGACCGAAGTCGAACAGGCGCAAGCCGTCTTCGCTGAGCATGACGTTGCTCGGTTTCATGTCACCGTGCAGCACGCCGCGACGGTGGGCGTAGGCCAGCGTGTCGAGCAGCGGCAGGACGATGTCGCGCAGTTCTTTCCACGGCAGACCAAGAGGCCGCTCGCAGAGCAATTTGTCCAGGGTCAGGCCACGCATGTATTCCATGGTGATGAAGGCCCGCTGGCAGTCGGTGTCGACTTCAAAGGTATGCGCACGTACGACGTTGTCGTGGCGCAGGCGCCGGATCAGGGCGAACTCGCTGTAGAGCAAGGCACTGGCGTCCGGCGATTCGGCAAATTCTTCGCTGAGGATTTTCAGCGCAATGTAAGGATCGGGATCACCAAACTGTTCGTGCAGCAGATCCCGCGCCCGGTAAACGGCGCCCATGCCACCGGCCCCGAGCAGACGCTCGAGGTGGTAGCGACCGGCGAGTACATCCGGCAGTGCGCCGATGCTGGCCTTGGTTGGCGCCAGCAACGGTTCTGCCGGATTACCTTTGGCAAAAGCGAAATAGGTCAGGTTGTTGGCCTGCTCTTCGCTGATCAACAGGTCATCGATGGGCGATTCGAGTTCACTCATTGGCGGATCACCACGGCAGTCAGGTTGTCACGCGCGGCGCCACGCAGGGCGCCGTCGAACAAACGTTCCAGCGCCACGTGCGGCGCGCTGAGGCTGAGGGCGTTGCCGAGGGCATCGCTGCTCAGGCCTTGATACAAACCATCGCTGCAAAGCAAAAACGCATCGCCCGGATAGACCTCAAGTTCCAGCACATCCAGGGTCAGTTGTTCGGCGGCACCGACGGCTCGGGTCAAGGCTTGAGCCGCCGGATGCGCTGCCGCTTGTTCTACGCTCATTTGTTGCTCGTCGATCAATTGCTGTTGCAGCGAATGGTCCTTGGACAGCTGATACAAACGCTGTCCACGCCACATATAGCAACGGCTGTCGCCGGCCCAGATGCAGGCCGCGCGATTGCCTTCCACCAGCAGCGCGACGACGGTGCTGCCCATGATGCTGTCATGACGCCCGGCGGTGACCGTCAACTCTTGCCCCAAACGCCGGTTCAGCCAGTGCAGGCACTGACGGATGGCTTTGAGGCGTTCGTCGAAGTCCTCGTGTTGCGGCAGCTCAGCCAGACTGGCGACGATCAACTGGCTGGCAATGTCGCCACCCTGATGACCGCCCATGCCGTCCGCGACCACCCACAGCCCATGCTGCGGCAGGTCGAGGAAGGCATCTTCGTTGCGCGCCCGCACCTTGCCCGGGTCGGTACGCGCCGCGCTGCGCCAGACACTGGCCACCAGCATCAGAGCTGCACCGGCATACGGAAGGTGCGCAGCACGCCCATGTCGAACGGGTTCGGCGTGCGCTGGCTGGTCAGCAGGTAGTTGGCGCGCAGGCCACCCACATCGGCTTTGAGCACCAGCACGTCGCGACCGGTCATGTACTCGGTCTGCATCAGGTCGAACAGGCGGAACAGCGACCATGGGCCGGAGTTCTTCTCGATGCCGATCGGGCGCCCGGCCATTTTGTCCATGACCAGACTGGTGCGACCGTCTTCAGCGTCGGTCGGCCATTTGAACGACATCGGCAGAATCGGACCGTGGCGGTATTCCATGGTCTTGTCGCCGAACTTGAACTCGGAACGGCTGACGGCCGGGTCGAGGGTGTACGGCTCCAGTTTGAACTGCACGGTCGGTTCGGCCGGGTTGATCGAGAAGAAGCTCTGGCGGATCGTCAGGGCTGCGGCCATCTGATCGAGGTAGACCTTGGACACCGGCAGGCTGTGACCGTCGACGCTGCGCATGCGGTAGTTGCCCGGATCGCCGCTGACGAACGGGCGCATGTAGTTGTCGAAGAAGCGGTCGACGATGCCTTGCGCCTTGAAGAACTCGCGGAAGTCGCTGATTGCAACGTCGCTGGTGCTGGTGGCGCTGAACGGATAACGCTTGCTGATGGTTTTGCCATACACGCTGTACAGCTCGTTCTGATAACGGCCGTTCAGGTATTGATAGGCATCGTTGAGCACCAGACGCCACGAGTCTTCGGCCAGCACGTTGAACCACACGCTCAGCGGACGCGGCAGACGACCGGAGGCGTTGCGCAGGTTGGTCAGCGCATCGCGCTGGCCGCTCATGCGGGTTTTCGCCAGTTCGAACGCGGCTTGTTCCGGCGTGCTCGAACGGGCCAGACCGGCCAGTTGCAGTTGCAGGTCGTTGAGCGCGCTCAGCGCTGGGGTCAGGTCCGCCGCCGGGCCGTTGTTGTCATCGAGCAAGCGATGCAGCGGTTCGAAGCGACGTTGCAGCGACTTCTTCGCGGTGTCTGGCAGGTTCTTGGCGACCTTCAGCGCCGAGGCCTTGTCCGCCACGGCAGACGCCAGTTTACCGACCTTGCCCAGCTTGCCTTTCTGGTCGGCCAGCGCGTCGGCCGCATCACCCGCTTCCTCGACTGGATCAGCCGTCGCTTCGAAGCGGGTGTTCTCACGCACTTCGGTGAGCAGCGCCAGCACTGGCGAGTTCGCCGAAGTCAGCCCCGCCAGTTGCTCGGCGCCTTCACCGGCGTCGCTGATCGGCGGCAATGCAACCTGGCCAACCGCTTCGCTCCAGTAGTTGGCGTAGTCGCGGAAGTACAGTTGCTCAAGCTCGACCATCAGGCGACGCAAGTCCATGTCGCTGATGCCCGCGCCTTCGCCCAGCACCCAGTTGTCGCGCAGGATGTCGGTCACCAGCGCCGAGCCCTGCACCGAGAAGTACTGCTGATAACCGCTCTGGGTGTAGAAACCCGGAATCACGTATTCCGTGCCGATGAACAACGAGCCTTGCGGGCCGAGGTGCTGGCTGAAACGGTAGTCCGGCAGATTGCGCGCCTGCTCGCGGAGCATGCGGTACACCACGGTCGCCAGCGATTCGCTGCGCAGGACCTGACGCGCCTGCGTCACCAACTGATCGTTGAGCGGATAGATGAACGGCTGCTTGAGCAAACGATCGAGGTGCGCATTCAGACCGTTCTGCACCGCCGTGTTGCCGGTGTAGCGCTGCGACCAGTCGGTGGCAATCCAGTCCTTGAGCCAGACCGCATCGCGACGGTCCTTCATGTTCAGCATCAGGTATGCGCGCAGGCTGTTGAGCAAGCGATCGCGGTCCTTCATGTTGGCGCGAATCTGCCCTTCGAGCATGGTCGCCACCCGTGGCAGCAGTTGCGCTTCAAGCTCATGCTCGTAGGCTTGCTTGACCACCGGATTGACGTCTTCGCCCTGATACAGCCCACCGCGTTCGTGATACGACACGTCACCCTTTTTCGGGAACGCTTGCGTCGCCGCGTAACTGGTGTCGAGGGTTTTCAGCACGCCCATGGCGTCATCGCGTGGCGTCAGCGCCGAACGTTGCTGGGTCCAGTTCTGCGCCAGCGTGCGCAGGTTTTCCAGGCGCTCATAGTTGGCCGAGAAACCACCGGCCCAGAGCATGCCGAACAGCGCCAGTGCCGCCAGCGCGCCAACGTACAGCGCGCGTTGGCCCCAATGGATACGGCTGCGCTCGCGCTTGTCGAGACCGGCCAGATCAGCTTCGGGGAAAATCACCTGGCTGAACAGGTGATGAATGAACCGCGAACGGCCGCTGCGCAGGGTCGGCAGCACGCCGGCGTTCATGCCGAGGCTGGCGCCGATGCCGGCGGTGGTCGAATCCATTTCCTGGGTCAGGTGCGGCGCGCTGGTCAGGTAGAAACCGCGCAGTTGTGTGGCCCGCTGATAACGGTTGCCGGTGAACGCCATGTCGACGAACAGGCACAGGCGCTCGCCGATCTGCCCGAGTTGATGCGGGAAGTCGAGGATGCGGCCACGGCGCTGGGTATCGCGCTCGGAGTGCATGCGCATGATCACTTGGCTGTTGAGACGACGCAGCAGTTCTTCGAACTCGTTGCGCAGCACCGCCACGTCGGTGCCGACCTGATCCTTGCGGAAACTGGTACCGAGCACCTGATCGCTTTCCTCGCGGGTCAGTTGATCGAAGAACTCGTCGAAACCGAGCAGCTTGTCGGCCTTGCTCAACACCAGATACACCGGCACATCGACGTGCAGTTTCTGATGCACATCTTGCAGACGCCCACGCACCTGACGCGCCAGCGTATCGATGTCCTGCTCACTGCCGCCGAGCAGGGTTTCCACCGGAATGGTCACCAGCACACCGTTCAATGGACGACCGCGGCGACGCTTGCGCAACAGCTCAAGCAAGGTGCTCCAGGCGTTGCCGTCGACTTCGGCGTCGGGCTGGGTCATGTAGCGCCCGGCGGTATCGATCAGCACGCCGTGATCGGCGAAATACCAGTCGCAGTGACGGGTGCCGAGGGTGTCGCGGGTCAGCTTGCGGTCGATCTTGTTGATCGGGAATTCCAGACCGGAAAAGTCCAGCAGGCTGGTCTTGCCAGAGGCCTGCGGACCGATCAGCAGATACCACGGCAAGTCGCTGCGCCAGCGCTCGCTGCGGCCGCGATACAGGCTCGAGGTCTTCAGGGTTTTCAGCGCGTCCTTGAAGCGCGCCTTCAACTCTTTCTGCTCTTCGTCGATCAGCTCTTCGCGGCGAATGCGGTCCTGGCCGTCTTCGCTGGCTTCCTCGGCTTTCTTGCGGATCCCGGCGCGCCAGCTGACGAAGACCATGGTCAGGCCCCAGATCAGGAACAGCACGGCGATGGTCAGCAGACGCGAGGTCGGACTTTCCCAGAATTTGTAATCGTCAACCGCCAACAATGGACCGGCGAACCACACCAGCAGCGCCAGAAACAGCACCAGCAACAGGGTCCAGACCCAGGTCTGGCGCAGGAAGGCGCCGACTTTCTTGAAAAACTTTTTCATCACACGTCCCTGTTTACGGCTGCGACTGCGGTTGCACCGCGGCCGGATCAAGCGGCTGATAAGGTTGCAGAACGGTGTCGCGCTGCTCGCCCAAGACCCAGGCGAAGCCCGAATACATCACCACCAGGCAGACCAGCGTGAACAGCACCACCATCCACGCCGGCACGATGCGCACCAGATTGCGGCGCTGGTCGTTGAGGCCTTCCCAGTGCGGCGACAGCTCGCGCGGCACGTCGCCACGCAACTGACGGATCTGCCGGTACAAGGCGTCGCGGATGCCTTCGAGTTCGAGCATGCCGCGCGCCTGCACGCGGTACTTGCCCTCGAAACCGAGGGACAGGCACAGGTACATCAGTTCGAGCATCGGCAGGTGCTTGACCGGGTTTTTCGACAGCCGATCGAGCAGCTGGAAAAACTTCTCGCCGCCGAAGGTTTCGTTGTGGAAGCTGCTGAGCAGGCTCATCTGCGACCACTCGCTTTCGTTGCCCCACGGCGTGGTCACGACGGCTTCGTCGACCACGGTGCAGAGCACGTAACGCGCGGCCATCACCTGGCTGCTCTCGGCGCCGTTGTGCAGGGCGCGTACTTCAAACAACTTGAGCCCGGCGGTCAGACGCTCGTTGAGCGCGTACAGGTCTTCGCGGGTTTCGCTGTGCTTGAGGCGCACCACTTCCGAGAGCAGTTCCGACGAAGCCGCGACCAGCGAGTTGAGGCTGATGTTGAACGCCTCGGCCGGACGCAAGCGCGCGGCGTAGATCATGCGTTCTTCCAGTTGCTCGAAACGCGGCGGCGCGGCGAAGTCGGTCAATGGACTCGACGCCGGTCCGTGGCCCTGGCGATCGAGCAGGACGGTTTTGTCGTCCTGGCTGTAATCCGTTTCCTTGATCATGTCGGTCAGTTCCTGATGGCCCAGAATTTCAGTTCAAGATTGGCGAATTCGCCGGACACGTGGAACGCGAAACCGCCGGAGCGCTCCAGTTGTGCCAGGTCTTCGGAACTGAGTTCGAGAATGAAATAGGTTTTGTTGGAGTGGAACGCGATCTGCCGCGGGGCCACCGGCAACGGTTTGACCTTGATCCCCGGCAGGTGCAGGTTGACCAGTTGGCGAATGCGCTCCACCGGGCCGACCTTGAGGTGCGCCGGCAGACGCTGGCGCAGTTCTTCGGAGTCGCAGTCGGCACTGGCCGCCAGCACGAACGACGCCGAGCCGAGCAGTTTGTGGTCGTGCAACGGCGAAACGATGATGCCGTACTGACGCGCTTGCAGGATCAGTTCGATGGCGTGCTGTTCGAGCACCATCGACAGCACCTGACGGATCGCTTCCATCAGTTTGCGGAAGCTGGCGCCCTGATCGGCGTGGGAATAACGGCTGTCCAGACGCGGGCGTTTGCTCTCGCCGGAGAAGGTCGCCAGATCACCGAGCATGGTCAGCAGCGTGCGGTACAACTCCTCCGGGTGCACCTGCTCCAGCCCCAGGTAATGGCGCAGCAGCAGTTCGGTGCGGTTGATCAGTTGCAGCATCATGAAGTCGCCAACCTCGGCGCCGCCGACCTTGCCGTTGGAGCGAATCCGCTCGGCAATGGTGTCGCCACGGTGGCTGAGCATGCTGATGACTTCTTTCAGGCACGACAGCAGATAGCTCGACGCGTGGGCCTGGATGTAGGTCGGCACGAAGTCCGGATCGAGGCTGATCACGCCGTCGGGGGTGGTGTCGAGCACGTCGCAGATCTTCAGCTTGACGTAGGCCTGATCGCTCTGCTGCTCGCCGAGCAACAGTTTGAAGTCCGGACGACCGCAGCTGACCTGGCTGGCGGAATCGTCGCCGGCGTTGGAGTCGGCAACTTCGGCGTCGTACGCGGTGTAGCGTGCGAGCACGTCGGATTGCTCCGGGCGACGGGCCTCGATGTGGTTGCCGGTGACCAGTGGCAGCGCCAGATAGATCGGGGTGTTACCGGTGTTCGGCGGCACGTCCAGCGCCAGCGGTTCGGTGTTGCCGCCGAGTTCGAACAGGCTGCCGTCTGGCAGGATCCCCGAGGCTTCACTGATCACCAGTTTGCCCATGTTGAGGAACTGCAGGTCGATTTCCAGATTGAGAAAACCCCAGGTGTAGCCACCAAGCAGTTGCGTGCGGGTTTTCATCTGGTGATCGTAATAGCGATCGTTGTGCTGGAAGTGCTGCGGACGCAGCAGCATGCCTTCCTGCCAAATGACTTTATGGGTATTCATGATCAGTCATCCGCCTTGGCGAGCACTTGATGGGTGTTACGGATGCCGGTCTGGTCCAGCGTCAGATCGACGTCGGTGACTTCCAGCGGAGTGATCTGAACCGTGTGGCGCCATTGGGTGTCGGGCAAGTCGCGGTAAGCGGCGAGAACGCCAACATACAGGCTGCCCTCTTCCACCTTGAGCTTCATCTCCACGGTTTCACCCGGGCGCAGTTCGAGTTCTTCGCTGGCCACCAGATCCGGGTTGAGGGCTTCCTTGGCGCGTTCGTAGAGGCTGAAGAAATCAGCGTTCTCGAAAGTCACCGGGTGCTTGAGTTCGAACAGGCGCACGACGATCGGCGACGGCCGCCCGTTGAGGTCCGGGTTGAGCTGATCGCTGCCGGTGAGTTTCAGGTTGATCTTGGTCACTTTCGAGTACGGCGACAGCGACGAGCAACCGGCGAGCAGCACCAGCAGGGTGAGCGCAGTCAGCGTCTGGAAAAAAGCGGTCGAGCGGCGAGACATGCGCATCATCCTTGGTGGTCGGTGTGAAGGGTGGAAATCAGGCGGATCTGTTCTTCGTAGGCCTGCGCGAAGTCGCGGGCCAGCAGGCGCTCGCTCCAGTCATCGTCCTGGCGCAGCGCCTGGTGATAACGGCCGAACGCTCTCCAGCGCCCGCCAGACGTGGCGATCAGTGGCTTGTTGTCGCGCTCGAAACGCAGGGTCAACTGCTCCGGCGAGAAATGCTCGAGCGTGCCGCGCACGGCGGCGCGGCTGGCGGTGAGCAAGGCCACTTGATGCGCCTGCAAATCACGGAACGCACGGGAGATCGCCTGCTCGGCCGGCAGATGCCCGGGCTTGCTCGGCTGCAACAGAATCTCCAGCGCTTCGCTCGGGTCAACGGCGAATTTCAGCGGGTTCTTGTTGGTGCCTTGCACGGTGGTCTGGGCCAGACGCAGTTCGTTTTTCAGCTCCGAGCGGGTGCGCAGGCTCTGCTGCAAACCGCCGATGCTCTGGCGCAACAGCCGCGCCGCATTGATCGCCATGGCTTCGCGTTCGTCGTGGCTGAGGCCTTTGACGTCGACACCCAGCGCCGCGCCGAAATGTTCCCAGAACCCGTCGCTCTGACGCTCGACGGCTTTTGGGGCCGGAGCGGGCTCGGGTTCGACCGGGGCGGCGATCAGCTCTGGGACCAGCAGGCTTTCCATGTCGATGCGCGCGTAGTCGGCACGCTGACGCGAATCTTCCGGTTTGGCCGTAGGCGCCAGCAACTCGTCGATTTCCGAGTACACGCGCTCTTGCTGCTCAAGCGCATTGAGCGGGTCGAGATCGAGGAACGCGTCATCCGGAATGATGCTGCCGGCAGCGCGCGGACGGCCGACTTCACCGTCGAAGGTTGCCGGGTCGCGCACCAGCCGCGCGCGAATCTCGAAGTCACCGAGGATGTAGGTGCTGCCGTGCTCGATGCGCACCGGCTCGCCCTTGTGCAGGCGCGCGTGGCTGCTGCCGTCCTGGACACCGTTGCTGCTGGTGTCGGTCAGGAAAAACGAGCCATCGCGGTAGCTGACAATTGCGTGGTGATTGGACAGGTGACGCTTGCGGTCAGGGATGATCCAATCGCAGTCCTCGCCCCGCCCGATCACGCCGCCGGCCTGCTTGAAGGTCCGTTGGCACAATTCGGTGGGCACGAACTGCTTGGTGTTCAGCATTTCGAAAACCAATTCCATGTTTGATGCTCCTTGCGGTCACTTGCCGCGATTGACCGCTTGCGGATCACCCAACGGGCGATAGTCGTTGTCGTTGAATTTGTAATTGCCGCTACAGCCGCCAAGGCCGCATAGAACGACGAGGGTCAGCAGGACAGCGTGCCAGTGACGAACAGACATCAGAGGGTCTCCAGGTGTAGACAAAGCACAAAGCGCCGACCCTTGCGGGCGGCGCTGAAATTGGTTTTTCGGGGCAGATCGATGCGTTTTTGCCTAGCCATCGAAATCCCCCAGATTGATGTTCAGACGACCGAGCCGATACAGCAGCGTGCGCCGTGGCAGCCCCAGTTCGCGGGCGGCGAGAGTCTGGTTGCCGTCGTTCTTGCGCAGGCAATCGAGTAACAAGGTGCGTTCGACCTGCTCCAGGCGTTCGCGCAGATTCAGGTGGCTGTTGTCCTCGAGGATCGGCTCCATGCGCAGAGCAAAATGTTCGGCGAGCAGTTCGCCGCCTTCGCACAGCAGCACGGCACGTTCGACCAGCGCCTTGAGTTCGCGCACGTTGCCGGGGAAGGTGTAACCCGACAGGTGCTCCAGCGCCGCGCTCGACCAGCGCACCGGATCGCGCTGCAGATAGGCACAGGTTTTTTCGGCGAAGTGTTGCGCCAGTTCGAGGATGTCACCCTCGCGCTGACGCAGCGCCGGCAACTCGATCGGAAATTGCGCGAGGCGGTAATACAGGTCCTCGCGGAACTTGCCTTCGCCGACCAGCGCCGCCAGATCGCGGTGCGTTGCGGCGATGATGCGCACGTCGATCTTGTGCGTGTCGTTCGAACCCAGCGGACGAATCTCGCCTTCCTGCAACACGCGCAGAATCTTCGCCTGCAACGACAGCGGCATGTCGCCGATCTCGTCGAGCAGCAGCGTGCCGCCATTGGCCGCATCGAACAGACCGGCGCGGTCGCGATCGGCACCGGTGAAAGCACCTTTGCGATAGCCGAACAGCTCGCTTTCAAGGAGGTTTTCCGGCACCGCCGCGCAGTTCTGCACGATGAATGCCTGGGACCGGCGCGGGCCACAATCGTGGATCGCCCGCGCAACCACTTCCTTGCCAGTGCCGGTTTCGCCGCGCAGCAACACGGTGTACGGGCTGTGCAGGACTTTACTGATCAGCGAATGGGTCTGGCGCATCGCTGCGCTTTTGCCGATCAGACCGTAGCCGCTGATGCTCGGTACGCTGCGTACCGCCGTCGACGATTCCGCCGATGGCTGACGCAGACGTTGCAGCAAATGCAACTGGCCGAGTACGAACGAACCGAGCTGACCGAGGGAATCGGCAAAGCCCTGCAAGTCGGTGCGACGACGGCTGGCGCAGAGCAACAAGCCCTCAACCGCCTTATGGCTGTTGACCAGCGGCACGCACAGCAACGACTGCCAGGCGCTCGTAGTCGCTGGCAGAAAACTGGTCTCGTGCAGGCTGCCGCTCAAATCGTCGAGGCATACCACGCGGTTCTGGCACAGGGCGAACTGCAGCAGTTGTTCACCGTTGTAATCGGCCGGCAGGCTCGCCGCCTGGCGCGGTTGCAGCGCGCCATCAAGGCATTCGGCGTTCATCCCCAGGCAAGTGTGGGTGGCGTCGAGCAGATACAGCTGCGTCAGTTCGCAACCGCTCAGCTCGGCCAGCCCGCGCACGAAGTCACCCAGCAGCGCAGCACCGTCCGCCGCCCGCGACAGACTGGCGAACTGCGCCAGCAACGCTTCGGCGTAGACCAGTGGCTGCGGCACTCGAGTGAACATCACACCCACCTCAGGCGAACTCGCACGTCACGCTGGCGTCGCCGTCGAGCGTGGCGTGCACGCGCTTGAGGCTTTCACCCGTGGCCATCGCATCGAGCAGACGATCAGCCACCAGCGGCAATACGTGCTGGTCGAGCAAATGGTCGATCAGACGCGCGCCGCTTTCGCTTTGCGTGCAGCGTTCGGACAGGTGATCGACGAGGTTCTGGCACCAAGTGAAATCCAGCTGACGACGATTCAGGCGCTCGCCAAGACGACCGAGTTTGATCTCGATCAGCTCGCGCAGCACCGGGCCGCCGACCGGGTAGTACGGCACCACTTTCATCCGCGCCAGCAGCGCCGGTTTGAAGTGTTTGCTGAGCACCGGGCGAATGGTTTCTTCGAGGACTTCGGCGGTTGGCCGCGCGCCGTTCTCGCAGAGGTCGCTGATCTTGTCGCTACCGAGGTTCGAGGTCATCAGGATCAACGTGTTGCGGAAGTCGATCTCGCGACCTTCGCCGTCGTTGGCCACGCCTTTGTCGAAGATCTGATAGAACAGGTTGAGCACGTCCGGGTCAGCCTTTTCGACTTCGTCGAGCAGCACCACCGAATACGGTTTCTGCCGCACGGCTTCGGTGAGCATGCCGCCCTCGCCGTAACCGACGTAGCCCGGTGGCGCGCCGATCAGGCGCGAGACGGTGTGCTTCTCCTGGAATTCGGACATGTTGATGGTGGTGATGAAACGGTCGCCGCCATACAGCAGGTCAGCCAGGGCCAGCGCGGTTTCGGTCTTGCCGACGCCGCTCGGGCCGACCAGCAGGAACACGCCGACCGGTGCGTCAGGCTTGTTCAGACCGGCAGCAGTGGCGCGCATCGAGCGATCCAGCGCGTGCACGGCTTGTTCCTGACCACGAATGCGCGTGCGCAAATCGGTGGCGAAACTGGCGACCTTGGCGTTGTGTTCGCGGGCCAGTTGCGCCAGCGGCACGCCGGTCCAGGCGCTGATCACTTCGGCAACCAGACGCGGGCACACTTCGAAGCTGACCAGACGTTCTTTGACTTGTGCAGCGGTCAACGCCGTGTGGGTTTCGTGAAGCTGCGCTTCCAGCGCTTCGACGCTTTGCCCTTCTTCCACTTCGACAGCGTGGGTTTCGATCACCGTGCCTTCAGCATCTTGTTCAACGCTGACGGTCGGCTCGACAGCCGCGGCTTCGCGGGCCTTGGCCAGTTGCTGACGCAATTCCAGCAGGCGCTCGGCCAATGCCTTCTGCTCGGTCCACAGGGTTTCCAGCGCGACCATCTCGCTTTCGGCTTCGTCCAGACGCGCTTCCAGTGCTTCCAGCGCTTCGTGGTCGATCAGCAGACCGGCCTCGGCATCGCGGCGCAGGGCCTGACGCTGACGGCCGCCTTCAGCCAGTTCACCACGCAGGCGCTCAAGGCTTTCCGGGGCGGCGGCGAGGCTGATGCGCACGCGCGCGCATGCGGTGTCGAGCACGTCGACGGCTTTGTCCGGCAGTTGCCGCCCGGCCAGATAACGCGCGGACAATTCGGCCGCGGAGACCACCGCGTCATCGCGCAGGTAGATGCCGTGGCTCTTCTCGTAGACCTGAGCCAGGCCACGCAGAATGGTCACTGCTTCGCTGACGGTCGGTTCGTGCAGTTGCACGGGCTGGAAACGACGGGCCAGCGCTGGATCTTTCTCGAAGTATTTCTTGTACTCGGCCCAGGTGGTCGCGGCGATGGTGCGCAATTCGCCACGGGCCAGTGCCGGTTTCAGCAGGTTGGCCGCGTCGGAGCCACCGGCATTGCCGCCCGCGCCGATCAGCGTGTGGGCTTCGTCGATGAACAGAATGATCGGTTTCGGCGAGGCTTTGACTTCGTCGATCACGCCTTTCAGACGACGCTCGAATTCACCTTTGACGCTGGCGCCGGCCTGCAACAGGCCCATGTCCAGCGAGAGCAATTCAACGCCTTTGAGCACCTGCGGCACTTCACCGGCGGCGATGCGCGAGGCCAGACCTTCGACGATGGCGGTTTTACCGACACCGGCCTCACCGACGACGATCGGGTTGTTCTTGCGGCGGCGGGCGAGGATGTCGACCATCTGGCGGATCGCGCCGTCACGGCACAGCACCGGGTCGAGTTTGCCGTCGCGGGCCTGCTGGGTCAGGTTGTGGGTAAATCGCTGCAACAGCGATTCGCCTTGCGCGGCCGGTTTGCCATTGGCCGCCGGTTGCTCCTGTTGCGACAGGGCAAATTCCTTCAAACGATCGATGTTCAACTTGGCGAGCAGCGGCTGATAACGGCTGCCGGCGTAGCGCATCGGGTTGCGCAGCAAAGCCAGAATCAGCGCGGCGTCTTCGACTTGGGTCTGGCCCAGTTCAAGGTTGGCCACCAGCAGTGCGTCTTGCAGCCATTGCACCAGTTCCGGGGCGAACACCGGGTTGCGCGAGGCGCTGTGCTCAACCCGCGATTGCAGCGCGGCGCTCAGCTCACCGGCATCGACGTCGGCATCCTGCAAGGCACGCGACAGCAAGCCGTTCGGACGCTCCAGCAGGCCCAGCAGCAGGTCTTCGACGAGAATCTTGCTGCCGCCCCGAGCCACGCACCGCTCGGCCGAACGTTCCAGATCACGACGGGTTTCGGCGTCCAGCGCCTGGATGAGTTGTTGCAGGTCTACGTTGATCATGGCTCACGTCCTTAATGAATTTTGCTGCCCAGGGTCACCACGCCGTCCGCTTTCTCGCGGCCCAGCCAGCTGGTCCAGCCGAGGCGACAGGCGTTTTGCTCACCGATGCGCAGTTCGCGGATTTCTTCCTGGCGCAGGACCAGGCGAATGTCGTAATCGAGCGGGTCACGCAGGGTGAACCGCACCAGCGCGCAGAGCGGCTGGTAACCGAAACCGATCGGCAGGAATTCGTGGAAACGCTGCCAGTCGAGTTCGGTGATGTGGATGCGGAATTTGCCGCTGCGGTCGCGCACGCGCTCGCCCAGCACCAGATCTTCGCCGAGCACGCTGTTGGCGCGGCCCAAACGATTGCGCTGCTCGTCGAGAATTTCCACGCGGCGCTCGATGCACTGCTCGATGACCAGGTCTTCGTGCTTGAAGTAGTAACGCAGCACGGCTTCGATCAGCGCCGCCGAGTGCGCCCGCAGGCTGAGCAGGCCGAGGTACGGCAGCAGGCGTTTCCAGTTGAGTTCCTTGGCCTTGCGGATCTCGTCGCCGCCCAGGCCGATCAACGCGAACAGCTGCGCCGAGAACGGATCGACCGCGCCGCTCTGGAAGCTTGCGCGGTAGCGGTATTTGCGCCAGATCGGCAGCATCAGCCGTTGCAGGCGATGGTGGAACAGGTCGAGGAAATTGCGTGTCGGGTTGCCGTCTTCACTGTCGCCCAGCGCCTGCTCGCCGTAGAACGCCGGCAGCGGCGAACCGGAGCCAACCAGCCCGATCAGGTTGAAGCGCATGCGCGCGCGCATCTTGCCGTGCTCTTCGAAGAACTCGACGCGATCGACGTCACTGCGCGGAAAGCCCAGGCTCGGGTTGGCCTGAAACTCGACCTGATCGTACAGATCGTCTTCGCTCAGGTGCGGGTGGGCCTCGCGCAGCCGGTCGATCACCAGCAGCACGGCCTGAAACAGCGAGTACTCGCGTATTACCTTGGTCAGCCCGCTTAGAGCAGGGGCTGCAGGCCCATACGTGGTGTCCATTGGTACACCTCTCCCTGTGTGCTTTTTACCCGCAGCTCATGGAATGAATTGAGACTGGCGTAAAGCGCGAAAAACTCGTTGAGTACCGAAGCGAAGACGAACAGATCGCCCTCGCCGATATAGCCTTCCGGGTCGATGGTCAGTTCGGTGCGCAAGCCGCGCACCGGCAGGCCGCGATGCAAGCGGTCGACGTGGTGATGTTTGATGTGCTTGAGGCCGCCGAGCAGGCGTTTGCTGACCTTTTCTGCGTGCTGGTCGTAGTAGCGCGGCAAGTCGTAGGTTTCGAGAATCACCTTCAACGCATTGACGTCAGCCAGCGACAAGTAGTTAAGCGACATGTTGCTGATCAGCTTCCACAGGAAGTCACGGTTCAGCGGCGGCGCGAAACTCGGCGTCGCCGGGGTGATGTTGCGGAAGCTCAGGAACTCCGGCGTCTCCTCGCAGGCCATGCAGATGTCGCCGAGCTTGAGCTTTTTCGGCAGGTTCTGGTTGGTGCACATCAGCTCAATCGACAGGGTTTCGTGGGCTTCGGTGTGGCGGATGCCGAAGCTCAGGTAGGTGTCGAGGCCGTCATGCAGCAAGGACGAACGCTGGCGGATGCTGTAATGCGGACGGCTGTTGGGGACGTCGAAACTCGGGTCGTGCTCGAACGATTCGAACGGCACGTACTCCTGATAACCGAGGCCGCCGGGCTTCCAGCCGGTCACGGTTTCGACCGAGAACACACCGCAGTTTTCCAGGTCGTATTCCGCCGGCAGCAGCAGGTATTCGTCTTGCTTGCCGTCGAGACGGATCGGCAATGCATCGTGGGCAAACAGGTTGGCAATCGGCGTGCAGAACAGCTTGACGTTATCCAGCGTCGGACGCATGCGCATGATGCCGCTCTTGCGAATATCAAAACGCAGTTCGAGGCCGCGCATCTGCTTGAGCGTGTCTTCCGGCAGCGCCTTGAGGATGTCCAGACCGTTGACGTCGACGAAAAGGAATTTGTCCTGGAAGGCGAAGTATTCCTGCAGGTAACGATAGCCACGGAAGGTGTTCAGCGGATACGGGATCAACGCTTCTTCTTCGGCAAAGCCCACCGGTTTCACGCGGTCACCGGGAATCTTGAACGCCATCGGCTTGCCGCTGACACCATCGATCGGCTTGCCGGCGCCGTCGAGCGGGATCAGCTCGATGCCGTCGAGGTTGCGCAGCAGGCTCAGGTACAGCATCTGGCTGATATAACGCTCACCGGCAAAGTGCAGACGCAGTTTGCTCAGTTCCAGCTCGCCGAGGTGGCCGTCGGCACTCATCTCCAGGCGCAGACTGAGCAGCGAGCCATCGCCCTTCACCGAATAATTCAGCGCGGCCAGATCCAGCGGCAGCACTTCGGTCGGGTAGCAAGTGCGGAAGCGGCAGCGCACGTCTTCGATCGGCTTGCTCTCGATCGGCGTATCGCGCTCAACCAGCAGCGCCGGCCCGGAACGCTTGAGCGGGTCGAACTGCAAAATGCTGAACGCCGGCAGCGGGCGCATGTAGTTCGGCCACAGCAGCTGCATCAGCGAATGGCTGAGCTCCGGCAACTCGTCGTCGAGCTTCTGGCGCAAACGCCCGGTCAGGAACGCAAAGCCTTCCAGCAACCGCTCCACATCCGGATCCCGCCCGGCCTGCCCCAGATACGGCGCCAGCGCCGGACTACGCTCGGCGAAACGGCGACCGAGCTGGCGCAATGCGGTGAGTTCGCTTTGGTAGTAGTGGTTAAAGGACATGTCGTTCGGTTTTCCGGATGTGTAGAGGATGAATGACTGATAAACATGCCCAGTCACTGCTCGCTCCCTTGCCGCGAGTAAGGACTGAATATCCGTTACCGCCAGCGCGAAGCTTAAAACAGCTCACTGAACACCCAATGATTGAAGCTGTATAACGCAGCCGAGATCACGATAAACATCAACAGCACTGGCAAGCCGACCTGCAAATTCCGCTGTCGAAAGAAAATGGTCACAGCCCTTACAAAATAATAAAAAGCCACCACCAGCATCGGAATAAAACTCACGATGCAGAATAGAAAAACCCACTCATAGAAACTTACCGGCGCTGGCAAAGAATTCAGGTCAACAACATCAGGCGCTTTACGCGGATGCGTAAAAGACATCAGCAAGAACAGCGCTGACACAAAAAGATAAAAGTACCTGATCAATTAACGAAGCCCCTTGGCGTACAGAAACTTCGCCAGTTCACGACGTCGTGACTTACCCTCTGCGTTATCGCCCGAGTAATAAAAATGACCACCGCCGTTGAGCATCTGCTGACCCAACTCGACGGATGCCTTCATGAGTTCTTCGTCGGAAATACCTGCATAGATAGGGTCGCCCTTGTCTTTCAGGTCGATGATCGTTGCGTTCTTGATGTTAGGGTGCGTGGTGACGGCGACCTTCAGGCTTTTATTGATCGGGGCGCCAATCAAGACAAGATGATCGACTTTCACCCCGGCGCGCGCGTAATAAATGGCACTGCGTGCGGCAATAACCGCGCCCCAGGAGTAGCCGACGATATTGAATTGGCCGACCTTGGGAACCGGTTTGTTTATCTGCAAAGCGCTCAACGGAAACTCGGTGGCCTTGATCTTGCTGATATCTCGACTGATTTTCATCGCCAACAGATCACCTGGAGGGGTACAAACAACCTCTTTGTAACTTCTTACGGTGACCATTCCGAACAGATATTTTTTCTCTATATACTCGTTTCCATACTCACATTTTTGCAATTCGCCATACTCAAAAACTACAGGATCCTTTTCGTCCTGGTTATAAAGCACGACCGACGACGCATCGCTGAGCATGTCGGCGAGAGCAGGCACGTATTTGTCCATGCCTGTAATAAGAGATGAGTAATTCCCATAAACAGCATTGGATATACCGACCTCTTCAAATGCCGCGATCATGTCATCGTTATAGGCCCCGATCATCCCTGCGCCACCGAGAAAAACCGTAAGCCCATGCTCCACTGCGACGGGCTTAGGCTCAGGGCTCTGGGTCGGAGTACTCTGCAACGTAGTGACTTTGACGTAATTTCCGTTCGCTGTGGTTTTGGTATCTGCACCCATTGATCAGTCCCTCGAAGCGATGTAAATGTCGATTTTCTCGGCATTTTTGTGGCGAGACACGCGATGGGTCAGACCCTGATCGTCAGTCACGCCTTCTTCTTCGGAACCATCTTCACGAACCAACAAGTAACGCGAATTGGCCATAGGCTTGCCAGCCGTATCCGTCAGGACAAACTGTTCGTCGAAACCTGGCATTACCACCGGCAACGGCGGCACAAACGGCGCCGGCGAATGCGAATTGCCGATAATCACCGTCCCGGACCCAGCCGTGACCTTGTTGCCATGGGTCCCCACCGAATCAACCGTCGCGGCAGGCTTGCCGTTGATCAACACAGTGGTCGCCAAACCGCCCGACATCGCACCACCACACGCCGAGGCATCGCCTTGGCGGGCGGCCGCGAGGCCGTCGAAGAACACGTCGCCGGAACCGGCGGCGATCGGGTTGGTGCCGTGGCCGGGGAGCGGGCAAGCGGTGGGGTCGGATACGCGTGCTGCGGGTTTGCCAGACATCGGGGATCTCCTTAGGTGACCTTGACTTGACCGCTGCCATCCAGGCGCGCGGAAAAACTGACCTGACGCTTGAACCCTTCAACTTCCAGCAGGCCTTCGATACTGAAGGCCAGGCGCAGTTGATCGTGGTCACGCGGCAGGGAAATGACACGCACGTTGCTCAGGCGCGGCTCGTAGGCTTCGATGAAGCTTTCGATGGCCAGGCGGGCCTGACTCAGCGAGTCGTGCAGGCTCAGGCGCATGTCATTGAGATCGGGCAACCCGTAGTCGGCCAGCGTTTGCACGCTGCCGGCCCGGGTGCTGAGCATTTTGGCCAGATGGGCAGCCACCGACGCCATGGCAGAAACCTCAAGGCTCTTGCCATTGCGTAGTTGTGCGTCGCCGTTGAGGCGTTCGAACAGGCTGCCGTATCCGTCCATGAGTCGCTCTTACTCTTTGTCCAGCTTGCCAACCAGCGACAGGGTGAAATCGGCACCCATGTACTTGAAGTGCGGACGCACGTTCAAGCTCACGCGGTACCAGCCCGGCTCGCCTTCAACGTCGCTGACGATCACTTGCGCAGCGCGCAGCGGACGACGGCCACGCACTTCGGCGCTCGGGTTTTCCTGGTCGGCGACGTACTGACGGATCCACTTGTTCAGTTCCAGCTCGAGGTCGGTACGTTCTTTCCACGAACCGAGTTGCTCGCGCTGCAGCACTTTCAAGTAGTGAGCCAGGCGGTTGACGATCATCATGTACGGCAGTTGGGTGCCGAGCTTGTAGTTCAGCTCTGCCGCCTTGCCTTCTGCGCTGATGCCGAAGAACTTCGGCTTCTGCACCGAGCTTGCGGAGAAGAACGCCGCGTTATCGGAGCCTTTGCGCATGGTCAGGGAAATGAAGCCTTCCTCGGCCAGTTCGTATTCACGACGGTCGGATACCAGAACCTCGGTAGGAATCTTGGTTTCGATTTCGCCCATGCTTTCGAAATGGTGCAACGGCAAGTCTTCAACCGCGCCACCGCTCTGCGGGCCGATGATGTTCGGGCACCAGCGGAATTTGGCGAAGCTGTCGGTCAGCTTGGTGCCGAACGCGTACGCGGTGTTGCCCCACAGGTAGTGCTCGTGGCTGTTGGCCACGGTTTCCTTGTAGACGAACGATTTGACCGGGTTTTCTTCCGGGTCGTACGGGTTGCGCAGCAGGAAACGCGGCACCGTCAGGCCAACGTAGCGGGAGTCTTCCGAAGTACGGAAGCTCTGCCATTTGGCGAATTGCGGGCCTTCGAAGTGGTCTTTCAGATCTTTCAGATCCGGCAGGCCGGTGAAGCTTTCCAGACCGAAGAATTTCGGGCCGGCGGCAGCGATGAACGGCGCGTGAGACATGCACGAAACGCTGGCCACGTACTGCATCAGCTTGACGTCTGGCGAGCTTGGCGACATGTAGTAGTTGGCGATGATCGCGCCCACAGGCTGACCACCGAACTGGCCGTATTCAGCGGTGTAGATGTGCTTGTACAGGCCCGACTGCATGACTTCCGGCGAATCTTCGAAATCGTCCAGCAGGTCTTCTTTGGAGACGTTGAGGATTTCGATCTTGATGTTTTCGCGGAAGTTGGTGCGGTCGACCAGCAACTGCAGGCCACGCCACGACGATTCCAGCGCCTGGAAATCCGGGTGGTGCAGGATTTCGTCCATTTGACGGCTGAGCTTGGCATCGATCTCGGCGATCATGCGGTCAACCATGGCCTTCTTGACCGGCTCACCGTTGTTCTGCGGCTTGAGCAGTTCTTCGATAAACGCCGACACGCCACGCTTGGCGATGTCATAGGCTTCGTCGTCCGGAGTCAGACGGGTTTCGGCGATGATGCTGTCGAGAATGCTGTATTCGCCGCTGGCGGCGCTCTTCTCTTGTGCTGCGCTAGTGCTCATTGTGTTGGCTTCCTTGGCAAGAGTCTCAGGCGTCCGGGGCTGCGGCGTTCAGGCCCAGCTCACCGAGTACGCGACCACGGGATTCGTCGTCGGCGAGCACGCCTTCGATCGCTTTACGGAACGCAGGCGCGTTACCCAGCGGGCCTTTGAGGGCCACCAGCGCATCGCGCAGTTCCATCAGTTTTTTCAGCTCAGGCACTTGCTCGACCAGGCTGGCCGGGTTGAAGTCCTTCATCGAATTGACGCGCAGTTGCACAGCCAGCTCGTCGGCCTCGCCATCTTCCTGCAGACGGTTCGGCACGCTCAGCGTCAGACCCAGTTCTTGCTTGGCCAACACTTCATCGAAGGTCATCTTGTCGATGCTGATCGGCTTGCGATCTTCGATTTTGCGATCGTCCTTGCGGTGGGTGTAGTCACCGATTGCCAGCAGTTTCAGCGGCAGTTCAATCTCTTCCTGAGCACCGCCGGTGGCGGGTTTGAAGGTGACGTTGATGCGTTCCTTGGGGGCTACCGAGCCTTCTTTGGCCATGGCTTTTCTCCTTGCGGTTGTGGCCCTGGGGCCTATTCGAGTACCACTTCGAGGTCGAGGTGGCACAGCCTGCGATAAATCTCTTCCTTGCGTTCACGTACGGCATGGTTCTGCGGCAACAACTCGCAGCAACTGTGCAGCAGGTGCAGCACTTCCAATGCAAGATCGGGCTCCCAGGCGTGCAGGCCTGAGTCCTGTAATGTCTGATCGAGGGTTTCTAGCTGGTTCTTGGCCAGTTCGTATTTCTTGGCCATGAAGCACAGCCGCGCGAGGGCGAACTGCCAGAAAAACCGTTCGCGCCCGCCGTGGGCCGACTGCAGACCCTGCTTGAGAACCTGCACGGCCGGCTTGAGACCTTCCTTGCGCAGCAGTGGCAAGACGTCTTCGAGGGCCTTTTCCCAGGCTGGCTGGGTTTCGACGTTCTCGCTCTCGACCTTGCGCGGCGCACTGGCGCTTTGCAGGTGCGGCATGACGTTGGCGGCGATCCACGCGCGGGTGGACGGATCGGCGAACGGCGCGCCGTCATGGAAGCGCAACTCGACAATGCCGGGCAGTCGCTGAACCAAAAGCGCGAAGTGGATTTCCACTTCGCGCATGGCCAATTCGGCGTTGAGGTTCTGGAGACATT
The DNA here is from genome assembly GCA_902825215.1 of Pseudomonas fluorescens. Lineage (GTDB taxonomy): Bacteria > Pseudomonadota > Gammaproteobacteria > Pseudomonadales > Pseudomonadaceae > Aquipseudomonas > Aquipseudomonas fluorescens_G. Next base: position 6,117,540 of record LR782234.1, read on the forward strand.
CCCAGACCATCCTCTGGCCATCGAACCAGAACGGCGCCTTCGCCAGGCTCGCCTCCAGTTCCACCAGCAGGTCGGCGTATTTGCCCTGATCGAAACGGTCCTGATAGAGCTTGAGCTTTTCCAGCGGCAGGCCGCGCAACACGGTTATCTGCTCGGCGTTGCGCTCGGGCACCGCGTCGATAGTCATCCACAGCAACGTGCGGTTGAGACGCAGGGCGCGCAGGTCGGTGGCTTTCTGTTTCAGCCACCAGGCGCACAACGGCCGGGCGCTTTCCTGCTGGGCACGCAGGGCCTTGTGCGCATCGCGCTCGTTGTCGATCGGTGCGCCGGGAGTGAGCAGCTGGGTTGCGGCCTGCTTGACCTGCGCCACCGCCGCGCCGACCACGCCGGGTGCCGGCTGATTGTCGGCGGCGCGCTGGATCATGGTTTTCAGGCGACGGGAGATCGGCAGCAGCAGCGGCGCGTCATCGCCCAGATGTTCAGTGCAAGCGGCTTCAAGACCGGCCAGGTGCTCGGAGAGCTGCCGGAACATTGGCAACTGCTCTTTGATCGCAATGTTTTCGGTAATGACTTGCTCGAGACGCGGCACCAGCCAGCCAATGGCGGCGGCACGGGTGCGCGGTTTGAGCGGGTGGACGTCGGCCCAGTTGTTTTCCGACAAATGGTGCAGCAGACCGAGGCCGGCGAGCAGCCCGGGGAAGGATTCGCGCTGGTACAACGACCAGGTCAGCCAGGCGCCGACACGCAGATCCTTGGATTGGGTACGCAGCAGGTTTTCGCTGTTTTCGCGGATTTTCAGCCAGTCGATCTGCCCGCTTTCGTGCATCGACGAGGCTTTGGCCAGCTCGCTTTCCAGCGCCTCGAATTCGCTCGAAAAACGAACGTCTTCGCCCGCGAAATTCTCTTTGGAAACAGAGACTTTTGCGAGTTCGAGGTAATGGGCGGAAAGTTTGCTTGAGTAGGACATCCATGGCCTTTATTAAGGATTACAGTCGTGCGGGCGAATAGAGTGTCAGCCACGCGGGACAGTATCGAAGAGCAGTTCAGCGACTCATCCAATTGAGATGTGCTCTTTCAAGTGGGCGCATCGTAATCACAATGATGGCCACTAGCAAGCATCTGATTAAACAACAAGACGAAGTGTTCTTTGTTTGTTGTAGGAGGTTTCCTTATATCCTCTCAGGGTATCCCTGATACCCCCTTCGCCTGTGCATTCGCGCGAGACACGCCTGAAACCCTCGATCCAGAGCGCTCGTTCCAAAACCCCGCAACGCCCGTATGTGTGCTGGCGAAGAAGGCTCGGAGCATGACCGCTTTTGAAAAATCCGGATGTAGGATGATTCCGAAAGACTTCGGTATTGTTTCAACACATCGCTGCGTGACAACAAAACAACATTAAAAGTGCCATCATCTTGATAGCATTTATAAAAAATTATTAATCGCCCGAAGGTATGCAAAGCCGCCGCGCTAATCAAAAGCCCTTTATTAACGCCTTTGGCATTAGCACGCCCTGCTCACTAATTGGCGGACATAAAAAATGGGCATTCGACCGCAATCGATATGCCCATTTTTCCCAGCGGTTCTCCCGTTATTCAGGAGGTTCGCCGCAATTAAGGATTAACGCTGTCTTTCAACGATTTGCCTGGCTTGAACGCAACGGTGTTGCTGGCTTTGATCTTCACCGGTTCGCCGGTTTGCGGGTTTTTGCCGGTGCGGGCGCCGCGGTGGCGTTGCAGGAAGGTGCCGAAACCAACCAGCGTCACGCTGTCCTTGCGGTGCAGGGCGCCGGTGATTTCTTCGAGGACGGCGTTGAGGACGCGATTGGCCTGTTCTTTGGTCAGGTCTGCTTTTTCCGCGATGGCGGCGGCGAGTTCTGGTTTACGCATTAGTGAAGCCCCTTTGACGGTTTTTTGTTGTTATGTCCGTGCTGTTCTCGTTGGAACAGCGCCCAAGGCGCCGCAGGCTCTACTCTGCGGCAGACGGGAGTGAGAATGGCACGCGGATACGGGCGACGCCAGTCTCCCCGCGACCTTTGTCGGGGCAAAAGCGGGGTGTTTACGACAGAACGACCGGCATTTACGCCAGCAGGGCCGGAAGCTGTTTGTTCAGGGCGAGTTTTTCCATGACCGCCGCACCGGTCAGCGCATAACCGAGCAACTGACCGTCGGTACTGCGGCACAGCGCCTTGATGTCGGCGCCCTGCCCCTCCACCGTCCAGACGCCTTCGCTGCCACGCGGCGGCGAGACCACCAGCGGGCACACCGGGGTTTTCACGGTGATCGGCATCGGGCCGTAGCTGACCGCTGTCGGGTTTCCCGCCAGGGTCTGGGCCAATGCTCGCGCGCAACTCATGAGCGGCATCACGTACAACAAATTGAGCCCGTCGACTTCGGCGCAATCGCCCAAGGCGTAGATATTGGCGTGGGAGGTTTTAAGCTGCCGATCAACCATGACGCCGCGATTGACCTGGATTCCGGCTGCCGCTGCCAGATCGATGCGTGGACGCAGACCAATTGCCGAGACCACCACGTCACAGGCGATGACCTGACCGTCGGACAGGTGCGCTTCGAGGCCATCGGCAACTTTTTGCAGGCGGGTCAGCACCGGGCCGAGGTGAAATTTTGCCCCGAGACTTTCCAGCCCGGCCTGCACAGCGGCCGCAGCGGCTGGGTGCAACAGGGTCGGCATGACCTGCTCGCACGGCGCGACCAGTTGTACTTCGTAGCCGCCGAGGATCAAGTCGTTGGCGAACTCGCAACCGATCAGCCCAGCGCCGAGCAACAGCACGCGGCGTTTGCCGGCTGCGGCGGCACGAAACCGTGCGTAGTCCTCGAGATCATTGATTGGAAAGACCAGATCGGCACCATCGCCATCGATCGGCACGCGCACGGTTTCCGCGCCCCAGGCGAGAATCAGGTCGCGGTAATACACCGCTTCTTCACCGATCCACAGGCGCTTGTGGCCGGCATCGATGCCGCTGATGCGCGTGTGGGTGCGCACCTCGGCCTTCAACTGCTCGGCCATGGCCCCCGGCTCGGCCATGCTCAGGCCGTCGGCGTCCTTGTTCTTGCCGAAACCGGTGGACAGCATCGGCTTGGAATACGAGCGGCCGTCATCGGCGGTGATCAGCAGCAGCGGGGTTTCGCTGTCGAGCTTGCGAAACTCGCGGGCCAGGTTGTAGCCCGCCAGGCCAGTGCCGATGATGACGACAGGTGCGCTCATGCCTTGCTCCTTGATTTTGCTTAGTTGATTTCGATCATTTCGAAGTCCATCTTGCCGACGCCGCAGTCCGGGCACAGCCAGTCTGCCGGCACGTCTTCCCAGCGGGTGCCCGGCGCAATGCCGTCATCCGGCCAGCCGTCGGCTTCGTTGTAGATCAGGCCACAGACGATGCATTGCCACTTTTTCATTCGGATACTTCCTCAAGGTTCAGGCGATTGCTGGCGCGGACAGTCGATGGGTGTAGCGCTGCCATCCGGCTCAGGGCGTTTTGTACTGAGGGTGCCCGGCAGATGCAAGCCTGTTCGGCGCAACGGCCACCCGGATCGATCAATCTCGCCGCCCGCCATGGTAAGCTCGCCGCCTCATTTGCGGCCAATAATGACTCATTGTGCAACATTCAAATGCCTGCCCCGCCCCGCTCTGGCTGACCCAAAGCCGACTGACACCCCGCCCCGATGCGTTGACCCTGGACTGGTTGTTCGACGAAGGTTCGCTGACGCGCCGCCTGACGCGGCTGTCCTGCGATGGCTTCAGCGTGACGCCGTTGTTCGAAGGCTGGGCCACCCTGCGCAGCGACGAATGCGCGGCGCTGGAGCTGGCCGAAGGCAACGAAGGCTGGGTGCGTGAGGTGTATCTGCGCGGCCACGGCGAGGCTTGGGTGTTCGCCCGCAGCGTCGCTTCGCGGGCGGCGTTGCAGGGTGACGGCTTGCACATGGACGAACTCGGCAGCCGCTCGCTGGGCGAACTGCTGTTTTGCGATCAGGCGTTTCAGCGCCGCGCTCTCGAGGTTTGCCACTACCCTGAAGACTGGCTGCCGGCAGAAGCCAAAGCGCCCGCGCTGTGGGCCCGCCGCTCGCGTTTCGACCGCGGCGAGCTGAGCGTGCTGGTCGCGGAAATCTTCCTGCCGAGCCTGTGGAGCGCCGCCCGCGCCCATCCGGAGAACTGCTGATGTATCAGAGCCTGCTCAAGTCCCTGAACCGCTTGAACCCGCGCGCCTGGGATTTCGTTCAGTTGACGCGGATGGACAAGCCGATCGGCATCTATCTGCTGTTGTGGCCGACATTGTGGGCGCTGTGGATTGCCGGCAAGGGCTCGCCGTCATTGGCCAACGTGGTGATTTTTGTTCTTGGCGTAGTGCTGACTCGCGCCGGTGGTTGCGTGATCAACGATTGGGCCGATCGCAAGGTCGACGGCCACGTCAAACGCACTGCACAGCGCCCGCTGGCCAGCGGCAAGATCAGTTCGAAGGAAGCGCTGGTGTTCTTCGCCGTGCTGATGGGCATCAGTTTTCTGCTGGTGCTGTGCACCAACGCGCCGACCATCTGGCTGTCGCTGGGCGGTCTGGCGCTGGCCTGCACCTATCCGTTCATGAAGCGCTACACCTATTACCCGCAAGTGGTGCTGGGCGCGGCGTTTTCGTGGGGCATGCCGATGGCATTCACCGCCGAGACCGGCGAGTTGCCCGCAGCGGCATGGCTGCTATGGATCGCCAACCTGCTGTGGACGGTGGGGTATGACACTTACTACGCAATGACCGACCGCGATGACGACCTGAAAATTGGCGTGAAATCCACGGCGATCCTGTTTGGCGAGGCGGATCGGGTGTTCATCCTCAGCTTGCAGGCATTGTCGTTGGGTTGCCTGCTGCTGGCGGGGTCGAAGTTCGAGCTGGGGATCTGGTTCCAGCTCGGTTTGCTGGTGGCCGCTGGCTGTTATGCGTGGGAATTCTGGTACACCCGCGATCGCGACCGGATGCGTTGCTTCAAGGCGTTCTTGCACAACCATTGGGCCGGGTTGGCGATATTTGTCGGGATTGTCGTGGATTACGCATTGCGCTAAACGCAAATCAGTTTAGGAGAGAGCCTGCTCGCGATAGCGGTATGTCAGTTAACGAAAATGCTGGCTGACACACCGCTATAGCGAGCAGGCTCACTCCTACAGTGGACCGCGTTTATTTGGCTTTGGCGACTTTCCAGGCGCCGTCCATCTTGCCGTCGCCGGTCATGTCGCCGGCCTTCTTGTCCATCACGAAGGTGTACAGCGGCATGCCTTGGTAAGCCCACTGCATCGAACCGTCGTCACGCTTGACCACCGTCCAGTCGCCCATCGACTTGTCACCTGCCTGCGCCATCAATGGCGGCCAGTTCGCTGCGCATTTGTCATTGCACGCTGACTTGCCGGCGGAGTCCTTGGCGAAGGTGTACAGGGTCATGCCTTTGTGGTCGGTGAACATGCCGTCCTTCTCCATCGCCGGATCGGCGGCCATGGCCAGGCCAGGCAACGCCAGGGCCGCGGCCATCAGCAGGGCTTTGAAAGAAGCAGTCATCTGAGTCATGGAAACCTTCTTTTGTGGTTGTCAGGATTCGGACTTAGAGCTTAGTCCAGGATGGTCAAACTTGTTGGCGGGCAGAAATACTGTCACACGACTGCAATAATTCCGTTATCTAATGCGGCGCAAGACAGTTAAATGACAAGAGGATTAAGGCATGGTTGGCAGGAGCATTCTGATCGTCGACGACGAAGCGCCCATTCGCGAAATGATCGCCGTGGCGTTGGAAATGGCCGGCTATGACTGCCTCGAGGCAGAGAACTCGCAGCAGGCCCACGCCATCATCGTCGACCGCAAACCGGACCTGATCCTGCTCGACTGGATGCTGCCGGGCACGTCCGGCATCGAACTGGCCCGACGCCTCAAGCGTGACGAGCTGACCGGGGACATCCCGATCATCATGCTCACCGCCAAGGGCGAAGAGGACAACAAGATCCAGGGCCTGGAAGTCGGCGCTGACGACTACATCACCAAACCGTTTTCCCCGCGCGAACTGGTCGCCCGGCTCAAGGCTGTGCTGCGCCGCGCCGGCCCGACCGACGGCGAAGCGCCGATCGAGGTGGGTGGCCTGCTGCTCGACCCGATCAGCCACCGCGTGACCATCGACGGCAAACCGGCCGAGATGGGCCCGACCGAATATCGTCTGCTGCAATTCTTCATGACCCACCAGGAACGCGCCTACACCCGCGGCCAGTTGCTGGATCAGGTCTGGGGCGGCAACGTCTATGTTGAAGAACGTACCGTCGACGTGCACATCCGCCGTCTGCGCAAGGCCCTCGGCGATGCCTACGAAAATCTGGTACAAACCGTGCGCGGCACGGGCTATCGGTTCTCTACGAAGGCATAAAGAACAGCTGCAAGCTTTCAGCTACAAGCGGCAAGACACAGCGCGCCGCTTCAACTTGTAGCTTGCAGCTTGACACTTGAAGCTGCGGCTAAGGACGCCTCTGTGAATCAAAACTGGCATGGCACGCTGATTCGCCACATGCTGCTGCTGGTCACCGCGTGCCTGGTGATCGGGCTGATCAGCGGTTATTACGGCTGGAGCCTCGCGGTGGGCCTGGGCCTGTATCTGGCCTGGACGCTCAAGCAATTGCTGCGGCTGCACGAATGGCTGCGCCAGCACCAGCCCGACGAAGCACCGCCCGATGGCTATGGCCTGTGGGGCGAAGTGTTCGACAGCATCTACCACCTGCAACGCCGCGACCAACGCGTGCGCGGCCGTCTGCAAGCGGTGATCGATCGGGTGCAGGAATCCACCGCGGCGCTAAAAGACGCGGTGATCATGCTCGACAGCGACGGCAACCTGGAATGGTGGAACCGCGCCGCCGAGACCCTGCTCGGCCTCAAGACCCCACAAGACAGCGGCCAACCGGTGACCAACCTGGTGCGGCATCCGCGCTTCAAGGAATATTTCGAGCAGGACAACTTCGCCGAGCCGCTGGAAATCCCATCGCCGACCAATGATCGCGTGCGCATTCAGCTGTACCTGACCCGTTATGGCAACAATGAGCACCTGATGCTGGTGCGCGACGTCACGCGTATTCATCAACTGGAGCAGATGCGCAAAGACTTCATCGCCAACGTCTCCCACGAACTGCGCACACCGCTGACGGTGATCTGCGGCTATCTGGAAACCCTGCTCGATAACGTCGAGGAAGTGAACCCGCGCTGGAGCCGAGCCCTGCAGCAGATGCAACAACAGGGCGGGCGCATGCAGACGCTCCTCAACGACTTGCTGCTGCTGGCCAAGCTCGAAGCCACCGATTACCCGTCGGACAACCAGCCGGTGCAGATCGATACGTTGTTGCAGTCGATCACCAGCGACGCCCAGCAATTGTCGGGCTCGAAGAATCAGCACATCACCCTCGAAGCCAATGCCGGCGTGCTGCTCAAGGGCAGCGAAGCGGAGTTGCGCAGTGCGTTTTCCAATCTGGTGTTCAACGCGGTCAAGTACACCCCGGCCGAGGGCAACATTCGGATTCGCTGGTGGGGCGACGATCAGGGCGCGCACCTGAGCGTGCAGGATTCGGGTATCGGTATCGACAGCAAACACCTGCCGCGCCTGACCGAACGTTTCTACCGCGTCGACTCCAGCCGCAACTCCAACACCGGCGGCACCGGCCTCGGCCTGGCCATCGTCAAACACGTGCTGTTGCGCCACCGCGCGCGCATGGAGATCAGCAGCGTGCCCGGCCACGGCAGCACGTTCACTTGCCATTTCGCCCCGGCCCAGGTGGCCAGCACACGGGCCATCAGCGCCGCCGAGTGACGCCGCCCGGCACACGCCACTAGGCAATTGCCCAGTCAGCCGCTACATTGGCTGACTTGTGCCTGCATTTCAGGCGCTGCTTTCCCTTACTTTCGAATCACACGGAACCTGCAAAACTCCATCATGGACCCTTCCCCTGGCTTGTCCCTCGCTACCATTTTCGCCGACTTCGGCATGATTCTTTTTGCTCTGATCCTGGTACTGCTCAACGGCTTTTTCGTTGCGGCGGAGTTCGCCATGGTCAAGCTGCGCTCGACCCGGGTCGAAGCCATCGCGGAGCAGCATGGCTGGCGCGGACATATCCTGCGCACCGTGCACAGTCAGCTCGATGCCTACCTCTCGGCGTGCCAGTTGGGTATTACCCTCGCCTCCCTCGGCCTGGGCTGGGTCGGTGAACCGGCGTTCGCGCACATTCTCGAACCGCTGTTGAGCGCGGTCGGCGTCGACTCGCCGGAGATCATCAAAGGCGTGTCGTTCTTCACCGCGTTTTTCATCATTTCCTATCTGCACATCGTGGTCGGCGAACTCGCCCCGAAGTCGTGGGCGATCCGCAAACCCGAGCTGCTGTCGCTGTGGACGGCGGTGCCGCTGTACCTGTTCTACTGGGCGATGTACCCGGCGATCTACCTGCTCAACGCCAGCGCCAACGCAATTCTGCGTATCGCAGGGCAAGGTGAGCCCGGCCCGCACCATGAACACCATTACAGCCGCGAAGAACTGAAACTGATCCTGCACTCCAGCCGTGGTCAGGATCCGAGCGACCAGGGTATGCGCGTGCTGGCCTCGGCGGTGGAAATGGGCGAGCTGGAAGTGGTCGACTGGGCCAACTCCCGCGAAGACCTGATCACGCTCGAATTCAACGCACCGCTGAAGGAAATCCTGGCGATGTTCCGTCGCCACAAGTTCAGCCGTTATCCGGTGTACGACAGCGAGCGCCAGGAGTTCGTCGGCCTGCTGCACATCAAGGATCTGCTGCTGGAGCTGGCGGCGCTGGACCATATTCCCGAGTCGTTCAACCTCGCCGAACTGACCCGTCCGCTGGAGCGCGTGTCGCGGCACATGCCGCTGTCGCAACTGTTGGAGCAGTTCCGCAAGGGCGGCTCGCACTTCGCCGTGGTCGAGGAAGCGGATGGCAATATCATCGGCTACCTGACCATGGAAGACGTGCTGGAAGTGCTGGTCGGCGACATTCAGGACGAACACCGCAAGGCGGAGCGCGGCATTCTGGCCTATCAGCCGGGCAAGCTGCTGGTTCGTGGCGATACGCCGTTGTTCAAGGTCGAACGCCTGCTGGGCATCGATCTGGACCACATCGAAGCGGAAACTCTCGCCGGGCTGGTCTATGAAACCCTCAAACGCGTGCCGGAAGAGGAAGAAGTACTGGAAGTCGAAGGCCTGCGGATCATCATCAAGAAGATGAAAGGGCCGAAGATTGTGCTGGCCAAGGTGTTGATGCTCGATTGATGGGCTGATCCGCGACCGCGTCGCCGCTTTCGCGAGCAGGCTCGCTCCCACCCTGGAATGCATTTGCCAATGTTACTGCTTGCCCAACGCAAAGTTGGGCAACGCCCCCAGTGGCTGGTTGAACTGATACGGAATCGACACCAGCCCTTCCCCGGTATTGCGCTGCACCACGAAGTGCAGGTGCGGGCCGCTGCTGTTGCCGGTGTTGCCCGACAGCGCCAGCGGACTGCCGACCTTGACCCGCTGCCCCTCACGCACACTCACCGAGCCCTGTTTGAGATGCAGGTACACGCCCATCGTGCCGTCATCGTGCAGCACACGCACGAAATTGCCCGACGCATCGGTGCCGCGCCCGCTCTGTGAGTTTTCTGTCTTCACGACAACGCCGGCCCGCGCGGCGATGATTGGCGTGCCCACCGGCATGGCGATATCCATCGCGTAACGATTCTTAGGCCCGTAGTGGCTGTACTGGCCGTTGGCGCCCTGGCTCAGGCGGAACGGCCCGCCACGCCATGGCAGTGGATAGCGATAGCTCTGCGCCGCACCAGCGGGGTCGCCCAGCGAATAATGGAATTGCGGCGAATACACCAGTGGCTTGCCCGCGGAAATCGCCGTCAGCAGCGCCAGCCGCGTGTTGCTGCGCGCCGGCAGCACCCGGCGAATGGTCTGCGCCGGCGCGCCGCGCACATTGCTCAGGCCGGTAAACGCCAAGGCAATCTCGACCGGCGCATACAGATCGTTGCGTACGAACACCACGTCGGTGCCCTTCTGTTTTTTGATATCGAGGTAGACCTGGCGCTCCAGGCGCTCGACCATGCGGTCCTGAAACACGAACACCTGCGCGCCTTTGCTCGGCCGGTCGCTATAGGAGACCACGCCGTTGGCGTCGGTGGATTTGTAGATGGTCATGGCCACTGCCGAGGTGCAGGCGAGGAAAAGACCACAGAGAAACAGCAGGCGCGCGAGCATGGGCAAGAATCTGTCGAAAGGAGGCCTGGAAATGAGCCTAGCAGGTGAAGCAGACCAGGCTAGTCGACAGATGTTGCAAATAAGCAGTGCAGGAGCTGATCGTTCCCACGCTCTGCGTGGGAATGCCTCAATCGGACGCTCCGCGTCCTCTGCGTAAGGGGACGCAAAGCGTCCCGGGCTGCATTCCCACGCAGAGCGTGGGAACGATCACCGTCAGGCGACGAAGATCACGCGCCCGGCACGAAATGCTTCTGCGCCGTGCCACGGGCGATCAGGCGGGAGATGTAATCAAGCTTCTGCGCGTCTTGATCGACGAAGCGGAAGGTCAGTTGCAGCCATTCACTGTCTGGCTTCTGCTCGACCGCAACCACGGCGTGCAGGTAACCGTTGAGGCGCGCGACTTCGGCGTTGTCGCCCTGCTCCAGATCGAGCACGGCGCTGTCGAGGACCTGCGGCAGGGTCTCGGTGCGCTTCACCACCAGCAGCGCCTCCTTGATGCTCAGCGCCTTGATCACGCATTGCTGAGTACCGCTCGGCAGGCGCAACTGGCCCTGACCGCGACCACCGACCGGCGCTTTCGCCGCGGCAGGTGCCTGCACCGGCGGCGCGTTGAGCAAACCGCGCGATGGCGCAGCTGCGGCGGCCGGCGCCGCTGCAGCAGGCTTGGCAAACGGGTTGGCCGCCGCAGCGGTCGGGGCTGCGCCGACCACGGCAGGCTTGCCGCCGGTCAGTGCGCTCAGCGAATCGTTGCCGAACGCCGAATTCATCTTGGTCGGCGCGCTGTTCATCAGGGTGTCGAGCTTGCCGACCTTGTTCAGCGCCTGCTTGACCTTGGTCAGCAACTGCTCGTTGGTGAACGGCTTGCTGACGTAGCCGGACACGCCGGCCTGAATCGCCTGCACGACGTTTTCCTTGTCGCCCCGGCTGGTGACCATGACGAACGGCATGGTCTTGAGATTGTCCTGCTCGCGGCACCAGGTCAGCAGTTCGAGACCGGACATTTCCGGCATTTCCCAATCGCACAACACCAGGTCGAAGGCTTCTCTGGCCAGCATGGCCTGAGCCTTTTTGCCGTTCACGGCGTCCTCGGTGCGGATCCCCGGGAAGTAATTACGCAGGCACTTTTTCACCAGGTCACGAATGAACGAAGCATCGTCCACGACCAACACACTGATCTTGCTCATCCAACACCCCTATTAAAATCCCGGCAAGCATAACGCTGGCTGATGGCACATTGCCAAAACTCTTCAGTCACGCCGGGACTTTTCGTTCGCGGGTGCTGCTTTTTAATTCGAATCTGCCCATGAAAAGCACAAACAAAAACGCCCGGCCAAAGGGCCGGGCGCTTTTCTCAGGCAATCTTACTTATCGTCAGCTTCGCCCGGAACATTAGCGGTTTCGGCGCTGGTGCCTTCAACTTCTTCCTTCATGCGCTTGAGGCCCATGTGCCGCACGTCGGTGCCGCGCACCAGGTAGATCACCAGCTCCGAGATGTTGCGCGCGTGATCACCGATGCGCTCCAGCGAACGCAGGACCCAGATGATACTCAGCACCCGCGAGATAGAGCGCGGGTCTTCCATCATGTAGGTCGCCAGCTCGCGCAGGGCGGTTTTGTATTCGCGGTCGATGATCTTGTCGTACTGCGCCACTGACAAGGCCAGATCGGCGTCGAAACGCGCGAACGCGTCCAGCGCATCGCGGACCATGTTGCGCACCTGGTCGCCAATGTGACGAACCTCGACGTAACCGCGCGGCGCTTCGCCTTCTTCGCACAACTGGATGGCACGACGGGCGATCTTGGTCGCTTCGTCGCCGATACGCTCGAGGTCGATCACCGATTTGGAAATGCTGATGATCAAACGCAAATCCGACGCTGCCGGCTGACGACGAGCCAGAATGCGCAGGCATTCTTCGTCGATGTTGCGTTCCATCTGGTTGATCTGGTCATCAATCTCGCGCACTTGCTGAGCCAGACCGGAGTCGGCCTCGATCAGCGCCGTGACGGCGTCGTTGACCTGCTTCTCGACCAGCCCGCCCATGGCCAGCAGGTGGCTGCGCACTTCTTCCAGTTCGGCGTTGAACTGCGCGGAAATGTGATGGGTTAAACCTTCCTTCGAAATCATGATTTGCTCCGCAAAAGCCATGAGCTGCAAGCTACAAGCTGCAAGCTGATTTGTGTCGTACTCGAACCGCTCTTTCTTGCCGCTTGAAGCTTGCGGCTTGCAGCTGTTCGGTCAGCCATAACGACCGGTGATGTAGTCTTCGGTCTGCTTCTTCGCCGGATTGGTGAACAGGGTATCGGTGTCGCCGAATTCCACCAGTTTGCCCATGTACATGAACGCCGTGTAGTCGGACACCCGCGCCGCCTGCTGCATGTTGTGCGTGACGATAACGATGGTGAACTTGGATTTCAGCTCGTAGATCAGCTCTTCGACTTTCAGCGTCGAGATCGGGTCGAGGGCCGAGCACGGTTCGTCGAGCAGCAAAACTTCTGGCTCAACGGCGATGGTACGGGCGATCACCAGACGCTGTTGCTGACCACCGGACAGGCCAAGCGCCGAGTCGTGCAGACGGTCTTTGACTTCGTCCCACAGGGCCGCGCCTTTCAGTGCCCACTCGACCGCTTCGTCGAGGATGCGCTTTTTGTTGATGCCCTGGATGCGCAGGCCGTACACCACGTTTTCGTAGATGGTCTTCGGGAACGGGTTGGGCTTCTGGAACACCATGCCGACGCGACGACGCAGTTCGGCAACGTCTTCGCCCTTGCGATAGATATTGTTGCCGTACAGGTTGATCGCGCCTTCAACGCGGCAGCCGTCAACCAGATCGTTCATGCGGTTGAAGGTGCGCAGCAGGGTCGACTTGCCGCAACCGGACGGGCCGATGAACGCGGTTACGCGCTGCTTCGGAATGTTCATGCTGACGTCGAACAGCGCTTGTTTCTCGCCGTAGTACAGGCTCAGGCCGGGCACTTCGATGGCCACGGTTTCCTGCTCGAGGTTCAGGCTCTGCTTGTCGCGGCCCAGGGCAGACATGTTGATGCCGTGGCTGTGTGTTTCGTGCTGCATGGGTCTCACTCCGTTCGTAGCTGCAAGCTTCTGGCTGCAAGCTGCAAGTTTGAGCAAAAGCGGCTTGTAGCTTGCCGCTTGTGGCTAATGGCTTTAGCTATCCAGTGCTTTGTACTTTTCGCGCAGGTGGTTGCGGATATACACCGCCGACAGGTTCAACGTCGCGATCACCAGCACCAGCAACAGCGCCGTGGCGTACACCAGCGGGCGGGCCGCTTCGACGTTCGGGCTCTGGAAGCCGACGTCATAGATGTGGAAGCCCAGGTGCATGATCTTCTGGTCCAGGTGCAGGTACGGGTAGTTGCCATCCACCGGCAGCGACGGCGCCAGTTTCACCACGCCCACCAGCATCAGCGGCGCCACTTCGCCGGCGGCACGGGCCACGGCGAGGATCATCCCGGTCATCATCGCCGGGCTGGCCATCGGGATCACGATCTTCCACAGCGTCTCCGCCTTGGTCGCACCCAGTGCCAGCGAACCTTCACGCACGGTACGCGGGATCCGCGCCAGACCTTCTTCAGTCGCAACGATCACCACCGGCACCGCGAGCAGGGCCAGCGTCAGCGAGGCCCAGAGCAGACCCGGCGTACCGAAGGTCGGCGCTGGCAGTGCTTCAGGGAAGAACAAGCGGTCAACCGAACCACCGAGCACGTAGACGAAGAAGCCCAGACCGAACACGCCGTAAACGATCGCCGGTACACCGGCAAGGTTGTTCACTGCGATGCGGATGACGCGGGTCAGGGTGTTCTGCTTGGCGTATTCACGCAGGTACACCGCCGCCAGCACGCCGAACGGGGTGACGATCATCGCCATGATCAAGGTCATCATTACGGTGCCGAAGATCGCCGGGAAGATCCCGCCCTCGGTGTTCGCTTCACGCGGGTCATCCGAAAGGAATTCCCAGATCTTGCTGAAGTAGAAGCCGACCTTGGTCAACGTGCTCATGCCGTTCGGCTGATAAGCGTGAACCACTTTGCCCAGACCGATTTCGATTTCCTTGCCGTTGGCGTCACGGGCGGTCAACGCGTCGCGGTTGAACTGGGCATGCAGATCAGACAGTCGTGCTTCGATGTCTTTATAGCGCGCGTCCAGTTCGGCGCGCTCGGAGGCCATGTCCGCTTGTGCGGTGGCGTCGAGCTTGCCTTCCAGCTCGAGTTTGCGACCGTGCAGACGGATGCGCTCGAGGCCGGCGTTGATCGCGCCGATGTCGGTTTTTTCCAGCGTCTTCAGTTGAGCCGCGAGATCGTTGACCCGATCGATGCGCGCTTGCAGCTCAGGCCATGCGGCCTCGCCTTCGGCGATGACCTTGCCGTCCTGTTTGACGTTGACCAGGTAGCCGTAGAAATTGCCCCACTCGCGACGCTCGATCGCCATCAACTCCGGCGGCGTGGTCTGCTTGGTCAGCCAGTCGCCGACGATCCAGGTGAAGTCGTTGCCGTTCAGGTCGCGGTTACCGACCTTGACCAGCTCGCGGGTCATGAATTCCGGACCTTCGTCAGGCACCGGCAGGCCGGCACTCTTCAGACGGGCGCGCGGCACTTCTTCTTTCTGCACCACTTCGCCGACGATCAGGTGGTTGGCCTGGCCCGGCACGTCGTAATGCGCGTGGATCAGGTCCGCCGGCCAGAAATGACCGAGACCGCGCACGGCAATCACCGCCAACAGGCCAATGGTCATGATGACCGCGATGGACACCGCGCCACCGCTGATCCAGACGCCCGGGGCGCCGCTCTTGAACCATCCTTTCAGGGAGTTCTGTTTCACAGACTTCTACCTTTGCTTAAAGCGACGAGTATTTCTTGCGCAGACGCTGACGAATCAGTTCTGCCAGGGTGTTCATGACGAAGGTGAACAGCAGCAGCACCAGCGCCGAGAGGAACAGCACGCGGTAGTGGCTGCCGCCGACTTCCGACTCGGGCATTTCCACTGCAACGTTGGCGGCCAGGGTGCGCAGACCTTCGAACAGGTTCATTTCCATGACTGGCGTGTTACCGGTGGCCATCAGCACGATCATGGTTTCGCCGACTGCGCGGCCCATGCCGATCATCAGCGCCGAGAAAATCCCCGGGCTGGCCGTGAGGATGACCACGCGGGTCATGGTCTGCCATGGCGTCGCACCGAGGGCCAGAGAACCGAGGGTCAGGCCGCGCGGCACGCTGAACACGGCGTCTTCGGCGATCGAGTAGATGTTCGGGATCACCGCGAAACCCATGGCCAGACCGACCACCAGAGCGTTGCGCTGGTCGTAGGTGATGCCCAGGTCGTGGGAAATCCACATGCGCATGTCGCCGCCGAAGAACCAGTTCTCCATGAACGGGCTCATGTACAGCGACAACCAGCCCACGAACAGGATCACCGGAATCAGCAGCGCACTTTCCCAGCCGTCCGGGACTTTCAGGCGGATCGATTCAGGCAGGCGGCTGAAGGTGAAGCCGGCCACGAGGATGCCGATCGGCAACAGCATCAGCAGGCTGAAGATGCCCGGCAGATGTCCTTCCACATATGGCGCGAGGAACAGACCGGCGAAGAAACCGAGGATCACCGTCGGCATCGCTTCCATCAGTTCGATCACCGGTTTGACCTTGCGGCGCATGCCCGGGGCCATGAAGTACGCGGTGTAGATTGCGGCGGCAACGGCCAGTGGCGCGGCCAGCAGCATCGCGTAGAACGCGGCTTTCAGGGTACCGAAGGTCAGTGGCGACAGGCTCAGTTTCGGTTCGAAATCGGTGTTGGCGGCAGTCGATTGCCAGACGTATTTAGGCTCGTCGTAGTTCTCGTACCAGACCTTGCTCCACAACGCGCTCCACGACACTTCCGGGTGCGGGTTGTCGAGCAGCAACGGTTGCAGCTTGCCGCCGGCTTCGACGATCACCCGGTTGGCGCGCGGCGACAGACCGAACAGACCCTGGCCTTCGACCACCTGGTCGACCAGCAGCGTGCGGTGCGCAGTGCTGTGGAACACCCCGAGCTTGCCGCTGGCGTCGAGGGCAAGGAAGCCTTTGCGGCGTTCTTCGGCGGCGATTTCAACGATGGGCGTGGTGCCCATCTGGAACGTGCGAATCTGCTTCAGACGCTGTTCACCATCGGTGTCACGGGCCATGAACCACTGGGCCAGACCGCCCTTGGAGTCGCCGATGATCAGCGAGATACCACCGACCAGTTGCGTGGTCGCGGTGACTTCGGCATCAGCATTTTCCAGCAGCTTGTAGCGACCGTTGAGGCTCTTGTCGCGCAGACTGAAGACGTCGGCCTGAGCACGCCCGTTGACCACGTACAGCCACTGCTGGCGCGGGTCGACGAAGATGTTCTTCACAGGCTCGGTCATCTGCGGCAGATCGATACGCTGCTGCTCGTTGGTGACTTCGCCGGTCATCAGGTTTTCTTCGCTGGTCAGCGACAGAACATTGAGTTGCGAACCGGTAGAGCCGACCAGCATCAAGGTCGTATCGGTGGCATTGAGGCTGACATGCTCCAACGCGCCGCCGCTTTCGTTCAGCGCAATCGGCGTCTCACCGTACGGGTACTCGATGGCCGGCGTGATGGTTTTCTTGCCATCGGGGTAGCTGACCTTGTAGGTGTGACGGAACACCAGTGCCTGACCGTTGGACAGACCCACGGCCACCAGCGGATGACCCGGCTGGTCTTCACCGATCGAGCTCACGCTGGCACCTGCCGGCAGGGGCAGATCGACGCGCTTGAGTTCAGCGCCACTGTCGATATCGAAGAACAACGCCTGACCCTTGTCGGAGACGCGCATCGCCACCTGATTCTGCTCTTCGAGCGAAATCATCAGCGGCTTGCCGGCGTCCTGCATCCAGGCCGGGGTGATCGAGTCTTTCGCGGTCAGGTCGGCACCCTGGAACAATGGCGCCACGACGTAAGCGAGGAAGAAAAAGATCAGGGTGATGGCCGCGAGCACCGCCAGGCCGCCAACGAGGACGTACCAGCGGGTGAAGCGATCCTTGAGCGCGCGAATGCGGCGCTTGCGTTGCAGCTCAGGCGTATTGAAATCAATGCGCTTGGGAGGGGAAGTCGTAGTCATTGGGGAATTGGCCAGATCATTCATGCGCACACCCTAGCGATCCTGTATGACAGAAAGATGACAATGCAGTGACGCAGCAAATCCGCCACCCGGAAGGCCCGGCAGCGGAGTCGAAAATTTGGTGATTGCGGGAGCGAGCAGGCTCGCCCCCACAAAGAGTCCGGCGTTACACCGGGCTCGATTTGTTACTGCTTGGCGACAGAGCCGCCTTCCTGCAGACCGAGGTCAGCCAGCGCTTTGGCAGCAACCTTGGCTGGCAGCGGGATGTAGCCGTCTTTCACAACCACTTCCTGGCCCTGCTTCGACAGCACCAGTTTGACGAACTCGGCTTCCAGCGGGGCCAGAGGCTTGTTCGGGGCCTTGTTGACGTAAACGTAGAGGAAGCGCGACAGCGGGTACTTGCCGTTCAGGGCGTTTTCTTCGGTGTCTTCGATGAACTCGCCGCCTTCTTTCTTGGCAAGAGCAACGGTTTTCACGCTGGCGGTCTTGTAGCCGATACCCGAGTAGCCAACGCCGTTAAGCGAGCTGCTGATCGACTGCACCACCGACGCCGAACCTGGTTGCTCGTTGACGTTTGGTTTGTAGTCGCCTTTGCACAGGGCTTCTTCCTTGAAGTAGCCGTAGGTGCCGGATACCGAGTTGCGGCCGAACAGTTGCACTGGCTTGTTGGCCAGGTCGCCGGTCACACCGAGGTCGCCCCAGGTTTTGACGTCAGCTTTTGCACCGCACAGGCGTGTCGAGGAGAAAATCGCATCGACCTGAGCCATGGTCAGGTGCTTGATCGGGTTGTCCTTGTGCACGAACACGGCCAGGGCATCCACGGCAACCGGGATCGCAGTCGGCTTGTAGCCGTACTTCTGCTCAAAAGCCTGCAGCTCGTTGTCCTTCATCTTGCGGCTCATCGGGCCCAGGTTGGCGGTGCCTTCGGTGAGTGCAGGTGGCGCGGTGGAGGAACCGGCGGCCTGAATCTGGATGTTGACGTTCGGGTATTCTTTTTTGTAGTTCTCGGCCCACAGGGTCATGAGGTTGGCCAGGGTATCGGAACCGACGCTGGACAGGTTGCCCGACACACCAGTGGTCTTGGTGTAGCTCGGGATAGCAGGGTCAACAGCGGCGAACGCGTTGGCAGTCGCAACGCCAGCAGCGACAAAAGTCATTGCCGCCATCAAACGCTTCAGTTTCATGCCTTACTCCTAGCAGATAGGGTGTGTTAAGTCGGGGCCAAGTATCAGCAGGCCGTGTGAACACTCTATGGCTGAAATATGACAATTGGATGAAAGGCCAGTATTGCCGCCAGCAAATAAGAAGAAACGTTTGGCGAGTTGACAAATCACTATCAGAATATAGCCTTGTCAACCACGAGAGGCCCTTATGATAAACGACCGTATTCGCCGCGCGCGCCTGCAAAGTGGCCTCACCCTTGAGGCTCTGGCCGATCAGCTTGGCGATATAACCAAACAAGCCTTGAGCAAATATGAAAAAGGGTTGAGCACTCCAAGCTCGACTCGCCTGTTGCAATTGGCCAAGGCGCTGCAGGTCAGCCCGGAGTATTTCTTCCGCGCGGATGCAATTGCGCTTGCGCCGTTGGAATTTCGAAAGCTGGCCAAGATGCCTAAATACCGCCAGGCACAAGTCGAAGAGAAAATCCGCGAACACCTCGAGCGCTACATAGCGCTCGAGGAATGTTTCAATCCTGCCGATATATATACCCCGGCCACTCCTGCGCAAATGATCCCGGTGTCCTGCCTCGATGAAGCCGAGCAAGCGGCTGAAGAGCTTCGCCAGGTCTGGGGAATCGGCAGCGACCCGATTGCCAACCTCACCGAGCAACTGGAGGAGCACAGCATCAAGGTAGCGATGCTCAAAGGTCCTGATGATTTCGATGGAGCCTGTGCTGCCACCGGCAACGGCGAGCATGTGTTGATTGCATTGAATGCCAATCGACCAGGCGAACGCATCAGGTTTACTGCCGCTCACGAACTCGGTCACTGGGTCATGGCATTACCTGAGGACATGCCCGAGAAAGACAAGGAAAATTGCTGCCATCGATTTGCCGGGGCCTTCCTCTATCCGGCAAAAGGCGTCACCAGTGATTTCGGCAGCCATCCTCGCTCCAGAGTTCACCCAAGAGAACTGCTGATTGCCAAGCGCCAATACGGCATATCGATGCATGCGGCGCTCAGACGCCTGAAGGATCTGAAGCTGCTCAGCGAAAGTGGCTATAAGTCACTGACCATCCAGTTCAGTGCAAACGGCTGGCGCAAGTCGGAACCCGAACCTCTGCCATGCAAGCCGCCACAACGATTTGAGTCCCTGGCATTCTGGGCGCTGGCCGAAGGACTGATCAGCAAATCCAGAGCTGCTGAACTCCTGCGCAAGCCGGTGAGCGCATTGGACCCTAATTTCCTGGGTTCACTGGAGAATGCATGAGTCTGATCTACATCAGCGATACGAATATCTGGATCGACTTTAGAAATGCCGGACTACTGGAGCAAATGTTCCAACTGCCCTTCACCCTTTGTTGTACCGACTTCGTAATGCAAGAGCTCGCAGACTTCCCACATGAAGAACTGCTCAAGCGAGGATTGAGCGTCGAGTCATTTGACGAATCTGGTGTGATCAAACTTTTCGGATTGAAAATCGAGCACAACAACAGCTCACTGGCGGACGTGTCTTGCTACTTGCTGGCGCAGGAAACAGGACGGCCGCTCTTGACTGGAGATGGCAGGTTACGGCGGCAGGCACAACGCGATGGGCTGCGGGTACACGGTGCACTTTGGTTACTGGATCTTATGGTTGAGCATAAAGTGATCAACGAACAGCACGCAGCAAATGCCTTGGACCACATGCTTGAGCACGGCGCCCGACTACCGGCTGGCGAGTGCGAAGCAAGGCTCTCGCGCTGGCGAGAGCCTTACGTAATCTGAAGTACAGATCAGCGCCCCTTCCTCCACAACCACGCACCTACCACAATCCCCATCCCGCACAGCACCGCCACGTAATAAGCAGGCCCCATCGCGCTTTCCTTGAGCAGCAGACTCACCACCATCGGTGTCAAGCCACCGAAGATTGCGTACGCAACGTTGTAGGAGAACGACAAGCCGCTGAAGCGCACAACCGGCGGGAACGCCTTGACCATCACATAGGGCACGGCGCCGATGGTGCCGACCAGCAGACCGGTCAATGCGTACAGCGGAAACAGCCAGTCCGGGTGGTCGGCGAGGCTGTGATAGAAAGTCCACGAGCTGATCAGCAGGCCGAGGCAGCCGAAGACGAAGACGCGACCGGCACCGAAGCGGTCGGCTAGCGCACCAGCACCGATGCAACCCAGACTGAGGAAGACGATGGCCATGCTGTTGGCCTGCAACGCAGTGGTCGGTGAGAAGTGATAGACCGTTTGCAGCACGGTCGGGGTCATCAGGATGACCACGACCACGCCGGCCGACAGCAGCCAGGTCAGCAACATCGAAATCGCGATCGCGCCGCGGTGATCACGCAGCACCGCGCGCAGCGGCACTTCTTCAGCCAACGCCTTGCGCTGTTGCAGCTCGGCGAACACCGGGGTTTCGTGCAGCCAGCGGCGCAGGTACACGGAGAACAGACCGAACACACCGCCCAGCAGGAACGGGATCCGCCAGGCGTAGTCGGAAACTTCCGCCGGCGTATAAATGCTGTTGATCGCCGTGGCGACCAGCGAGCCGAGCAGAATGCCGGCAGTCAAACCGCTGGTGAGCGTGCCGCAGGCATAACCGATGTGTTTTTGCGGAACGTGTTCGGAAACGAAGACCCACGCTCCCGGCACTTCCCCGCCGATCGCCGCGCCCTGAATGACGCGCATCAACAGCAGCAGGATCGGCGCCCAGATTCCAATTTGCGCATACGTCGGCAGCAAACCCATGATCAGGGTCGGCACGGCCATCATGAAAATGCTCAGGGTGAACATCTTCTTGCGCCCCAGCAGGTCGCCGAAGTGCGCCATGACGATGCCGCCCAGCGGCCGGGCGAGGTAGCCGGCGGCGAAGATGCCGAACGTCTGCATCAGCCGCAGCCACTCGGGCATGTCGGCCGGGAAGAACAGCTTGCCGACCACGGTGGCGAAGAAAACGAAGATGATGAAATCGTAGAATTCCAGCGCCCCGCCGAGGGCGGACAGCGACAGGGTCTTGTAGTCATTACGGGTCAACGGTCGTGCGGGTTGCTCGGGCTGCGCGAGGCTCGAAGGCGCTGTGGTCATGGCAAGGGCTTCTCTTATAGTCGAATCTGTCGCCACAACAACGCTGGCGGTGGCTCGGACAGGTTCGGCACCATAGCAAATTGTTCGAAAAAGCACATAGAGGCGCGTAATTGACGGTCGAAATCAGAACCGGACGGTCGTCGTGGAGTCTACCGATCGATATACTCGCCACCTGCGCAGGTTTTGTAAGAGGTTGCTGTGCGAAAACGTTGTTGGCCCGCCCTTTGCTCGGGATTTAGCCTTTTTCGCAGAGTTTCCCTTTAGGCGCCTGATGGAAAACGTGACGAACGCAGTGTGTTCGGTGTTGAATCGTTTTTCTTGAAGACGGCTACCACCCGCAATACCCACGAAGAGTCACGGGTCAGAGGCCCCTCGGCATGATAGAGCTCGAACAAGAAGATCCGATCCCGCAGGGCGACCTGGCCCTGCAAATCACCGCGCTCCCACGCGAAACCAACGGCTTTGGCGATATTTTCGGCGGCTGGCTGGTAGCGCAGATGGACCTGGCCGGCACCGCCATGGCCAGTCGCGTCGCTGGTGGCCGTGTCGCCACGGTGGCCATCGACCGCATGGCGTTTCTGGTCCCGGTGGCGGTCGGCGCGCAGTTGTCCTTTTATACCCAGACCCTGGAAATCGGCCGCAGCTCGATCCAGATGATGGTCGAAGTGTGGAGCGATGACCCACTGTCCAGCGAATGGCGCAAGGTCACCGAAGCAGTGTTCGTGTTCGTCGCCATCGACGGCAGCGGTCGCACCCGTTCGGTGCCGC
Source organism: Pseudomonas fluorescens (assembly GCA_902825215.1). Classification (GTDB taxonomy): domain Bacteria; phylum Pseudomonadota; class Gammaproteobacteria; order Pseudomonadales; family Pseudomonadaceae; genus Aquipseudomonas; species Aquipseudomonas fluorescens_G. The sequence goes on from LR782234.1 coordinate 6,139,908, forward strand.
CACGCGCGCGTTAAACCTCGCGGCCGTTTTGCGGTCGATAGTCGTCCCCAGTGTCTGATCGAGAGTTGCCTATGAACACGCCCAACGTTGAAGCCGTGAAACAGGATCAACTGAACTGCTGGCGCATCCGCCACGGCAAGGCCGAAGTGCTGGTGGCCCAGCAAGGCGCGCACATCCTCAGTTACCAGGTCGACGGCCAGCCGCCGATCATCTGGCTCAACGACAAGGCCGACTTCAAGACCGGCAAAAGCATCCGCGCCGGCGTGCCGGTGTGCTGGCCGTGGTTCGGCAAGTTCGAACGCAACCCGCAGAGCGTGCAAGCCATGTACACCGGCGCACAACCGGCCCCCGCACACGGTCTGGTGCGGGCGATGGATTGGGAACTGGGCGGCATCGAGTCGGAGGCTGACGGTATCAAGGTCGAGTTCAAGCTGCCCTACCCGGAAAACGGCCTGCCGGGCTGGCCCCACGAAGTCGATCTGACCCTGACTTTGCACCTGGCAAATCAGTTGAGCTACAGCCTGACCAGCCACAACCGTGGCGCCGACAGCGTGACCCTCAGCCAGGCGCTGCACACGTATTTCGCCGTCAGTGATGTGCGTAACGTGCACGTTGATGGTGTCGCCGGGCTGGATTACATCGAGACCCTGGACGACTGGAACACCGCCAGCCAGCAAGGCGATCTGCAGTTTGCCGGCGAAACCGACCGCATCTACCTCGACGCTCCGCCGCAACTGAGCATTGTCGATCCAGCCTGGGAACGCCGCATCGTGCTGACCTCGACGGGCTCGCGAACGGCGGTGATCTGGAACCCGTGGATCGACCGCGCCGCTGCATTGCCGGACATGGACAACGACGGCTGGCAGCGCATGCTGTGCATCGAGACGGCGAATGTGATGGATGACCTCGTCACATTGGCGCCGGGGGCGAGCCATACGATGGGTGTCAGCGTGGCCGCTGCACCGCTCTAACCAGCACCGCAACACAAAATGTGGGAGCGAGCCTGCTCGCGAAGGCGTTGTATCAGTCAACATTCAAATGTCTGACACACCGTTTTCGCGAGCAGGCTCGCTCCCACAGTTGTTTCGTGGTGACTATTAAAGATCAGCCTCCTGCACCACCCGCACCTTGTCCGCCTCCAGCGCATACGCTGCATCGGCCAGGTCATTGCTGACCTTTTCGATCTTCAGGGTGCCCGTCACCCACAACGGCGTGTAGATATCTTCCAGCTTCAACCCCTTTGGATATCGCACCAACACCAGTTGATTGGGCGGCGGTGGCGGCACGTGGATGCACGCGCCGGGGTACGGCACGAGGAAGAACAGCGTGCTGCGGCCCTTGGCATCCGATTCCAGCGGCACCGGGTAACCGCCGATGCGGATGTGCTTGTCGTTCATCGACGCCACGGTTTTGGTCGAATACATCACCGCGGGCAGGCCTTTGGCCTGCTTCATCCCGCCCTTCTCGGTGAAGGTGCCGGTGGCTTCCGGGGTGTTGTGGTCGATTTCAGGCATGGCCTCGAGGGCCTTCTGGTCCGACTTGGGCATCAGTTCGAGCCAGTCGGTTTCCGGCAGTTCGCCGGCGTGGGCCAAACCGCTGCCCAGCAAGAGGAGAGTCAACAAAAGACGGCGCATGAAGGTGCTCGGCATAGAAAGGAAGGAACGTTGAATCGCCGAGCATTCTAGCCCTCCCGGCCAGTTTGGCAGAGAGGGCTTTGTCGCTTTGGATCAGTTCTTTTTGATCAGGCCGTAGATCACCAGCAGCACGATCGCGCCGACCAGCGCACCGATGAAACCGGCGCCCTCGCCCGCCTGATAAATACCCAGAGCCTGGCCGCCGTAGGTGGCTGCCAGCGAACCGCCGATACCGAGCAGGATGGTCATGATCCAGCCCATGCTGTCATCGCCCGGTTTCAGGAACCGCGCCAGCAGGCCGACGATCAAGCCGATAAAGATGGTTCCGATAATTCCCATGACATTTCCCTCTGATTTGGTAGATATGCGAAAGCCTAGTCAGAGTTTCGCATCCTGCCATGAGAGAACGACGGTCCCTGAATGGTTCCGCCGTTGTCACATGAAACTGTCTTACTCGGCGATCAACGCCTGGACCTTGACGATTTGCGCCTGCAGCGTGGCCATATCGGCGCAACGCAGGTTGGCGTGACCGACCTTGCGTCCGGCCTTGAAGGCTTTGCCGTAGTGATGCAGGTGGCAGTCTTCAATGGCGATGACCTTCTCCACTGGCGGCACCACGCCGATGAAATTCAGCATGGCGCTCTCGCCAACCTTGGCGGTCGAACCCAGCGGCAGGCCGGCAACGGCACGCAGGTGGTTTTCGAACTGGCTGCACTCGGCGCCTTCGGTGGTCCAGTGCCCGGAGTTGTGCACGCGCGGGGCGATCTCGTTGGCCTTGAGGCCGCCGTCGACTTCGAAGAACTCGAACGCCATCACGCCAACATAGTCGAGCTGCTTGAGCACGCGGCTGGAATAGTCTTCCGCCAGCGCCTGCAACGGATGATCGGTGCTGGCCACCGACAATTTGAGAATGCCGCTGTCGTGGGTGTTGTGCACCAGCGGATAGAACTTCGTTTCGCCATCGCGCGCGCGCACGGCGATCAGCGAGACTTCACCGGTGAACGGCACGAAGCCTTCGAGCAGGCAAGCGACGCTGCCCAGTTCGGCGAACGTACCGACCACGTCTTGCGGTGTGCGCAGGACTTTCTGGCCTTTGCCGTCATAACCCAGGGTGCGGGTTTTCAGCACAGCCGGCAGACCGATCGCAGCGACCGCGGCATCCAGATCGGCTTGCGACTGGATGTCGGCGAAAGCCGGGGTCGGAATGCCGAGATCCTTGAACATGCTCTTTTCGAACCAGCGGTCGCGAGCGATGCGCAAGGCTTCGGCGCTCGGATAGACCGGTACGAACTGCGAGAGAAACGCCACGGTTTCGGCCGGGACGCTTTCGAATTCGAAGGTCACCAGATCGACTTCATCGGCCAGTTGGCGCAGATGATCCTGATCGCCGTAATCGGCCCGCAGGTGTTCGCCCAGCGCAGCCGCACAGGCGTCCGGCGCAGGGTCGAGAAAAGCGAAGTTCATCCCCAGCGGAGTACCCGCCAGGGCCAACATGCGACCCAACTGGCCGCCACCGATTACACCGATCTTCATCTCAACAACCTCAGGCAATACGTGGGTCTGGATTGTCCAGGACGCTGTCTGTCTGTTCGGCACGGAAGGTTTTCAGTACCGCGTGGAACTGCGGATGCTTGGCGCCGAGAATGCTCGCCGAGAGCAGCGCGGCATTGATCGCGCCGGCCTTGCCGATGGCCAGGGTGGCGACTGGAATGCCTGCTGGCATCTGCACGATCGACAACAGCGAATCGACGCCCGAGAGCATGGCCGACTGCACTGGCACGCCCAGCACCGGCAGGTGGGTCTTGGCTGCGCACATGCCTGGCAAGTGAGCAGCGCCACCGGCGCCGGCAATGATCACCTCGATGCCACGGCCTTCAGCCTCTTCGGCGTACTGGAACAGCAGATCCGGGGTGCGGTGGGCAGAGACCACTTTGACCTCGTACGGGATGCCGAGCTTTTCCAGCATATCGGCGGTGTGGCTAAGGGTGGACCAATCGGACTTGGAGCCCATGATCACGCCAACCAGTGCACTCATCGTCGCGCCTCTTCTCTCAGGAGCGCCCGCAGGCGCGTCATAAAACAACAAGCCACGCAGGTTGCGTGGCTTGATTGTACGAAAAATGGCCGGACGTGCCGGCCGAAGGCCGCGCAGTATACCGCAAAGAAAGCAATAAACAGCCCCCGAAACGACCATCCGTCAAATCAGCGAAAGGCCCGGTTTTATTGACTTGAAGGTCAGCGCCGAGGCATTACCCGATCCCCTGTGGGAGCTGGCTTGCCAGCGATGGCGTCAGACCGACAACAGATCAGGTGACTGACCCGCCGCTATCGCTGGCAAGCCAGCTCCCACAGGGGTTTCGATGCACTCAGGTGCTTTGCGCAGCGCCGCCTTCAAGCTTGCGCCACAGCAGCCGCACATTGGCCTTGCGCACCAGTGCGCAGCGATACAGGCGAATCTCCAGCGGCACATGCCATTGCGGGCCGCCGCAGACCACCAGTTCGCCGCGAGCCAGTTCGGCGCGCACGCTCAGTTGTGGCACCCAGGCAATGCCGAGGCCTTCCAGCGCCATGCTTTTCAGGCTGTCGGCCATGGCGGTTTCGTAGATCGTGGTGAAGCGCAACTGGCGCTGGCGCAGCAGACCATTCACAGAGCGCCCGAGAAACGCCCCGGCGCTGTAGGCCAGCAACGGCACACTTGCCTCGCCCTCCAGATCGAACAACGGTTTGCCATCGGCATCCGCCGCGCACACCGGAAGCATTTCGGTCTGGCCCAGATGCAGCGAGGGGAAGATTTCCGGGTCCATCTGCATCGCCGAATCCGGGTCGTAGAACGCCAGCATCAGATCGCAACCGCCCTCGCGCAAGGCGTGCACCGCGTCGCCGACGTTGGTCGCCACCAGCCGCGTGGCGATGTTCAAACCTTCGTTGCGCAACTGCGCGATCCAGCGCGGAAAGAACCCCAACGCCAGCGAGTGTGCCGCCGCGACTTGAATGACTTCACCCTGCCCGCCTTCCAGATGATGCAGATGACGCAGCACTTCACCGAGCTGTTCGACCACGGTGCGTGCGGTCACCAGAAACAGCTGCCCCGCCGCCGTCAGCTCGACCGGCGTACGCGAGCGATTAACCAGCGTCAGACCGAGCGCAGCTTCAAGGCTGCGGATCCGCCGACTGAACGCCGGCTGGGTCACGAAACGCCGTTCGGCCGCCTGCGAGAAGCTGCGGGTGGCGGCCAGAGCACTGAAGTCCTCGAGCCATTTGCTTTCCAGATTCATCACGTCCTCCCGGACACGCACCAAAACAGGTCACACGTCTGCCGCACACGCGGCGTCACATGGGCATTATGCCGAATGTGCATAGGCCAGCGCTTAACAGCATTGGCCCAAGAAGCCCCACAAGCCTAGCATTCGCAGCGTTCCGGCACAGACCGGGTCCTTATCGAGATGATTTCCATCATGTCCTCCGCTGCATCTTTCCGCACAGAAACCGACCTGCTTGGCGCCCTCGAAGTACCGGCGCAAGCGTATTACGGCATCCAGACCCTGCGAGCGGTGAATAACTTCCGTCTCTCCGGCGTTCCGATTTCGCATTACCCGAAACTGGTTGTGGGCCTGGCGATGGTCAAACAGGCCGCCGCTGACGCCAACCGCGAGTTGGGTCACCTGAGCGAAGCCAAGCACGCTGCCATCAGCGAAGCCTGCGCCCGATTGATCCGCGGAGATTTCCACGAAGAGTTCGTGGTCGACATGATTCAAGGTGGTGCCGGTACGTCCACCAACATGAACGCCAACGAAGTGATCGCCAACATTGCGCTCGAAGCGATGGGTCACCAGAAAGGCGAATACCAGTATCTGCACCCGAACGACGACGTGAACATGGCGCAGTCGACCAACGACGCCTACCCGACGGCGATTCGCCTGGGTCTGCTGCTCGGTCACGACACTCTGCTGGCCAGCCTCGACAGCTTGATCCAGGCCTTCGCGGCCAAGGGCAAAGAGTTCGATCACGTCCTGAAAATGGGCCGTACCCAACTGCAAGACGCCGTGCCGATGACCCTCGGCCAGGAATTCCGTGCCTTCGCCACCACCATGGGCGAAGACCTGGCCCGTCTGAAGACGCTGGCCCCGGAACTGCTCACCGAAGTGAACCTGGGCGGCACCGCGATCGGCACCGGCATCAACGCCGACCCGCGTTATCAAGCGCTGGCGGTACAGCGTCTGGCGCTGATCAGCGGTCAACCGCTGGTGCCGGCGGCTGACCTGATCGAAGCGACATCCGACATGGGCGCCTTCGTGCTGTTCTCCGGGATGCTCAAGCGCACCGCGGTCAAGCTGTCGAAGATCTGCAACGACCTGCGCCTGCTGTCCAGTGGCCCGCGCACCGGCATCAACGAAATCAACCTGCCGGCGCGTCAGCCAGGCAGCTCGATCATGCCTGGCAAGGTCAATCCGGTGATCCCGGAAGCGGTAAACCAGGTAGCGTTCCAGGTCATCGGTAACGATCTGGCGCTGACCATGGCAGCCGAAGGCGGGCAACTGCAACTGAACGTGATGGAGCCGCTGATCGCCTTCAAGATCTTCGACTCGATCCGCCTGCTGCAACGCGCCATGGACATGCTGCGCGAGCACTGCATCGTCGGCATCACCGCCAACGAAGCGCGTTGCCGCGAACTGGTCGAACACTCGATCGGCCTGGTCACCGCGCTGAACCCGTACATCGGCTACAAGAACGCCACGCGCATCGCCGGCCTCGCCCTTGAAAGCGGCCGCGGCGTGCTGGAACTGGTACGCGAAGAAGGCCTGCTCGACGAAGCCATGCTCGCCGACATCCTGCGTCCGGAAAACATGATTGCCCCGCGTCTGGTTCCGCTCAAAGCCTGAACCGACACGTAATTTGTAGCACCGCTCACCAGGTCGAGGGACTAGACACCTCTCACCTTTTGAGGGCTTGGGGACCTGGTCCCCGAGCCCTTTTTTTTAACTGTTTAAAGGACAAACGTCTTCTGTACGAGTGAGCCTGCTCGCGATGAACGATGACGCGGTGTGCCATGAGAACCGCAGCGCCTGCATCGCGAGCAGGCTCACTCCTACAAAAGCCCGGCGCCGGTTACGCCGGGTGTTTCAACGCTTCGTTTCGTCGCTTGCACCACAACCGTGCAGACGGGCGCGCCACTGATCGGTATAGTGCCGCCCCTCTTCGCGTGAGCGGTCGTCGGTAACGAGGCCATAACCCATGCGAAACCCGAACTAATAACAAAACCCGCGATATGGATCCGGGACGAAACCTTCGCCTCACCCGTTGTGCCGTGCGCACAGCGGTGTAACACGATGTTTCTCCGATCCAGCATTTGCTCTCACAAAAAACAGCGAGGAAAAATCCATGCTCGAAGTCATCAACGACTTCCTCTCAGGGAAAGTACTGATCGTGCTCATTGTCGGGCTCGGTAGCTACTTCACGATTCGCTCGCGTTTCGTTCAACTGCGCCACTTCTTCCACATGTTCGCGGTGTTTCGCGACAGCCTGAAAAGCAGCGCCGGGCAGCTCAGTTCCTTCCAGGCATTGATGCTCAGCCTCGCCGGTCGTGTCGGCGCCGGCAACATCGCTGGTGTCGGCATCGCCGTGACCCTCGGTGGTCCGGGTGCGGTGTTCTGGATGTGGGTGACTGCGCTGGTCGGCATGTCCAGCAGTTTCTTCGAATGCTCGCTCGGTCAGCTGTACAAGCGCACCGATTCGGACGGCACCTACCGTGGCGGCCCGTCCTACTACATTCAGCATGGTTTGCAGAAGCGCTGGCTGGGCATGGTCATGGCATTCCTGTTGCTGGTGACCTTCGGTTTCGCCTTCAACGGTTTGCAGGCCCACGCCGTGACGCACTCGCTGAATAACGCCTTCGGCCTCGACACAACCTACACAGGTCTGGGTCTGGCGGTGCTGCTGGGCCTGGTGTTCATCGGCGGGATCAAGCGCATCGCCAAGGTCGCTGACCTGCTGGTGCCGGTAAAAACCCTGATCTACATTGGCGTGACCATTTACGTGATCGTGCTGCAATTCGATCAGGTGCCGGCCATGCTGATGACCATCGTCAAGAGCGCCTTCGGTCTCGACCAGGCCTTTGGCGGTCTGATCGGCAGCGCTATCGTCATGGGCGTCAAGCGCGGTGTGTTCGCCAACGAAGCGGGTCTGGGCAGTGCGCCGAACGTGGCCGCGGTGGCCTCGGTCGAGCACCCGGTGGCACAAGGCGTGGTGCAGGCGTTCAGCGTGTTCCTCGATACCTTCGTGATCTGTACTTGCACCGCGTTGCTGATCCTGCTTTCGGGTTTCTACACGCCGGGCTTCGAAGGTGACGGCATCGCTCTGACCCAGAACTCGCTGGCTGCGGTGGTGGGTGACTGGGGCCGGATGTTCATCTCGGTAGCGCTGGCGCTGTTCGTGTTCACTTCGATCCTCTACAACTACTACCTGGGCGAAAGCAATCTGCGCTTCCTGATCGGTGAAAACCGCAAGGCGCTGATCGGCTACCGCGCACTGGTTCTGGCGTTGATCTTCTGGGGCGCCATCGAAAACCTCAGCACGGTGTTCGCTTTTGCTGACATCACGATGACCCTGCTGGCGTTCGTCAATCTGATCGCGCTGTTCCTGCTGTTCAAGATCGGCATGCGCATCCTGCGTGACTACGACGATCAGCGCGCAGCAGGCATCAAGACTCCGGTGTTCGATTCGAGCAAATTCCCGGACCTCGATCTGGACCGCAAAGCCTGGCCGGCCAACCCGCCGGCAGCTGCGGGCAAGACCGAAGCCGAGCCGCAAGGCGTACCTGCAGCGCAACGCTGACCGGTGAATGACGGCCGCATCCCCTGCGCCCGTCAGTTATTGTGGTGCAATAACCTGTAGGAGTGAGCCTGCTCGCGAATGCTATCCGTCAGTTGATACAAGGCTGACTGACACACCGCTTTCGCGAGCAGGCTCGCTCCCACAGGGCCCTCATCGTTTCGGAGAATCCCATGAATTCGTCGACTTACCCCGCCGCCCAACACGTCATGGTGCTCTACACCGGTGGCACCATCGGCATGCAGGCCAGTGCCAACGGTCTGGCCCCGGCGTCCGGTTTCGAAGCGCGCATGCGTGACTACCTGCACAGCCAGCCGGAGCTGGTCGTGCCGCAGTGGCGCTTTCGCGAGATGTCGCCGCTGATCGACAGCGCCAACATGACCCCAGCCTATTGGCAGCAACTGCGCGAAGCGGTGGTCGATGCCGTCGATGTGCAAGGCTGCGACAGTGTGCTGATCCTGCACGGCACTGACACATTGGCTTACAGCGCAGCGGCGATGAGTTTTCAACTGCTCGGCCTGAACGCCCGTGTGTGCTTCACCGGTTCGATGCTGCCCGCCGGCGTCACCGACAGCGATGCCTGGGAAAACCTCAGTGGCGCACTGGTCGCGCTCGGCCAGGGCCTGGCGCCTGGCGTGCATTTGTACTTCCACGGCGAACTGCTGGTGCCGACCCGTTGCGCGAAGGTGCGCAGCTTCGGCCGTCATCCGTTCAAGCGTCTGGAGCGTCAGGGCGGCGGCGTAAAGGCCTCGTCGATTCCAGCCGCGCTGAATTACAACCAGCCAAAACAACTGGCCAAGGTTGCCGTGCTGCCGTTGTTTCCGGGCATCAGCGCCGGGATCCTCGACGGTTTGCTCGACAGCGGTATTCAAGGACTAGTGCTGGAGTGCTACGGCAGCGGCACCGGGCCAAGCGATAACCCTGAGTTCCTCGCCAGCCTTGGTCGGGCACGGGATAACGGTGTGGTGGTGGTAGCGGTCACGCAGTGCCATAAAGGTGGCGTCGAGCTGGATGTGTATGAGGCTGGAAGTCGTTTACGCGGTGCTGGTGTGCTGTCCGGTGGAGGCATGACTCGGGAAGCGGCGTTCGGCAAGTTGCATGGACTGCTAGGTGCAGGGCTGGACATCGCACAAGTGCGCCAGCTAATGGTGTTGGATCTTTGCGGTGAGCTGACATCACCGCAGGACTAACCGACACCGTATTGACACTGAAAAACGAGCCGCTCTTGATTAACCCCGAAAGCAGCGGCTCGTGCTAACTACTGGTCTTCCCAGATTTCAAAAATACCGGTGACTGTCTCAGGAATCCCAGGGTAAGTCGCAGGATTGAATTCAGCCTCAAACGATCCATAGTAACGTCGACTTATATGATCATAATTAACTGTCAACTTGCCACCCGGTTCCCAAGGTATGTACGCATTGTCGAGATTATAGGAAACCAGCGGAAACTCGCCATTTTTTAGCAGGACATTGTCGTTCCGCCGCTTCTCTCGCACACCGAACGTCGCAGAAATGACTTTGAAATCCTCAATTATATATAAAGACGAAGCGGGATAGGTTCTTTCGAAGCCATTAACTTGCGCTTTCAATTCACCCATTACAGCCTCGACCCTTCTCGGCCGAGAGGCTTTATTCGGTAGTTTACTTTCCATAATCGCCTCGGTTATCAATTAACTGATCTAATCGTGTTTGCACATCCGGTTTGTGATCAAGGCCTCCAGCAGAAACGACAGCCGCCAGCATTGAGCCAAGCCAATCGAGCATAACGGTTAAATCTCATGCCGGAACGGAGCTTGATTAGTTGGTGATTTCAAAATTTCCCTCGGATAACGTCCAGCTCGAACCCGGCACCGAGACAAGTGCTTGAAGAGTGCCTTCGTAACCGCCACCAGCCTTTGCAAGCACTTTGATCTTGCCACCTTCCCAGGAAACATTTTCACCATTAACACGATATTTGACACTCACACTCGGATCGTCTTCTTCATATAAAAGCTCTTCAATAATTGATTAACAAAACTTCCAAAACCAAAACTAGACCCGAAAAAGCAACCGGTCAAGAAAAAACAAAACAACAAATACACACTTTTCCAAAGCATCACAATTCAGACCAGCGGGCAATTTTCCGTCGAAAACCTGTCAACTATTACAGTGTCATTCACAAATAAAAAAGAATAATCTGAGGTGCACAACATGCTGTGCTGCTTATAACAACCATTAACAGTTTCTTGCTCTTACTTGCACAAGCGGGCGAACAGCTTGATTGAACCAACTAATCGGCACCCGCATGGCGGCACGCAACTTGCTGTGATTCCACGGTCTGGTTCCGGAAGATGCCCATGCTCCACTCCCACCTCACCACCCTCAACGCGGTCTCGTTGATCCTCAACACTTTCAAGGCCGAAGGCTTGTCGAGCGAGGCGTTGCTGGCCGGCAGCGGCATCACCGCGGCGGATTTACAGCGTGCCGACACGCGCATCACCACCAATCAGGAAATGCAGGTCTGCGCCAACGCGGTCGCGCTCAAGCGTGACATTGGCCTCGAACTGGGCCGGCGCATGCATGTTTCCTGCTACGGCATCCTCGGTTACGCCCTGCTCACCTGTGCCACCTTCGGTGACGCTCTGCGTCTGGCGATCCGTTATCCGGCGCTGCTGGGAACACTTTTCGAGTTGAGCCTTGAAGATGACGGCGAGCGCATCTGGTTCGCCGCCGCCGATTACCGTGAAAGCCCGGCGATGGCCGTGTTCAACGCCGAATTTTGTCTGGTGTCGCTGAAAGTCATTTGCGATGACTTGCTTGGGCATCCATTGCCACTGCTCGCGACACGCTTCGAACATGCCGCGCCGGACTACCGCGACAGCTACGCCGAGCATTTCGATGCGCCGCTGCACTTCGGTGCCGGGGACAATGCGTTCGCCTTCGAACGCCAGTGGCTGAATCAGCCATTGCCGCTGGCCGACAGCATCACCCATCAAACCATGGCTGAGCGCTGCCGCAAGCAGAACCTGGAGTTCACCGGACGCCAGGCCTGGCTCGGGCGGATTCGTCAGTTGCTCAGCGCGCAATTGAATGCCGCGCCGGGGCTGGACGGTCTGGCGCAGCAGATGAAGTGCTCGCCGCGCACCTTGCGCCGGCATCTCAAGGACATGGGCAGCAGCTATCAGGAACTGCTCGATGAACTGCGCTTCGAGCGGGCCAAGCAGATGTTGTGTGAGGATCAGTTGCCGATCTACCGCATCGCCGAAACGCTGGGCTTCAGCGAAACCGCGAGTTTCCGCCATGCCTTTGTGCGCTGGAGTGGCGTGGCGCCGAGCCAGTTCCGCCCGCACTGAGTACTCACTCCTACAGGGATCAATTCCAAGCGTTTGTTGATGGTGTATTCAGATCGGAAGGGGCGAATTGCGGACACAGGTTTTGGCCAGATCCATCCCCTTTTGGCCGCTCCTGCCGTTTTCCGATTCACCACGCGCCGCAACACTGAAGGCCACCGACCCAGTCTTGCGGAGAACAACAAATGCTGACGATCTATTCAGACGATCACCACCTGCACCACGGCCGCTGCGAGCTCATCGATGGCCAGCTCAAACCTTGCTTCGAGATGCCTTCACGCGCCGACCACGTTTTGCAGCGAGTGAAAAGCCAGAACCTCGGCGCGGTCGAAGCGCCGCAGGATTTCGGTCTGGAACCGATCGCTCGAATTCACGACCGCGACTATCTGGATTTCTTCAAAGGTGCCTGGGCGCGCTGGACCGAATTCAACACCGACGGTGACTTGCTGCCATATACCTGGCCGGCGCGCACGCTGCGCGCAATAAAGCCGACCAGCCTGCATGGCCAGCTGGGTTATTACAGCTTCGATGGCGGCGCACCAATCACTGCCGGCACCTGGCAAGCGGCATACAGTGCGGCGCAAGTGGCCCTGACCGCGCAAGCAGAAATCCAGCGTGGCGCACGCGCGGCCTTCGCGTTGTGCCGTCCACCGGGACACCACGCCGCCAGCGATCTGATGGGCGGATATTGCTACCTCAACAACGCCGCCATCGCCGCGCAGGCGTTCCTCGATCAGGGCCACCAGAAAGTCGCGATCCTCGACGTCGATTACCATCACGGCAACGGCACGCAGTCGATTTTCTATGAACGCAGCGACGTGCTGTTCACGTCGATACACGGCCACCCGGAAGCTGAGTTTCCATTCTTCCTCGGCTATGACGACGAACGCGGCGAAGGCGCCGGTGAAGGTTTCAACTTCAACTATCCATTGCCGGCCGGTTCCGGCTGGGATGTCTGGAGCGCCGCGCTGGATCGGGCCTGCGACGAGATTGATCGCTATGGCGCGGACATCATCGTCGTGTCGCTCGGCGTCGACACCTTCAAGGACGATCCGATCTCGCAGTTCAAACTCGACAGCCCGGATTACCTGGCGATGGGCAAACGCATCGCCGCCCTCGGCAAGCCGACCCTGTTCGTCATGGAAGGTGGCTATGCCGTGGAAGAAATCGGCATCAACGCGGTGAACGTGCTGGAAGGTTTCGAGCAATAAATCCCATAGTCTTCAAGCAATGAATGACCCGCCGACGCGGGTCTTTTTTTTCCCCCTCGCGTTGTTTTCTAAGCCCGCCATGCCTGTCGCAAGCGAATCAGCGCCGCTTTGATCGCAGTTTCCGGCACGGCGGCGAATCCCAGCACCAGCCCGGCGCGCTGATCCGCCGGGGTGCTGGAGTCCGGTAGCCAGTAACTGCTCAAGGCATTGATCTCTACCTCGACGCAGGCGGCTTGTTCGACCAATTGTCGCTCGCGCTCGAGGCCATCGACAGCCACCGTCAAATGCAGGCCGGCGGAGACGGCGGGCAATTCGCCCACGCCTTCAATCTCACGCGGCCAGCCGTCGAGCAGCGTATTGCGGCGGCTCAACGCGGCCCGGCGCATGCGCCGGATGTGCCGCTGGAAATGCCCGGCGGCCATGAACTCGGCCATCACCGCTTGGGTACTCACCTCGGAATGCCGGACGTCTACAGCCCGACGTTGCGAGAAGGCATCCACCAACGCCGGCGGCAGCACCAGATAACCGAGGCGCAAAGCCGGAAATGCCACCTTGCCGAACGTGCCGACGTACAGCACCCGGCCCTGACGATCGAGTGCCGCCAACGGTGCCAGCGGCGCACCGGTGTAACGGTACTCGCCGTCATAATCATCTTCGACGATCCAGGCCTGACTGCGCTCGGCCCAGGCCAACAGTTCGAGGCGCCGCGCCAGACTCATCACCACGCCAGTCGGGTATTGATGCGAAGGCGTCACGTAGGCCACGCGACAATCGCCGCTGGCCGCCAACGCCGAGCAGTCCATGCCCTCGGCGTCCACCGCAACGCCCTGCAAACGAGCGCCCGCCACGGCGAAGGCGTGACCGGCTGCGCGGTAACCCGGATTTTCGATCGCAACACTGTCGCCCGGCTCCACCAGCAACTGTGCACAAAGGCTAATACCCTGCTGTGCACCACTGGTGATCACAATTTGTTCAGCCGAACACTGCATGCCGCGCGAGCTGCGCAAGTACGCAGCGATCATCGCGCGCAGACGTGGGTCACCCGAGGGATCGCCGTAGCACAACTGCTCCAGGTCGGGCTTGCGCCAGAAAGCCGCATTCAGCTTGGCCCACACGTCAAACGGGAATAGATCAAATGCCGGAACGCCGACCCGAAATGCCCGGGGCGGACCACTCGGCGGTCGCGGCAAATGATTGCTTTCAATGCGCGAAAAACCGCCGCTGTGGATAACTTTACTGGATGAAACCACAGGCAAATCCAACCAATTTGTGGATAAGGCTGTGGGTAAGCCTGTTGAAAACCCTGTGGACAGTTTTGTGCATAGTTTTTTTGGCTGCACCGCTGCCGGCACTAATTGCGCGACATAAGTACCGTCCCCCACGCGCCCTTCAATAAACCCTTCGGCATAAAGCTGATCGTAAGCCCGCACTACGCTGTTGCGCGAAATCCCCAGCGCCGCCGCCAGATCACGACTGGCCGGCAACCGCGTGCCACTTGCCAGGCGCCCATCCAGCACCCGCTGACGCAATGCTTGATAAAGCTGACGGCTCAAACCCTGCCGGCGATCGAGTTCGATACCGGCCGGATTGAACGGCATGGACAACGGCGCGGAATCAGGCATGACAATGGACCTATGAAATTGGTCGGCAATGGCTCTTACAACAGACCAATAGCCTGCCTAGGATGCAGGCATTCGCCAAGGAAATTCTGTCCATGTACACGCCTCGCGCTTTTGCCATCGAAGATCTGTCCCAACTGCACGAATTGATCCTCGCCACCCGCCTCGCCATTCTCGTCAGCCATGGCGAAAACGGCCTGCAGGCCAGCCATGTGCCGGTGCTGCTGCATCGTGAACAAGGCGAATACGGCACGCTGTACGGGCATCTGGCCAAGGCCAACCCGCAGTGGAAAGACTTGCGCGACGGTGCCGAAGCCATGTTGATCTTTGCCGGCGCCGACGCCTACGTCAGCCCGGGCTTCTACCCGAGCAAGGCCGAGCACGGCAAAGTCGTGCCGACCTGGAATTACATCGCCGTGCACGCCTATGGGCATGCCGAGACCTTCAGCGATGGCGGGCGCCTGCTCGACATCGTCAGCACCCTCACCGACCGCCACGAAGCCGGACGGGCGCAACCCTGGGCCGTCGCCGACGCACCTGCCGATTACATCGACGGCATGCTCAAGGCCATCGTCGGTTTCGCCATTCCGATCGAGCGTCTCGAGGGCAAACGCAAGCTCAGCCAGAACCGCAGTGCCGAAGACATTGCCGGGGTGCGCGACGGCCTCGCCGCCAGCCCCGACGTCAACGATCAAACCCTCGCCCGCCTGATGCGTTAAGGAAGTCACCATGAGTCAGATCGACATTCGCCCGGTCAGCGCCGCCGACCATGCCGCGTGGCTGCCGCTGTGGCAGACCTACCTGCGGTTCTACAACACCGAACTGCCGGACACCGTGACGCAAAGCACCTGGCAGCGCTTTCTCGATCCGAACGAACCCACCCATGCCGCGTTGGCCTGGGCCGACGGCAATGCGGTAGGCATGGTGCATTACATCTATCACCGTTCGAACTGGAGCATCGAAAACTCCTGCTACCTGCAGGACTTGCTGGTAGTGCCCGAGACCCGCGGCAGCGGCGTTGGTCGCCTGCTGATCGAACACGTCTACGCCACCGCCAAGGCCGACGGCTGTGGCAAAGTCCATTGGTTGACCCACGAAACCAACGCCACCGCGATCCAGCTCTACGAACGGATCGCCGAACGTCCGGGCTTCATCCAGTTTCGCAAAGCCCTTTAGGAGATGAACCCATGACCGCTTCACTCGCTGACTGGAAAGGCGTCCCCGCCCCCACCGCCACCTTGCTCGAAGGCCGTTTCATCCGCCTGGAAAAACTGGACCCGGCGCGGCATGCCGATCAGCTTTACGCCGCCCTTGAAGGGCCCGGTGCCGACCCGAAACTCTGGGACTATTTGCCGTACGGTCCGTTCTCCGAGCGCAGTGCATTCAATGACTGGCTGAATAATCACGCGGCCAACAGCGACCCGTATTTTTTCAGCGTTGTCGATCGGGCAACCGGTCAGGTGCAGGGCATTCTCAGCCTGATGTCGATTGTTCCGGCGCAGGGCCGTATCGAAATCGGTCACGTCACGTTCGGTGCGCCGATGCAGCGCTCGCCGAAAAGCACCGAGGCGGTTTTTCTGCTGGGCCAATACGCCTTTGAGCTTGGTTATCGTCGTCTCGAATGGAAATGCAACAACGGCAACGCCCGCTCCAAATACGCGGCCGAGCGTTTGGGGTTCAGCTTCGAAGGGGTGTTCCGCCAGCACATGGTGGTCAAAGGCCAGAACCGCGATACCGCCTGGTATTCGATTCTGGATTCGGAGTGGCCGGCGATCGGCGCAGGTTTTGAACGCTGGTTGAGCGATGACAATCAGACGCCGACCGGTCAGGTCAAAGGTCTGGCCGAGTGCCGAACCTAGTCTTCACAGGCGCCTCTGTGGGAGCGAGCAGGCTCGCTCCTACCATTGGCCGGGTATGGCTCAACGACGCAGTTGCTGCGCCAGTACCGCAATGTGTTCCGGGCCGATGCCACAGCAACCGCCCAAATGGCTGGCGCCGCGCTGTCGCCAATCCTTCGCCCACTGCAGATAACCCGGCGGGTCGAGGTCTTCACGCAACGGATCGAGGCCGTCGTTGGCCGTCGCTTCCTTGGGCTGTGGCGGAAACGCATTGGCGTAAGCGCCGATATGGATGCTCACACCGAGACGCTCGAAGGTCGCGCGCGCCGCATCAATCGCTGCGCCGATGACTTCCGGCTGGCTGCAATTGAACAGCAGCGTCTCCACGCCTAGCTCAGCCGCCACCGCCGCTGCTTCAGCAACCGGCTCACCGGAACGCAGGCGCGGCACCTCGTCAGTGTCTTCGTCTTTCAAAGTGAATGACAGCCAGAACGCTTTGCCGTCCTTCGGCAATCCGGCGTGAATGGCCCGCGCCTCGACGGTCGAACTCTGGGTTTCCGCCAGCCACAGATCCACATGCGGCGCCAGGCCCTGAACCAATGGCGTCAGCAATTCGCTGACGCGCGAGGCCTCGAACAGATCCGGGCGATAGGAGCCAAACAGCGGTGGCAATGAACCCGCCACGCGCACGGATTGGCCCGAGGCGTGTACCGCGCGTTGCGCCAGCTCGCCGGCCAATGCCGCCAGCGCCTGGCCTTCAGCGGCGAAGCGTGCTTCGCCGATATGGAACGGCACCACGGCGTAACTGTTGGTGGTGATCACGTTGGCGCCGCTCGCGATATACGCCGCATGCACCGCTTCGACCGCTTGCGGTGCTTCGCTCAACGCCAGCGCCGACCACTCAGGCTGACGAAATGGCGCCCCGGCGCGCTGCAGCTCACGGCCCATGCCGCCATCGAGAATTACTGTGCTTGCTGCGCCCATATGCTTTTCACTCATATGCTTATGAAAAAAACTCACTACCAGAGTCTTTGTTATAACTATTTAATGCTCACCATTCGGTTAATGACAACCTCTTTTTTTGCTCAGGGATCGCCCGTGAAACTGCAACCATTACTGGCTCTGGGCCTGACCCTGCTCGCCGCTTCGACACAGGTTTTAGCCGGCGCCACCCTGGATCGCGTCGAACAGAAGAAAGAACTGGTCGGTGTGCTGATGGAAAGCTATCCACCGTTCTCGTTCCTCAATGAGCAGAATCAGCTCGACGGCTTTGACGTCGATGTCGCCAAAGCAGTGGCCGACAAACTGGGCGTCAAACTGCGCCTTGAGACGCCATCCTGGGATGTCATTGCGGCCGGGCGCTGGAGCGGGCGTTACGACATCTGCATCTGCTCGATGACACCGAGCAAGGCCCGCGCCGAAGTCTTCGATTTCCCGGTCGAGTACTACGCCTCGCCGGCGGTGATCGTGGTCAACGCCAAGGATGATCGCATTCACGGCGCCAAGGACCTGAGCGGCAAGAAAGTCGGCCTGACCAGCGCTTCCAGTTATGAAAGCTACCTGAACAAGAACCTGGTCATCGAAGGCGCCGAAGATACGCAACTGCAGTATCCGTTCGAGGATGTGCAGATCGCCCCCTACGACACTGATAACGTCGCGTTTCAGGACCTGGGACTTGGCGCCGGCGTGCGCCTTGATGCAATCCTCACCAACCTGGTCACTGCGCAGCCACGCCTGAATCAGGACAAACGCTTCAAACTGGCCGGCGCGGCGCTGTACTCCGAGCCGAATTCGGTGGCCATCGAAAAGGGCGACGCGCAGTGGGATGCGAAAGTCCGTGAAGTATTCGCACAGCTCAAGCAGGACGGCACCCTGAGCCAGTTGTCGCAAAAATGGATCGGCGCCGATATCAGTCAATGACTTCTTTCCCGACACCGCCACCGCAACCGGTGGCTGAATCACGCCTGCAGCGCCTGTTCGGTTTTCGCACACGGCTGTACCTGACCTGGGCCGCGCTGTTCTGCCTGTTCGGCGGATTCTTTCTGAGCTTCGATCTGAAGTTCTCGATCATCCTCGACAAGCTGCCCAACCTGATCGGCCTGCACCTGGCGCCCAACGGCTTTCTGCAAGGCGCGGCGCTGACGGTGTTTCTGTGTTTGTGCTCGATTGTCGCCTCGTCGCTGCTGGGCTTCGTCACGGCACTGGCGCGTCTGTCGAGCAGCGCCGTGGCATTCGGTATCGCCAGTTTCTACACCTCGTTCTTTCGCGGTACACCGCTGCTGATCCAGATCCTGCTGATCTACCTCGGCCTGCCGCAACTGGGCCTCGTCCCCGGTGCAATCGTCGCGGGTATCATCGCCCTGTCGCTGAACTATGGCGCCTACCTCAGCGAGATCTTTCGCGCCGGCATCCTCGGCGTCGACCACGGCCAACGCGAAGCCTCGCTGGCACTGGGCATGCGTGAAGCGGTGATCTTCTGGCGCATCACCCTGCCCCAGGCCATGCGCACCATCATCCCGCCGACCACCAATCAGTTCATTTCGATGCTCAAGGACTCGTCGCTGATTTCGGTGATGGGCGTCTGGGAAGTGATGTTCCTCGCCCAATCGTACGGCCGCTCAAGCTATCGCTACATCGAAATGCTCACCACCGCGGCGATCATCTACTGGCTGATGTCGATCGGGCTGGAATTGATCCAGGCGAAGATGGAGCGGCATTACGGCAAGGCGTACGTGCGGCGCAGTTGAAACAGCAAGCCCCAGTTCGGCGTGGGGGGCTCAGCTGTTGTCCTGGCGAATCCGCACCACCCCCATCTTCATGCCAAACGGACGAAACACGGCATTCAACGATTTGAGTGTCTGATTGCCTTCGCCATGCTCGATATGCACCAGCGTCCGCACCGAGATCTTGCACATCCGCGCGAACTGGGTCTGATGCAAACCGGTCACTTCCACCCGTAGTCGACGCACGGCTTCGCCGATGTCCAGCGTGCCTTGGGCCAGGGCTTGCTGGATGCTTTCGATGAGCGCCGTGCGCTCAGCCACAGACAGGCTCATTTCAATCCCCAATCATTCAAGCGTTGCTGCAGATTTTTCAGGTGGACGCCTGGATGGTTCATTGTTCTGGCTGGCAGACCGCTGTCAGCCAGAATATCCGGCAGCGCCGACAGGCGTTGAGCCTCTTGGCGCAAGCGCTCAAACAGCATTGACTCGTCACTCACTGCCGACGGGTCGCCTGGCTCGGCAATATCCACCAGTGCGCGGCACACGCCTCGCCAATCGATGTCTCCCGCCCGCTCCAGCTCTCTTGGCCATTTGGTGGTACGGGTCACGCCTTCATCGTCCATGACCATCGGCGCCAGGTCATAAATCGGCGCCAGGCGAAAGGCGTTTGCCTCGCGAATGATTGCGGTATTGCGACCATGGTTATCCGAGTTACCGAGGATCTTGTTGATCAGGTCCCGACGCAAATAATCCACGACAAGGTCAGGGATCTGGCTGGCTTGCCCCGCCGTGCGCCAGAGCCCGGCAAGCAGGCGGATAACCTCCTGATGATTCATCGCACTGCCGGGTGTCGTCACCTGAGCCAGCGAGTAAATCGATTCGACAGCAAAACGGCTGACCTCGCCGTCCTCGACACTACGGTCGAAGCGGTGCATCCACAAACTCGGTTTGTTCGCCTCCTCCAGTGCCAGACCTTTCTCCGCGATCGTGTCGATGCCCAGCGTCTGCAGCGCCTTGTAGTAATGGAATTCGCTACGCAGGATGTCCTGATCGGTCAGCCCACCTCGGTTGCGGGCAAACTTCACGAACCAATGCTGTGTGACGTCCTCATCACTCAATACCGCGTCGGGGTACAACAGACCCGCGTGATTTTCGACCAGCAATAATTTCGGCGCTTCTCCACCTGCCCCGGTAGCACCACCGATTGCCGCGCCCAATTCGTAGGCATACTCAAGAAAACGCTGGTCACGGTGAATGACGTCTTCACGCTTGAAGCCGATAGGCTTGCGTTCATCCACGGCCGCAGCAGACTCCTTGATGCGCATGTTGCCGATGGGGGCCGGGGTGCTGCGCCCGAGCAGATACAGATCGGCGCTGATATCCGCCGGTTTTTCCTGCCCCAGACGTGCCAGCAGGAACCGCTTGGCTGCGCCTGCGGGGGCAATGTCGTGGACAAATGCCGGTGTCTCGGAGCGCCGACCGTTCCAGTCCAGCGGATACAGAGCACTCACCGCGCTGGAGAAAGGCGAGCCTATGGCGTCGATGTTTTCTGCGAGGTAGTCCGTCTCATAGCCGAAGCTGCAGCGACTCGCGAAGCCCTTTTCAGGATCATCGAAGCTCAGAACCATCGCGTCGTGCCAGATACCGGCTGTGAAAATCTGTAATGTCAGGTTGTACATGGTTTCGCCTGTCTGCATTTAAATGCAT
Organism: Pseudomonas fluorescens; assembly: GCA_902825215.1. Taxonomy (GTDB): domain Bacteria; phylum Pseudomonadota; class Gammaproteobacteria; order Pseudomonadales; family Pseudomonadaceae; genus Aquipseudomonas; species Aquipseudomonas fluorescens_G. Next base: position 6,160,796 of record LR782234.1, read on the forward strand.
TTACTTCAGCGTTTTTTTGGCTGTGAACGCAATATAGTGCATTTCAGAAGCAATTGGGGACGCAGAAACTGCAACAAAATGCAGATCATGACGTCGCCAGCTTAGACGGCGCGCAAAATAATGCAGATCGCCTCCGACATCATTCTGTAAAAACCCCTCGCTATACAGGACGGCCCGTCCATAAGAAAAAGGCCGTCCCTTCATGCCGTTTCCGCCACAGCGCCTGTCTCTCGCCATCGCCCTGCTGATCACCGCCACTGCCACTCACGGTAAAACCGTGCAGATCGACACCGCCACCACGGCCTCGCAAACGCTGGGCGGCAGCGACACGCTGACGATTTCGGCGCCGGGCAGTATCACCAACAGCGGCAAGGCCGTGAGCCTGAAAGACAGCACCAGCGGTGCCGGTGTGGTGATCGATAACGCCGGCAAGATCGTCTCCAGCGGTGGCCGCGCCATCGACAGCAGTGGCGATGAAAGCAAGGCGCGCAATTACGCGATCTACAACCGCAGTGGCGGGCAGATTCTTGGTGCCAACGATGCTTTGCGCATCGACAGCAACTTCGTCAGCGGCAGCCTGTTGATCGACAACAGCGGGGTGATTCGTTCGACCACCGGCCAGGGCCTGGATCTGGACGCGCTGCGCAGCGACGCGGTGAAGACCACCATCATCAATCGCGCCGGCGGGCTGATTCGCGGCGAGGCCAGCGACGGTATGAAAACCGGCGCCAACGCGTCCCTCACCAACTACGGTGAGATCTCCACCGGCGATTCGCACAATGCCGACGAGAAGTTCGACGGCGTCGACATCGATACTGCCAGCGGTGTGTCGATCAGCAACTACGGGGTGATTTCCGGTGGCCGTCACGGCATCACCACCGACCTTGGCGCGACCTTGATCAACTACGGGCAGATCACCGGGCGCAACGGTTCCGGGTTTGGCTCCGATGGCGATGGCACGGTGATCAACCACGGCACCATCACCGGCGCGTATTCCGGCCTGCAAGCGAACGGCGACGGTGATGGCGTGGACATCGACAACCTCGCCCACATCGAAAACTACGGCACCATTCGAGGCGTCGGCGCCGGTGGCGTGGACAAGGCCGGTTTCGCCAATGGCAGCGAAGGCATCGCCCTCGGTGGCGGCTACATTCTCAACGCCAGCGGCGCGCTGATCAGCGGTGCCGACAGCGCGATTCTGGTTGACGACGGCAGCGGCAACGCGGGGCTGGCCGCGACCACGCTGGAGAACTTCGGCCGCATCGAAGGCCTGAACGGTTTTGGCGTGAAGTTCGTCGGCGAGTTTGCCGACAGTGTCATCAACGGCGGCACCATCAGTGGCAGCAACGGCCTGGCGCTGGACCTGGGCGGCGGCGATGACCGCCTGACGCTGCGCAACGGCAGCCGCTTCATTGGCATCGTCGACGGCGGCAGCGGCACAGATCGATTGGTCATGGACGATGCGCTCGGTGGCGATTTCGGCGCCAGCCGCAACTTCGAGTGGCTGGAGGTCCGCCAAGGTGCCTGGGCGCTGACCGGCAGCGGTGATTTCAGCGATGGCGGCGCAATTCGCAATGGCGCCACCCTGATCAACCACGGCGGCATCGCCGGCACCCTGACTGTCGATGCCGGCGGCGCCTATGCCGGGGGCGGCTCGGTGGGCAGTCTCAACGTCAACGGCACCCTGCGCACCGACACCAGCCTGGGTCGCGCGACCATTGTTCGCGACTTGAACATGACCAGCACTGCCACTCTCGCCTACGGCGTCAACGCCGACGGCAGCAGCGCGCCGGTAGTGGTCGGCGGTATCGCCAACCTCAACGGCGCGACGCTCGCGGTGAATCCCGGCAGCGGCAGCTACCCTTGGCAAAGTCATTACACCGTGCTGCAAGCAGCCCAAGTCAACGGCACCTTCGGCGAAGTCACCAGTGACTACGCGTTCCTGACGCCAACCCTCGCCTATACGCCGACTCAGGTAGACCTGACCTACACCCGCAACGATGTAGCCTTCAATGAGTTCGCCGCCACCGCCAACGGCAACAATGCCGCCAACAGCCTGGCTTCGATCGGCAAAAACAATGCGCTGTACAACGCCTTGCTCAACACCACGCAAAGCAGTGCCGGTGCGGCAATCGAACAACTGGCTGGCACCAGCAATGCCAACCTCACCAGCGCCACGCTCAGTGCCAGCAGTCAGGTCGGCAGCAGCATGCTCGCGGCGATGCAGCAGATGGCGGCGCCGGGGTTGCTGGTCGGTCTTGATCAGCGCGACACGCCGGTGCTGGCCGCCAGTGGCGTGCCGGCGGCGGCGCGCAATCTCAATGATCCGAACGCGCGCGGCCGCCTCTGGCTGCAAGGCATCGGCGGCTACGGCAAGCTTGATGGCGAACATGGCAGCAGCGGCCTGGAGCAACGCACCAAGGGCAGCTTGCTCGGTGCCGACTGGGCGCTGAACCCGGCGTGGCGCGTGGGCCTTCTCGGCGGTTACTCGCAGACCGATCTGGATGCCAGCGGCGTCGATGGCGAGGTCGACAGCTGGCACGCCGGGGTTTATGCGCTGCATCAGAACGGCCCGCTCGCCGTGCGCCTTGGCGCCGCTTACAGCAGTCATCAAGGCGAGAGCCAGCGCCACATAGCGTTCGACGGTTTCAGTGATCGTCCGAAAGGCGACTACGACGCCGACAGCCAACAAGCCTTCGCCGAACTCGGCTACGCCATGGGCAGCGGCCGGCTCAGCGCCGAACCGTTTGCCAGCCTTGGCTACCAGCGCTACCACCGCGACCGCTATCAGGAAAAAGGTGGCGCCGCGGCGCTGCAAGTCGACAGCCAGACCCAGGACAATTTCAGCAGCACACTCGGCCTGCGCCTGGCGCACTTGAGCAGCCTGGACAACGGCATGAGCGTCACCCCACGCATGGTCCTCGGCTGGAAACACACTTATGGCGATGTCAGCAGCTCGACGCGCCAGGCGTTTGTAACCGGCGGCACGGCGTTCAATGTCGAGGGCAGCGCGCTGGATCGTGACAGCCTGATGCTCGAAGGCGGGATTGATGTCGGGGTCTCGGCAAGGCATTCGCTGGGCTTGGGCTACAGCGGTGAGATGGGCAGCAACAGCCGCAACCACGGGCTGATCGGGCAATGGCAGATGAGTTTTTAAGCACCTCGACCGCCATGGCAGCCCAGCCCGGCTGTAGGAAAAAGCGCCAGGCAAGCCGCGTAAAAAAGGTCCGGTTTCGAAACTGCCGGACTTTTTCATCCGATACGCTCCGACGCCGCCTGCACAGGTACGAGAAGCAGCCGACAGCGGATTTTTGAGGGCCTCCATAGAGTTGAGTCTTCACTCTCTGGAAAAGGCTTTCCTTGATGCGTACTCAACACGGATTCAAACCAGAACACCTCGCGCTGGCGATTTCCCTGGCGCTAGGTTGCGTAGAGTTTGCCAACGCCGAGCAACCCTCTGAAGCCGCTGAACCGCTTGCAACCATCGCGACACCGCAGGCGACCGAAGCCAGCGCCAAGAAGAGTGCTGCTGAACGACTTCAGGGTTTTATCAGTGACCCGGGGACGGTACCCATCGTTTTCGAAACCGCGCAAAAAACCTTCAAGGGTACTGCGGTCAACGATCTGATCAGCCTCAGGGACGGTGCCAGCTTCACCGGCCGACTGGACGGTGGTGAGGGCGACAATGTCCTGTTTCTCGATGCCAGTGAGGGAGGCGCACTGAAAGACACGCGCAACTTCAACGGTCTGGTCGTCGCCAGGGGCGACTGGACGCTGAGTTCCAGAGGTGACTTCGCTGAAGGCGTGCTGGTTCAAGGCGGCACGGCCCTGACCAATCTGGGAAGTCTCAAAGGTGATGTCTATGTCGAGAACGGTGGCCGCTTCGCTGGCAAAGGCACGGTAGCCAATCTGGAGGTCGGCGGGCTGCTTAGCGTCAACGGAGCGCTGGGGGCGCCGCGGGTCAAAGGCGATCTGCGCCTGACACCAACCGCCGAACTGGCCTATGAAGTGACGCCTTCCGACAGCCAGACGATCAAGGTCGACGGCACCGCCGCGCTCGCCGGCGCCACCCTCAATATCGTCGCAGCGCCAGGAGAATATCCGCCGAGCAGCCAGTACAAAGTCATTGAAGCGGGTGCGGTGGAAGGTGAGTTCGGCACCATTCGCAACAACCTCGCGTTCATGACCGCTACACCTCAATACAACAAGAAATCGGTCGGATTGACCTATGCGCGCAATGACGTAGCGCTGAAAGAGGTGGCTACGACTGACGCCGGCCGCGCGATCGCCGATAGCATTGTCGAACCCGTTGCGCCACCTTCCTCTGCGATACCAACATCAACCCCAACCCCGACCGCTACCTCCACCCCTTCCGCTTCCGCTTTGATTGCACCCGAACAGGCCTCGATAGCGGCTTCAGCCTTGGCGTCAACGCCCGTTGCAGAATCGTTGCCCGTCGCTATCAACGAAGAAACCGTCACCGCAGAGGCAGAGCAAGCTGTCGAACAGCCCGTGCCTGCGCTGATTAAGCCGGCGAACACAGCCGTCGCTGCACTCTTGTCCAGCGACAAAACCACCGCCCCCATCGCCCTCGAACAGCTCGCCGCCGGCAGCAATGCCAACCTCGCCAAAGCCACGCTGAGCAGCATCACGCCCGTGAGCGCCAGCATGCTCTCGGCGATGCAGCAATTGAGTAATCATCCGGACTCGACGTACACATCGGCCAACTCGCCTCGCCAGGCATCCGCCGCAGCCGACGCTGGCCGGGTATGGATTCAGGCACTCGGTCATGGCGGCAAGGTTGATCGCGATGCCGACAGCACCCTCAAGCACGCTACCCAAGGCCTGGTCCTGGGCGCCGACTGGCGGCTCGATGAGCAATGGCATGTCGGGCTGATCGGCGGTAAATCGCAAACCCGACTCGACGCCCGCCACTACGACGGCGACCTCGACAGCTGGCACCTCGGCGCCTACGCCGTGCGCCAGGACGGCCCGTTGGCCGTGCGCCTCGGCGCAACCTGGGCCAGCCACGACGGCAGCAGCAAACGCCGCGTCGCCTTCAATGGCTTCAGTGATCGTCTGCAGGGCAACTACAACGCCAACACCCAGCAAGCCTTCGCCGAACTCGGCTACAACTTCGGCCGCCACAACGCCACCCTCGAACCTTTCGCCAGCCTCGGCTATCAACGCTACCAGCGCGACAGCTACCGCGAAAAAGGCGGCGACGCAGCCCTGAAAGTCTTCGGACAAACCCGCGACAACCTCAGCAGCACCTTCGGCCTGCGCACCGCCCACACCACCCGCCTGGACAACGGCATGAGCCTGACCCCGCGCTTCAGCGCCGGCTGGAAACACACCTTCGGCGAAATCGGCAACGACACCCACCAACAACTGATCAAAGGCGGCAAACGCTTCGAAATCGCCGGCGCCGCACTGGACCGCAACAGCCTGGCCATCGACACCGGACTCGACCTCGGCCTTGCCGCCAACCACACCGTCGGCGTCAGCCTCACAGCCGAAGCGGGCAATGACAGCCGGACTCATGGCGTGATGGGACAGTGGCGCGTGGCGTTTTAATGGATAGTTGATCAGCCTGAATCCAGAAAAGCCCCTCATCGGAACGCCGCCCGCCTAGCCCTCTCCCGAAGGGAGAGGGAACTGACTGTGGTGGATGTGAGAGTTACGCCGACTTGAAATACCGAGTCGTACGCAAACTTCGAAGCCAACCCAAATCGGCTCCCTCTCCAGGGGGAGAGGGCTGGGGTGAGGGGCAGCCACACCACAAATCCCAAGCCAACCCCCCGCTTCTAACCACTCAACAATGAGCGTTAGCTCGAGTGCCTTTGATCTTGATCTTGCCTAACCAGCGACATCGGAAGGCTGAGTGGAGGGATTGATCCGGGCGTGGGAGCGCAGCGACCGTCTGGCGCAGCCAGACACAACGGAAGGAGGTGCAGCGAAGCAAACCGTAGCCGCTGCGCCCGGATCGATCCCGCAGCGAAGGGACCCGAGCCTGCGAGGGCCGAACGCAGGAGCAAGCCTTTTGGTTCCTTTTTGCTGGGCCGGCACTCCGGCGTCTGAAAAAGGGACTCGCTGTAAGAGCGAAACCGCCAGAAGCAACCCCCGAAGCAACGGATATACACCCAAAACCCCAAGAGCCTGGTCGGCCCACAAGCCGCCACGGCTCAAAAAAAAAGGGGAGCACATGCCCCCCCGAGGTTTAAACCATCACATCAAAGCGCTAAATCACCCTTCGATCTCAATCAAAATCTCACCCGGATTCACCCGATCGCCCTTGACCACATGAATCGCCGCGACCTTCCCGGCAATCGCCGCCTGAACCTCGGTCTCCATCTTCATCGCCTCGGTAATCAACACCGCCTGACCTGCCTTGACGGTGTCGCCCTCCTTGACCAGCACATCGACGATATTGCCCGGCATGGTCGTGCTGACATGCCCCGGTGCCGACGCCTGCTTGCGCTTGCTGCTGCCACCGCTGACAAACTCATTGAGCGGTTCAAACACCACTTCTTCCGGCATGCCATCGATCGACAGATAGAAGTGACGCTTGCCCTCAGCCTTGACACCCACACCGGTGATATCGACGCGGTAGGTTTCACCGTGAACATCAATGACGAACTCGGTCGGCACACCCTCACCGCCTGCGGAAGCAACAGCGCCTGCCTCAGGAATCGGCAACAGCACTTCCGGGGTCAGGGTTCCGGCGGCACGCTCTTCGAGGAATTTGCGACCAATGTCCGGGAACATGGCGAAGGTCAGCACGTCTTCTTCAGAGGTCGCCAGAGCGCCGATATCGGCCCGTAGCTTGGTCATTTCCGGCTTGAGCAGATCGGCCGGGCGTACGTCGATGACGTCTTCGCTGCCGATCGCCTGACGGCGCAGTTTTTCGTTGACCACGCCCGGCGCTTTGCCATAACCGCCTTGCAGGTAAAGCTTCACTTCATTGGTGATGGTCTTGTAACGCTCGCCTGCCAACACGTTGAAAAACGCCTGGGTACCAACGATCTGCGAAGTCGGGGTCACCAGCGGCGGGAAGCCGAGGTCTTCGCGCACCCGAGGAATTTCCGCCAGCACTTCGCCCATACGATTCAAGGCGCCCTGCTCTTTCAACTGGTTGGCCAGGTTGGAAATCATCCCGCCCGGCACCTGGTTGACCTGCACGCGGGTATCGACTGCGGTGAATTCGCTTTCAAACTGGTGGTACTTCTTGCGCACGGCATAGAAGTACAGGCCGATCTCTTGCAGCAGCTCCAGGTTCAGGCCGGTATCGAATTCGGTGCCCTTGAGCGCCGCGACCATCGACTCGGTGCCCGGGTGGCTGGTGCCGGAGGCGAAGCTGGAGATCGCGGTGTCGATGTGATCGGCGCCGTTTTCGATCGCCTTAAGCTGACACATGGCTGCCAGGCCTGCGGTGTCGTGGGAGTGGATGAACACCGGCAGCGACTGTTCGGCCTTCAACGCACGCACCAGTTCACCGGTAGCGTACGGAGTCAGCAGACCGGCCATGTCCTTGATCGCCACCGAGTCGCAACCCATGGCTTCCATTTGCTTGGCTTGCGCCACGAACGCGTCGATGGTGTGCACCGGACTGGTGGTGTAAGCGATGGTGCCTTGCGCATGTTTGCCGGCAGCCTTTACCGCTTCGATGGCTACGCGCAGGTTACGCACGTCGTTCATCGCGTCGAAGATACGGAATACGTCGATGCCGTTTTCCGCCGCTTTGGCGACGAAGGCCTGGACCACGTCGTCGCTGTAATGGCGATAGCCCAGCAGGTTCTGCCCGCGCAGGAGCATTTGCAGACGCGTGTTCGGCAGCGCCGCGCGCAGTTGGCGCAGACGCTCCCACGGGTCTTCTTTGAGGAAACGTACACAGGCGTCGAACGTCGCGCCGCCCCAGCATTCCAGCGACCAGTAGCCGACTTTGTCGAGCTTGTCGCAGATCGGCAGCATGTCCTCGGTGCGCATGCGGGTGGCAAGCAGCGATTGGTGAGCGTCGCGCAGGATGGTATCGGTAACGAAGATCTTCTTGGTCATTGGTATCTCCTCATAGCGGCAAGCTTCAAGCTAAAAGCTGCAAGAAAAAGCCAATCTGCTTTTACTTGCCGCTTGCAGCTAAAAGCTCGCAGCTGTTTCATTCATAGGCCTGCGTGGGCGGCGATGGCGGCGGCGATGGCCAGGGCCAGCTCTTCGGGTTTGCGCTTGATCGAGTAGTTGGTCAGTTCCGGGTGGCTTTCAACGAAGCTGGTATTGAACTGGCCGCTGCGGAATTCCGGGTTGCGCAGGATTTCCTGGTAGTAGGCAGCAGTGGTCTTCACCCCTTGCAGACGCATGTCGTCCAGCGCGCGCAAGCCACGGTCCATCGCCTCTTCCCAGGTCAATGCCCAGACCACCAGTTTCAGGCACATCGAATCGTAGAACGGCGGAATGGTGTAACCGGTGTAAATCGCCGTGTCGGTGCGCACGCCCGGACCACCGGGCGCGTAGTAACGGGTGATCTTGCCGAAGCTCGGCAGGAAGTTGTTTTTCGGATCTTCCGCGTTGATACGAAACTGCAAGGCGAAACCACGGTGCTGAATGTCTTCCTGCTTCACCGAAAGCGGCAGGCCGGAGGCGATGCGGATCTGCTCGCGAACGATATCGATGCCGGTGATTTCTTCGGTGATGGTGTGTTCCACCTGCACGCGGGTATTCATTTCCATGAAGTACACCTCGCCCTCGGCGAGCAGGAACTCCACGGTGCCGGCGTTCTCGTAGCCCACCGCCTTGGCTGCGCGTACCGAAAGATCACCGATGTAGGCGCGCTGTTCCGGAGTCAGCTGCGGACTGGGGGCGATCTCGATGAGCTTCTGGTTGCGGCGCTGGATCGAGCAGTCACGCTCGAACAGGTGCACGACGTTGCCGAAACTGTCGCCAAGAATCTGCGCTTCGATGTGCTTGGGATTGACGATGCATTTTTCCAGGAACACTTCCGCCGAGCCGAACGCCTTGGTGGCTTCGGAAATGACCCGCGGGAAATTCTGTTCGAGTTCTTCGCGGCTGTTGCAGCGACGGATACCGCGACCGCCACCACCGGAAGTGGCTTTGAGCATCACCGGGTAACCGATACGGTCGCCTTCGGCCAAGGCTTCTTCGATGCCCGAAACGTTGCCTTCGGTGCCCGGCGTGACTGGCACCCCGGCCTTGATCATGCTGCGGCGCGCTTCGGTCTTGTCGCCCATGCGCCGGATGACTTCCGCCGACGGGCCGATGAATTTGATCCCGCGTTCGGCGCAGATCTCCGCCAGCTCGGCGTTTTCCGACAGGAAGCCGTAGCCGGGGTGCAGCGCATCGCAGCCGGTTTCGACGGCCAGGTTCACCAGCTTGCGCGGGTTGAGGTAACCGGCCAATGGCTCGGCGCCAATGCTGTGAGCCTCGTCCGCACGCTTCACATGCAAGGCATGACGGTCGGCGTCGGAAAAAATCGCTACCGAGCGAATGCCCATCTCGGCGCAGGCTCGTACGATTCGTACGGCAATCTCACCACGGTTGGCGATCAGGATCTTTGTTATCACTTGGAGGTTCCCTTGAGCCGGTGGCACCACGACCTGCTAGACCCAGGTCGACGCGTGACCAAATGTTTCAATTCGGTCGCAGGTCCACACTAGCGCTCGCAAGGGATTAACAAAAATGAATAAAAATTGGGTCAGGCATAAGCAAAGACTTATAGTTGAAACATCAATCACACTTCAGAGCCGGCAAAAATGCGTAAGTCCTTGATGCGTATGACATTGCGTCAGTTGCAGATATTCAACGAAGTGTGTGATTTGCGTTCCTATAGCCGCGCAGCTGACGAAATGTCGCTCACACAACCGGCCGTTAGCCTACAGATTCGTCAGCTTGAAGAGCTGATCGGCCAGCCCTTGTTCGATTATGTCGGCAAAAAACTCTACATGACCGAGGCTGCCGAAGCGCTGCAACGCGCGAGCCGCGACATTTTCGGGCGCCTGGAAAACCTCGATATGCAGCTGTCGGACATGCAAGGCTCGCTACAAGGTCAGTTGAAACTGGCGGTGGAATCCAGCGCGAAATATTTCGTTCCGCACTTGTTCGCCGCGTTCAAGCGCCAGCACCCCGAGGTCAATCTGCAACTGACCGTGGTCAATCGCGGCCAGGTGATCCGACGGCTGTCGGACAACCGTGATGACCTGGTGATCATGTCGATGGTGCCGCAGGACATGGGCCTCGAATTTCTGCCGTTCCTGAATAATCCGATTGTTGCGGTCGCACGTCCGGATCACCCGTTGGCGCATCTGGGACCGTTGCGCCTGCAGGATCTTGAACCCTACACATTGCTGATTCGCGAGCAGGGCTCGGGCACGCGACTGGCGTGCGAAGAGTATTTCAAAGAGAAACGCGTGCACTTCACCCAGACTCAGGAAGTGGCCTCGGCCGAGGCTCAGCGCGAGTGTGTGCTGGCGGGTCTGGGCGTGGCGCTGTTGACGCGTCACGCCCTGAACCTGGAGCTGGCGACCGGCGGGCTGGTCGAGCTGCCGGTCGAGGAATTGCCGCTGCTACGTAGCTGGTGTCTGGTGCAGGCCAAAGCCAAACGCTTGTCACCGGTGGCGCACGCCTTCCTGGCGTTTATCCGCAGCGAGCGTGCGCAGATCAGCGCGCTGGTTGAGCGTTTCGACGGGAAGCTGCGGGCGCTGCCTGCCAGAGATTGATCTCGGGAAAATCGCCGATCTCGGCTTGAAGCTGGCGAAGTTCGAAGCGATCTTCGATGGCGCGGCGGAATTCCATGCGGCGTTGGTCTTCCTGCTGACGACGGGTTTTCGCGGCGCTGTTGCGTTCTTCGTAGGGCTGAGCCATTTCGATTCTCCCAAGGCGAGTACGGGAGTTTCACGATAGGCGCGGGGGATGACGGTTTGGCTGCGCGGGGATGACAGTGCGATGAAACTTGCCCAGGGTTGGGGTGCTTTTCAGGACGCCATCGCGAGCAGGCTCACTCCTACAAGGGAACTAGAGCAACACAAATTGTGCGTCGCACCGAAATCCAATGTGGGAGCGAGCCTGCTCGCGATCAAGGTCGGAACGACCTTGGATGACTTCAGTCATCCAGCGCTTTCACGGCTTTGGGCGACAAGCGCAAGCTGCGCAAACTGCGCTTCACGCTCTTGAGGTGATTGACCAGGCTCGGCCCGCGCGCCATGGCCACGCCCATCGCCAGCACATCGATCACCACCAGGTGAGCGATGCGCGAGGTCAGCGGCGTGTAGATTTCCGTGTCTTCGTGCACGTCGATCGCCAGATTGACTGTCGACAGCTCGGCCAACGGTGTCTGGCTCGGGCACAGGGTGATCAACGAGGCGCCGCTTTCGCGAACGAGGTTGGCGGTGATCAGCAGATCCTTGGAGCGCCCCGACTGGGAAATGCAGATCGCCACATCGGTCGGCTTTAGGGTCACCGCCGACATCGCCTGCATGTGCGGGTCGGAATACGCCGCCGCGGTCAGCAGCAGGCGGAAAAACTTGTGTTGAGCATCCGCCGCCACTGCGCCAGACGCGCCAAAGCCATAGAACTCGACACGCTGCGCCTGCGACATCAACGTCACCGCGCGCTGCAATTCCACCGGATCGAGCTTCTCGCGAACCTCCATCAGCGTGTGCAGCGTGGTATCGAAAATCTTCAGGCTGTAATCGGCGACCGAGTCGTCTTCATGGATCGCGAATTGGCCAAAACTGGCACCGGCGGCCAGGCTCTGCGCCAGTTTGAGCTTCAGATCCTGAAAACCGGAACAACCGATGGCACGGCAGAAGCGCACGATGGTCGGTTCGCTGATGCCGACGCTGTGGGCCAGATCGGCCATGGAACTGTGCATCACCGCCGCAGGGTCAAGCAGCACGTGGTCGGCGACCTTGAGCTCCGACTTGCGTAACAGGTGACGTGACTGGGCAATGTGTTGCAGCAGATTCAAGGGGCTGGACTCTTCTTGTGGGCAAGGATGTAGCAAGCTTGTAGTTATACTACATGAATGGGCATTTTGCCTGCTCAATGCGTAACTCAATGTCCCGGTATGTGGCGCGATGGCCTGCATGTAGCCCTTAACGCGGTTTTTCCTGATCGCGCAACAGCCCGGCCAGCGCGCCGGCGTCAACCGGGCGGCTGATCAGATAACCTTGCACTTCGTCACAGCCTTCGCCGCGCAAAAATTCCAGCTGTTGCGGGCGCTCGACCCCCTCGGCGACGACTTTCAGCGACAGCCCGTGGGCCATGGCAATGATTGCGCGGGTAATTGCCGCATCTTCGCTGCCCTCGCCTAATCCGCGAATGAACGCCTGATCGATTTTCACGTAATCCACCGGAATGCGCTTGAGATAACTGAGCGACGAATAGCCGGTGCCGAAATCGTCGATCGCCAGTTTCACCCCAAGATCGCGCAACTGCTGGAACGTCGCGATGATGTGCTCGACGCTGTCAAGCAACTGGCTTTCGGTGAGTTCCAGTTCCAGACAATCGGGCGCCAGTCCCGTCTCTTCCAGCACCTGTCGCACCAGACTGACCAGTTTGCCTTGGCGCAATTGGTGCACCGACAGGTTCACCGACACGCGAATCGGCGCCAGCCCCTGACGCTGCCATTCGCAGGCCTGCCAGCACGCCTGGCGCAGGACGAACTCGCCGATCGGCCCGATCAACCCGGTTTCCTCGGCCAGTCCGATGAAGTCGGCCGGCGGCACCTGGCCCATGCCCGGATGCTCCCAGCGCACCAGTGCTTCCGCGGCGTTCAGGCGGCCGGTTTGCAGGCACAGTTTCGGCTGATAGAAAACACTCAGTTGCTGCTCTTCGATGGCCCGGCGCAGATGGTTTTCCAGCTGCAGGCGCTCCAGCGTGCTGGCCTGCAAACTGTCGGTGTAAAACTGGAAGTTGTCGCCGCCCAGATGCTTGGCGTGCTGCATGGCCATGTTCGATTGGCTGACCAGCGCGGAAATCTCGCGGGCGTTGTCCGGCAACAGACTGATGCCCATCGAAGCGCTGACCACCAGCTCGTGCCCTTCCACCGTCAGCGGCAAACGCAGCTTCGATGACAGGCGCGTAGCGACGCGGGCCAGACTAGAAAGGTTGCCGTAGGCATCGAACAGCACCGCAAATTCATCACCGGACAAGCGCGCAATCGTGTCGGCTTCCGGCAAGGCGTTGACCAGCCGCCGTGCCATTTTCTGCAGCAACTGGTCCGCGACCTCATGCCCGAGGCTATCGTTGAGCAGCTTGAAGCGGTCCAGATTGATGTGCAGCAGGGCCAGGCTGCGTCGGCTCTGCCGCGAGCGCTGATGCGCTTCGTGCAGGCGTTCGCGAAACAGCGAGCGGTTGGCCAGGCCGGTGAGTTCGTCATAGTGGGTCAGGTAACGCATGCGCTCTTCGGATTCGCGCCGCGCCGACAGATCGGCGAAGAAGCCGACGATATGGCTGACATTGCCGCGATTGTCGCGCACCGCATTCAATTGCAGCCATTGCGGATACAGCTCGCCGTTCTTGCGCGTTTCCACCAGCTCGCCCTGCCAGCTGCCATGCTGTTCCAGCGCATGACGAATGGCCACGTAATGGCGGCGGGCATCGCGGCTGCACGGCAGTTCGACGACGTTGCGCCCGAGCATGTCGTCGATGTCATAGCCGGTGACCCGGCTGAAGGCCTGGTTGATTGCGATCAGCGCATAGTTCGGGTCGAGAATCACAATGCCTTCACTGGCCGCTTCGAACACCGTCGCCGCGAGCCGTTGCTGTTCCTCCAGACTTTTGCTGGCGCTGATGTCGCGGCGGGTACCGACCATGCGGATCACTCGCCCGCTGTCGCTGCGCTCTACCGCGCGGCCACGGTCTTCGATCCAGACCCAATGGCCGTCGCCGTGACGCACACGATATTCAATCTGGTAGTCCTCGCTGCGCCCCTTCAAATGCTCGATCAACGCGTACTTGAGCGTCGGCAGATCCTCGGGATGCAAGCGTGGCTTGAGATCGCGCAGCAGCGCGGTGACGTATTCCGGGGCGAGGCCGAACAGCTCCTGAATTTGCGTGTGATGGACTTCGTCGGTCTGCAGATTCCAGTCCCACAACCCCAGCTCGCTGGCCTTCAACGCCAGCGCCAGACGCGCCTCGCTTTTGCTCAGGGCCTGATTGGCCGCGTCCAGTTCGCGGCTGCGCTGGGCGACGCGGTCTTCGAGTTCGACCTGAGCCTCGCGCAGCTTGCTCTCGGCACAGCGGCGCTGCTCGATTTCCCTGGCCAACTCCTGATTGAGCTGCTCGCCGCGTACCTGGGTCTGCTGCAAGTGCTCGATCAGGTGCTGATTCTGGAAGCGTCGCAGCAAACCGCGATCGATCAGCCGATTGACCTGCCAGGCGACCACGCTCAGCGAGCCGAGCAGGATCAAGCCGAGCCAGCCCCAACCGTGCGCCTGCTCATCGCCACCCCAGAACAGGTAGCCGATCGCTGGCAGCAGACAGGGCAAGGTAAACGACAGGAATGCCGGCAGGCTCACGGCGTAGGCGACGCTGGCCGACAGGGTCGCCGCGCCGATCAGGCCGAACACCCAGGCTTGTTGCATGAAATTGTCGGCGGGCACCAGCGCGATGCCGGCGCCAGCGAGGGTCAGGCCGGTCATGGTCGAGCCGAGCAGAAACATGCGCCGCCAGATCGGCTGGGCCTGGCGATCCGGTATCGCCGAATCGAACGCCGCCACCTGAATCACCCGCAGCGCCACCAGCGACAACAGCCACACCAGCCAGACGCTGACCACGAAATAGCGCTGCGGGCTCCAGAGCAATGCTGCGCAGACCAGGCCGTTGATCAACATGAACAGCGTCGGCAGCAATGATCCCTGATACAGCAGACGTGTGCGCTCGACCGCCATTTCGACGGCATAGTGCTTGCGGATGACCCGGGGTTCCACAGAGGGTCCCGACAGTTCGGCGCTGAGGATCATGGGCAACGTTCTTGTTCTTATAAGGAGGGCGTGCGCCCGAAACGTCGACGGAGCATACACAAGCCGCTCCGGTTGCCAAACTGCTGCAGGTCAGAATTGCGCCGAAACTTGCCCTTGTCCCGGCACCGTCGCAACCGCTCAAGCGAGACGGGCCGAAGCCTGCAGCGGTGACCGACCGGTCGTCATCGACAGCACTTTCATCGGCTAATGCAACACGCGGTTTGCCCGGGCCTGCGGCGCACCCTAGAATGCCCCGATGCGCGATGACCTCTCCCTTCTGCTGAACTCTCTCAACGATGCCCAACGCCAGGCCGTAGCGGCCCCTGTTGGCCGTCAGTTGGTCCTGGCCGGTGCTGGCTCCGGTAAAACCCGAGTGCTGGTGCACCGTATCGCCTGGTTGATCCAGGTCGAAAACGCCTCGCCCCACTCCATCCTGTCGGTGACCTTCACCAACAAGGCTGCTGCCGAGATGCGTCACCGCATCGAGCAGTTGCTGGGTATCAACCCGGCCGGCATGTGGGTCGGCACCTTCCACGGCCTGGCGCACCGCTTGCTGCGGGCGCACTGGCAGGAAGCCGGCCTGAGCCAGACCTTCCAGATTCTCGACAGCGACGACCAGCAACGCTTGGTCAAGCGGGTGATCCGCGAGCTGGGTCTGGACGAGCAGCGCTGGCCGGCGCGTCAGGCGCAGTGGTTCATCAATGGGCAGAAAGACGAAGGTCTGCGGCCGCAACACATTCAGGCCAGCGGCGATCTGTACCTGGCGACCATGCGTGGCATTTACGAAGCCTATGAGGCTGCGTGCCAGCGCGCCGGGGTCATCGATTTCTCCGAATTGCTGCTGCGCGCTCTCGACCTGTGGCGCGACCATCCGGGCCTGTTGGCGCACTATCAGAAGCGCTTCCGGCACATTCTGGTCGACGAGTTCCAGGACACCAACGCCGTGCAGTACGCCTGGTTGCGCCTGCTCGGCAAGGGTGGCGACAGCCTGATGGTGGTCGGCGACGACGACCAGTCGATTTATGGCTGGCGCGGCGCGAAGATCGAGAACATCCACCAGTACTCGTCCGACTTCCCGGATTCCCAGACCATTCGTCTGGAGCAGAACTACCGTTCCACCGCCGGCATTCTCAAGGCGGCCAACGCGCTGATTGCCAACAACACCGGGCGCCTGGGCAAAGAGCTGTGGACCGATGGCGGCGACGGCGAAGCGATCAATCTGTACGCCGCGTTCAACGAACACGACGAAGCACGCTACGTTGTCGAAACCATCGAAAGTGCGCTGAAAACCGGCCTGGCACGCAGCGAAATCGCGATCCTGTACCGCTCCAACGCCCAGTCGCGCGTGCTCGAAGAAGCTCTGCTACGCGAGCGTATTCCGTACCGTATCTACGGCGGCCAGCGCTTCTTCGAACGCGCCGAAATCAAGAACGCTATGGCCTACCTGCGCTTGCTCGAAGGCCGCGGCAACGATGCGGCACTGGAGCGGGTGATCAACGTGCCGGCCCGCGGCATCGGCGAGAAAACCGTCGAAGCCATTCGCGAGCACGCCCGGCACAGCGATGTGTCGATGTGGGAAGCGATGCGCCAACTGGTCGCCAACAAAGGCCTCACCGGTCGCGCCGCCAGTGCGCTCGGTGCATTTATCGAACTGATCGAGAACCTTGCCGCCAAGTGCGCCGAGATGCCGTTGCACCTGATGACCCAGACCGTCATCGAGCAGTCCGGCCTGATCGCGTACCACGAAGCGGAAAAAGGCGAAAAAGGTCAGGCTCGGGTAGAAAACCTTGAGGAACTGGTCAGCGCCGCGCGCAACTTCGAAAACACCGAAGAAGACGAAGAGCTGACGCCACTGGCGGCGTTCCTCGGCCACGCTTCGCTGGAGGCCGGCGACACCCAGGCCGACGAGCACGAAGACAGCATCCAACTGATGACCCTGCACAGCGCCAAAGGCCTGGAATTCCCTTACGTGTTCCTCGTGGGCATGGAAGAAGGCCTGTTCCCGCACAAGATGAGCCTCGAAGAACCGGGGCGTCTCGAAGAAGAACGGCGTCTGGCCTATGTGGGTATCACCCGGGCGATGCAGAATCTGGTGATGACTTACGCGGAAACTCGCCGCCTGTACGGTAGCGAGACCTACAACAAGGTCTCGCGTTTCGTCCGCGAAGTGCCGAAAGGCCTGATTCAGGAAGTGCGCCTATCGAACAGCGTCAGCCGACCCTTCGGCGGCAACCAGTCGATGAGCGGCAGCAACCTGTTCAGCGGCAGCGAGATACCGGAGACCGGTTTTGTCCTTGGACAGGCCGTGCGCCATTCGATCTTCGGTGAAGGCGTGATCCTCAACTTCGAAGGCTCAGGCGCGCAGGCCCGGGTGCAGGTGAACTTCAGCGAAGGCAGCAAGTGGCTGATGCTCGGTTACGCCAAGCTCGAGGCCATTTAACGCCGATTTCGCTTGCTTGCTGTAGGAGTGAGCCTGCTCGCGATAGCGGTCTGTCAGTCATCAATGTGGTGACTGACACACCCTCATCGCGAGCAGGCTCACTCCTACAGGTGGCCCAAATCCCTCTGAACCTATCGCCTTTTCCTACACACAAAAGTACATCGGCTGATTGCCTCGCCAAGCTGAACGCAACCTGTCAGGCAAAAGCCGGAAACACTCTCTCGCTAGCCAGTAACACTTCAGCTGTGCAACATGGCGCGCGTGTCTCCACAAAACGGGAATACCCTTTATGAAACGTTTTCTTAGCATCGCCATGGCGTTGTGCATCGGCCTGACGATGAGCCTCGACGCCAACGCCAAGCGCTTTGGTGGTGGCAAAAGCGCCGGCGCTGCGCCGACGCACCAGACCAGCCAGATGGCTCCTTCTTCTCCAGGCGTGGGCGGCGCAGCTGCGACCGCTGGCGCTGCCGGTGCTGCGGGCGCTGCGGCCAAGGCCGGCGGTGCTTCCAAGTGGCTCGGCCCTCTGGCCGGTATCGCCGCCGGTGGCCTGCTCGCTTCCATGTTCATGGGCGGCGGGTTCCAGGGCATGCAGATCTTCGACATCCTGATCATGGCGCTGATCGCGTTCGTGATTTTCCGCTTCATTGCCGCCCGTCGTCGCAAGCAGCAGGAGCAGTTCGCTCCGGCTGGCGCGCCCATGCAGCGTGAAGTCTTCGAACAGAAGCCTGCTGCCATGGGTTCGATCTTCGGTGGATCGGCCGCTCCGGCCGCTGCCCGCCCGGTGATCAACGCTCCGGCCTGGTTCAACGAACAGCGCTTCCTCGAAGCTGCGCGCAGCCACTTCCAGTCGCTGCAGCAGCACTGGGACGCCAATGAAATGGACAAGATCGCCGAGTTCGTGACCCCGCAAATGCTTGAATTCCTCAAGCGTGAGCGCGCCGACCTGGGTGACGGCTTCCAGTCGACCTACATCGACAACCTGCAAGTGCAGCTGGACGGCGTCGATGATCGTGCCGACAAAACCATCGCCACCCTGACCTTCACCGGCGTATCGAAGACTTCGCGCTTCGACCAGGGCGAAGTGTTCAGCGAGAGCTGGAACATGGAGCGCCCGCAGGGCGACAACCAGCCTTGGCTGGTCGCCGGTATCCGCCAGAACGGCTGATTGCCTGCTGCGCTTCACTTGCGGTAATAAAAAAACCCCAGCCTCGGCTGGGGTTTTCTATTTCGCAGTTGCATCTATAGCGAGCTACTGTATAAACCGGCCCCTATAAACCGCGCCATTCAAGCAAGAGGATCCCGGACGTGGAAGAAATCATCGAACAATTACGCGAAGCCAACGAACCCGTACCGGTTCCCTTGGAATTGCCTGATGACGACCAACTGGTGGAAATCGAAGAAGAACTCTTCATTAACATTCCGTTTGTCTTCAAAGAGTTTTTGCTCACCGTCAGCGACGTAGTTTATGGGAGCCTTGAACCGGTGACCGTCACCGACCCGCAATCGCATACCTACCTGCCGGATGTCGCGGCGAATGCCTGGGACGCGGGTGTGCCGCGCGACCTGATTCCGATCTGTCAGGACGGCGAGGACTTTTACTGCGTCGAAGAGGACGGCACCGTGGTGTTGTGGTCCGGCGAAGAAGAGCTGATTACCGAAGAATCATGGGAATCGGTGTGGCACTGGGCGCGGGACGTCTGGCTGGAAAGCTGATCGGCCAGCCGCCCCGGCGGCTTAATGCCCTGACGACTCCTTGTGATTGTCGAGGGTTTCCAGCAAGGCTACCTGCATCCGCGTGTGCACGCGGATGAACCAGCGCCAGAGCAGCGCCGCCACGGCGGCCGCGACCACGGCGACCAGCACCAGCAACTTGTTGGTCGGCAGGATACTGGCCGACAAGGCTGCCAGCAGCAGGAAAATCACCAGCAGCGAGAGAATCGGGATCACTTCGGCGATCACCCGGCGCACTCGCTGCGTGTGCCGCCCGGCCATCTCCGGCTTGACCCCCATTTCTGCGAGCAGCATCGACAACGCCTTGAGCTTGCGATAAGCGGCGATCAGGAAAGGCAGCGACACCAGCAACGCGCCGCCCCAGATCAACGCCTTCTGCCAGCTCGAATCGCTGATCCAGTCCTGCAGCCACACCGACAGGCGTTCGGCGAAATAAGCCCCGGCGATGAAGATCGCAATCACCAGCGCCAGATTGACCCCGACCTGCAACAGAATCCGCCGGATCATCGACGCCAGCATCGCACCCTCGCCTTGCGGCTGGATGCTGCGCAGCCATTCC
Source organism: Pseudomonas fluorescens (assembly GCA_902825215.1). Taxonomy (GTDB): domain Bacteria; phylum Pseudomonadota; class Gammaproteobacteria; order Pseudomonadales; family Pseudomonadaceae; genus Aquipseudomonas; species Aquipseudomonas fluorescens_G. The sequence continues at coordinate 6,180,498 of LR782234.1, forward strand.
CCGTACATGCCCAGCACCCGGCCGAGACGCTTGGGCATGGCTGCGGACAACTTGATCGACAGCGGATCGGCCGCGCGAATCAGATACGGCGTCAGCAACGTGGTAATCACCGACACCGCCACAGCCACCGGATAAAGGAAATGGCTGGTGACCTGCAAGGTCATGCCCAGTGCGGCGATGATGAAGGAAAATTCGCCGATCTGTGACAGGCCCATCCCCACTCGCAGTGAGGTACGTCCGTCATTGCCGGCGATAAAAGCACCGAGGCCGCAGGACAGCATTTTGCCCAGCACCACGGCCACGGTGATCACCGCAATCGGCCAGGCGTATTCGAGCAGGATCATCGGGTCGAGCATCAGGCCGATGGCGACGAAGAAGATTGCGCTGAACAGATCACGCACCGGCTCGACCAGCCGTTCGATCTTCACCAATTGCCGCGACTCGGCCATGATCGCGCCAATGAGGAAGGCGCCGAGGACCATGCTGTACTCAAGTTTCACCACCAGCAGGCAGAAGCCGAAACACAGGCCCAGCACGGTGATCAGCAGCATCTCGTTACTGTCGAATTTCGCCACGTAGGCCAACAGGCGCGGCACCAGCAGGATGCCGATGACCAGCGCAACGATCATGAACAACGACAGCTTGCCGACCGTGGAAAACACCTCGCCCGAACTCACCGTACCGCTGACGGCAATGCTCGACAGCAGCGCGATGATGCCGATGCCGAGGATGTCCTCGACGATCAGTACGCCGAAGATCAACTGCGCGAAGCGCTCGTTTTTCATCTTCAGATCGTTCAGGGCTTTGACGATGATGGTGGTCGAGGAAATCGCCAGGATCGCGCCAAGGAACAGCGAGTCCATGGTGTTCCAGTCGAACCAGCGGCCGATTTCGTACCCGATCCAGATCATCAGGATGATTTCAAGAAACGCTGCGATAAACGCCGTGGCGCCGACCTTGAACAGCTTGCGCAGGCTAAATTCCAGCCCGAGGCAGAACATCAGGAAGATCACCCCCAGCTCGGCGAGGGTCTTGATGGTGTCTTCGTCGTGGATCAGGCCAAACGGTGGCGTATGCGGGCCGATGATGAAACCGGCAACGATATAGCCGAGTACCACCGGCTGCTTGAAACGGTGAAACAGTACGGTCACCACACCTGCGACCAACATGATCACTGCCAGATCCTGAATGAAGCTGATGGCATGCATGGTGTGGGCTCCTTGAATGACGAGGCCGCGGACAGACGTCAGAAGTGTCTGCGCAGGCTGGGTAAAAATCCGCTTCGGCTGTAGGAATTGCCCTTGGGCAGGGCTTTTGCAGGTTAACACCGCGACTTCTTTCTGAAAGCCGGTGCAATATAAGGAAACAGATCGATTGCGGCGTGACGGCGAGCCTGCGCCCGGCGTCCCGATAACGGTGCTTTCGATAAGCGACCAGGCACCCGCAGAAGTGCTTTCAGCCACCCGCCTTGACCCGTGAGAACGTTATGGAACCCGGAAACGCCCAGCTGTCGATGACGGTACTGATGACCCCCGATATGGCCAACTTCTCTGGCAACGTCCACGGCGGTACGCTGCTCAAATACCTCGACGAAGTGGCCTACGCCTGCGCCAGCCGTTATGCCGGCCGCTACGTGGTGACCCTGTCAGTGGATCAGGTGATTTTCCGTGAGCCGATCCATGTCGGCGAACTGGTGACCTTCCTCGCGTCGGTCAACTACACCGGCAATACCTCGATGGAAGTCGGCATCAAAGTGGTCACCGAGAACATCCGCGAGCGCTCGGTGCGCCACACCAACAGCTGTTTCTTCACCATGGTCGCCGTGGATGACCAGCGCAAACCCGCCGCCGTACCGCCGCTGCAACCGCAGAACAGCGAAGACAAGCGCCGCTTCATGCAGGCGCAGCAACGTCGGCAGATTCGTCAGGAGCTGGAAAAGCGTTATCAGGAGATCAAGGGCGACGCTTGATCATCCTTTGATATTGCTGGGTAGATAGCTTTCGCGAGCAGGCTCGCTCCCACATTGGCAACGCTCCCACAGAGTTGACGCTGTACCTGTGGGAGCGAGCCTGCTCGCGAATGGGGCAACGCAGCCCTACAGACTGATCGCCGTCGCTTCGAACTTCACCCGCGGATGCGCAATCCGGTCCTGCGCCCGCACCAGTTGCAACTCGTAACTGGCACACGCCTGAGTCTCCAGCAGCACCTCATGCACCGCCGCTGCGGTGAACTCGAACGCGGCGAGCAGACTGTCGCCCAATAGCACTCGCGCCAGGAACAGACCGGACGTCAGATCGCCCACGCCCACCGGCTGACGCGGAAACGCCAGCAATGGACGGCGCAGGTGCCAACTGCCCTCAGCGGTCACCAGCAACATCTCGAAGCCATCGGCCGGTTTGCCCGGATAGTCCAGATGCTTGACCAGCACCGCTTTCGGCCCGCGCGCCAGCAGCGCCCGCGCCATCGCCAGGCAATCGAACAGTGATTGCGGCTTGCGCCCGGAAAAGCTGTCCAGCTCCAACTGGTTCGGGCACATGATGTCCGCCACCGCTGCCGCCTCATCCAGCAGGAAATCACTGACCTCGGTCGGCACGCTGCAGCCTTTCTCCGGATGGCCCATCACCGGGTCACACAGATACAGCATCTTCGGATTGACCGCTTTGATGCGCGCCACGCCGCTGAGAATCGCTCGTCCCTGCGCGGCGCTGCCGAGGTAGCCGGACAGCACGGCGTCGCAGTTGCCCAGTTCACCAATGGCGGCAATCCCTTCGATCAGCGCGGGAATCTGCTGCGGCGCCAGCACTTCACCCGCCCACTGCCCATATTGGGTGTGGTTGGAAAACTGCACAGTGTTGAGCGGCCAGACGTTGACGCCGACCCGCTGCATCGGAAAAACCGCGGCGCTGTTGCCGGCGTGGCCGAACACCACGTGGGACTGGATGGCGAGCAGATGAGGCGTACGTTTCATTCGGGTCATTCCGTAAAACGATTGAAATTCAAGCCGCGCAGTATGCGACGAAACGCAGCCTGTACGACAGACCGGCGACGCAGTTAAGCTGACGCCATCTTTTGGAGTTCGATGTTGATGCTGACCCTGGAAAACATCTTCGTGCTGATGCTGTTCGCCGCTGCCGGCGCCTGGTTATGGCATAACCACGGCTTGCGCGAGCGCGCGCTGGAGCGGGTCAAGCAACATTGCACTAATGTCGGCGTCGAATTGCTCGACGGCAACGTCGCGTTGAAGAAAATCGGCCTGATCAAGGACGCCAGCGGTCGGCGGCGCCTGGCGCGGGTCTACAACTTCGAGTTCACCGTGACCGGCGAAACCCGGCACAACGGCACCATCACCCAGTTTGGCGCGCACAGTGCGCAGATCGAACTGGCGCCCTACCCCGCGCCGTTCGACGATTCCCCGCCAGTGGTAGAAGTCAGCAAACCGCGCGCCGAAGTGATCGAGCTGAGTCAGTGGCGTCAGGAACACACCAAGTGGAAGCCCTGAGCTGACTTACGGCAGCCGACACCGCGCGAGTCCCGCCTGCAATTGATCGATGTTTTGTGCCTCAGCAAAGATCAGCTCGATTCGCGAGTCTTTGCGCCATTCGCTGGTTTGCCATTCGAGACTGGCGTTATCCAGCGCATTTGCCGACACCCAGCCATCTGCGCTGTGGATCACCAGTTTTGCCCGCTTCCAGTGAAGGCTCTTCAGCCAACCTGCGACACGCTGTTTGTCGAACGTCTGGTGCGGATGCCAGCGCCAACCGATGCTCCAGCCGCCCTCCTGCGCCTGACTCAGGCAGATCGGCACGGTCGGATCGCTCCAGACTGCCGGAAGCTGCGTCGGCCCTTCAGGAATGAGCAAGTTATTTGCGCCGCTCATCGCTTGCGTGGACAAGCCCGGCAGATCACCCAAAGACAATTGCGCCTGGCGGGTCCAGATCAGCCTGACCGGCGGCAACTGTCTGGCGATTTTCTGCCGTTGGTCCTCATCAAGGCCTTCGGCTTTGTTCATCAATAACAGCCCGGTACTGCCCAACGCCTGTTGTTGCGCTGCTGGCAGTGCTTGTCCTGCGTGCAGTGCCTGAGCATCGAGCACCAGTACACTCGGTTGCACCGCCAGTACGCCCTGCCAAGGCGCCTCGCTCAATTGCCTGAGCAACTGCAGCGGATGGCCCAGCCCGGACGGTTCGATGAACAAGCGATCCGGCTGCGCCTTGCGCAGCAGCCGGGCGAGGCCAATCTGGAATGGCGCGCCGTTGACGCAACACAGACAGCCGCCGGCGACTTCGGCCAGGTCGGTGCCCGCTGCGTCACGGCTCAGCAAGGCGGCATCCAGGCCGATCTGGCCGAACTCATTGATCAACACCGCCCAGCGTTCGCCAGCCGGACGCTGGGCCATGAGCTGGCGAATCAGACTGGTTTTGCCTGCGCCCAAAGGGCCAGCAATGACATGGGTGGGAATGTTCTGCAACATGGCGGCAAGTTTTTCGGAGATTCGAAGATGCGTTGGATGGGATGGTCGTTGCTGTTGACGCTGCTGTCGAGCGAAGCGTGGGCCCAGGCCTGTGTGGTGCACAGTCAGGGCGAGCGGCTCGACGTCAAAGTCTGTCAGCAGAACCGCAACATTCCCGAGAAACTGTTCAATGACGGCTTCTGCCAGCCGACCCTGGCCGGGCAAAAAGTCGAGGTGCAATACGTCGACCAATGCCCGAGCGGTGCCTTTGGCGTGTGCAGCAACGCACAAGTCGCCAATATGCCCTATCGCCAGGACATCCACTATTACGGTGTCGCCACTGATGCGGCGTACCTGAAGCCGTATTGCGAAACTCAGAGCCAAGGATCATGGCTCAAGCCTTGAGGCATCAGCCAAGCCAGTCGAGGGTCAGGATAAAGCGACGCTCGCCCGCTGGCGGTTGCGGCGAGCGGTGGATCAAGCCGAATCCTTCGTTGCCGTGCCATTTCTCGCCCTTCAACAACGCCACGTCGCCACTGCTGAGTTGCTGAATATCCGCCTGGGGTTCGGCGTTGGCCTGGCCGAGTTGACGGCGATCCATCGCACCCTCCGCGAGCCATTGGCTGCCGACGCCGGCGTAGGTCGTGATCAGCCGCACCGGTACGTGATCAACGTGGAAGCGCGGGCACATGGCGTTGTCCAGCGCCCGCAGGCGCAGGCCGATCCGCCGCGCACCGAGCAAGCAGGCAAAAGCGCTGACCAGCCATTGCACATCAGCGATAAAGCTTTCGTAACCCTGCACATCGCGAAACTCCGCAGCCAGCCCGGTGAGATCCGGTTCTGCGTCTTCTTCGGGCAACTCCAGGCACAGCGACTGCGCCAACGGCTGGTTGAGCGACAGCAGCCCATCGGCAAACTTGCTGATGTGTAGTGGCAACTGTCGCTGCCAGGCGGCCAGATTGACGTCGTCTTCGAGAATTCGTGTCAGCGCTTGCGGGGTCGGGCCGTGGTGCTGATGACGGTTTTTTAGCCTCTGGATTGCAGACATCAGGCAGCCTCTTCGTACCAAGGGCCGAACGGGTCCGCGAGCGATCGCCAGCCTTCGGCACCCAGCGCCATTTCATCATCGTTGAGCAAGCAGGCATCCAGCTCGGCAGTCAGCTGTGGGAAATCGATGTTCTGGCCAATGAATACCAGCTCCTGGCGGCAATCTCCTACGCTCGGCGTCCAGTTTTCCAGGATGGCTGCGCTGCTTTCCTGATCCTGTGGCCATTGGTCTTTCGGTACGAACCGCCACCAGCGCCCGGCATAACCGTGGCGCATCAAGCCACCGGCCTGCGACCAGCTACCGGCATCGGTGGGTTTGCTCGCCAGCCAGAAAAAACCTTTGGAGCGCAGCAATTTGCCGTTCTGCCACGGGCGGTTGATGAAGTCGAAGAAGCGCTGCGGGTGAAAAGGCCGCCGAGCGCGGTACGCCGTCGAGGCGATGCCGTACTCATCGGTTTCCGGAATGTGCTCACCGCGCAGCTCCTTGAGCCAACCTGGTGCTTGTGCGGCTTTGTCAAAGTCGAAACGGCCGGTGTTCAGCAGTTTCTCCAGCGGCACCTCGCCCATCACCATCGGGATGATTTCGGCCTGAGCATTCAGGCGCTTGAGGATGGCGATCAGTTCTTCACGTTCCGGCTGGCTGATCAGGTCGATCTTGCTGATCAGCAACACGTCGGCGAATTCGATTTGCTCGATCAACAGGTCGGTAATCGAGCGTTCGTCTTCCTCTGCCAGCTCTTCACCGCGAGAAGCCAGGCTTTCTGCCGCTTGGTAATCGGGGAGGAAATTCACGCCGTCGACCACCGTCACCATGGTGTCGAGACGGGCGATGTCGCACAGGCTTTGGCCGTGTTCATCGCGAAAGGTGAACGTTTCCGCGACGGGCAGCGGCTCGGAAATGCCGGTGGATTCGATGAGCAAATAATCGAAGCGGTTTTCGCGGGCGAGCTTACTGACTTCTTCGAGCAGGTCCTCGCGTAACGTACAGCAGATACAGCCGTTGCTCATCTCGACTATTTTTTCCTCAGCGCGATTAAGACTGACATCACGCTGGACTTCGCTGCCATCAATGTTGATCTCGCTCATATCATTGACGATTACGGCCACGCGCATTCCACTTCGATTACATAGTACGTAATTCAAAAGCGTACTTTTTCCAGCGCCCAGAAATCCTGAAAGCACGGTAACGGGCAATTTTTCTGACATTGGATAATCCTGTGTTCTGTGAGCAATTGGCGCATGTCCCATTGCTGTTCACCCCATCGCCCCACGTAAGCATCTGAAAAACCAAAATCATGGACTGGGGCAGGTGCCGCTTTATGTTATGTTATAACTAACAATACAAACCAGCTTTTGTTTCGCCTGAGGTGCTCGCGCTTGACACGAACCATGATGAAAAACGCGCTGCGTGGGGTTGTGCTGAGCTGTGCTCTGCTGCCTGCACTCACCATCCTTGCGCAGCCAGGGGCACCTGCTACCTGCACGCGCAGTGCAAATCTTTTGGCTTGCGCGGACGCGGACGGCAACAGATACAGCGTGAACACCGTAGGCAACACGCTCTATTTACGCGGCTTTGAAAAAGACGGGCATCGCTATTGGGCGCAAACCAACAGCCGTTTCGGCCAGCTCACTTTTTTCACAGGGATCGCTTCGAACGGAGAGGCTTGGGTGGGTTACACCCGTCGTGTGGGCTGGACCACGATCAATCGTTTTTCAAGCTCTGGCGGAAGGAGCTCGACGTTCACCTGTAGCCGAATTACCGGGTGCTAAGCACGCGTGGTTTTTGCTTCGGTAAAAATTCATTCATGAAACAAGCATTAATTTTCGCATTGTTATACTGTAACGTTAGATTCGTATTAGTCGACGGTTACAGCCATGAATTCACTGACACTTCCGGATATTGCCGCAGAGGCTCTGCGCGAAAACGTGCCGCTTGAGTGGGTAGGTATGCAGGGCATCGCTTTGCCGATCATCCTGCAAGGAAAGCCGTTGAGCGCCAAGGCAGACGCTGGGGTAAGCCTCGATGATGGCGAAGCGCGGGGCATACATATGTCGCGTTTGTATCTGGCACTGGATGCACTTGAACGGAACGAGCTTTCGCCGTCTCTACTGCTTCAAGTACTCAGGCAATTTCTCGATAGCCATGAAGGCTTATCTAACTGCGCTTATCTCCGGCTGCATACTGAACTGCTAATGAAACGCCCTGCGCTAATCAGCCCATTGGCCGGCTGGAAAGCTTATCCAGTGAGCGTTGCCGCCACGCTGAATAAGCAAATGTTCCACGTGGAACTAAAACTTGAATTGCCCTATTCCTCGACCTGCCCCTGTTCAGCGGCATTAGCCAGACAAATGATCCAGCAACAATTCATTGATGATTTTGCCAACCAGACGTTGCAACACGCCGATGTCCTGGCGTGGCTCGGCTCTTCTCGCGGCATCGTCGCCACGCCTCACAGCCAGCGCAGTACCGCACAACTGCATCTTCATCTCGATGAATCCATCGACGAGTTGCCTCTGATTGCGATCATCAACGCTGCCGAAGCGGCACTCGGCACCGCCGTGCAAACGGCGGTAAAGCGCGCCGATGAGCAGGCCTTCGCTCTCGCCAATGGCCAAAATTTGATGTTCTGCGAAGACGCTGCACGCCGCTTGAATCTGGCGCTACGCCGCATCCCTAGGGTCAGCGCGTTCCATTTGCGCGTTGTCCACGCCGAAAGCCTGCATGCGCACGACGCGGTCGCTGAATGCCAATGGCAACGGGAGTCGGCATGATTCGTTGCCAATCATTGAGCTGGGGGGCTCCGGGCCAACCGCTGACTTCGCCGCTGAACCTGCAGCTCGCCAGTGGCTCACTGACAGCAATCATCGGTGCCAATGGCTGCGGAAAAAGCAGTCTGCTCAAAGTCATCGCCGGCCTGCAAAAGCCACTCGCGGGCAAGGTCGCTCTCGGTGTTCCACGGCAAAGCGGAGTGTCTTTTCTTCCGCAACAGCAGCATCTCGATCGTCAGTTTCCAATCAATTTGCAAGAACTGGTGGCGGCGGGATTCTGGGGCCGCCGGTTGTCAACGCAACTGCGCGCACAACGGCTACAAGCCGCACTGGAAAACTGGCACTTGCACGGGCTCGAACGGCGGCCATTGATGGCGCTGTCCGGCGGTGAGTTGCAACGCGCTCTGCTCGCGCGCTTGAGCCTGACCGACGCTGCCGTGTTGCTGCTCGATGAACCCCACGCGGCGCTCGATGAACTCGGTCAACAACTGCTCTGGCAGCATATTCACGCCTGGCATGGTGAAGGCCGGACGCTCGTTGTGGTGTGCCATGACCTCGCAGCGGTGCGCCAGCACATTCCCAGCACGTTGCTGATCAAGCATCGCGAGTGCCGCTTGGCGACGAGCGCGGAGCTGATCGAGCAAAAGCCGCACACGCAGGTGGCCTGATGCTCGCCGTCAGCCAACTCTGGCAACCGTTTCACGAATTCATGTTCATGCGTCGAGCGCTGTTCGGCGGCCTGGTGCTGGCCTGCAGCACGGCGCCACTCGGGGTGTTCTTGATTCTGCGGCGTATGAGCCTGATCGGCGATGCGGTCGCCCATGGAATTTTGCCCGGCGCTGCGCTGGGCTTCTGGTTCGCCGGGTTCAGTTTGCCGGCGCTGACCTCCGGCGGCCTCGGCGCAGGCCTGGGCATGGCCGGACTGGCGGCCTGGATCACCCGACGCACGGGCTTGCGCGAGGACGCCAGCCTCGCCGCGATCTACCCGATCTCACTGGCCAGCGGCGTGCTGATTCTCGGTATCGCCGGAAAGCGCCTGGACCTTCTGCATCTGTTGTTCGGTTCAGCCTTGGCCGTCGATGGACCCACGTTGCAAGGCATGCTGTGGGTCTCGGCGAGCAGCCTGATCGCCATGGTGCTGATCTATAAACCGCTGGTACTCGACACCCTCGATCCACTGTTTTTGAGAACGGTCAGCCGCCTCGGTCCGCTGGCCCACGGCGTGTTCCTGACTTTGGTGGTGCTCAATCTGGTCATCGGTTTCCAGGCCATCGGTGCCTTGATGGTGGTCGGTCTGATGATGCTGCCCGCTGCGGCTTCGCGATTCTGGAGTCGCCGCTTGCCAGTGCTGATTGCCGTTGCGGCAGCGATCGGGTGCCTGTCGGTGTGGTTCGGATTGCTGCTGTCGTTTTATTACTCGCTACCCAGCGGTCCGGCGATCGTGCTGGTCGCCGGCGCCGGTTATCTGTTGTCGGTGATCGTCGGGCCGGTCCATGGTCTGCTGCGCCGCCCGCCTTTGCTCACATCCCAATGAGGTGTTTCCCGATGCGCGCCCTACTCGTGCTGTTCAGCTTGTTGCTGTCGATGTCATTGTCGGCGGCGGAAAAAATGCCGGTGGTTACCAGCTTCAGCATCCTCGCCGACATGGTTCATCAGATTGGCGGCGAGCATGTGCAGATCACCAGCATGGTCGGTGCGGATGCCGACGCTCACACTTACGAGCCAACGCCGGATGATGCCAAAGCGCTGCTCAAAGCGAGACTGATCATTAAAAACGGACTGGGTTTCGAGCCATGGCTGGATCGTCTGGTCACCAGCACTGCCACCCAGGCAACAGTGATCAGTGCCAGCCGTGGCGTGATCCCGCGATCGCTGGATGAGGACGGCGAAAGCGTTCCCGATCCGCATGCCTGGCACAATCTGGCCAACGCCGAGCTGTATATCGCCAACATCACCAAGGCGTTGATAGCGGCTGACCCGGCGAACAAGGTCGACTACGAGCGGAACAGCCAAACCTATCTGAAGCAGATCTACGCCCTGCTCGCCGAAGCCAAAAGCAAACTGGGTTCGCTGCCTGCGGGCAACCGCAAGATCGTTACCAGCCACGATGCGTTCGGTTACCTCGGTCAGGCCTACGGCATCGACTTCATCGCGCCTCAAGGTTTGTCCACCGAGCGCGAGCCGTCAGCCGCTGAGGTTGCCGCGCTGATTACGCAGATCCGTCAGGCCAAGGTCAAAGCGGTGTTCATGGAGAATATCAAGGACGCGCGCCTGCTCAAGCAGATCGCCGATGAGAGCGGCGCGCATATCGGCGGCACGTTGTACTCGGACGCGCTCGCTGCGAGCGGGCCGGCGAGCACCTTTACCGGCCTGTTCGAGTACAACCTCAACACGCTGTACAAAGCGTTGAGCCAGCCATGACGTGAAGCATCAAGCGCGGGGCTTCACCGTCCCGCAATCCTGACCCAGCCACACCGCGCGGGTTTCCAGACTGCCCTTCTGGTTGATCCCGATCGCATTGAAAGTGCCATTGGCGACAGTCGTGAATTCGCGATCACTGAGAAAAGTCGCGACCCCGGTGCCCTGCGCTTTCGGGCAGCTGAAACGGAATTTCCACTGGTTGCCGGTGCGCTCGGTGATCTGCTGCTTGCAGCCCGATTGTGGATCGGCCAATGGAATATCATTGGTCGCCACTTGCTGCGGCGTAAGACAGGCACGAATGCCCTTGCCGCCAATGTTGATACCGTTCTTCTCCAGCGCCGCACGTTGTTGCGGCGTGATCTGGCCTTGAATCTGGCCGAGGATCGACTGCACGTCCATCGCTTGATCGTCGACTTTCAAATTGCTCGAGGTCATTTCCCACAGCCCCGGCTGCAACATCTGCGCTTGCGCAACCATCGGCAATGCCAAACCCAGGCCCAGCGCCAAACCCAGCAGACGAACGTTCATCGACAAACTCCTGATCAGTTGTGGCCGTTAGACGCCGGCCGGTTGCTTCGGTTCATGGGCCAATTAAATAGCGACATTCACCGCAGAACATGGTCTGTTAAGCATTGCATCTTCCGGAGCAAGGCTGCCCCATGGATTATTTTGGACCGCACATTTTCGGTTATCTGATCGCGCTGATTCACACCCTCGGATCGATTGCCGCGATACATGCGGTGCTCACCGTGCGCACCGCGCAAGGTTCGATTGCATGGGCATTGTCGCTGATCTTCATTCCTTACCTCACGCTTATTCCGTATCTGGTGTTCGGTCGCAGCACCTTCGACGGCTACATCAAGGCGCGGCGCCAGGCCAACGAACAAATGCGCGTGGCCATCTCCGAGCTGAACTGGCGCCCGTGGGTCGAAGAAGCCCTCGCCGCCCGCGCCTCCAATGCGTACGCATCGTTACGCGCCATGCCCAAACTCGGACGTATGCCGTGTCTGGCCAACAATGAAGTGCAGCTGCTGGTAAACGGCGCGGCGACGTTCGAGGCAATCTTCCGTGTGATCGAACAAGCCAAAGAGGCGGTGCTGGTGCAGTTCTTCATCATCCACGACGACCGACTCGGGCAACGCTTGCGCGACCTGCTGCTGAAAAAGGCCGCCGAAGGCGTGACGATACATTTGCTCTACGACCGCATCGGCAGCCATGCCCTGCCCCACAGTTATGTGCAGGCATTGCGCGACGGCGGCGTTGCGGTGAAAGCATTCGCCACCCGCAGTGGCTGGCTCAACCGTTTTCAGGTCAACTTTCGTAACCACCGCAAGATTGTGGTGGTCGACGGCATCGTCGGTTTTGTCGGCGGGCACAACGTCGGCGACGAATACATGGGCGAGAAACCACCGCTGGCGCCGTGGCGCGACACCCATGTGCAAGTCCGCGGCCCGGTCGTGGCGAGCATGCAGGAATCCTTCGCCGAGGACTGGTTCTGGGCGGCGCGCTCGCTGCCACCCTTGATCCTGCCGGACGCGTACCCGGAGGATGGTGTGCTCTGCCAATTGCTCGCCAGCGGCCCGGCCGATGCCTATGAAACCTGCTCGTTGTTTTTTGTCGAAGCGATCCACGCCGCCACCGAGCGGGTATGGATCACCAGCCCTTATTTCATCCCGGATGAAGCAGTGTTCGCCGCTCTACGACTGGCCGTGTTACGCGGGGTTGATGTGCGCTTGCTGCTACCGTCGCGCCCGGATCATCGCATTGTCTACGCTGCCTCAAGCCTGTATGCGTTTGAAGCGGTGCGCGCAGGCGTGCGGGTGTTCCGTTATGAGCCCGGATTTCTGCATCAGAAAGTCGTGTTGATCGACAGCGAGATCAGCGCGATCGGCAGCGCCAATCTGGACAACCGCTCGTTCCGGTTGAATTTCGAGGTCATGCTGCTGACCGTCGACAGCACATTCGCTGCCAGCGTGGAACACATGCTCGAAGCAGACTTCGCCCAGGCTTATGAAATCGCCAAGGAAGAGAGCCGGGAAATCCACCGCCTGCAACAAGTCGGCATGCGGATCGCCCGGCTGATCTCACCGATTCTGTAAAGGCGCCCACGCGCGGGGACGCCTTTGACTTCACGGGTTATAGATGTCGTCGCGGGTCCACGGCAGTTCATGGCTGCCATCGGCGTGCGCTTTGACCGCGAGGATCTGGTGCAGATTGATCCAGCCACGGGCAAACGCATAAGCGCAGCCGGCCAGATACAAACGCCAGATGCGCAGCGCCTGATCCGGCACCAGTTTGCCAGCGGCTTCGAGGTTGTCCTCCAGACGCTCGCTCCAATGGTCTAGCGTACGCGCGTAATGCAGGCGCAGGCTTTCCACGTCGACGATCTCCAGCCCGGCTTCGCTGATCTCGGCGGAGATCATTGCCAGGTGCGGCAACTCGCCATTGGGGAAAACATACTTCTCGATGAAATCGCCGGCGCCGCGCCCCACTGGCCGGCCGTCGGTGTGCTTGGCAGTGATGCCATGGTTCATCACCAGGCCACCCTCCTTCACCGCGCCAAACAGGGTTTTGCAGTATTCGGCGAGATTGGCGTGGCCGACATGTTCGAACATGCCGACACTGACGACCTTGTCGAAACGCCCGTCCTGGGGCAGATCGCGGTAGTCGAGCAGTTGCAGTTCGATCTGGTCTTCCAGCCCCTCAGCCTTGACCCGTTCGCGCGCCAGCTTCAGTTGCTCCTGGCTCAGCGTGATACCGAAGACCTTGGCGCCGAATTCCCGCGCGGCGAAACGCGCCAGGCCACCCCAGCCGCAGCCGACATCCAGCAGATACTCGCCCGGCTGCAGGCGCAGCTTGCGGCACAGATGGCGGAATTTGGCCTGTTGCGCCTGCTCAAGGGTTTCGCTGCCGGTTTCGAAATACGCGCAGGAATACACCATGTCGCTGTCCAGCCACAGCTGGTAGAAGGCATTGGAAAGGTCGTAGTGGTAAGAGATGGCTTTGGCGTCGGTTTCCTTGTCGTGCAAGGGCCGCGCCGGCTGACTGCCCTGCTCTTCGTCGAGCAATGCGCTGCTCAGTTCATCGCAGACGCGGATGACCTCGCTGATCGAGCCCTCCAGTTCAAGTTTGCCTTCAACGAACGCCGCTCCCAGCGCATCGAGGCTTGGGTGAGTGAACTGGGTGACCATCTGTGGGTCCTTGACCACGATGGTAACGCTGGGCGTCGGCCCCAGGTTGAATTCATGGCCGTCCCAGAGTCGCAGGCGAAGCGGAAGCTGCAGGTTCTGTAAGGCCGGTGGAAGTTGCGCGAGCATGGAAATTCCCCCTTGTTTCAGACGTCAGATCTGAGGGTAGACCATCGCAGAAAAATAGCAGGCTATCGAACTGATTAGCCTTATCTATCGCTCCAGACGCTCCAACAGGCCATCCTGCACCCACGACTTTCAACCGATGCCAGCTTGAATGGAGCGCCCTCTTTTCCAATGACTGCTAACTTGGCCAGCAGTTCGTTACAAATCGTTTCAAAGCTCATCATCCATTTTCGCCAACGGTTCCTGAAACCGCAGCAAGCGGCCGGCATTCCCGAGAACCAGCAAGGTACTCAAATTGTGCAGCAGTGCAGCGATCATCGCTCCGGCCGCGCCGAGCCAGCCAAATGCGGCGAAGACGACGATCGCCAGCGTCCAGCCCAAGCCGATGATCACATTGACCTGCAATGTTCTGCGGCACTGACGGCTTAGCCGCACACAAGTACCGAGCCGGCGCAGATCGCTGCCGATCAGCACGATATCGGCCGAGGCCAGCGCGATGTCCGCACCGCCCGCGCCCATCGCCACGCCAACCACACCGGCCTTGAGTGCGAGCGAATCGTTGATGCCGTCACCGACGACCATTGGCCGGAAGCCACTGTCGATTTCCTTGAGCACGCGATTGAGTTTGTCTTCCGGCAAGGCCTGCGCCTCAACCTCGTGCAAGCCGACATCCTGCGCGAGCGAGTTCGCGACACTCTGACGATCACCGGTTAACAACAGCTGGCGACCAAGACCCAACTCACGCAATTCACTGAGGGCAAAGCGTGCCTCTGGTTTGACGCTGTCGGCCAACAACAGCCAGGCGAGAAACTCACCACGCAAGGCCAGCCCGGCGATCGGCCCATCGTGCTCTGGGACGGCCGTGGTGCTGATGCCCAACTGCGCGAACAGCTCCGGACGCCCGAGTGCCGCTTCACCTTGCGCGGTCATGGCGGTAACACCCAGACCCTGCCGCTCCTGAATCTCGCTCAAAGGCAAATAGACTTGTGGACTGACAAGTCCCGCCAAGGCGCGGCTGACCGGATGACTGCTGGCTGCACCGAGGCTGGCCGCCAAGGTCTTCGCCGCTGCGTGATCTGCTGCTGCGCAGTCGATCGACTGCAGACGCAAGGTGCCGTAGGTCAGCGTCCCGGTCTTGTCGACCACCAAGGATGTCAGATCAGCCAGCTCCTCAAGGAACGCCGAGCTGCGGATCAATATCCCGTGACGCGCCGCCACCGCGACGCCGGCAATCGCCGTGGCGGGAGCCGACAACACCAGTGCGCATGGGCAAGCGGCAACCAGCACTGCGAGCATCGCTTGCGCATCGTTGGTGATGAACCAGGTCACAGCGGCCAGCAGCAATACCAGGATCATGTAGCTGCCGGCGTAACGTTCAAGCAGCCGGGTGATCGGCGGTTTCGAGCGTTCGGCGTTCTGCATCAGGGCGATGACTTTGCCCAACGTCGACTCGTCACCGGTGCGCGTCACTTCGATGCGCAACAATCCGTCGAGGTTGATCGCACCGCCAAATACGCTCATGCCAACATCGGCTTCGACCGGCACGGATTCGCCAGTGATCGACGCGGTATCGAGACTCGCCTGACCGGAGAGAACCCGACCATCCGCTGGCACGCGATCACCGGCCCGCACCTCAACGGCATCGCCGGGTTTGAGGGTGCCATTGTCGACCTCGATGACCGAGCCGTCCGCCTGGATTTTGCGCGCATGGCTACGCGTGAGTTGCCCCAAGGCGTGAATCGCTTCCTGCGAACCGATGACACTGCGTTCCTCCAGCACATGGCCGAAGATCATGATGATCGGCAGCAACGCCGCCGTGAGCAAATCGCCTGTCGCCCAAGCGCCAAGCATGGCCAGCGCAATCAGTTGATCGGTTATGCCATGCAAACTCGGATAACGCAGGCTGTACCATGCCGAGCGCATTACCGACACCCCGACCATTAACGAGGCAAAGCCCAACAGCAATTGGCTGACCCCGGTTTGCTCCGGCAGCCACCAACGCCAGATCAGGCCCAGACCGAGCAAGCCCAGCGCAAGCATCGCCAGGGTCAGTTGCCGTGCGGCGCGGCGTTGTTCGGCCGAGGACAACAGGCTCGGCGTGGCGGTGGTCGCAGTCATTGGCTGGCTCCCTGAATGATCAGACGGGAATCGTCTTTCGGGTTGACCGTGGTCACCGAGCCGGCCTGGCCGAGAATCTTTGGCATGCGCTCGCGATACAGTCGCAAGAGCAACTGCGGGTCGGCATTCCTGGCGAGGCTCGCGACCGTGGCAGTATCTGCCGACGCTCTGGCCAACCGTTCGCCGGCCTGGGCGTGGGCAATCTGCAGTGTGCGGTCGGCTTGTTCATTGGCGGTCTGGGTGAGTTTTTCGGCCTCGGTGCGCGCGTTGGCGACGGCTTTGTCGGCTTGTTGGCTGGCGGTCAGGACTGCATTGAAAGCGCTGACTGCCGGCTCGGGCAGACTCGACTGCACATCGACCCGCGCCACTTCGACGCCTATGCCCTGCCCGCCCGCTTTAAGTTCAGCCAGGCGCTGATTGATCGCGCGGACCAGATCACCGCGCAACCGCTCACGGCGCTCGGCGGCCTGGCTGTCCGCACCGATGAGCTCCGGACGTGCAACCAGAATGGTGTCCAGATCACGCGCGGCGGTGAGTGCCAGCGCACTGCGCGTCACCAGCCGATCCAGTGCCGGCAAGACATGATTGCCCTGCAGGACGAAATCGTACGGATCACTGACTTTGTAGAACACCCGCACATCCAGTTGCACGACACCGGCGTCACCGGTCAATAAATAACCCGAGCCCCCCAGCGCATCGCTCAACGGCGTGGCAAACGAAGCGACGCGATCTGCCTTCAATGCTTCGTCGCTGCGCAACAGGTTTTCCACACGCCGCTCGATCACCCGATCCGCTGCTGGCAGGAGGATCACCTGTTCGAAAGGCTGCGGCCAGGCCCATAGCAGCCCGGCATTCTGAATGCGATCCAGCGCACCGAAATGCAAGACTACGGCGCGATTCTGCGGATCGATTTGCCGCACATTGGAAAACGCCCAAGCCAGTGCGGCCAATACCGTCACCGCATACAAGGCAAGAAATGCCAAGCGCCCGGCCTGAATCCAGGGACCATTCAATGTTTGTGTTCCACGTGGAACGTCATCAGTCATGGCTGCAATCCGGCTTTATTGTCGAGCGCTGGCGGCCCGTCAACCAACACACGAAACGGTGCCGCATCGGTTCGCAAAATCAGTTTGGTTTCCGGCGTGACGATGGTGCCGAGCGTATCGAGCGAGCGCAGCAGGTTGTAGAGCTGCGGCGAACTGGCGTAGGCGCGGCCATAAATCTGCGCCGCTTCGACGCGGGATTGCGCTTCGATGTCGGCAGCTTTAACGGTCGCATCAGCCTGCACGATGCGTGCATCACGTTCGGCGGCGGATCGGATTTGCGCCGCTTCACGTTTACCGATCGCTGTGCGTTCGGTGGCGATGGTTTCACGCTCTGCGCGCATCCGATCGACCGTGGCGGTGAGTGTGACGGATGGCAGGGTCAACCGCTCGATGCCGACTTGCACGACGCGAACGCCGTAAGTCGCGAGTAATTGCTGATCGATCTGTCGACGCAACTGCGTCTCGAAGTCGCCGATGCGTACTTGGTTGGCATCGGTATTGACCAGACTCGCCAGGTCAAAACTGCTCGCCGTGGTTTCCAGCGCCGAGCCGACAAAGGTGCGAATCTGCCGCGCGGCTTCGTCCGGCTGGTTTTGCACGGCGCGCATGAAACGCTGCACATTGTCTGCGTCGCCCTGCACCTGCCACGCCACGTAGGCCTGCACGATAATGCGCAGGCCGTCACGAGTACCGACATCCTGCAAACCACTGGAAGTAGTGCGCAAGCGCAGGTCTACCGGAATTGCTGCCTCAAACGGTGCCGGCCAGCGCCAGCTCAGGCCCGGATCCAGCAAGACGCGCGAGGGATTGCCGAAGCGCGTGATCACCGTGGCTTCACCAGAGCGCACTTGCACCAGGCTCGCCGCTGCAACCGCGAATACGACCAGCAACGCTGCCCAACCCATGCGCCGCCACGGAAACGGCCCAGCCTCTTGCGGCGCGCCGTGGTGGTGATGGTGATGCCCGTGATGGTGGTGATGCGCGCCATGGCTGTGATCGTGGCCGCTGTGGTCATGCGAATCGTGAGTAGGCGACTGGCTCAATGGGCAACTCCTGGTTGAGCGTTGGTGCGCGCGGGCGTCGGGTCTGCCGGCAGCGTGAAATTGCGCAAATCGATGGTCGGCGCGTTGGTCGCGCCGCCCAGTCGGTGGTCAAGGATCAGCAGCCGCGCCTTGCTCAAGCCTTGGCTGAGCTGACTGAAATATTGCTCGAGTACAAAGACCTGACCGGCATTTGCGTAGGCTTTCTGTTCGGCGTTGAATTTCGAGTTCGCTGCCTGGGCGGTGGCACCGATTTCCCGCGCGCTAGCAGTGGCGAGATCACGCGCAAGGCTGGCTTGCAATTGTGCCTGGTTGCTCGCCTGTGCAGCGGCACCCCGCTCACGGGCAATCAACGCCTGCGCACCGATCTGCGCAGCTTGCACACTGTGATAGGCATTGGCCGCACCGGCCGGCGGATGAATCGCCTCGACCACCGTGGCGAGAATCTCTACGCCGCTGTTGAGTGAATTCAGATCGCTTTGCACCGCGCGACCGACCTCTTCAGCGAGGTCGACGCGGTCCTCACCGAGCAAACCATCCAGCGTACGGGAAGCAAAATCGTGCACGAGAATCCGGCTGGCGGTGCTGCGAATCAGCGTCGGCACATCGGCGCTGTTATAGGTGGCGGCCAGCGCGGCCTCATCACTCAAGCCGATGCGATAGACGAAACGCACGTCCATGTTGACGATCTGGAAGCTCTGCTGCTCACCGCGACGGCTGGCGATGACTTGTGATTTGTCATTGACGTGACTGGCGTCCCACAAACGGTTGGCTGTGGCCGGCGCCGGGCCTTCGGCAGGGTCAGCTTGCAGCGGTGCCGGGTTCTCGCCGACGCTGGTCGCCAGCTCATGCACCACGCCGTTTTCAACGCTCAGCACGCGCCCCAGCGGCCAAGGCAAACCCACCTGTAAACCGGGGCCGAACACTTGCACCGGTTTGCCGAAACGTTCGTAGATACCCCGGCCCTGCAAGGGAATCTCATGAATGCCGGTGAGTAGCCACCCCACCACCGCCACCAGTGCCAACACCGGCAACAATGCCCGGCGCATGAAACTGAACGCCCAGATCTGCCGCAGATCGATGCCAAAACGGTTGTGCATTTCGTGCTGTAAGGCGAGCAAGGGTTGCGGCGGCCAGCGCAGCATGTCGGCGACAAAGCTGCGTGCCAGCAGCGTCGGTTCCAGCTGCTCGCGGCGGGGGCTGAACAGCGAAAGCACCGCACGCAATAAGAATTCAACAGCAACGAGACCCGGCAAGAGCCCGATCAGCACGGCGACACGCACCGGCCAAACAGCGTTTTCGCCCGCGAACAACAAACACAACGCGCTCAAAACCAGCGTAATGATTGCCACCCGCGTCAGTTGCGCCAATGACCCTGCTTCCGGCCATTGCGCCGGGTTGTCCTGGGCCAGTTGCCTTTCGAACACCAGCAAACCGAACGCCAACAGCAACCCCAGTGCTCCCGCCACGGTGGCGGACAGGCCCATCGCCGCGCTCGGCAATGTCAGGTTCAACGCTTGGTCAACGCTGAGCAGCGCCGCCAACGCCCAGCCGGCCAACCACAACGTCGCCGCGCCAATCTGGCCGAGCAGATGCAGACCTCGCTGGCTCAGGCGATCGAGCAAGCGCTCGTACCAGCCTTCAGGTGCCGCGAGTTCTTCGCCTGCAAGCGCGGTCGAGGGCGTTGGATTTATCGCGCGTGTACGCCATTGCGTCAGCCACCAGGCCGATTGCAAGCCTGCGACCAACATCAGCAACGCGGCACTTTGATTGAGCAACAACGGTTGCCACAATGACTGCGGCGCGAACAATCCGACAAACAGCGCCAGCACCACGCCCGCCCCTGCCAGCCCGCCAAGACCCAGCGCCCAACGCCGTAGCCGCCGGCCCTGAACGGCTGCCTGCTGGAACCGTGGCAGCCCGGCCACTTGCGTGCCCTCAACCTGCAGATCGACTTGCATATCACCCCAAACTGATTGGTCCGCGTTCGTGTCGTTACGATATAACGAAAAGCGTGAAATATTCGTCGATATTCGCGCTTATTCAAAGATGCCCGACCTGTCGCTTGCCTGAATCCTTGACCGAAATGTTGGAATGCGCACATATTACGCTCGTAATTTTAACCGATAGCTAACTTTAGCGATCCGCATCCATCGATCAGGAGCAAGCGCATGAGCAACTATGATGTGGTCATTCTGGGTGGTGGCCCCGGTGGCTATAACGCGGCGATTCGCGCCGGTCAGTTGGGCCTTAAGGCTGCTTGCGTGGAAGGGCGCGCAACGCTAGGCGGCACTTGTCTGAATGTCGGCTGTATGCCGTCAAAGGCCTTGCTGCATGCCTCGGAGCTGTACGACGCGGCGATGGGTGCGGAATTCGCCAATCTGGGCATTGAGGTCAAACCGACTTTGAACCTGGCGCAGATGATGAAACAGAAAGATGAAAGCGTCGCTGGCCTGACCAAGGGCATCGAGTTTCTCTTTCGCAAAAACAAAGTCGACTGGATCAAGGGCTGGGGCCACATCGACGGCCCTGGCAAAGTCAGCGTGACTGATCATCAGGGCAACAAGGTCGAACTGACCGCGAAAGACATCATCATCGCCACCGGTTCAGAGCCCACTCCCCTGCCCGGCGTCGAGATCGACAATCAGCGCATCCTCGATTCCACCGGCGCGCTGTCCCTGAGCGAAGTGCCCCGCCATCTGGTGGTCATCGGTGCCGGCGTGATCGGTCTGGAGCTTGGCTCAGTCTGGCGACGCCTCGGTGCGCAGGTGACGGTGATCGAATACCTCGACCGCATTTGCCCCGGTGTCGACGCTGAGGCCGGCAAAACCTTGCAGCGCGCGCTGAGCAAGCAGGGCATCAGCTTCAAACTGAGTTCGAAAGTCACCGGCGCCACCCCCTCCGCCAGCGGCGTGCAACTCACTGTCGAGCCCGCCGCCGGCGGCAGCGCCGAGTCGCTGGAGGCCGATTACGTGTTGGTGGCCATCGGTCGTCGCCCCTACACGCACGGTCTGGGCCTGGAAAATGTCGGCTTGAGCACCGACAAGCGCGGCATGCTCACCAACAAACAACACCGTACCGAGGCTCCCGGCGTTTGGGTGATCGGCGATGTGACGTCCGGGCCGATGCTCGCGCACAAGGCCGAAGACGAAGCCATGGCCTGTGTCGAGCAGATCCTCGGCAAGGCCGGCGAGGTCAATTACGAGCTGATCCCCAACGTGATCTACACCAAACCGGAACTGGCCAGCGTCGGCAAGACCGAGGAGCAACTGAAGGCTGAAGGTCGCACCTACAAGGTCGGCAAATTTCCCTTTACCGCGAACAGCCGAGCGAAGATCAACCACGAGACCGAAGGCTTTGCCAAAGTCCTCGCTGACGAGCGCACCGATGAAGTGCTAGGCGTGCATCTGGTCGGCCCGAGCGTCAGCGAGATGATTGGCGAGTTCTGCGTGGCGATGGAATTCAGCGCTTCGGCTGAAGACATTGCCCTGACCTGTCACCCACACCCGACCCGTTCCGAGGCGTTGCGTCAGGCGGCGATGAATGTTGAGGGGATGGCAACACAGATGTAAGCGCTGAACGGGCTATCGCCAGCAGGCTGGTTCCCACGGTGAATGTCGTGGGAGTTAGCCCCGCCAGCGATAAAGACAGCCCGTTCTCAAACCGGCAGATGCCCCAGCGGCAATGGCCCTGGCGTCTTCACCGTATGAATCGCGAAATTGCTGCGAATGTCGCTGACTCCCGGCAGTTTCAACAGATGACTGCTGACAAAACGGTCGTAGGCACGCAAGTCCGGTACCACCACTTGCAGCAGAAAATCCGACTCGCCCGACACCAGAAACGCGGAAATCACTTCCGGCAATGCGGTGACCGCGGCATAGAACGCGTTGGCCCGTTCTTCGTTGTGCCGCTCGACCTTGACCCCGACAAACACCGTCAGCCCCAGGCCGACTTCATCGCGATCAACGTTGGCCTGGTAACCACGAATCACCCCCGCCTCTTCCAGCATGCGCACCCGGCGCAGGCACGGCGAGGCTGACAGGCCGATTTCCTCCGCCAGCTCGACATTGCTAAGGCGGCCGTTGCGTTGCAGCGCGGCGAGAATCTTGCGATCGAAAGCGTCGAGTTTCATGGTTGGCATATCCCGATGGTTTTGGCGCAGAAAACCAGCAGGTTATGCCAAAACACAGCGCTATTGAAGCGGACTACGCAAGCACCTGCGCCGGCCTTCAGCCCTAGAATTGGCCGATCGAATCAACTGCGCAAGGGCTGCAACATGACAAATCTCTGGCTGTTTTTCCTGGCTTTGGCTGTGGTTCTTTTACTGCCCGGCCCGGACATGATTCTGTTGCTGCAGACCGGCGCCCGTCAGGGTCGCGGGCCGGCACTGGCCACCGCCATCGGTCTGGGCATCGCTCGCGCTTGTCATGTTGCGCTCGCGGCGTTGGGGCTGGCGGCGCTGTTCAAGGCGGCGCCGTGGACCTTCGAGGTGGTTCGCCTGGCCGGCGCAGCGTATCTGCTATGGATCGGCCTGCACTGCCTGCGCAGCACCTTGCTGCCGCCGCTCAACGCCGAAGCCATCGCCGACAGCCACAGGCAATGGCGCACGGCCATTCGCCGAGGTCTGCTGACCAACCTGCTCAACCCCAAGGCGTTGCTGTTCTGCTCGGTGCTGTTGCCGCAATTCATCGCCAATGACGGTACGCCGGTGCTCAGCCAGTTCGCCGTGCTTGGCGCATTGCTGGTCGGCATCGGCTTTATGTTCGACAGCGCGTATGCCCTGACCGGGGCCGCGCTGGGTCGTTGGTTACAACATCATCCAACGGCCCAACGCGTGCAGCAGTGGCTGTTCGGCAGCCTGTTGATTGCCTTTGCCGTGCGCCTGACCTTTGTCCAGCAGGCCTAGCCTTTGCCGGCCTTGCGCCGGCGGCGGCTGATCAGCAGCAACGCCGCAGCGACCACCAGCCCCAGCGCGCCGATCTGCACCGGCCACTTGTACGGCCGCAGCGATGAGCGCACGGCATCGGTGACTTGAGTCACGTAACGCTTGTCGGCGTTTTCGAAATCCGGGTACGGACATTGATTGCCAAAGTCCACCGCCCAAGGCACGTAAGGGCCTTGCTTGACGTAACGTTGATACAACGCGCTCTGGTCTTCCAGGCTGCTGTTCCAGCCGGCCGCATTACACAGAACAGCGGCAAAGGCCTGACTGGTATGCGGCAGGTTATCGGCGGCGCGACCTGCCAATGCCGTGGCGACAAACCGATAGTGGTAACGCTGATCCGGCTGCGCAGCGCTGGCCTGCTGGCGTTGCACTTCTGCTTCGGATACCAGCGGACCGACCTTCAGCTCGGCGCTTTCCAGGCTGTAATTGCCGCCGAACGTGGCGTAATCCGGGGCCATTTCGTAACCGAGAATATCCATGCCCCATTCGCGGGCTGTCCACGCGGCGTTGTACAAGGCACTGGCTCGTTTGGTCGGCCACCAGGTGGCATCGGCCTTGAGGCGTTGTTCGCCATAGAGGCGCGCCTTGTTCTGCAGGTCCGGGTTGTCGAAATAAGCCACCGCCTCCTGATAATGGCCTTCGCGCAACAGACGTCGACCGAGCAGATTGCGCAGGCTGGCAGCCACCGGCAGCGGCACATAGTTGTCGCGCTCCTGCGGGGTCAGCGCCGGCGGCGCAGGGACGTTGTCGTCGACGTAGCGTTTCAGCTCATCAACCGTCAGCACGCGCTCGGCGACAGTCGCGGCGTCGAACCAATAGACGCTGTTGCTGCGATACAGCTGCACGAACGCTTGCAGGTACTCGCCGCGTTGCAACGCCAGGATCGCGCGCTCGCCCTCGACCCGGCACTTCGGCTGCACGGTTTCAAACGCCCAGTCCGGTGTGCGCCGATAACCCCAATCCTCAGTCTGCGGAAAGGCTTGAGCGGCTTTCGCATACGCTGCGGCGGCGGCCGTTTTATCGCCGTCACGTACGGCCAGTTTGGCCCGCAACCACCAGGCCAGTCCGCCGTCTCCAGCATTTACCAAAAAGGCTTTGGCGCTTGCGTAATCACCCTGTTGATAACTTATCGCCGCCAGACGATCGGCATTGTCCAGGCTGCCTCGGGTGCTGTTTTGCAGCAGCGTCACCAGTTTCTTTTCGTTCGGTGGCTGATCACCGAATGACCAACCCTGCCGGCTGACCAAGGAAGCCGTGACCAGTTGCTGCACCGCTTTATGCTCGAGCAGTTTCGCCAGCTCAGCCTCGGGAAGCTCCGCCAGTTCGTTCATCAGTTGTTTCAGCGAGGTGTAACCCACCGCCGATCCGTGCAGATTCTGCGCTTCATACAATTCGATGGCGCCGCTCCAGTCACCGGCACTGCGCAGCACCCGTGCTTCCTCGCCGAGGCTGGCCACGCCCAGTTCCAGCGGATCACTGAAGCCATCGATGCTCAGCTGCCGTGTCTGGCGGTACGCCGCGCGCGCCTGTTCCAGTGCGGAGATCGCATCGGCGGCCTCGGCGCTCGCCGCCAGCCATGTGCGGCCAAGTGAATAAGCCGCCCAGGTGCTGCGCAGCGGCCGCTGATCGGCCGGCAGCGCCAGCACTTTGTTGAAATATTCGATTGCCTGTTGCCGATCACCGGTGGCGAAGGCCACCGCACCAGCAACGTACCAACGAATTTCCTCGGGCAGACTGGCGCCCTGCATTTCGGCCTGACGTGCATCGGTCAGCCCACGCAGTTTCTTGACCAGGGCTTGCTGCTCGGCGCTCAGGCCTGCCTGCTCGGCTTGTTCCCGAGCGACGGCGGCAGCGTTTTCTTCACCGTAGAGGTCGTTGGGATTGTGCGTGATGGCCGTTGCGTTCTTCAGTCCGGCAATGGTTTTGCCGAGGCGGCTGAGTTCGAAAGTGAAATTGCCTTCGGGCAGATCGGCCAGGGTCTGAGCGCGATCGTCGAGCAGGCGCATCGGGAAATCCGGCCCGCAGGCCAGCGCCGAACCCAGCGGCAGGCTGAGGCTCAGGCAAAGCAGATGACGCGGCCAGTTACGGGACAACATGCGAACCTCCTTGATCAATAGTGGCGCAACGCGCCCAACCGATGGCGCGTCGTCCGCCCGCTGGCAAGCGGCCGTCGCGCAGGCGGGTGAAGGTAAGCAGATCAGCACTTTGTTGCAACGAGTAACCGGCGAGCGCATCGGCGCCCTCGCAGTTATTTGCCTTCAGGGTGATTTGCGCAGGCCAGGCACTGTCGAGATTGCCGGGATTTTCGAGCTGAATGTCGTAGAGACCGGCGTGTTCGCTGAACGTCACGCCGAGCCGACTGGTCAGTTGATCGCCACGGGCAACCGCCGCGAGCGTAGTCAGGCTCCAGGCGCGGCGATCATTGGCCAGCGGCAGGCGAAACCAGATCAGCCCCGCAAGATGCTTCGGCGGATCATCACGTAATGTTTGGCCGAGCCGGCTCAATTGCAGCGGATCGGCAAGCAGTTCCCGACGCTGACCGCCCCGCTCCAATCGCACCTCGCTTTCCACCACCGGTGCCCCACCGTCATCCGGCAACAACGCCACGCCATAGGCGGGCAGTGCCAGATAGAACGGCTTGTCAGTGATCTGCGCCCAGCCCTTGGCCCATTTCAACGCTTGCTCGGGATCGAACAGACCGCGCCGAGGATCGCTGACCGCATGCACTTGCAGCACGCTGCTGTCGACGGTTTGCAGCAGCGCGGGCAGTTGCGGACTGTCGAGCCAGGCCGGCAGCGCGGTGATGCTCAGCGGCAACGTCGACGGCAATGCCGAGCGCAGCTGTTTGAGGAATTCAGCGTAGGCCGGCAACCGCTCGTTGCCGGCATCGTGGTCGATTTCGATGCCGCTCACTGGCAGGCCCTGCGCCTGCCAATCGGCGAGCATTTGCAGAATCTGCGCGGTGACCTGCTCCTGATCCAGCGCCTTGAGTTGGCCGTCGAGGCGGACTACCGCGATCAATCCCCGGCCATCGGCCTTCAGCAACGGCGCATCGACCCGTGCCCGGCTCCAGCCTGCGTTCGGGAAGGCTTGCAGCGCCAGCACCCGCAGCGTGGAAAAATCAGCGCGGCTGTCACGCAACGCCGCCTCGTGGGCAGGCGTCCACTGGCGTTGCCAGACATACAGTTGCTGGTCGAGAGGCGGCGCATCCTGCGGTTTGCAGGCACACAGCAGCATCAAAATACATAGACCGACGAGACGCCGCATACCTTGCAGATCCTTAAGAACGAGGCCGCAAGGTTACACAAAACCCTGTAGGTCAGGGCTTGCGCGCGATGATGACCTGGCTTTTCGCTACGACCGCATCCAGCGCCTGCTTGATCTGTGCGCCGCGCGGCGAATCCAGCAGCGCTTGCCAGGTTTCGGCCCAGTGGTTGAGCAACGGATGGTCCGGATTGCTGAAATCGACTTTGGCTTCCCAGAACAGCAGCATCCACATCGACCAGTAAAAACCGTACTGGCTGTGACTGATGATCTCCAGCCCGGCGTCGCTGACCAGCGTCTTGAATTGTTCTTCGCTGAGCACACGAATGTGGTTGGGCTTCTGGAAATACTCGGCCGCGGCGATGTCTTTTTGCAGGTCTTCAGAGCTGGGATGCGGCACGCTCAACAGGTACAACGCACCCGGTTTGCCGACGCGCACCAGCTCGGCGAGAAACTGCACGGGATCGTCGACATGCTCGATCACTTCGGTGGATACCACGCGCGTGGCCGTCGCATCGGCAATCGGCAGCGGATTGCAATCGGTGACGTGGCATTCGACGTCTCGCGCCGGGGTATCGCTCAGGCGCTGACGGGTCGCTTCGACCTTGGCCGCGTCGATGTCAGCAATGATGATCCTGGCCCCGCGCATACCGCAGAAATGCACGTTGCCGCCGTCGCCACAACCGACATCCAGCAACGTATCGTCGGCAGACACCACGAAGCCTTTGAACAGCTCGTTGGTCTCCTGGTTGAACCAGCCGCTGAGCTTGGCATCGTACAAGCCGAGCATGTACGGATCGACTTTGCTGGCAACCGGTGCAACGGGTTGCGTCGGCGCCGGGGCTGGCGTCGCCGCCGTGAGTTTTTTCAACAGGCTCAGCATGAGGTGGCTCCAGAGGCAAGGACGGCGGATCGCGCGGTACCGAGGCGTTGCACCAGTGCGGCACCGCGGTTGCGCATGGGCATTTCGACCAGACGGTAATTCAGTTCACTGAGCAGCACGATCAGGCCAAAGGCGATCAGCAGCGTCAGGATCGGGTGGCCGGCGGGGCTGGGCAGACCGGCGCTTTGCAAGCGAAAGATCAGCTCTCGCACCAGTTGATAGGCCGGAATGTGGATCAGATAGATGCCGTAGGAACGGCTGCCGATCCATCCCAGCAGACGCTGCAGCGCACCGGCCGGCATCAGGTAGTTTCGATCGTACGAGGCAATCCACACCAGGATGGCGCTGAGCACAGCGATCGAACCGATGCGATACCAGGCGAAGGTGAAGCGGTCGGTGGCCATGAAGCTCAACAGCGCAGCGATCAGGATCAGCGCGCCGATCCCCAGCCACGGGCGGCGCAGCACCTCCGGTCGCCAGCGCTGATAGCCCGGCTGCGCGCTCCACATCGCCAGCAGCACGCCGAGGGCCAGCGCATCGGTACGCACCACCATCAGCAACGGCGTACGCAGCGTAAAAATCTGCACCGCGACCAGCGCCAGCAACACCCACACCAGATGTTTGCGACAGAGCACGATCAACAGCGGAAACAGCAGGTAGAACTGCTCCTCCAGCGCCAGACTCCAGTAAACGAAACTGCTGCCGTATTCGTAGCGGAAGAAGCTGTCGGCGAAGCGAAAGTTGGCGTACTGAAAGACCCCGGCAAGGGTCGCTTGCAAGTTGGCCGACAGCGTACCGAACGCTCCCGAACGGTTGACGAACAGGCACGCCAGCAACATCAGCGCCAGCCACAGCCAGGCCGAGGGCAACAAGCGAAAGGCGCGACGCAGCCAAAAGTTGCGCGTCTGCTGCCAGTATTGCTGGCGGCTAGTGCAGCCTTGCAATGCCGGGATCAGGCTGCGCGCGATGACGAAACCGGAGATGGCGAAAAACAGGTCGACGCCCCACC
The DNA here is from genome assembly GCA_902825215.1 of Pseudomonas fluorescens. Classification (GTDB taxonomy): domain Bacteria; phylum Pseudomonadota; class Gammaproteobacteria; order Pseudomonadales; family Pseudomonadaceae; genus Aquipseudomonas; species Aquipseudomonas fluorescens_G. Next base: position 6,208,804 of record LR782234.1, read on the forward strand.
ACGGCTGCGCCCAGGCATGGATCCTGGCCAGCAGCGGCACCACATCGGTAAACAGGCTGCCTTGCAAGTGGTGAAACAGCACGCCCAATACCGCGATGGCGCGCAGCACTTCGATGTCCATGATGCGTTTGCCGCTCATGGCGCATCTCCGGCAGTGAGTGGCTTGCGCGCGATGATCACCTGGCTCTTGGGCAGGAAGCTGTCGAGGGTTTGTTTGATCGCCACACCGCCGGGTTGCGTGAGCAAGTCTTGCCAGGTTCGCGCCCAGCTTTCCATCAAGGGCATGAACGGCGGCTGAATGCGGTCACGCACCGCGCCGCCCGGATCACGACCGGCGGCGCGTTCGCCGGCCCAGAAAAAAATCATGCCCATCACCCAGAAGAAGCCGCTGGCCTGACGATGCTCGATCACCAGGCCGGCCTCCTCCACCAGCGCGGCAAAACGCTCTGCGCTGAAAATCTGCACATGGTTGGGTGACTGGTAGTAGCTGGCCGGGGCGATGCCTTTTTGCAGGTGCTCACCGGCCGGTGCAGGGACGCTGAGCAGATACTGCGCGCCGGGACGTCCCATGCGCACCAGCTCGGCCATGAACGGCTCGGGTTCGGCGATATGCTCCAGCACTTCCATGCACACCACTTTGCTCGCGCAGCCGTCAGCCAGCGGCAACGGCAAACTGTTGCTGACCAGACCAAGACTGGCTTTTGCGCCGTGTGCCTCGACCTGCCGCGCAAGGTCACGCACCTTGGCGTGCTCGCTGTCGGTGAAAATCACCGAAGCCCCCTGACGCACGGCGAACAGCGTCGCCACGCCTTCGCCGCAACCGACGTCAAGCACGCTGTCGTCGGCAGTGATCGCAAAGCCCTTGAGCAGTTCGCCGCTGTCATTGAGGAACCAGCCATCGAGCACCGCGTCGTGCAGACCGACATCGCGCGGCGACAGCGTTGCTGCCGGCGGTTCAGCCGAAGTTTGCGCAGCGCGTGCCGGCAGCCATCGCGCGAGCAGTCGCCTGATCATGCGAGCGAAGCTTGCGCAGGCACCGGCGCGGCGGCGGGCAACGGCGATTCGAGAAAGGCGCGCAAGCGCAGCTCGGTGCTGGCCTGGCTGCAGAAGCGTTGCAGGCTCTGCACCGCTGCGCCCGACATGGCGGCATAACGCTGCGGATCGTTTTTCGCCACCGCGTAGCTGTCGCGATAGGCGACGCACAACGAGTCCCAATCGGTCATGTAACGCAGGGTCCGGTAGGCCGCGCGCGGGTCATGCGGCCAGGCCGTGAGCTCTTCGGTGAAATCGACCAGGAATGCGTTGTCGCCGCTGATGTAATCGGCCATTGCCGTGTTGACCGGGGCAATCGCCGGTTTGCCGCAGGACATGAATTCCATCAGCGGCAAGCACTGGCCTTCACCATAGGAACTGTTGACCACGTAACTGGTGGCCTGCACCAGCGCCTCGTAGTCGGCATCGGCCAGATAGCCGTGGATCAGCACGATCCTGCATTGATAAAACTGGTTCTTGTACAGATGGTGCAGCATGTCGGTCAGCGCATTGGCGATGTCGTGGTGCGTCAGTTTCAGCACCAGCGTCGCATCGCTGACCTCGCGAAACGTGGTGCAGAACGCACTGATCATGTCCTGCCAGTTCTTGCGTCCGTCGTAAGGGTTGAACACCGAGGTGTAGACCACACCGTCCAGTTGCAACGGGCGATCCTGCGCCGGTGCGTCAAACGATATTGGTGTGCCTTCGCACAACCCCGGCGGGCCATATGGACGCAGATCCGTCTCGCGACTGTCGATCAGCAAACCGCGCAGATTGAGCGTTACGCCCTCCACCACCGGGCACTTGAGCAATGCTTCACCGCGCGCGGCAAAACGGTCCCACACCGGCGCGGGAATCGCGCACACCGGATAGTCGGCACCCATCACATCGCGCACAGCGTTGACGGTGAACGTCGAATGGGTGATCGCCCGGCCACATGCCTGCAGGACCACGCGCCAGTCATGCCGTGGTTCACCCTGCCAGCTCTCGGTGGGGATGGTGCTGAACTCCCAGGCGAACACAGGAATGGTCGGGCACGCGTAATGAATCGGCGTGCGATGCGGTGGCGAGAACGACAGAAAAACGCAGTCTTCGCCGCGACTCTGGCAGTCGAGATACAAGCGGTCGACCAGTTCGTCAGGGTTGCTGACTTCGATCACCTGACCGATCCGCTCCAGCACCGGGCGGAACTCCTTGAGCACGAAGTAATAGCTGTACTCGGGCCGTCCGAGATTCTGCTGGATGTTGCTCTTGTTGGTTTCCGAATGAATGATGATCAGCATGAGGCGGCCCCGGTCATGACTGCCAGGGGCATGGGCTCAGCTGGCGCCTGCAGGTTGAAAAACGTCTTTACGCGCTGCTGCACCGGCGCGAAACCGCAATATTCACGCATGCGTTCACTGGCCGCGGCCGCCATCGCCTGATAGGCCTCTGGTTGCTGTTTGGCCATGGCATAGCTGTTTTCATAAGCGGCTTTCAATGAGCCCCAATCAGGACGATGGCGCAGGGTGCGATAGAGAATGCGCACGTCTTCCGGCCAGATGGTCGGCTCGCGGCTCGACTTGACGATAAAACCGACACGCTCGTCGATGTAATCGCCCATCGCGGTGTGGTCAGGCGCAATCACCGGCCGCGCGCAGGACATGAACTCCATCAACGGCAGGCACAAACCTTCGCAGCGCGATGCGTTGACGTAGAAGCTGGCAGCGCCATACAGGCGGGCAAACTCCTCGTCTTCCAGATAGCCGTGCATCACCACCACCCGGCAGGCAAACGGCGACAGCTGCGAGAGCAGCGTGATCAAATGAACGTAGTAACTCGACAGATCGTTTTGGGTGATTTTCAGCACCAGCGTGGCGTCTTCGACTTCACGCATGGCCCAGCAGAACGCGGTGATCAGGTGATGCCAGTTCTTGCGTCCGTCCTCGGGGTTGAACACGCTGACATACACCACACCGCTGACGTCGACCTGAACCTGTGCATCGGTGTCGGGCAGTACGGCTTGTGGGTGTTCGGCCTGCTCTTGCGCTTGTTCCACCGTGACGGGCAAGCAATCGGCAGCAGGTGCGGGCGCAACGGCGAGCGGCTGCCGGTCAGCCCCGGTGAATAGATCACTGAGCGCCTCGCGATACCACTGCAACAGATTGTGCTTGAGCAGAAACAGCGGCGTGTGCTCGGAAGGCGCCGTCAGCGCCCGATAGCCCTCACGCAGATAATGCTTGCTGATCAAAAGCCTTCGCCGCAGGGTCAACTCGGGCGGGGGTTCCGGCTCGGGCGGTGGCTCATCGGCGGGTTCCGCGAGGCCACGGATCTCCAGCTCCTGTTCATTGTGAATCGGTGCGATCAAGCCATCGGCGGACAAGCCCAATGCGCGGCTGTCGATGATGCAGCCCTTGATCTGCAAGGTACTGCCGGGGTTTACCGGAACACTGGGATAATCCTCGCGCACTGGCGCGAAGCGCTCCCACAGTGGCGTGGGCAACACCAGCACCGGGAAATCTGCACCGAGGCTGCGACGGATCGCCTGCGCGGTGTGGGTGGACAGGGTGATCACCCGGCCATGGCGCGCGAGCATCTGGCGCCAGTCCTGGCGTTCATCGCCGGGCGCGAATTCGCTGGGGATCGAGTCGTACTCCCAGGCAATCACGCAGACCATCGGGCATTGCAGACCGGTCGGGGTTTTGTGTGGCGGCGCAAACGACAGGAACAGGCAGTCTTCACCGGCCTCACGCAATTGCAGATACAACGGATCGACGTCGTCAGGCGAGGCCACCACATGCACCTGGCCAAGGCTTTCCAGCACCGGGCGATAGGCCTTGAGCACGAAGTAGTAGCTGTATTCCGGCCGCCCCAGACTTTGACTGATGGAGCGATCGTTGACGTCCGAGTAAAGAATGAAATTCATGGCATCCCACGATGAAGCAGCCGTCCCGGCAACCTCATGCTATGACGGCCGGGCACGGGGTTCAGCCGGCATTGCCGCTGCTGATCCCGCTACCTCAAACACGTCTTCGTTCTTGTTTTAGTGGTCGGTTTCACCCTGTTGCGCAATACCCGCAGCGAACCTTGGGAATGGCGACGAGGGCCATTCTAAACACATCCATCGCAGCTCCGGGAACCGCCCGCCGAGAATAAATCCGGCTACGCTGACGAGAACTGACCGGTCACGGTTTGCCCTGTTGAAATTGCCGCGCTTTTGGCACAGATTGGGCACAAATAACTACAACAACGGACTTCGCCCGTCTTTCAACCGGTTTTTCCATCGGTCTGACAGACCTCTCCTCAAACTCTGTGGGAAAGTGGCGCAAGTTCAAGACCAAGGGGTCGCTGCTTGAAAAAACGTCTGTTCGTTACGGGCCTTACCGGCTTCGTGGGACAACATCTTCAGTCTCGTCTGGCCTCGCCTGATTCGACATGGGAGTTGCTGCCTGCCGCAGCGCCCTATGACCTGACGGATGCCGAAAGCCTCAGTGATCTCTGGCCGCAAATGCCCGACGCGGTGATTCATCTGGCCGGACAAACCTTCGTTCCCGAAGCCTTCCGCGATCCGGCGCGCACCCTCGCCATCAATCTGTTCGGTACCCTCAATCTGTTGCAGGCGCTCAAGGCGCGCGGCTTCACTGGCACTTTTCTGTATGTCAGCTCCGGCGATGTCTACGGACAGGTCGGCGAAAGCGCTCTGCCAATTACCGAACAGCATCCGCCCTGCCCGCGCAACCCCTATGCAGTGAGCAAATTGTCCGCCGAGTTTCTCAGCCTGCAATGGGGCCTGAGCGAAGGCTGGCCGGTGCTGGTCGCACGCCCGTTCAATCACATCGGCAGCGGGCAGAAAGACAGCTTTGTCATCGCCAGTGCCGCGCGCCAGATCAACCGCATCAAACTCGGCCTGCAAGGGCCGCAACTGGAAGTCGGCGACATCGACGTGACCCGTGATTTTCTCGATGTCGGCGATGTGATCTCGGCCTATCTGGCGCTGCTTGAAAGCGGTACGGCCGGGCAGGTCTACAACATTTGTTCTGGCCGCGAGCAAAGCATTCGCAGCCTGATCGAACAGCTGGGCGACCTTGCCGAGGTCGAGTTGCAACTGGTTCAGGACCCGGCGCGCATGCGCCGTGCCGACCAGCGTCGCGTTTGCGGCAACCACGCAAAACTGGCCACAGCCACTGGATGGGCGCCGGCCATCACCACACAACAATCCCTGCGGACGATCCTGTCCGACTGGGAGACGCGAGTACGACAAGAATGACCAAAAGTGCACTGATCACAGGGATCACCGGCCAGGACGGCGCGTATCTGGCCAAATTGTTGCTCGACAAGGGCTACACGGTTTACGGCTTCGTCGCCCGGCGCAGCAGCGATTCACGCTGGCGTCTGCGCGAAATGGGCGTCGAAGCCGACATCGTCTATCTGGACGGTGACATGGCCGATGCCTGTTCGGTACAGCGTGCAGTCATTCAAGCGAAACCCGACGAAATCTATAACCTCGCCGCGCAAAGCTTCGTCGCCGCCTCGTGGAATCAACCGGTGACCACCGGCATCGTCGACGGTCTGGGGGTCACCCATCTGCTCGAAGCGATCCGCCAGTTCAGTCCGCACACGCGCTTTTATCAGGCCTCGACCAGCGAAATGTTCGGCCTGATCCAGGCCGAGCAGCAGGACGAAAACACCCCGTTCTATCCGCGCAGCCCCTATGGCGTGGCCAAGCTCTATGGCCACTGGATCACCGTCAACTACCGCGAAAGTTTTAACCTGCACGCCAGCAGCGGCATTCTGTTCAACCACGAATCACCGCTGCGCGGTATCGAGTTCGTAACGCGTAAGGTCACTGACGCCGCTGCGCGCATCAAGCAGGGCAAACAGCAGGAGCTGGCCCTGGGCAACATCGATGCGAAACGCGATTGGGGCTTTGCCGGTGATTACGTCGAAGCCATGTGGCTGATGCTGCAACAGGACAAGCCCGACGATTTCGTGGTCGCCACCGGCGTCACCACCACGGTGCGGGAAATGTGCCGGATCGCCTTCGATCACGTCGGCCTCGACTACCGCGATTTCGTGAAGATCGACCCGGCGTTCTTCCGCCCGGCCGAAGTCGAAGTGCTGCTCGGCAACCCGGCCAAGGCGCAGCGGGTGCTGGGCTGGAAGCCGAAGACCGACCTGGATACCTTGATCCGCATGATGATGGATGCGGACATGAAACGCGTCGCCAAGGAGTAGGCCATGCTGATCCCCGTGATTCTGTCCGGCGGTGCCGGCACCCGTTTGTGGCCGGTGTCCCGCGAGGGCCATCCGAAGCCGTTCATGACCCTGCCCGGCGGCCAGTCGTTGCTGGGCAAGACCTACCAGCGTGCGGCCGCGTTGCTGGACGGTTGGGGCGACATCGTCACGGTGACCAACCGCGAATACTACTTCCAGAGCAAGGATCACTACTGCGCCGCGCAGGTGTCGCGCCATCGCGGGCATTTCCTGCTGGAGCCGAGCGGGCGCAACACCGCACCGGCGATCGCGGCAGCAGCGTTGTCGTTGCAGGCACTGCATGGCGACGACGCAATCATGGTGGTAATGCCCGCCGACCATCTGATCGTCAACCAGCAGGCACTGAAAAGCGCGGTGGAACACGCCGTAAACCTGGCGAAAGACGGCTATCTGGTGACCTTCGGCGTGGTGCCAACCGTTCCCGAAACCGGCTTCGGCTATATCGAAACCGGCGCACCACTGGACGCCAAAGGCGCCGCCAAAGTGCAGCGCTTCGTCGAAAAACCCGATCTGCAGACCGCCACGCATTATCTGGAAAGCGGCAATTTCCTGTGGAATTCCGGCATGTTCTGCTTCACCACCGCAGCGGTGATTGCCGAGTTGCACCTGCACGCGCCAGAGTTGCTGGAGCAGACCCGCGCCTGCATGGCCGCCAGCGCCCCGGTGGAAACCGTCGGCTGCCTGCAACAGGAACTGTCGCCGGCCTTGTTCGCCGAGATCACCGACATTTCCATCGACTACGCGCTGATGGAGCGTTCGGACAAAGTCGCGGTCGTCCCGGCCGGTTTCGACTGGAGCGACATCGGTTCGTGGAACGCCGTCGCCGCGCTGATTCCGGCCGATGCCGACAATAACCGCGCCAGCGGCGAAGCAATCTTCGTCGACAGCCACAACAACTTTGTCCAAAGCGAAGGCCGGCTGGTGGCGGCCCTCGGTGTGGATAACCTGATCGTCGTCGATACCGCCGACGCCGTGCTGATCGCCCATGCCGACCGCGCGCAGGACGTGCGGCGCGTGGCCAGACAGTTGAAAGACAAAGCCCACGAAGCCTATCGCCTGCACCGCACCGTCAGCCGGCCGTGGGGCACCTACACCGTGCTTGAGGAAGGCCCGCGCTTCAAGATCAAGCGCATCGTGGTCAAACCCGGCGGCAAGCTGTCGTTGCAGATGCACCACCACCGCAACGAGCACTGGGTAGTGGTCGAAGGCATGGCCAAGGTCACCAACAACGGTACGGGCACGCATCTGGTGGCAAAAAACGAATCGACCTTCATCGCCGCCGGCCACCGCCATCGCCTGGAAAATCCCGGGGTGATCGACCTGGTCATCATCGAAGTGCAAAGCGGCGAGTATCTGGGCGAGGACGACATCGTCCGCTTCGAAGACCAATACGGCAGGACCGTTTGAATGCTGCTTTCCTTGTACCGCTCGATGCGCAGCTACCGTGGATTCATCCTCGGCAGCGTCAAGCGCGAATTTCAGTCGCGCTATCGCAATTCGCTGTTCGGCGCCCTGTGGACGGTGCTCAATCCGTTGTCGATGATCGTTGTCTACACGGTGATCTTTTCGCAGATCATGCGCGCGCGCTTGCCGGGGGTGGAGGACGGTCTGGCGTACAGCGTCTATCTGTGCGCCGGCCTGCTGACCTGGGGCCTGTTCGCGGAAATCACCACGCGTAGCCAGAGCATGTTTCTGGAAAACGCCAACCTGTTGAAGAAAATCAGCTTCCCGCGCATCTGCCTGCCAGTGATTACCCTGCTCAATGCCGGGATCAACTTCGCAATCATTCTCGGGCTGTTCTTCGGCTTCCTGCTGATCAGCGGGCGCCTGCCCGGCATGGCCTTGCTGGCGCTGGTACCACTGCTCATCGTGCAAGTGATTTTCGCCGCCGGACTGGGGATGCTGCTGGGCATGCTCAATGTGTTCTTTCGCGATGTCGGGCAAATGTTCGGCATCTGCCTGCAGTTCTGGTTCTGGCTGACGCCCATCGTCTATCCGTTGTCGATCCTGCCACCGGGTATCCAGCACATCATCAGTCTCAACCCGATGACTGCGCTGATGACCAGCTATCAGAACGTCTTCCTCTACAACCAATGGCCGCACTGGCCTGCCCTGCTGCCGTTACTGATCATCGGACTGCTGCTCTGCGCCATGGCACTGCGCCTGTTCCGCCAGCGAGTCGGTGAAATGGTGGATGAACTCTGATGGGACACCTACGCGTCACCGGCCTGGCCAAAGCCTACAAGCAATACCCGAACCGCTGGAGCCGCCTGCTGGAATGGCTGGTACCGTTCTCCCGCCCTCGACATAACCTGCATTGGGTGCTGCGCGACGTCGACTTCGAGATTCAGCCCGGAGAAGCCGTGGGCATCGTCGGCGTCAACGGTGCGGGCAAAAGCACCCTGCTGAAGATGATCACCGGCACCACCCAACCGACCTGCGGGCAGATTCATCTGCAGGGCCGCGTGGCCGCGCTGCTGGAACTGGGTATGGGCTTTCACCCGGATTTCACCGGGCGGCAGAACGCCGTGATGGCTGGGCAACTGCTGGGCATGCAGGTCGAAGAGATCGCCGCACTGATGCCGCAGATCGAGAGTTTTGCCGAGATCGGCGAGGCCATCGATCACCCGGTGCGCACTTATTCCAGCGGCATGCAGATGCGTCTGGCGTTCAGCGTCGCGACGGCGCGGCGCCCGGATATTCTGATCGTCGACGAAGCGCTGTCGGTCGGCGATGCCTATTTCCAGCACAAGAGTTTCGAACGCATCCGCAGCTTCCGCAAGGCCGGCACCACCCTGCTGATCGTCTCCCATGACCGCTCGGCCATCCAGTCGATCTGCGACACCGCGATCCTGCTGGAAAACGGCCGGCTGGCGATGCGCGGCAAACCCGAAGAAGTCATGGACTACTACAACGCCATGCTCGCCCAGCGCGAAGGGCAGATCGTGCGTCAGGAGATGCTTGCCAACGGTCAGGTACAAACCATTTCCGGTACCGGTGAAGCGCGGATTCTCAGCGTGCGCCTGCTCGATGCACAGGGCCGCAGCCTGGAAGTTGCCGAGGTCGGTCAACCGGTGGTGCTGGAGGTGCAGACCGAAATCCGCGAAGACATCGAACGGTTGATTCTCGGCTTCATGATCAAGGACCGCCTCGGTCAGGCGATCTATGGCATCAACACCCATCGGCTGGATAAAGCCGTCACCGATTTGCACGCTGGTGAGCGCGTGACGTTCCGTTTCGCCTTCGACATGCGCCTGGGCAAGGGTAACTATTCGGTGGCCCTGAGCCTGTCCCGGCTGGACTCGCATCTGGACCGCAACTTCGAATGGCGTGACTACGGTTTGATCTTCCACGTGATCAACAACCGTCAGGAGGACTTCGTCGGATGCGCCTGGTTGCAGGCGCAGACCGACATCACCCGTTCCAGCGAAAACCTCGTCCAGTTGCCTGACACGGAGAGCCTGCGATGACCCGCCTGTTGGTCGAATGCACCTACGTTTTCGAACATCCGGACGCGAACTCGGGAATTCAACGGGTGGTGCGCAACGTCATTCAGCAATTGCCGGCTGCTGATGAAAACATTCAATGCATCCCGGTGGTGATGCTCGATGGCGGCCTCTATGAAGTGAAAAGCCTGGCGCCGATCAAGTCGTCCAGGCTCGATCTGGTGGGGTTAAGGGTAAAGCTGGAACAGTGGGCCAACGGTTTCTGGCTGCGCCATCGTGCGGTGGAACGGCGCTGGCCGTTCAACCGTTGGCATTTCACCCGCAGGATTCTCTATGTTGGCTGCCGGCTCACGGCATTTGCCTGTCTCAGTCTGCCGATGCGCCTGCTGGAACGCGCGCTGAAGGGCAAACACATTCCCGAACGGTGCGTGCCGCTGGCCCACCGGGCGGGTGATCAGCTGGTGCTGCTCGATTCATCGTGGCACGCCAATTTTTTCCCGCTCGCCGAGCAACTCAAGCGTGACGGCGTGGGCATCGTTTCGGTGATCTACGACCTGATCCCGCTGACCCATCCGCAGTTTTGCGACGCCGGGCTGGTCAAGGTGTTCAACGACTGGTTCGACTGGATCGCGCGCACTGCCGACGGCTATGTGGCGATCTCGACCACCATTCGCGATCAGGTGCGCGAGGAAATGCAGCGCCGGATCGGCTCGCACCAGGTCGGTCAGCGCTGGTTCGACTACTTCCATCTAGGCTCCGAACTGGACCTGAGCGAAGCCGATGCCGAGGTCGATCGCGGCTTGCAGCAGTTGTTCGTGGCGCCTGAACCAGTGTTTCTCATGGTCAGCACCATCGAGCCGCGCAAGAACCATGCTTACCTGCTCGATGCCTTCGAACGCGCCTGGGCCGGCGGTTCGAACGCCCGGTTGTGCATCGTCGGCAAGATCGGCTGGAAGTGCGAAGCGTTGATCGAACGCATCCGCAAACATCCTCAACTGAACCGGCGCCTGTTCATGTACAACGCGCTGTCCGATAAAAGCCTTGAACACGCTTATTCCCATGCCACCGCGCTGGTATTCCCGTCCCATGTCGAAGGTTTCGGTCTGCCGCTGGTGGAAGCCATGCAACGCGGACTGCCGGCCATGGCCAGCGACATTCCGGTGTTCCGCGAAATCGGCGGGGATTACATGGCCTATTTCGATCTGGCGCACCCGCAGAGCCTGACTGACCTGGTGATCAGCCTGGAGCAGTCCGGTGTGTTCCCGGCAGCGCTGAGCCTTGAACACTGGCGTTGGCTGAGCTGGCGCGAGGCGAGCGCGCAGCTGGTCGAACGCATCGGGCGCCATCTGGATGCATCACTGCCTGCCCCAGAGAATCAGCATGCGCATTGCTCTTAACGCGCGCATTCTGCAGGCACCGCGTACCGGCATCGGCCATTACGTGGCCGAACTGGTCAGTGCCTTGCGCCACGAACCGGACGTTGAACTGACGCTGTTTCATGGCTGGGGCTGGAGCTCTGCCGTGCCGCAGGCCGCCCTGCCCGGTTACTCACGTCTGACCCCGTTACTGCGGCAGATCCCCGGCGCGTATCAGGCGCGGCGCTGGCTGGAACAGAAGCGCTTCGATCAGGGCCGCGCGCAAGGCATCGACCTCTATCACGAGCCGAGCCTGTGGCCGCTGGTGTTCGACGGGCCGACGGTGATCACTCTGCATGACCTGACGCATCTGCATTACCCCGACACCCAGCCAGCGGCGCGGATCAAGGAAATCGAGCGCCGACTGGAAACCGGGGTGCAGCAGGCGCGTTTGATCCTCACCGACTCCCAGGCGATTGCAGACGAAGCCCAGGCGTATTTCGGCCTGCCTGCGGAGCGCTTTGTCGTAGCGCCGCTGGGCGTCGCCGAGCGTTTTTATCCGCGCGAGGCGAGCGCCATCGATGCGGTGCTCAAAGCCCACGGCGTCGAAGCACGTCAGTATTTTCTGTGTGTCGGCACGCTGGAGCCGCGCAAGAACCTGAGTCTCGCCTTGCGCGCGCACGCCTTGCTGCCGCAGGCCCTGCGCGAACGCTTCCCGCTGCTGATCGTTGGCATGGCCGGCTGGCAGCGCGAGCAGTTGAGCGACGAACTGCGCCAGGCGCTGGCCAGCGGGCATGTGTGCTTGCTGGGCTATCTGCCCGACGAGGCTGTTGCGCAATTACTGGCGGGGGCACGGGCGCTGATTTTCCCCTCGCGTTACGAAGGTTTCGGGCTGCCGGTGCTGGAAGCAATGGCCAGTGGCACGCCGGTGGTGGTGACACGGTCTTCGGCGATGCCGGAAGTCGCTGGCGCTGCCGGCAACTATATTGAAGCTGACGATGCACCAGGCTTGCGCGAAGCGATGAGCCTTCTGATCGACGATCAAACGCATTGGCAGGATTGCCGAGCGACCGGCCTGCAGCAGGCACGGCTTTTTTCCTGGCAGCGTTGTGCACAGGCCACGGCCGGTGCCTACCGCCAGGCCATGGGAGGTTGAATGCGCGTTCTCCATTTTTTCAAGACGTACCTGCCTGACTCGGTCGGCGGCATCGAGCAAGTGATCTTCCAGCTCTGCGAAAGCGGCGCCCAACACGGCATCGACGGCCAGGTGCTGACGCTCAGCGCCGACCCGACACCGCCTGTGGTGCAGCTCGGCCAGCACGAAGTGCACCGAGCCAGACTCGACATTCAGTTCGCCTCCACCGGTTTTTCCTGGAGCGTGTTCAAACAGTTCCGCGAACTGGCCGCCGAGGCCGACGTGGTCAACTACCACTTCCCGTGGCCGTTCATGGACCTGGTGCATTTCGCCAGCGCGCTGAACAAACCGAGCGTGGTCACCTACCACTCCGACATTATCCGCCAGAAGCACCTGCTCAAACTCTATCGGCCGTTGATGAACCGCTTCCTCGCCAGCGCCGACCGCATCGTCGCCGCTTCGCCCAACTACCTGCACACCAGCGATGTGCTGCAGCAATTCCAGGACAAGACCCGGGTCATCCCCTACGGCTTGAACAAGGTCGGTTATCCACAGGCCGACAGTGCGCGCATGAATCGCTGGCGCCAGCAGCTTGGGGATAAGTTTTTCCTGTTCGTCGGGGTGATGCGCTACTACAAGGGCCTGCACATTTTGCTCGATGCCCTGAAGGATGTGGATTATCCGGTGGTGATCGTCGGCGCCGGACCACTGGAGCTGGAACTGCACGCACAGGCGCAGGCATTGGGCCTGCGCAACATTCATTTCCTCGGGCGCCTCAGCGATGAAGACAAGGTTGCCCTGCTGCAATTGAGCTACGCGATCGTCTTCCCCTCGCACCTGCGCTCCGAAGCCTTTGGCATTTCGCTGCTCGAGGGCGCGATGTACGGCAAGCCGATGATCTCCAGCGAGATCGGCACCGGTACCAGCTACATCAATATCCACAACGAAACCGGGCTGGTCGTACCACCGAGCCAGCCGCTGGCGTTTCGCGAGGCCATGCGCACGCTGTGGGACGATCCGCAGCGGGCCGCTGCCATGGGCGTCAAAGCCGAAGCGCGCTATCGGCAGTTGTTCACCGCCGATGACATGGGCCGCAAATGGACGGCGCTGTATCAGGAACTGCTGGAAGAAAAAGCCCTGTCCTACGCCTGATCCGGATTCAATCGAATCCAATGTAGGAGTGAGCCTGCTCGCGAAAGCGTCAGAACAGCCAACCCTGTGCCGACTGAAAAATAGCCATCGCGAGCAGGCTCACTCCTACAGGGTGCGCTTTAGAGATCCAGCACCAGCGGCTGCGCACTCTGCGCCGGCACCGCACAGCAAATCAGCACATGCCCTGCCTCGGGAACCTCCGCCGGCGCCTGTGGATAATTCACCGCGCCACTGACCAGGCGGGTCTTGCAGGTGCCACACGAACCGCCGCGGCAGCTGAATTCCGGGCGCAATCCACGGCTTTCCGCCAGTTCCAGCAGGCTGCCACCCTCCGGCTGCCAACGCGCCTCTTTCGCCGAGCGTTCGAACACCACCGCCACCGAAGTGGTCGCCGCTGGTGGTTGTTCAATAACGAGTGCATCTGGGTCCGGCTGGCGCTTCAGGGTCGACGGGCCGAAGGTTTCCGCATGGATCTGCGCATCACGCACGTCCAGTTCACGCAGGCTGTCGTACAGCCCTTGCGTGAAACCGCCGGGACCGCAGAGGACGAAGTCAACCTGATCGAAGTCGTCAACGTCGAGCAAATTGCGCAACACGGCGCCATCGATGCGCCCGGTCAGATCGAAGTCTTCACCCTCGCGCGCATCGGCCTCCGGCTGGCTGAGCAAGCGCAGGACCCGCACTGCATTGCCGGAGCGCTCGAGCAAGCGGTCCAGCTCCTGACGAAACGGCTGATCGGCGAGGCTGCGCGAACTTTGCAGCAACAACGTCGGGCGGATCCCGCGCGTGCGCAGCCCTTGGTAGACCACCTCGCGCAGCATCGACAGCAACGGCGTGATGCCGACGCCCGCCGCCAATAACACCAACGGCCTGCGTTCCAGTGGCGCCACGGTGAAATGCCCTTGCGGCGCCCGCGCTTCCAGCACATCGCCGACCTGTATCTGCTGATGCAGGTGCGATGAAATCAGGCCTTCACGTTTGACGCTGATGCGGTAGAAACCGTCCGACGGCGCACTGGACAGGCTGTAGGTGCGGATATGCACCTCGCCATCCAGAGTAAAACGCAGCGGCAAATGCTGGCCGGCAAGAAATACCGGCAGCCCGGCGCCATCGACGGGCTCCAGATAAATCGAGCGAATATGACGACTCTCCGCTTCGATCTTCGTCACTCGCAGCGGCCGCCATTGGTTGCCCAGTGCCTGGGCCTGCAAACGCGCGTCCGCTTCGGCCCAACTGCCGGTGAGCAGGCTGGTCGGCGACATGCCGTCGAAGCGCCAGCGCAACGCCAACGCCGCCGGACGCCGTACCACCTGTTCCACCTCGAACGTCCACAGCCGCTCCGCACCTTGAAACGCTTCGATCTGCGGGTCTTCGAGAAGGATCTCGGTACGCCCGCTCAGTTGCAGCAGATCGCCTGTGGAAAAGTCGATGAACAGCAAGCCAGCCTTGGGGTTGAGCAGCAGATTGCCCAAGGTGTTGAAGTGCAGATTGCCAGCGAAATCCGGGATGGTCAGGCGATTGCCTTCGATGCGCACGAAACCGGCCTGACCACCGCGATGCGAAACGTCCACCGAGCGCTGACCGTCGACGTCGGCATAGCTGGCGACGAAAAACGTATCGGCGCCGGCGATCAGTGCACGAGCGGCCTCATCCAGACTGTTCAGTTGCTGAGCCGGGCGGGTTTTCGGATCTGTCAGCGGTACACGCTGAAACTGGCGCAATTGAATGTATTGCGGGCAGTTGCCGAACGCCTGGTCGACGCTCAGTTCGAAGCCGTCAGCCGTGAGGTTGGCGACATGCCCGTTGAGCCGATTGCGCCGTCGCGTGTGCAGCTCGATACCCAGCAGACCGATCGGCTCACCGTCGCGCAGTTGCGCCGGGTCGTCAGCGGCCGGCCGGCGGGTGAAATGCAGGTGCTCGGGATCCGGCGAATCGGCGAAGCCCGGCTCACCCTCCAATACACTGGCCCACGGCCGCCCTTGCGCATCGACCGCGCCGAGCAGCATGAATGGCAATTGCCGGTAAAACTCGCGGTGTTGATCGGGCATCCAGCTGCGAATGACTTTGCGTCCGAACGCCTCCATGCGTTCGGCCACCCCTACGTGGGCCTGCAACTGCTGTTCGCCGGCGTGCCAAGGTGAACGTTCCATCACGATTCTCCCCTGCGCCAGCGGCGCAGTCTGGTTGCGCCTGTCAGGCTGAGGTTTGCAGACCGGCGATCGTGCGCGGCATGCCGACGAAACCGGGCAAGGCTTCGACCCGGGCCAGCCAGGCGCGGACGTTGGCGTAGTCGTCCAGCGAGACATTGCCCTCCGGCGCATGGGCGATATAGCTGTAAGCGGATACGTCGGCAATGCTCGCTTCGTCGCCGGCCAGGAAAGCGCTTTGGCCCAACTCGACGTCCATGACCTTGAGCAGGTTGTGCGCACGTGCGATTGCTTCTTCAGCGTTCAACTGGGCGCCAAACACTGTCACCAATCGCGCGGCCGCGGGGCCAAAGGCAATCGGGCCAGCGGCGGCGGACAACCAGCGCTGGACCCGCGCCGCACCGACCGGGTCGGCCGGCAACCAGCGCCCGTTGCCGTACTTTTGCGCCAGGTACACCAGAATCGCGTTGGAGTCGGCGAGCACCACGCCGCCGTCATCAATGGCCGGCACCTGGCCAAAACTGTTGATCGCCAGATATGCCGGCTGCTTGTGCTCGCCTTTCGCCAGGTCGACGAAAATCAGCTCGGTCGGCAACTGCAACAGGGACAACATCAGCTCGACACGGTGGGCATGGCCGGAACGTGGGAAGTTGTAGAGTTTGATCGCTTGCATGGTCGACTCCGCTGGGTGAGGGTGTCGCCCGAATTGACGTCACCAATGGCAGCGATCTTCCACGGATCGGCAAAACAACAGAATAACCAGCAACCGCAATCAATTATTTCACTGGCTGCAATAACGCTGCGTTCTGCAGGGACGGATGCTCGCGCAAGGCCTGCACGGTGAAATCGACAAAGCTGCGCACCCGCGCCGCTGCCTTGCGCCCGCCCTGATACACAACGTGAATGGGTAATGCGGGCAACTCGAAGTCGGCGAGGACGATCTCCAGTTCACCGGCCGCAACCTTGCTAGCCACTTGATACGACAACACTCGCGTCAGTCCCAGCCCGAGACAGGCCGCTGTGATCGCCGCCTGATTGGCGGTCACCACCAATCGCGGCTCGGGGCGCACGAACAACGGCTCGCCGTGTTCCAGAAACGGCCAGTTGCGCAACTGCCCGACCGCGGACGTTGCGACCACCGGCATTTCGCACAGCGCCTGCGGATGTTGGGGCCGGCCATGCTGCGCCAGGTATTGCGGCGAACCACACACCACCCGTCGCACCTCACCGACGCGGATCGCGTGCTGACTGCTGTCCGGCAGTTCACCGATGCGCACCGCCACATCAATGCCCTCCTCGACCATGCTCACCACCCGATCGAGCAGCAGCGCATTGATGGTAACGTCCGGATACTGCGCCAGATAGGCCGCCATCAGCGGCGTCACGAACAGCTCGCCGAACAGCACCGGCGCCGTCACCGTCAATTGCCCGCGCGGCTGCGCATGACTGCCCGCCGCCGAATCCTCAGCCTCCTGCACCTCCAGCAGAATCCGCCGACAGTCCTCCAGATAAAGCTGACCGGCTTCGGTCAGATGCACGCTGCGCGTGGTGCGCACCAGCAACTGCGTACCGATCCGCAGTTCCAGCGCCGCCACCGCCCGCGTCACACTCGCCGCCGACAACCCCAGCCGCCGCGCGGCGGCCGAGAAGCCTTGTTCTTGGGCGATGGTGGTGAAGATGTGCATTTCCTGGAAGCGGTCCATTCCCTGACTCCTAAATCGCGTTGGTCATCCGTTGGTGCAGGTCCGGAAACAACAACTGAGCAAACCAGATCGGCAAACCTGGATAAAGATCACGCGCTTTTGGTGTCGCGCTTTCGACCAACCCAAGCTGGACCAAACTTTTCAACTGATCCGTGGCAACGCGATCCGACAGTCCGGTGAAGATTTTGAAATCGGCTCGGCTCAATGTTCCCAGAGTCAGCAAGACATGCAATGCCCGCGCGACCTCGGGCTTGACCCCGGCCATTTTCAGTCGCTCATTCCAGACGAAAATGCTGTGCAACCGCTCGCGCATGTTCGCTATGTTCAGCGCCCGCTCGGTATAGCGCATTTGGTCCAGGCAGGTTTCCAGCATGAAGCCAACAAATTCGAACAAACCTGCCTGAGTCAATTGACCACGACCGTCCAGATCTCCCCTTCGAGGTTTGTCTGCATTGGCTAGCCGGGCGTAATAACTTTCTTGCTGTCGAGCAAGACCACGGGACAAAGACCATAAAGGCGAGACCAGCCCGAGTTTTTGCAGTTGAAGATGGGTGAGCAGTCTGATGGTGCGCCCGTTGCCGTCAACAAAGGGATGTACCCAAGCCAGCCGGTGGTGGAAGGCCATTACAGAAATCAAGCGACTCCGTGCATCCGGTAGGCGTCCGTACACCTGCTGCATTCGATCCAGCATGGGAGCAATAGATTGGCAGTGTGGCGCGGCATGATTGCCGACCAAAACCTCTCGCCCCGTCACGTTGCGTAATTCGCCGGGGACCAGTTGGTTACCGTCGCTCAACGTCAATTGTTCTTCGCTTGTACCGTAGAAAAGCCTTTTATGTAGGCGCGTAACAAATTCTGGACTGAAAAGCGCCTCCCACGAGAGGCCCTTATGGATTGACAATGCTCGCTCGAAAGCCTCCTGCGTACCGATATGCGTCATCGCCAGTTCTGTCAGTTCCTTACGATGACGCTTGGGAGACGTCGGTGCGAGAGTCACCGGCTCGGTGAACTGACCTTCGATCAAGTTGCTGTAGAAACTGCTGGTCACGCGAAGTAATCCGCCGACTCGAAGCAACATGGGTGGAGAAACCAGTGCGCTGAGCTTTCCCGCCTGAAAAGGCACCTGCTCGGCCAAATTCAGAATTTCACTGGGAAAAACAGGCATAAGCGGCTCAAGCCAATGCGTTCCCAGAACTCTTTCAGCGTCCATCCAGCCTCCCGAAACGCGGATTTTTCTGCGGATTCAAGAATACGCTGAAAGGCCCGATCTACCTATCCTATAAAGGTGTAGGAGGTTTCCAATTACAGGGTAGTTCGCGGATTTTTTAGCGGATATATCAAAAGAAGGTGGTAGTAGTAGCAAGCGTCCTACACGAGAGCGCGAAACGTCGCGCTCTCAATGAAAATAATGTTATTCCACCGTCACCGACTTCGCCAGATTACGCGGCTGATCCACATCCGTGCCTTTGAGCACCGCAACGTAGTACGACAGCAACTGCAACGGGATCGTGTAAAGGATCGGCGAGAGGATGTCGTGGATGTGCGGCATCTGTACCACGTGGGTGCCTTCGCCATTGGTCATCGCCGCTTTTTCGTCGGCGAAGACGATCAGTTCACCGCCACGGGCGCGGACTTCCTGCAGGTTGGATTTGAGCTTTTCCAGCAGTTCGTTGTTCGGCGCAACGGTGACCACCGGCATGTCGTTATCCACCAGCGCCAACGGGCCGTGTTTGAGCTCGCCGGCCGGGTAGGCTTCGGCGTGGATGTAGGAGATTTCCTTGAGTTTCAAGGCACCTTCCATCGCCACCGGGAATTGCGCACCACGACCGAGGAACAAGGTGTGGTTCTTTTCGGCGAACAGCTCGGCGATTTTTTCCACGGTGCTGTCCATCGCCAAGGCTTCGCCCAGGCGGGTTGGCAGGCGGCGCAATTCTTCGACCAGCGTGGCTTCAACGCCTTTGGCCAAAGTCCCGCGAACCTGGCCCAGCGACAGGGTCAGCAGCAGCAGGCCGACCAGTTGCGTGGTGAAAGCTTTGGTCGAGGCGACGCCGATTTCGCGGCCGGCCTGGGTCAGCAGGGTCAGGTCGGATTCGCGCACCAGCGAACTGATGCCGACGTTGCAGATCGCCAGGCTGGCGAGAAAGCCCAGCTCTTTGGCGTTGCGCAGTGCGGCGAGCGTGTCAGCGGTTTCGCCTGATTGGGAGATGGTGACGAACAGCGTGTCGGCCTGTACCACCACCTTGCGGTAGCGGAATTCGCTGGCGACTTCGACCTGGCACGGAATGCCGGCCAGTTCTTCGAGCCAGTAACGGGCGACCATGCCAGCGTGATAACTGGTACCGCAGGCGACGATCTGCACATTGCGTACTTTGGCAAACAGCTCGGCGGCCTGTGGCCCGAACGCTTGCACCAATACCTGATCGTTGCTCAGGCGACCTTCGAGGGTACGCTGCACCACCGCTGGCTGCTCGTGAATTTCCTTGAGCATGTAATGGCGGAATTCGCCTTTGTCGGCGGCTTCGGCACCGTCGGTGTACTGCACGGTCTGGCGCTCGACGGCGTTACCGTCGATGTCCCAGATCTGCACGCCGTCGCGCTGAATTTCGGCGATATCGCCCTCTTCCAGGTACATGAAGCGGTCAGTGACCTGGCGCAGCGCCAGTTGGTCGGAAGCGAGGAAGTTCTCGCCCAGACCCAAGCCGATCACCAACGGACTGCCACTGCGCGCAGCGACCAGACGATCCGGTTGTTGCGCATTGATCACGGCCAGACCGTAAGCGCCGTGCAGTTCCTTGACGGTGGCTTTGAGCGCAGCGCTCAAATCCGGCTGCTGCTTGAGTTTTTCGGTGAGCAGGTGGGCGATGACTTCGGTGTCAGTGTCGGAAGTGAACACATAACCGAGCGCTTTGAGTTGTTCGCGCAGGGCTTCGTGGTTTTCGATGATGCCGTTGTGCACCACCGCAATGTCACCGGAGAAATGCGGGTGGGCGTTGCGTTCGCACGGCGCACCGTGGGTAGCCCAGCGCGTATGGGCGATGCCGAGACGGCCGACCAGTGGCTGTTCGGCCAGCGCCGCTTCGAGCTCACTGACCTTGCCGGGCCGGCGCACGCGCTCAAGGGTGGCATCATTGGTGTACACCGCAACACCCGCGCTGTCATAGCCGCGATACTCGAGGCGCTTAAGGCCTTCGAGCAAGATGGCGGTGATATTACGTTCAGCCACTGCGCCGACGATTCCACACATGTTTTATTTCTCCTGACTGACAGCCGCAATAATCACGGTGATACCGCGGGCCTGAAGGTGATCGCGGGCCTCATCGGGCAGGCGATCATCGGTAATGAGGGTATGGACGCTGCTCCACGGCAGCTCCAGGTTGGGAATCTTGCGGCCGATCTTGTCGGCCTCAACCATAACGATAACTTCGCGCGCCACTTCAGCCATCACCCGGCTCAGGCCGAGCAGTTCATTGAAAGTGGTCGTCCCGCGCACCAGATCGATGCCATCGGCGCCGATGAACAATTGATCGAAGTCGTAGGAGCGTAGTACCTGTTCGGCGACCTGACCCTGAAAGGATTCCGAGTGAGGATCCCAGGTGCCGCCGGTCATCAGCAGTACGGGCTCGTGTTCAAGCTCGCTCAAAGCATTGGCGACGTGCAGGGAGTTGGTCATCACCAACAGCCCCGGCTGCTGGCCGAGTTCGGGAATCATGGCGGCGGTCGTACTGCCGCTGTCGATAATGATCCGCGCATGTTCGCGGATGCGTTTCACCGCAGCGCGAGCAATCGCCTGTTTGTATCTGGAGACGCTCTGCGCAGTTTCTGCGACCAGTTCCTGCGGCATGCTGATCGCTCCGCCGTAACGGCGCAGCAACAGACCGTGGCTTTCGAGCGCGGCCAGATCCTTGCGAATCGTAACTTCGGAGGTTTCGAAGCGCTTGGCCAGTTCATCCACACTGACTTCGCCCCGCTCAGTGAGCAAGGCGAGGATGTTGTGGCGGCGCTGGGGCGTGTTGCGTTTCGACATGGCGGCTTATGTTTCGATTCGAAAGATAACGTAAGCAATCAAAACCTATCGAAACAATGCCGTCAAGCTGTCGCGAGAAAAATTCAGAAAATGACGCGATTCCCATGGGAGCGAGCCTGCTCGCGAAAGGGTTACTCAGGCTAATCGCTACACCTGATCAAACGCTTTCGCGAGCGGGTTCGCTCCCACAAAGAGGACTGTGGATAACTCAGGATTTCTTGATTTTCTCCGGCCGCTTCCAGCCGTCGATGTTTTTCTGTCGCGCCCGACCTACGGCCAACTGCGCGTTATCCACATTCTGCGTGATCGTCGAACCGGCTGCTGTGGTTGCACCGTCGGAGATATCCACAGGCGCAACCAGCGAATTGTTGGAGCCGATGAACACATCCGCACCCAACACGGTTTTCCACTTGTTGGCGCCGTCGTAGTTGCAGGTGATGGTACCGGCGCCGATGTTGGTGCGTGCACCGATTTCGGCATCGCCCAGATAAGTCAGGTGACCAGCCTTGGCGCCCTCACCCATATGGGCGTTTTTCAGCTCGACGAAGTTACCCACATGCGCGCGCGCTTCAAGCACAGTGCCAGGTCGCAGACGCGCGAACGGGCCGGCATCGCTGCCTTCGCCGAGAATCGCGCCTTCGATGTGGCTGTTGGCTTTGATCACCACGCCTTTGCGCAAGGTACTGTCCTTGATGACGCAATTCGGGCCGATGACCACGTCATCTTCGATCACCACATTGCCTTCGAGAATCACGTTGATGTCGATCAGCACGTCACGACCGACGGTGACTTCACCACGCACATCGAAACGTGCCGGATCACGCAGGGTCACGCCTTGTGCCATCAGACGACGACCGGCGCGCAGCTGGTAATGACGCTCGAGTTCGGCTAGTTGCTTGCGATCATTGGCGCCCTGCACTTCCATCGGGTCATGCGGTTGTTCAGTGGCCACTACCAGACCATCGCTGACCGCCATTTCGATCACGTCGGTCAGGTAGTACTCGCCTTGGGCGTTGTTGTTCGACAGGCGGCTCATCCAGTCCGCGAGGCGATTGGCCGGCACGGCGAGAATGCCGGTGTTGCCTTCGGTAATCGCGCGTTGAGCTTCGCTGGCGTCTTTATGCTCAACGATCGCGGCAACCTTGCCGTCAGCATCACGCACGATGCGGCCATAACCGGTCGGGTCGTCGAGTTCGACGGTGAGCAAGCCCATCTGGCCCGGGACGACATGCTTGAGCAAACGCTGCAGGGTCTCGACTTCGATCAGGGGCACATCGCCATAAAGAATCAGCACCGTGTCGGCAGTAATGAACGGCACCGCTTGCGCCGTGGCGTGGCCGGTACCGAGCTGCTTGTCCTGCAGGACGAAATTCAGATCCTCGGCCGCCAGACGTTCACGCACTACATCGGCGCCATGACCGATCACTACATGAATACGCTGTGGATCGAGTTGGCGGGCGCTGTGGATAACATGACCCAGCATGGAATCGCCGGCAATCGGGTGCAGCACTTTCGGCAGGGCCGAACGCATGCGGGTGCCTTGGCCGGCCGCGAGGATAACGATTTCAAGAGACATGACTGGCTACCAATCCTGGGTGGTCAGCGACTGCGACCGGGTTTCGGGAATTCGGAAAAGAAAAAGGGTAGCCGAGGCTACCCTTTTTTATCAATCGCACAACAAGCGGCTGACGGATTAACCGCCAAACTTCTTGCGGATCTGCTGGACGGTGCGCAGCTGGGCTGCAGCCTCGGCCAGACGTGTGGCAGCGGCGCCGTAATCGAAGTCAGCGCCTTTTTCGTTCAGGGCATTCTCGGCAGCCTTGAGAGCTGCCTGAGCCTGAGCTTCATCCAGGTCGGCGGCACGTTGCACAGTATCGGCAAGCACCTTGACCATGTTCGGCTGAACCTCGAGGAAACCACCGGAGATGTAGAACACCTCGGCTTCCCCGCCTTGCTTGATCAGGCGGATCGGACCCGGCTTGAGATTAGTGATCAGCGGCGCGTGACCCAGAGCGATACCAAGATCACCCAGTGCACCGTGCGCAATCACCATCTCGACCAGGCCGGAAAAGATTTCCCCTTCCGCGCTGACGATATCGCAATGGACTGTCATAGCCATCTGATTGCCTCAACCTAAATTAGCGCCCGTTGCCGGGCGCCGGGATTACAGTTTCTTGGCTTTCTCGATCGCTTCTTCGATGCCGCCAACCATGTAGAACGCTTGTTCTGGCAGGTGGTCGTAGTCACCGTTGAGGATGCCTTTGAAGCCAGCAATGGTGTCTTTCAGGGAAACGTATTTACCCGAAGCACCGGTGAAGACTTCAGCCACGAAGAACGGCTGCGACAAGAAGCGCTGGATCTTACGAGCACGGTTAACCAACTGCTTGTCGGCCTCCGACAGCTCGTCCATACCCAGGATCGCGATGATGTCCTTCAGCTCTTTGTAACGTTGCAGAACGTACTGAACGCCGCGAGCGGTGTCGTAGTGGTCCTGGCCGATCACGTTCGGGTCCAGCTGGCGCGAAGTCGAATCCAGTGGATCTACCGCTGGGTAGATACCCAGGGAAGCGATGTCACGGGACAGAACGACGGTGGCGTCCAGGTGGGCGAAGGTGGTCGCTGGCGACGGGTCGGTCAAGTCGTCCGCTGGTACGTATACCGCCTGGATCGAGGTGATCGAACCTTCCTTGGTCGAAGTGATACGTTCCTGCAGAACGCCCATCTCTTCAGCCAGGGTCGGCTGGTAACCTACTGCCGAAGGCATACGGCCCAGCAGTGCGGATACTTCAGTACCGGCCAGGGTGTAACGATAGATGTTGTCGACGAACAGCAGAACGTCGTTACCTTCGTCACGGAACTTCTCGGCCATGGTCAGGCCGGTCAAGGCTACGCGCAGACGGTTTCCCGGCGGCTCGTTCATCTGACCGTAAACCAGTGCCACTTTGTCCAGAACGTTGGAGTCCTTCATCTCGTGGTAGAAGTCGTTACCCTCACGAGTACGCTCACCCACACCGGCGAACACGGAATAACCGCTGTGCTCGATGGCGATGTTACGGATCAGTTCCATCATGTTTACGGTTTTGCCTACACCGGCACCACCGAACAGACCGACTTTACCGCCCTTGGCGAACGGGCAAACCAGGTCGATAACCTTGATGCCGGTTTCCAGCAGGTCGTTGCCGCCCGCTTGTTCCGCGAAGGAAGGCGCAGGACGGTGAATGCCCCAGCGCTCTTCGGTATCGATCGGACCAGCTTCGTCGATCGGGTTGCCGAGGACGTCCATGATCCGGCCCAGGGTCGCTTTACCGACAGGTACGGAGATGGCTGCGCCAGAGTCGCTGACTTCCAGACCGCGCTTCAAGCCCTCGGTGGAACCCATCGCAATGGTACGAACCACGCCGTCGCCCAGCTGCTGCTGAACTTCCAGAGTGGTTGCGGCCGCGCTTTGTACAGTCAGCGCGTTGTAGATGCTCGGTACGCTGTCGCGTGGAAATTCCACGTCGATAACGGCGCCGATGATTTGAACGATACGTCCGCTACTCATAGCTGGATCCTCTGAATATTTGAACCGTTAAACCGCGGCAGCGCCGCCGACGATTTCCGAGATCTCTTGGGTGATCGCAGCCTGACGCGCCTTGTTGTAGATCAGCTGCAAATCGCTGATCAAATCACCGGCGTTGTCGGTAGCGTTCTTCATCGCGATCATCCGCGCAGCCTGTTCAGCCGCGTTGTTCTCGACCACCGCCTGGTAGACCTGCGACTCGACGTAACGGACCATCAAGCCGTCAAGCAGCTCTTTGGCATCCGGTTCGTAGAGATAGTCCCAGTGGTGCTTGAGATCCTGATCCGGGGTGGCCACCAGTGGAATCAACTGCTCCACGGTAGGCTGTTGCGTCATGGTGTTGATGAACTTGTTGGACACCACGGACAGGCGGTCAATACGGCCGTCCAGGTAGGCATCCAGCATCACCTTGACGCTGCCGATCAGATCATTGATCGACGGCTCTTCACCCAGGTGGCTGATAGCTGCAACGACGTTACCGCCGAAGTTGCGGAAAAAGGCCGCACCCTTGCTACCAACGACACACAGATCAATCTCGACGCCGTTTTCGCGGTTTACCGCCATGTCCTTGACCAGGGCCTTGAACAGGTTGGTGTTCAAGCCGCCGCACAGACCACGGTCACTGCTCACGACGACATAACCGACGCGCTTGATTTCGCGGTCGATCATGAACGGGTGGCGGTATTCCGGGTTGGCGTTGGCCAGATGCCCAATTACCTGGCGGATACGCTCCGCATAAGGACGGCTAGCAGCCATGCGCATTTGTGCCTTGCGCATTTTGCTGACCGCCACTTTTTCCATGGCGCTGGTAATCTTTTGCGTGCTTTTGATGCTCGCAATCTTACTGCGAATCTCTTTTGCGCCTGCCATGTAACACCTATCAGGTTAGCAAGCGGGAGCCTCGCGGCTCCCGCTGCGGCTTACCAGGTTTGGGTGGCCTTGAACTTCTCGATACCGGCTTTCATGCCAGCGTCGATTTCGTCATTGAAGTCACCTTTAACGTTGATCTTCGCCATCAAATCGGCGTGATCGCGGTTGAAGAAAGCAATCAGCGCTTGTTCGAAGCTGCCGACCTTGGCGATTTCAATGTCAGTCAGGAACCCACGCTCAGCGGCATACAGCGACAGCGCCATGTCAGCGATCGACATTGGTGCGTATTGCTTCTGCTTCATCAGCTCGGTAACGCGCTGACCATGCTCAAGTTGCTTGCGGGTCGCTTCGTCCAGGTCAGAAGCGAACTGGGCGAATGCCGCCAGTTCACGGTACTGAGCCAGAGCGGTACGGATACCACCGGAAAGCTTCTTGATGATCTTGGTCTGAGCGGCACCACCCACACGGGATACCGAAACACCGGCGTTCACTGCAGGGCGGATGCCCGAGTTGAACATGGCCGATTCCAGGAAGATCTGACCGTCGGTGATGGAAATCACGTTGGTCGGAACGAACGCGGAAACGTCGCCAGCCTGGGTTTCGATGATCGGCAGTGCGGTCAGGGAACCGGTTTTGCCGGTCACTGCGCCGTTGGTGAACTTCTCTACGTATTCTTCCGAAACGCGCGATGCGCGCTCCAGCAGACGGGAGTGGAGATAGAACACGTCGCCTGGGTAAGCTTCACGGCCTGGTGGACGGCGCAGCAGCAGGGAGATCTGGCGATAAGCCACTGCCTGCTTGGACAGATCGTCATAAACGATCAGCGCGTCTTCACCGCGGTCGCGGAAGAATTCACCCATGGTGCAACCGGAGTACGGTGCCAGGAACTGCAGCGCAGGAGATTCCGAAGCACTGGCAGCCACGATGATCGTGTTGGCCAGGGCGCCGTTTTCTTCCAGCTTGCGAACCACGTTGGCGATGGTCGATTGCTTCTGACCGATGGCTACGTAGACGCAGAAAATGCCGCTGTCTTTCTGGTTGATGATCGCGTCGATCGCCAGAGCGGTTTTACCGATCTGACGGTCACCGATGATCAGCTCACGCTGGCCACGGCCGACAGGGATCATGGCATCGACAGCCTTGTAGCCAGTCTGTACAGGCTGGTCTACCGACTTACGCCAGATCACGCCTGGAGCAACTTTCTCGACCGCGTCGGTCTCGGTGTTGCCCAGTGGACCTTTGCCGTCAACAGGGTTACCCAGTGCATCGACTACGCGGCCCAGCAATTCCTTACCAACAGGAACTTCGAGGATGCGGCCGGTGCACTTGGCGCTCATGCCTTCAGCCAGCGACTGGTAGGAGCCCAATACCACGGCACCTACGGAGTCCTGCTCCAGGTTGAGGGCCATACCGTAGACGCCGCCCGGAAACTCGATCATCTCGCCGTACATGACGTCGGCCAGACCGTGAATCCGCACGATGCCGTCAGATACGCTGACGACAGTGCCTTCGTTACGGGCTTGGGAGGTCACATCGAGCTTGTCGATGCGGCCCTTGATAATTTCACTTATTTCGGAAGGATTGAGTTGCTGCATTGCTCTGCTGCCCCTTCAAACTCAAGATTTCAATGCTTCGGCAAGTTTCGCGATTTTGCCGCGAATCGAGCCATCGATAACCAGGTCGCCGGCGCGGATCACGACACCACCAATCAAGGCAGCGTCCTCCGCAACTTGCAGGCGCACTTCCCGGTTGAGTCGTGCACTGAGAACCTTGGCGAGTTTGTCTTGCTGTTCTTGGTTCAATGCGAAAGCACTGGTCACTTCAACGTCTACCGATTTCTCTTGTTCGGCCTTGTACAGGTCGAACAGAGCGGCGATCTCCGGCAGAAGCAGGAGACGGTCGTTTTCGGCAACGACGTTGATGAAGTTGCGTGCTTTTTCATCAAACTTGTCGCCGCACACGTCAATGAACGTGGCGGCCTTTTCTGCGCTCGTCAGTCGCGGGGCCTTGAGCACGCGCTGCAGGGTGTCGTCTTGCGACACCGCTGCTGCCAGGCCGAGCATGGCTGACCAATTGGCCAGTTGCTGGTGGGCCTGAGCGTGCTCGAAGGCCGCCTTAGCGTAAGGTCGGGCCAACGTGGTCAGTTCTGCCATGATCGCCCTCGCTTAGATTTCAGCAGCCAGTTGGTTAACCAGCTCTGCGTGCGCGTTTTGATCGATTGTGGCACCCAGGATCTTCTCGGCGCCGCCAACAGCCAGCAAGCCCACTTGGGCACGCAGCTTGTCTTTGACGCTGTTCAGTTCCTGTTCGATCTCGGCTTGAGCCTGAACCTTCACACGGTCAGCGTCGATACGGGCTTTTTCAACAGCCTCTTCGACGATCTGGTTACCGCGTTTCTTGGCTTGCTCGATGATTTCAGCTGCCTGAGCTTTCGCTTCGCGCAGTTGCTGACCCGCTTTTTCTTGGGCCAACTCCAGGTCGCGAGCTGCACGGCTGGCAGCGTCCAGACCATCAGCGATCTTCTTTTGACGTTCGTGCAGAGCAGCGATGACCGGAGGCCAAACATACTTCATGCAGAACAGTACAAAAATCAGGAACGCAACGGACTGGCCAATCAGGGTCGCATTAATGTTCACGCCAACACCTCGCAGTTACGTTGTCCATCACACCAGATTACTCGGAAGACTCCGGGTAATCAGCCAGCGATCTGACCAACGAACGGGTTCGCAAAGGTGAAGAACAGAGCGATACCAACACCGATCATGGTTACGGCGTCGAGCAGACCGGCAACGATGAACATTTTAACTTGCAGCATTGGAACCATTTCTGGCTGACGCGCTGCGCCTTCCAGGAACTTGCCGCCCAGCAGGCCGAAACCAATTGCGGTACCCAGTGCGCCCAGGCCGATCAACAGTGCAACAGCGATAGCGGTTAGACCAACTACAGTTTCCATCTTTCCTCCCGACTTTTACGTCGTATGGTTTAGGTTTTTTAGATTAAAGCGGTAAAACAAATCGTTTCAGGTGCCCTGTGAAGAGCCCCCTCCCGTTTGACCGGGAGGGACATCAGACTAGTCGAGACTGGTCTTAATGGTTTTCTTCGTGCGCCATCGACAGGTAGACGATGGTCAGCATCATGAAGATGAACGCCTGCAGCGTGATGATCAGGATGTGGAACACAGCCCACGCCCACTGCAGAACAACGCCCAGGCCGCTCAGCCAGAGCAGGCCGCTGCCGAACATCACAGCGATCAGAATGAACACCAGCTCGCCGGCATACATGTTGCCGAACAGACGCAGAGCCAGAGAGATCGGCTTGGCGATCAGGGTCACGAATTCCAGCAGGAAGTTCACCGGGATCAGCAGCGCTTGAACAAAGATGTTCTTGCTGCCGAACGGGTGCAGGGTCAGTTCGCCGATAAAGCCGCCGATGCCCTTGACCTTGATGCTGTAGAAAATGATCAGCGCGAACACCGAGAACGCCATGCCCAGAGTCGCGTTCGGGTCGGTAGTCGACACGGCGCGGAACGGGATGTGCGCATCGCCGGAGATCAGGATGGCCAGTTGAGGAATCCAGTCGACCGGTACCAGGTCGACGGCGTTCATCAGGAACACCCAGACGAAGATGGTCAGTGCCAGCGGTGCGATCACCGGGCTACGACCATGGAAGCTGTCTTTCACGCTGCCATCGACGAATTCGACCAATACTTCAACGAAGTTCTGCAAAGCACCCGGCTGACCCGAAGTCGCTTTCTTTGCCGCCATGCGGAAAAGAAGCACGAAGATCAGACCCAGCGCGACCGACCAGCCGAGAGTATCGACGTGGAAAGCCCAGAAGCCCATTTCCTTGGCCTCTGCTGCGGTGTGGGCAAAGCCCCAGCCGCCGTTGGGTAGCTGACCGAAGGTCAGGTTCTGCAAGTGGTGCTGGATATAGCCCGAAGCGGTTGTTTCTGCCATGGTTGCCTCAAACGCCCTAAGGTCTCGAAAGTCTTGTTCTCATCAGCAGGGGAGCGAACCAGCTGACCGACTGCGTCAGCACGAACACGCCGAATACTGCGATCGGCGCCAGTGGCTTCACACCTGCGAACACCAGTGCAAACAGCACTGCCGTCAAAATCAGTTTGCCTGCCTCGCCGGCATAAAAAGACCGGACGATGGACTGGGCTGCTCGGGCGCCGGAAAACCGAAATGCCCTGTGAGCGAAATAAACATTGGGCAGCAAGGCTATCAGGCCCCCGCAAAGTCCCGAGTATCCGGCAACGACTCCGTGCCATTGCCAGAGCGCCAAAGCGGCAATCAGCAAAACGACAAATTGAGCCATCAGCACCGGAAAAACCGCCAGGCGATGGAACGGCAGGCGGTTTGGCTTGCGGGTTTCCATCACGTTTGCTCTCCAATGGTCGGCTGCCAGAATTCACTAACTTGGCATAATTTGTGCCGACAAAATGCGCGCAGAGTATAGGGGCGGTTCTGCCCCTATTCAACTGTCAGGTAGTGATTTCCGACTGCGCGCTACATGAGGAAATGTTTCAGCGGATGTGTGCGAGCACACCTTGAAGCTCATCGAGAGAGTTGTAACCAATCACTAATTGGCCCTTGCCCTTCTTTCCGTGGCGAATCTGCACCGCAGAGCCTAGGCGCTCGGCCAGTCGCTGCTCGAGGCGAGCGATGTCCGGGTCGGGTCTGGCGGCTTCGACAGGCTCCGGTTTGCCACTGAGCCACTGGCGAACCAGTGCCTCGGTTTGGCGCACGGTCAGCCCTCGTGCGACAACATGTCGCGCCCCTTCGACCTGCTGATTGTCCGGCAGACCGAGCAACGCGCGGGCATGACCCATTTCCAGATCGCCATGAGACAGCATGGTCTTGATGACTTCAGGCAGTGCAATAAGCCGCAACAGGTTAGCCACAGTCACGCGGGACTTACCCACAGCCTCGGCCACCTGCTGTTGAGTCAGCTGGAATTCCTGCTGCAAACGCTGCAGAGCGACGGCTTCTTCGATCGGGCTGAGGTCTTCGCGCTGGATGTTCTCGATCAACGCAATGGCGATCGCGGTTTCATCGGGCACATCGCGAACCATGGCCGGAATGGTTTCCTGCCCGGCCTGCTGGCTGGCACGCCAACGACGCTCACCGGCAATGATCTCGAAGCGACCCTCGCCAATCGGGCGCACCACGATCGGCTGCATCACGCCTTGCGCCTTGATCGACAACGCCAGTTCTTCCAGCGCCTGCGGATCCATGTCCCGGCGCGGCTGGTATTTGCCGCGCTGAAGCAGGTCCAGCGGCAAATGCTGCAATTCCCGGGTATCAGCCTGCGCGGCCTGTTCTTCCAGGGCGCTGACGGTCGGACCGCTCAGCAGTGCATCCAGTCCACGTCCGAGACCTCGTTTCTTGACGGCCATGGGGTTTCCTTAAGTTGGCTGGGCAGCGGCGATGCGTGAATTTTTGCGCTGACGGCGAACCATCTCGCCCGCCAGGGCCAGATAGGCCAGCGCGCCGCGCGATTGCTTGTCGTAGGCCAGTGCCGGCATGCCGTAGCTTGGCGCTTCGGCCAGACGGATATTGCGCGGAATCACCGTGTCGTAAAGCTGCTCGCCGAAGTGCTCCTTGAGCTGCGCCGACACATCGTTCATCAGGCTCAGGCGCGGGTCGTACATGGTCCGCAACAGACCTTCGACTTTCAGGTTCGGATTCAGCAGTTCAGCGATGCGTTTGATGTTATCCACAAGGTCGCTCAAGCCTTCGAGCGCGAAATACTCGCACTGCATGGGGATGATCACCCCGTCGGAGGCGACCAGTGCGTTCAGCGTGAGCATCGACAGCGACGGCGGGCAGTCGATCAGAATGTAATCGTAGTTGTCGCGGATCGGCGCCAGCGCGCTGCGCAGGCGGCTTTCCTTCATCTGCATTTCCAGCAGCACCACTTCGGCCGCCGTCAGGTCGCGGTTGGCCGGCAGCAGCTGATAACCGCCGTGTTCGGAAAAATGCATGGCCTGGCCCAGATCGCATTCACCGATCAGCAGGTCGTAGACCGAATTTTCCAGGCCGTGCTTATCCACACCGCTACCCATGGTGGCGTTGCCCTGTGGATCGAGATCGATCAGCAGCACCCGGCGCTTGGTCGCGACCAGCGATGCTGCGAGGTTGATACAGGTGGTGGTCTTGCCCACACCACCCTTCTGGTTCGCTATCGCGAATACCTTAGCCATTCTTGCTTGTGTTCCCAATCATGCCGTGCGGCGCAGTATCAGCAGATGGCGTTGGCCTTGGCAACCGGGTACGGCCAGGGCGTGTTCGCTATCGAGTTTGAAGTCTGCCGGCAATGCTACCAGCTCATCGGCCGGATGAACGCCCTTCATTGCCAGCCAGCGTGTATCGGCATCCCCCAAATGGCGGGTCCAGTTGCTGAAGTTCTCCATGCTGCTGAATGCCCGGGAAATGATCCCGTTGAATGGCTGCGCAGGCCGGAAGGCTTCAACACGACTGTGGATAACTTGCAGGTTATCCAGTTTGAGCTCGAGTTTGACCTGAGTCAGGAAGCGGGTTTTCTTGCCGTTGCTGTCCAGGCAGGTCACCTGCGAATCCGGGAACAGGATTGCCAACGGAATCCCTGGCATCCCGCCGCCACTGCCAACATCGAGCCAGCGGCCGTTTTCGATGAACGCCATCACGCTCAGACTATCGAGCAGGTGACGCGAAACCATTTCGTCCGGATCGCGCACAGCGGTCAGGTTGTAGGCCTGATTCCATTTGATCAACAGGGCCAGATAACCCAGCAGCAACTCGTGCTGGGTTTCGGTTAGATTGACACCGAGCGCGCGGGCTCCTGTGGATAACTCTTCGGCGTGCTGCGAAGTGACCTTAGAACTCAAGCGCTTTGCTCCAACTGACGGCCCGCGCCGCGTTTTTTCAAATGAATCATCAACAGCGAAATGGCTGCCGGGGTCACGCCCGGGATCCGCGAAGCCTGGCCAAGCGTCTCGGGACGAGTCGCGCCGAGCTTGCTCTGGATCTCCTTGGAGAGACCGGAAATGTTGGTGTAATCGATATCCACAGGCAGTTTCGTGTCTTCGCTGGCGCGCAAACGAGCGATTTCATCCTGCTGACGATCGATGTAACCGGCGTACTTGGTCTTGATTTCGACCTGCTCGGCGACCTGTGGATCTTCAGCGCCTTGTCCGGTCACTTCGACCAGACCCGCGTAGTCGATTTCCGGGCGGCTCAAGAGGTTGAGCAAGTTGTATTCGTGGGTCAGCGGCGTGCCGAATTTCTCGGCAATCGCATCGCCCTGTTGCGTGTTCGGGCGTACCCAGGTGCTTTTCAGGCGCTGTTCTTCCAGATCGATGCTTTCGCGCTTTTTGCAGAACGCCGCCCAACGCGCGTCGTCGACCAGACCAAGCTCGCGGCCTTTTTCGGTCAGACGCAGGTCGGCGTTGTCCTCACGCAGGATCAGGCGATACTCGGCGCGGGACGTGAACATGCGGTACGGCTCCTGGGTACCCAGGGTGATCAGGTCATCGACCAACACACCGATATACGCTTCATCGCGACGCGGGCACCAGGCTTCTTTGCCCTTGGCGCGCAGCGCGGCGTTGGCTCCAGCGAGCAAACCTTGTGCACCGGCTTCTTCGTAACCGGTGGTGCCGTTGATCTGCCCGGCAAAGAACAGGCCGCCAATCACTTTGGTTTCGAGGCTGTACTTCAAATCGCGCGGATCGAAGTAGTCGTACTCGATCGCATAACCCGGACGCACGATGTGCGCGTTTTCCATGCCACGGATCGATTGCACGATCTGCAATTGCACGTCGAACGGCAAGCTTGTGGATATCCCGTTCGGGTACAGCTCATGGGTGGTCAAACCTTCCGGTTCGATGAACACCTGATGGCTTTCCTTGTCGGCAAAGCGGTGGATCTTGTCTTCGATCGACGGGCAATAGCGAGGGCCGATGCCCTCGATTTCGCCAGCGGCGGAATACATCGGCGAACGATCAAGGTTCGCCGCGATGATTTCGTGGGTGCGGGCGTTGGTGTGGGTAATCCAGCAACTGACCTGGCGTGGATGCTGTTCCTTGTTGCCCATGAACGACATTACCGGGATCGGCGTATCGCCTGGCTGCTCGGTCATCACCGAGAAATCCACAGACTTGCCGTCGATACGCGGCGGGGTGCCGGTTTTCAAGCGGCCGACACGCAGAGGCAGTTCACGCAAACGGTGCGCCAGCGCGATCGACGGCGGGTCACCGGCGCGACCGCCCGAGAAATTCTGCAGACCGATGTGGATAAGTCCGCCGAGGAACGTACCGGTGGTCAGCACCACGGAATCGGCGAAGAAGCGCAGACCCATTTGCGTAACAACACCACGGACCTGTTCCTGCTCGACGATCAGGTCATCAGCCGCTTGTTGAAATATCCACAGGTTCGGCTGATTTTCCAGGATTTCGCGGACAGCCGCTTTGTACAGAATACGGTCGGCCTGCGCACGGGTCGCCCGTACCGCCGGGCCTTTGCGGCTGTTCAACACGCGAAACTGGATACCACCCAAATCGGTAGCCATGGCCATTGCGCCGCCGAGGGCATCGATTTCCTTGACCAGATGGCTTTTGCCAATGCCACCGATGGCCGGGTTGCAACTCATGGCACCGAGGGTTTCCACGTTATGCGTCAGCAACAGGGTTTTTGCCCCCATACGTGCTGAGGCCAGTGCTGCCTCGGTACCGGCATGACCGCCGCCGATGACGATCACTTCAAAACGGGAAGGGAAATCCACCACGCACCTCGTGCCTGCTTAATAGGTCATTCAGGAAATAGTTTGAGCTCAGGTTTCTGGACCTGGTCGACAAGTATAGGGACTTCGCCCTTTCTAAAGAACCCTTTGCACAAAATTTAACCAGCTGTGGAGAACTCGCGGTTAAAAGAATAAAAAAGAGAGAAATTTATAAAACCTTTGTTTTTATGTTTATTCTTACTGACCCTGCGTTCTGTGGATAGATTGCTACAGGCCTTTATTTATCGAATGTACAGAGATTCAAAACCCTGTGCTCATGTGCCAGTGAGGGCCTTGGATAAGCCTTATAAGCCTGTGGATGAAAGGGTTTGTTATCCACAGAGGGGGTTATATCCAGTTTTGAGGCCCTGTTATCAACCGGTCTTAATGGCAGTTATTCACAGGGCTTAATCCACAGAAAATCTCCAAACGAGGGATGCAGGCCGCGAAAAAAAGGCGCTTCCGAGATACCGGTGACGCACGTGCAATCATTGAGGAGGAAGTGAAAGGGCTATTGTGAGAGAACGTCACGGAGGCTAATAATAGGCATTATCATTAACTCGCCACTTTCTCCCATGCCCCTACTCGCCCATACCGCTGCGATCGAGCAAATCTACGAGCAACACCATTCGTGGCTCTACGGCTGGCTCAAGGGAAAATTAAATGATGCCTGCGATGCGGCCGATGTCGCGCATGACACTTTTGTACGAATACTGGCAGCCCGCAATGCTGCGCATATCCGCGAGCCGAGGGATTATCTGACCACCATTGCGCGTGGCCTGGTGATCGATCGTTATAGAAGAAGCGCCATCGAGACCGCCTATCTGCAGGCTCTCGCAGCCAGACCTGAAGCCTGCGCAATCAGTGAAGAAGACCGCGCGCTGATCATCGAAACCTTGATGGCTGTGGATAAAGCCTTGGCTGACCTCGGAGCGCGAACGCGGCGAATCTTCATGCTTTCTCAGATTGAAGGCCTGACTTATCAACAGATCGCCCTGCAGTTAAAGGTTTCGCTGACCACGGTGAAGAAGCACATGATTCGCGCCCTGACGGAATGTGCCCTCATCATGGCGCTGCATTGATGGCCATCGCACCCGACCGCCAGGTTTTCGAAGCGGCCGCCACCTGGCATGTGCAGTTTCAGGCAGAGCCGCCAACGCTGGACGAAAAGAAGGCCTGGCAGCTGTGGATAGATAGCGATCCTGCGCATCTGGCGGCATGGAACCAAGTGGAACAACTGCAGCGGCACCTCGGCACCCTGCCGCAGGATCTAAAACGTCGAGCCCTGAATACCGGAGAACAACGACGCCAGGTTTTGAAGCTATTGCTGCTCGCTGCGGGGACCGGGTTCGTCGGCTGGAATGTTCAGCAACACACATCCTTTAGTAATGTCTGGGCCGACTACAAAACCGGAGTCGGCCAGCGTCGCAACCTGACATTGGCCGATGGAAGTCAGATTCAGCTCAATACCGACACTGCGATCGATGTGGCTTTCGACGCGACGCAGCGGCTGATTCGCCTGCGCTCGGGCGAGATCCTGATTCAAACCGGCAAGCTTGGCGATTCACGGCCGTTTTTTGTCGAAACCCAGGATGGTCGAATACAGGCGCTGGGCACGCATTTTTCGGTTCATCAGTTACCGGGCGCGACCCGAGTGGGTGTGCTCGAAGATCGGGTCAGCGTGCAGCCCGCTGATGTCTCAGCGGCCGCGAGAATCTTGCAGGCAGGCGAAGGTGCAGATTTCGATCGTCGGCATATCGGACTCATTCAGCCCTTTGCCTCATCACGAGTGGCGTGGAGCAAAGGCCAGTTGATTGTCCTCAACGCGCGACTGGGCGATGTGGTCGATGAGCTGCAACGTTATCGTCGCGGTGTTCTGCATTGCGACGCGGGTGCCAGGAATCTTCGCGTGTCCGGCACATTCCGGCTTGATTCCACTGACGCCGTGTTGGCCAATCTACAGGCTTCGTTGCCGATCAACGTGCGTTACTTCACTCGTTACTGGGTCTCGCTCAGCCATCGCGCTTGATCGATACCAGACCTGGGAAAAATAAATCGACACCGGGGTTATCTTTTTTTGCCCTGAACCGGCCCTACAGGTAATCGCTATAACGCGGCTCGTTGCCACCTTCAGGGCTTATCCACACATGCGTCTTCCTACGTATCGCCAGCGCTTCTCCTACCAATGTCTCGCTTACAGCCTATTGATGGCCAGCGCCGCGTCTTGTCTGATGATGCCCGTTGGCGCAGCCGCGGCGAGCAGCACTCAGCGTTATGCCATTGCCGCTGGCCCTCTGGATAAGGCCCTCAGCCAGTTCGCCTCCGCCGCGAATGTGATTCTGTCGTTCTCGCCGCAACAGACCAGCCAGTTATCCAGTGCCGGACTGAACGGCGATTTCAGCGTCGAACAGGGTTTCGCTCAGCTATTGCAAGGTTCAGGACTGCAAGCCGCGCCGCAGGCGCCAGGCAGCTACATTCTGCAAGCGCTGCCAAAGGCTGATTCGCTGGAACTGGCCCCGACCAACATCAATGCTCAGTTGGCCAACCCGATGGACCTGGATTACGCCGCCGACGTCGGCTACAAGGCGCAGAACAGCCGGATCGGTACGAAAACCAGCACGCCGCTGTCGCAAACGCCGCGTTCCGTGTCTGTCGTAACTGCCCAGCGCATGAAAGATCAGAAATCTCAGACACTCACCGAGGTACTTGGCTACGTCCCCGGGATATTTGCCCCACCGTTTGCGGCGGGTGACAGCCTGGCTGGCGATCTGTTTTTCATCCGAGGTTTCAACGCCACCGACTACGGCTACGGTCTTCTGCGTGATGGACTACGCGTACAGGGCAATCGCTATGACACCAGCACTGAGCCTTACGGACTGGAGCGAGTCGAAGTGTTCCGCGGTCCGTCGTCGCTGCTGTATGGCGAAAACGCCCCCGGCGGTCTGGTCAATCTGGTCAGTAAACGTCCAACCGTTGCGCCTCAGGGCGAAGTGCAACTGGGCTATGGCTCGAACAATCGCCGGCAGATCGGCGTCGACGTGTCGGGGCCGCTCAACGACAGCACCAACATCCTCGGGCGCGTGGTGATGCTCGGACGCAAATCCGACACCCAGACAGACCACGTCCCGGATGACCGAATCTACATCGCCCCTTCGCTGACCCTGAACTTCGACGATTTCAATACGCTGACACTGCTGGCCAATTACCAGAAAGATCACACCAACATGGAACTCGGCTTGCCAGCGGCCGGGACTCTGCTGAGCAATCCCAACGGCCAGTTATCCAAAGACACCATGCTCGGCGATCCGGACTGGAATACTTTCGAACGGGAAACCTGGAGCACCGGTTATGAGTTCAGCCACTCGTTCAATGATGAGTGGCAGTTTCGGCAGAACTCGCGCTACATGCAGTCACGCATCACCCGTCATGAAACCTGGCCGGGCAACCTCAATAACGGCGGGTTCGGCACGCGGCTGAACATGACCGCTTACGATCGCTTCAACAAGTCGATGGTGTATTCGCTGGATAATCAGTTGGAAGGCAAATTCGAGGTCGGTGGACTGGAAAACACGGTGTTGTTCGGTGCCAGCTATGATCGAACTTCGTTCAGCCAGGACTGGAACGCCGGCATCGTTGGGCCGATCGATGTGTATAACCCGGTTTATCGGCGCGACCCGACCACGCCGATTGCGGTGCAAAACACCTTGCTCGAGCAACAGATGAAAGGCGTTTATGCACAGATCCAGAGCAAGTACGACCATTGGCTGTTTTTGCTCGGTGGCCGGCAGGACTGGGTCGACAGTGATTTCCGCGACAAGGTGGCCCAATCGAGCAACATCAGCTCCGAGGATAAGAAGTTCACTTATCAGGGCGGCGTGATGTATCAGTTCGACAACGGCATGACGCCGTATGTCAGCTATTCCACTTCGTTCGTGCCGGTGCAGCAGATTTCCAACGCCGGCGCACCGCTTGACCCGATTACCAGCAGCCAGTACGAAGTGGGTCTGAAGTACGAGCCGATCGGCTGGGATACCGCATTCACCGCTTCGGTGTATGACCTGCGCAAAAAAGACGACACCTATTTCGACTCGACGACGTCGAGCTATCGCCAGGTGGGCGAAAGCCGTTCCAAAGGGGTCGAGCTGGAGCTCAACAGCAATCTGACCCAAAACCTCAATGTTACGGCTGCTTATACCTACACCGATGCGCGCATCACCAAAGATGCAGCAACCTCACTGGTCAAAGGTCATCAGATGACCGGCGTGCCGCGCAATCAGGCATCGGTCTGGGCCAAATACCGCTTCCTTGATGGTGATCTGAAAGGCCTGTACGTGGGCGGCGGCGTGCGTTACTTCGACAGTGCGTTCGCTTACACCTCGCCGTCTCTCTACGGCAAGCTGGATGCCGGCGATGTCACCCTGGTCGATGCAGCGATCGGTTACCAGATCGACAGCCACTGGAGCGTGGATCTGAACGCAAAAAATCTTTTCGACAAGGAATATGTATCAGGCTGCAACGATGCCGGGCGCTGCTACTGGGGCGAAGACCGTACCTTGCTCGGTACGGTGTCTTACAACTGGTAATAAGAAGGCTTGTGGATAAATTTTCCACAGGCCTGTTTTCATTTACCGATGCAGAAGCTGGAAAAGATTCGCCCCAACAAGTCATCGGAGCTGAACGCCCCGGTGATTTCACCCAGAGCATGCTGCGCCTGGCGCAAATCTTCGGCGAGCAATTCGCCGGCGCCGGCCAATGTCAGCTGAGCGCGGCCGTGTTCCAGCGCAGCACTGGCATGGCGCAATGCTTCGAGGTGCCGACGTCGCGCACTGAAGCTGCTTTCCGATGTTTGCTCGTAACCCATGCAGGCTTTGAGATGGTCACGCAGCAAATCCAGGCCTTCGCCGGCAGATTTGGCACTCAGGCTGATGGTCACATGGCCGTCTTCACTGGTTTCCAGCGCAATTGCTTCGCCGGTCAGATCGGCTTTATTGCGAATCAGCGTGACTTTGGCCGGATCCGGCCGGGTTTCGAGGAATTCTGGCCACAGGGCAAACGGGTCCAGTGCTTCCGGTGCAGTTGCATCAACTACCAATAACACCCGATCAGCCTCAGCTATCGCCTTCAATGCCCGCTCGACGCCGATCTTTTCCACATGATCCTCGGTATCACGCAGACCGGCAGTGTCGACCACGTGCAGCGGCATGCCGTCGATGTGGATATGTTCGCGCAGGATATCCCGAGTGGTGCCGGCGATCTCGGTGACGATGGCGGCTTCGCGTCCGGCCAATGCGTTTAACAGGCTGGATTTGCCGGCATTCGGTCGACCGGCGATCACCACCGTCATGCCATCACGCAGCAACGCACCTTGTCCGGCCTCGCGCAGTACTGTGGATAACTCATTGCGCACTTTGTCGAGCATGCTCAACACGTGGCCGTCGGCAAGGAAATCGATTTCCTCTTCCGGAAAGTCGATAGCGGCTTCAACGTAGATGCGCAGACCGATCAGCTGCTCAGTGAGGTTATGCACACGTTGGGAAAATGCTCCCTGCAATGAACGCAGGGCATTACGTGCGGCTTGAGCAGAACTGGCTTCGATCAGATCGGCAATCGCCTCGGCCTGGGCCAGGTCGAGCTTGTCGTTGAGAAACGCGCGTTCACTGAATTCCCCCGGACGCGCCAAGCGGCAACCCAGTTCCAGGCAACGCTTGAGCAACATGTCGAGAACGATCGGGCCGCCGTGGCCCTGAAGTTCCAGCACGTCTTCGCCGGTAAATGAGTTCGGCCCCGGGAAATACAGGGCCAGACCTTCGTCCAACACCTGTTCATCATCACTGAAAAACGGCCCGTAATGGGCAAAACGCGGTTTCAGTTCGCGACCGCTGATGGCCCTCGCCGCCACGCTGGCCAACGGCCCGGAAATACGAACGATGCCCACACCGCCACGACCTTGTGCGGTGGCGACGGCGGCGATGGTTTCACGCGGTGTGCTCATAAACCGGAATCCAGACAAAAGTGGCAGATAGCAAAACGCCCCACTAGGGGGCGTTTTGAGTGGTGTTATCCACAGTGCAAGTTACGCCTCGGCTTTTTTCGTCGCCGCTTCGATCTTACGCGTGATGTACCACTGTTGGGCAATCGACAGGCAGTTGTTCACAACCCAGTACAGCACCAGACCCGCAGGGAACCACAGGAAGAAGAAGGTGAAGATGATTGGCATCATTTTCATCACCTTCGCCTGCATCGGATCCGGAGGTGTAGGGTTCAGCTGCTGCTGGATAAACATGGTCGCGCCCATGATGATCGGCAGAATGAAGAACGGATCCTTGATCGACAGGTCAGTGATCCACAGCATGAACGGCGCCTGACGCATCTCCACGCTTTCCAGCAGAACCCAGTACAGCGAAAGGAAAACCGGCATCTGCACGAGGATCGGCAAGCAGCCGCCCAGCGGATTGATCTTCTCTTTCTTGTACAGCTCCATCATGGCTTGCGACATTTTCTGCCGGTCGTCGCCATGTTGCTCTTTCAGTGCAGCCAGTTTCGGCGCAACGGCACGCATGCGCGCCATCGATTTGTAGCTGGCAGCCGACAACGGGAAGAAGATCCCTTTGATCAGCATGGTCAGGAAGATGATCGACCAGCCCCAGTTACCAACAATCGCGTGGATGTGTTGCAGCAGCCAGAAGATTGGTTGGGCAATGAACCACAGGATGCCGTAGTCGACGGTCAGTTCCAGACCTGGGGACAACTCTTTCAGCACAGCCTGACTTTTCGGACCGGCGTACAGCACAGCGCTGGTTTCAACCTTGGCACCCGGAGCAGCGGTCAAGGTAGGACCGGTGTAACCGATGATGTAGTTGCCCTTGCTGTCTTTACGGGTCTGGACGATGTTGTTTTCGCCCTTGGCCGGAATCCACGCAGTCACGAAGTAGTGTTGCAGCCAGGCAACCCAGCCACCGGTGACGGTTTCTTTGAGCTGCGCCTTGTCCATGTCCTTCATGGACACTTTCTTGTACGGCTCCGAACTTGTCCACAGGGCAGCGCCCAGGTAAGTCGCGGTGCCAGTCGCTGTTGTGGACGAAGGGTCCGCGCTCGCGTCGCGTTTGAGCTGCGCGAACATCGCGCCGTTCCAGGGCTGAGCACTCTGGTTATCCACAATGTAGGAAACGGCTACGTCATACAGGCCGCGTTTCAGAGTGAAACGCTTGATGTAGTTGACGCCATCCTTGCTGAATTTCAGGTCAACGACGAGTTGATCCTGACCATCAGCCAGTTGATAGGTCTTCTTCTCCGAGGAGTAAACCGGACGACCGGCCGGATTTGCGTCCGGGCCATTGGTGCCGATCAGACCGCTTTGTGCCAGATAAACACGTTCGCCGCCGTTATCGAACAGCTGGAACGGCACATCAGGACGATCCTGACGACGTGGATACAGAGGCAAGGTCAGTTGAGCGACGTCGCCACCTTGTGGATCGATCGAGAGATCGAGCACGTCGGTTTTGATCTGGATCAGATCCTTGCTGGCGGCTACCGGTGTTTCGGCAGGGGCGCTGGTATCGCTGGCGGCACGCGGAATATCGTCACTGGCGGCAGCATTGGTGCCAGTGGCGGTGTCCGGCAAACCGGATGTAGTCGTACTGGAAGCAACATTCTGAGTCGGCAGGGCAGCCTGGCCATAGTCCTGGTTCCATTTAAGAACCATAACGTAGGCCACGATTGCCAGGGCGACGATCAGGATCGTGCGTTTGATATCCATGATTACTCGGCCATCGAAGAAGAACGGGAGGTAGGGATAGGCGGAACCGGGTCATAACCACCGGGATTCCACGGATGACAGCGACCTAAACGACGAAAGGTCAGCCAGCCACCGCGCAGAAGGCCATGATTTTCAATGGCTTCATACGCGTAGCAGGAACAACTGGGGTAGAAGCGACAGTGGCTGGCCATCAAAGGACTAATGGCATAGCGATAAAACTGGATCGGAACGAGGGCCAGTTTACGCATCTGGACTGTCTACCCCTACAGTTTCGGTTTTGACTGCCGGAACCGGCTTGTTACGAGCCAGACGCTTCCAGAGTTTGCCGAAATGCTGAATCAATTCGGGGTTTTCTACATCGCCCAGACCTTTGCGCGCGACGATAACGATGTCCCAGCCGACCAGTGAATCCTGGTGCAGACGGAACGATTCGCGCATCAAACGTTTGAGGCGATTGCGCTCAACGGAGAGCTTGACGCTCTTTTTCCCGATAACCAGCCCGAGGCGGGGGTGATCAAGATCGTTGTCGCGTGCAAGGAGCAGGAGATTTTTCCCCGGAACCTTGCCGGTAGGGGAGTCAAAGACTGCCTTGAAATGCCGGGGGGTAAGCAGACGCTTTTCCCGACTGAAGTCCTGACTCACCTCCAGTACCGGATTATCAAACTGCCAGACGCGCACGACCTTTGGCGCGACGACGCGACAGGACTGCGCGACCGTTCTTGGTAGCCATGCGAGCACGGAAACCGTGGGTACGAGCGCGTTTGATAGTGCTTGGTTGGAAAGTACGTTTCATGTCG